>JAHEBQ010000068.1 GCA_024642205.1 Planctomycetaceae bacterium | reverse complement strand
CTTGTTATGGCATGTCGGCGTTTCTGCCGAACGACGGGGTGCGATCGCGACCCGCGCCAGTGAACTGGAACTACTGAGCGAAGTCCGGCGTCAACGAGAAGACCTCCCCACCGTCCCGCGCGACCAGTTCTATCCGCACGTGGGACAGACCCAGCCGTATCGCCTGATTCCTTCGCCTCGCAACATCTGGGGCCTCGCTTTGTCCGCAGTTTTCAGCGTCGTCCTGGTCGCGATCGCTACCGTATTGGTCATTATTGTGGCAACCGCTTTCGGATTTGGCACGACCGAATGGTCGACGCAGGTCGCTCGACACCTGGCGAAAAATCAGCTTGATACATTTTCAAACCGTCCGTGGCTCGCGGTGGCCTGGTTGATTCCAATCTGCCTGGCGGCGGCATGGTCAATTTTTCAGTTCTTTCGACAGCTGCTGAAACTGACCGGAATCGGACAAACCTCGATTGAAGTTTCCGGTTATCCGCTGAAGCCGGGACAGACATATCGGGTTTCCCTCTCGCAAGCTGGTCGAGTCAGGTTAAAATTGTTGGACGTGGCGCTGATTTGTCAGGAAGAAGCAACGTTCAATCAAGGTACAGACATTCGAACCGAGATTTCAGATGTTTTTAACCAGCGGCTGTTTCGGCAACGCGGGATTTCGGTCCGTCCAGGAGAGCCGTTTACGACAGAGTTTGAATTGGCGATTCCCGACGGCGCAATGCACTCATTCAAGTCACCCAACAATCGAGTCCAATGGAAAATCGTGGTAACCGGACAGGCGAAGAGCTGGCCCAGGCTAAGTCGGAATTTTACGGTTTCACTGTACCCTCCCGCCCAACTCGAAACTCGACCGAAGACACATTGATCGACCCGTCGATCCGGATCGGGTTCGAAGGTGATGTCAATGAATTTCAACCAGGTGATTTCCTGAAATGCGAGTTTGTCGTAGGACTTGAACCCGAGCACGTCATCCACGCGATCGAGACATCGGTGATCTGGTTGACCGAAGGAAAAGGCGATACAGATATCGGCGTTCATTTTTTTGAGCGACGACAAAAACAGGCGTTGACCGGCGACACGTTCAAACAGCCACAACGGATTGGCACCGTACTGCCTGCCAGTCCGCTTTCCTACGAGGGGCAGATCCTCAAAATTCGGTGGTGTGTCCGTGTTCGACTGTTCTTGCCCGATGGCAGACAGTTCACCCAGGACGAATATTTCCAGCTTGGGAATGTTCGACCATTCAGCCAGGCCGCATTCAACGAAGCGTACCAGGATCTAATCGATTCTGACCCGGATCCGGAAGATCAAGAATTCGACTCAACCGATAAAGCGTCTGGTTCCGGTGCCTTCTGAGTCAGGCGGAAGGATATTCATGCCAATCACTGTCCAGCACAATCCGTTTGCAACCCGGTTTACACGGCCTGGAGCGTTGCCCTTCCTTTTCAACAACGGGAATCGTCTGGAATCGATTGTTGATGCGTTTCACGATTGCGGTTTCGTGTGTCAGATCGTCGGGCAACACGGATCAGGAAAAACGACATTAACGTATGCCCTGGAACCCATTCTGCGCGACAATTTCCATCCAATTCGTCGTTTCACTGTCCGCGGCCCAAGACAATTTGAATCCAGTGAAACATTGACACCCACCCGGTCCCCTACAAGAATCCCATTGCTCGTGATCGATGGTTTCGAAAAACTGCCCTGGTTACACCGCCGACTGCTGGTGAAACACGTGCGCGACCAACGGACAGGATTGTTGATTACAACCCATCAGCCAATTGGCGGCATTCCGGTACTTCTACAGATGCTGCCAACGCTCGAAACCTTGCAGCGACTTACCTGCGAGCTTGCTCCAGATCTGGTAATTCAGAAAAATCTGCTGGCAGCCATATTCGATAATAACCATGGAAACATTCGTGAATCACTGATGACACTTTACAATTGGTTTGAAACCCAAAAGACAATTACGTGAAAGCGGGAATTCTGTCGCGCAATCCGGTATTCTCCTGGCCAACATCTGGTGAGGTTTAAAAAACCAGAATGAGCTGTTTTATACTACCATTCATTGCCCCTCACTTGACACGGCATGAGCACATCTGGCGTTTGCGACCAACCGCCGCCCGGAAGTCGACTCGTCGCAGGCACCCTTGTTTTCTTTCCCATAGTTGTAATGTTGGTGGTTGTTGACTCGTAATCAAAGTTGAACCCAACGATCAAGATCCTTAATGTTTGAGCCAAAAAGCAGTTACGACAAAAACGAGTTGGTTGACTGTGGCAATGGAAATCTGTTTGGCCCCGGCAACGCCCAGCTTCCCATCAACGAGATGTTGATGCTGGATCGGATAACTCATATTTCGGCCAAGGGAGGCGTTGCCGACAAGGGAGAGATCAGGGCCGAGCTTGACATTTCGCCTGACCTCTGGTTTTTTGCCTGTCATTTTCCGGGAGACCCGGTAATGCCTGGCTGTCTTGGGCTCGACGCTTTGTGGCAGTTGGTTGGATTTTTTCTCGGCTGGAAGGGCAATCCCGGCAAGGGGCGGGCTCTGGGATGTGGACAAGTAAAGTTTACTGGCCAGATCATGCCGACCGCAAAATTGGTCACCTACAAGATTGACATTAAGCGATTGATCGAACGCAAACTGATAATGGCGATCGCCGATGGGACGGTCACGGTGGACGGCAAAGTCATTTACACTGCGAACGACATCAAAGTGGGCTTGTTCACGCCCAGTCAAATGATCACTTAGCGGTCACTTCCCGTCCTGAGCCATGGTTGTTCGTCCCGGGGAGTTTCATGGAAACGGACATTTGCTGGCAGATGCGACCGGTTGTGATAACAACCTAGGCCGAATGACGAATCTCCTGGTGTTCCTGTCGGAACAAATGTCGTCGCAAGATCTCCAGCACCTCGCGGTCCGACCAATAACATGTATGTCCCCGAGGTCCGACTGCATGGTTTGAATAAAACGTCGGCGAGTAAAATGCACCCTCCGCCTCCATGTCAGTCGCCGTGTTTGACAGCGTTCTGATTTCTGGAAATTCCAATCGATGTCCGACGAAATCATCGATTCGGCAGATGTTAACCCAGCAAT
This sequence comes from Planctomycetaceae bacterium, assembly GCA_024642205.1. Taxonomy (GTDB): domain Bacteria; phylum Planctomycetota; class Planctomycetia; order Pirellulales; family Pirellulaceae; genus Mariniblastus. Next base: position 31,870 of record JAHEBQ010000068.1, on the reverse strand, counting down.
CGATCCGGCGACGCAACGATGACCAAAACGGCTGATCGAGTGCGGGATAACAATGCTTGAAATAATGCTGATACAAATGTTGAAATGGCGAACCCATCGTTACCAACGTCACCGATTTGAAGCAATTGTTCAGCCAGGCAAGATCTTCGTTATTGAGGGATTCGATCGCGACCATTGTTCCCTGACTGTGACTGACGATAATCAGCTCCGGGAAATGATGGTATTGATCCCGATAATGTGAAAGCACTCGTTTGAGCCGCAGATGCAGTCGATCCCGACGGGAAAAAAACAAAGCCCCGTTTTCAAACGTCGTTTCGGCGATATCAAACTCGTCATCATCGTCCAAAGCGTCCTGTACATAGGTTGGTCGAAAGTAAAAGTGGTTCAAAACATCGAGCAGCATGTCAAACCCGGGACGCAGCCTCGGCAACAAAAGAACCAGCAGGCCACTCATCGGAACGATCACACCAACCGCGTATTTGTTGACTTCCACCATTAACCGGCCAAACCAGAACTCCGTATAGGCCAAACCGAACATTTGAAGGACACACAAGGTACTTACCATTACCACACCAATCCCCGTGCAAATGGCCAACACGATTTGCAAGGATCCGTTGACAATCAAACGCGGCGCACGTCGACCGGCCTCAAAATGATCGACGGTTGCCTGCTTTCGCCAACTGAAATACCGGACAAATACCACGGATGCTGCCGTCATGATCACAACCATCATCAAGAGCTGGACTCCCAGAAACGGAATTGCATCATCAAAGACTGCAGCAAATTCCGGTAACTCCGTTAGCGTTCCGATTCCCTCTTTGGCCGAAATCCAGATCATCGGGAGGGCTTGTCCCCAGACCCCCACTGCAAAAGCAGGCAACAAAAATGCGACATGCAGCGCTGGTCGGTGGGCTTTGGGATGAGTCAATCCACAGAACCAACACGCTGCCATCGCGATCAGGACCTGAATTTCGATGAACCACAACAACCCCAGCAAAACCAACAATACGCGACAGTACCACAGCAATCCGGGATGAATCGGACAGGCATGGGAGAGCTCCGGATAGTGACTGTCCATCCAGATGGCTTTCAGGAACATCAAGCCGGCGATAAACATCGCGGTAATGTGGACCCAGAACCAGAATCGTTCGACGACTCGGCTGTGGGTAATTCTCCCGCCAATGCAGGAGGCACCCATCGCGACCATTGCGCATCCGGACAGCACAATCTGGGTCCAGATCGCGGCCTTGTAAGACGATGGCCACAGCAACTGGGTTCCGCAAACGGCGAACATCAATAACGCGAGAAAAAAAGTGACCGCCAAAACCGGTCCATGCAGAATTCGCGAACTGATCAAACCGAGCCGCTTGAGCCAGAGAGCTGCCCGGCCCGGTTGATCGGCGGCCACGTAAGCTGCATACCGGATTCCGAACAGAATCTGAAACAGCCCCTGGACCACACCAATCCAGCCGCGGCGCACCCTCGACAAGTCCCCCCAAAACACTTCACACAATTCGATCGACTGCCGGCTGTCATCGATACGGCGCTGGTGAGCCGGAAAAGTCTGAACGTGTCCGGTATCCTGGGCTTTTTCACTCAGCCAAGTCACCTGTTGCGTTTCCAGCAGGGGCTGGTCGGATTCTGCCAGGGATCGCGCAAACAGGCTGAGAGTCTCTCCGGGCATCGGGTCTCCGACTCCGTGAACGACCAGGACGAGTTTTTCTGGTTTTGAATTGGAAGAGTTCAATTCGCACAACCGCGATGAATACACTCAAATAAAAGTCCGCCGTCGCCAAAAATCGGCCGCGTACTTTACTTGAATCAAGAATCTGCCGCAGGACCGAATTTACAGGGAAAAAGCAGTAAAAACGCCATTTTACAGACCATCAATGCAGCTCCTCACAGTTTTCTCAGCCCCACGGAGTTGTCATTGGAACCCGATTTGAGGCCAAAACTGCGACCCATCGCAGGTTCGGTGACTAGTCCGCCAACGGATTGTCGATTGTCCGGGATGATTTTCCCGCCGTGGCATCCAAAACAAACCAGGCATAACCTTGCGGGACCGACAGCGGAGCACATCCTTGTCCTCCCACTGGTCAGTACACTTGCATCCGTTGTAATTGAAACCCAGCTCTACGGTCAGCTGAATTTCACGGCATCCAATTTAGGTCCGGCGTTGCCAATGCCCACGACGATGTCCGCCAAAACGACTTTGAACCGTGTCGTTTTCTGCCAGGAGGTCGTCGCCCAGTTCTGCAAAGACCTCGTCCACGAGTCCATTTTCAGTGGCTTCAATGTCAACTTCGCAACCGGCCAATTCGTCCTCGGTGACCGCTTCGCTTTCGTCCGCCAGAACGGCTTCAACGACTGGCACAAGATCATCCACCGGATCGGCTTTTTCGGTCTCAGTGGCCAACAATGTCCCGTCAATCGCAAAACTATTGGGCACGTCGTTTTGTGAATCGACCAGGACCTGGTATTCAACGCCTGAAGCCGCGTCAAACCGAATGGTGACTTCCTCATTCGTTAAACCGGAGACGACGAGATCGCCCAGCGGATCGAAAACCGAAACGATAGCGTTGGATTTGTGATCTTCGCTGGTGGCTTCCATACTCAAGACCATTTCGCCATCGGCGGAGGCGACGAATCGAAACGCATCACAATCCTCTGCCGTTTCCAATTCACCCTGCACGGATACCGCTCCATCCTGAAGTTCCAGCAGCGTCGCCAATTCACCGATTTGGTCAACATGAAGATCGACCGGGGGGGACTCCACGACCGAGTTGAAGTCAACGGTGAGCATGAAGTAGCCTTCTCCAGATTCATCCGACGAAACCGTCATTTCATACGTTTCGTTTTCAACAACATCGAACGTCAGCCGTTGAAAACCGTTCAGGTCTTCCGTCATCGTTTCGGCAATCAACTCACCGTTGGAATTGACAACCTCGAATCGGGTCTCCGAATCACCAAACGACGATGCAATAACCACATTGACGGTTCCTGATTCAGTCGGTGTAAAGGCCATCGTCCTTGCGGGTGAAACCTCATCGATCTCACCGAAATAGCCGGATGTTCCCGTCACCGGGTCGCGAAGCTCGGACACAAACAAATTCTGGCTTTCAACGTCAGCGTCCGCCAATGCACCTGCCTCCGTTTGGGACTTAACGTCGGTTTCGTGTTCCGACGTTGCTTCGTCTTCCGCGATTTGAGTATCGAACTCCGACGCTTTGGCCACTTCCGTTTCAATCGTTGTCGAAAGAAGCTCATCGGAGGCAGCGGGATCGACGACCGGCACTTGTGCCGCCTCGTCCGTCGATTGTTCGACCGAGTCGTCAGACAATGCTGCGCTTCCAATTTCGGTCTCATTTGGGGTTTCGACATCGACACCATCCAGCTCTTCGAATCCGCTTTCCAGCATCCCGTCTTCAGCGTGCATGGTTGTCTCCATGCAAGTTTCTGCGGGTAACATATTGCAACACTGAATTACCTCGACACAACAGTCTGCTGCCAGCAAACGACGATCTTCCAATCGCTCAAAATCAAATCCTCTCAATTTCCGTTTGGACATAATCCCACTCCTAAAACAACGTGACAAACAAACGAGCCGGTTGGCGTTCGCACAATCCATGCCGCTGGGGAAGTGAATGCGGATAAAGCGCGGCTAGTCAGGTTTTTTGCGAAGATACTCCGGGACTAGCAGAAATTGCCATCGAGTAATATGCACAAGCGGACAATGGAACTTCTACACGTCAGCACGGTTCGAAAGCGTTTGTACGACAGCAACGGTGTTGAATACGTGTTGGCCCGCGATTGGGCGGACCAGGTCCCTCAAGCTGGAACGGAATCAGCGTTCCGAGTAAATCAGATTCAATTGAAAAGACGCTGTGAGCTACTTGCTTAACCCGGTTGTGTGCCTCGGGTTATGCAACCACCTTGTTCCAGCTGCAAGGCGATCGGACAATGTACTTGCGTGGGATCAGAACGACCGGAATTGACAGCCTCCGGAGTTAACCGGCTGAGAATCAATGTTTGGTCCACGCTTCACCTGGCCAATGACCGGGCGGCTTAACCGGATGGTCTTCGCCGGCAATTGCGATGGCTGGTCGTAAGGGCAGGGCTGTTTCAAGGGACCGTCGATCAGGGCACCCCCAGTCCTTGAACATCCTCATCCCGCACCGCTCAGGCTTGTCCGGGACAGAGCGTCTGCTTCCTGTTTGGCGAGCGGGACGGTTGAGCTTGCTTCGGCTGGGGAAAAATCGAGCCCTCGATCGCGAATCCAGGATTCAGTTGGTCGCCCAGCCTGGAATACTGCCGTTTACCTTCCCGATAAATGTTCCAGCAAGTATAAAGATGGGAAGTCGGTTCGATCGAGTCAAGTATTCAGGATTCTTCCATGATTCGGATTTACACTTTTCATTCACGCTTGCTTTCAAGCGCGCTTTTTACCGTTGCATGTTGGGCGGCGGCAGCGCACTTGGCTGCTCAAGACCTGAATGTCCTGTTTCTAGGTGACCGCGGTCATCACGAACCCCGTGCTCGGTTCATTTTGCTCGAACCTGCAATGTCCGCCGCGGGCATCAAACTGACATACACGGAAAATATGCAGGATTTGAATTCCGAAAATCTTGAGAAGTACGAAGCGCTGGTTTTGTATGCCAATATCGATTCGATCGATCCGCCTCAGGAAAAAGCGCTGCTGGAATATGTCGCAGGGGGTGGTGGATTTGTTCCGATTCACTGTGCAACGTATTGCTTTCGCAATTCCAAAGAGATCGTCGATCTGATGGGAGCACAGTTTCAACGTCATGGAACTGGCGTTTTTCGGACGGAAATTGCACAAACCGATCACCCATTGATGCGGGGATTTGGCGGGTTTGAGAGTTGGGATGAAACCTACGTCCATCACATGCACAATGAAAAAGACCGCACCGTGCTGTCGTACCGTGTTGACCGGGACGGGCGTGAGCCTTGGACCTGGATTCGAACCCAGGGAAAAGGTCGTGTCTTTTATACGGCTTGGGGGCATGATCATCGAACCTGGCGAAATCCAGGTTTTCAAAACCTGATCGAGCGGGGTATCCGCTGGGCGGCCGGTAAAGATCTCGAGACGGTACCTGATTATTTGCAGGACCAGGCATTTCCCGTTCCCAACATGACGGCAAAAAGAACCGACATCGAGCCGTTTGAGTTTGTGGAAGTCGGAAACAAGATTCCGAATTACACGCCCGGTGAAAAATGGGGTACACAGGGTGACGCAAACTCAAAAATGCAGAAACCGCTCGAATCGGATGAGTCCATCAAGCATTTTGTCGTTCCCGAAGGCTTCCATGTTGAGCTGTTTGCTTCGGAGCCTGACATCGGTGGCAAACCGATCTGCATGAACTGGGACGAGCGTGGCCGGTTATGGATCGCAGAAACCTACGACTATCCAAATGAACTACAACCTCCGGGAAAGGGCCGCGACCGCATTCGAATTCTCGAAGACACATCGGGAGACGGGAAGGCTGACAAATTCACAGTGTTTGCCGAGCACCTGAGTATTCCCACGGCGATGACGTTTCACCACGGTGGCATCATCGTTCAAGACGGGAATCAGACAAAATTTCTCAAAGACACGAACGGCGATGATGTCGCTGACGAAACGAGAATCTTGTTTACGGGTTGGGGAATTGGAGATACACACGGGGGCGTCAGCAATTTTCAATACGGTCTGGACAACTGGATTTGGGCGATGCAAGGTTATAACGACTCGGCGCCACAATCGGACCAACCCCTCGGGCAACGATTTCGACAGGGCTTCTTTCGCTTTCGTCCAGATGGATCCAACCTTGAGTTCCTTCGGTCAACCAACAATAACACGTGGGGACTGGGAATCAGCGAGGAAGGGATCGTGTTTGGTTCCACCGCGAACGGAAACCCCAGCGTCTATATGCCAATTCCCAACCGTTACTACGAACAGGTTCGCGGATGGACACCTTCGCTGGTTCTGGGTTCCATTGCGGACTCGTCCCGATTCGAGCCGATCACCGAAAAGATCCGGCAAGTCGACTGGCACGGCGGTTACACGGCCGGCGCCGGACATGCGATTTACACAGCGCGACAATACCCCCGAGAATATTGGAACCGGACGGCGTTTGTAAATGGACCAACCGGTCACCTGGTTGGGACATTCGTGCTAAGCGAGGAAGGAAGCGATTTCAAATCGACAAGTCCCTTCAACCTGATAGCCAGTGATGATGAGTGGACGGCTCCCATCATGGCGGAAGTCGGCCCGGACGGTAACGTATGGGTCATCGACTGGTACAACTTCATTGTCCAACACAACCCGACGCCTCGCGGCTTCAAGACTGGCAAGGGGAATGCCTATGAGTCTGATCTTCGCGACAAAAAGCACGGCCGAATCTATCGCGTCGTATACGGCGATAAAGAACATCTGCCATGGAACAATTTGGCTAACGCTTCGCCCGAAGAATTGGTCCAAGCATTGTCTCATCCAACCATGTTGTGGCGGAAACACGCACAACGGTTGCTTGTTGAGCGAGGTAACCCGGATGTCTCGGAGTCCTTGATCAAACTTCTCAATAATCAGAAAACAGATGAAATTGGCCTGAATGTAGGCGCGATCCATGCAATCTGGACTCTCCATGGCCTGGGGCTACTGAATGGGACGAATCAGCCCGCTCTGGTCGCGCTTCGGGGCGCACTCAGTCACCCATCACGGGGTGTCCGGCGAAATGCCATTCAAGCAATGCCGTCGAGCACTGACTCAACACAAACGGTTTTGACGCAGAACCTGATTAACGATGACGACGCACAGGTTCGACTGGCTGCATTGTTGGCGCTGTGTGATTTACCTGCTGTCGAACAGACGGGTCAGGCATTGGTGGCGATGTGGAAAAAACAGGTGCATTATCAAGATCGTTGGATGCCGGACGCATTCATCGCTGCCGCGTCCGCCAATGACGCCAGCTTCCTCCGGGCAGTGGCCAGGATTGAATCAGCGGATGAACAGACGATCAAGATCGTGGAAATCGTTTCAGAACATTACGCCCGCGGTGGAACCCACGAAGCGTTGGCAGCGTTGATTGCTGCCCAGGTCGAAGGAAATCCAGAGTTAGTGAACGCCGTGGTTTCCGGCTTGGCAAAGGGCTGGCCCAAAGACAAACCCCAGCCGTTGAGTGAGAATCTTGAATACAACCTGAAGCTGCTGATGGACAAACTGGAACCTGTTAACCGGGGTTCACTGGTCAAACTGGCTCAAGGCTGGGGAAGCAAGGAATTTGGTGAATACGCGCGCAAGGTGTCCGAGGATCTGCTTGAACGGGTCGATGACGAGGACCTCGACGTTGACCAGCGATTGACGGCTGCCCGCGAATTCGTTTTGTTTCGCTCGAGTGATGACGGGACAGTCGATGAGTTGCTGAATCGAATCAATCCACAGGTAGAGACTACGTTTGGCGCGGGTGTCGTCGAAGCGCTTGGGTTGAGTGAGTCAAAACACGTGGGTCAACGAATCGCCAACCAGATTCGAAGTATGACGCCGAAAGTCCGCGCGGCTGCGATTTCGGTTTTGCTGAGACGCCCCGGCTCCACCGACGCGCTACTCGAGTTGATTGAAAATGGCCAGCTCCTCCTGTCTGAACTTTCGCTTGAGCAGAAGCAATCGCTAAACAATCATCCAGACTCGAAAATCCGTGCCCGGTCAACGGCGATTCTGAAACGCGGCGGCGCGTTGCCAAATGCGGATCGGCAGAAAGTTCTCGAGGAAATGTTACCGGTCGCGTTGTTGAACGGAAATCCTGCGGCTGGCAAAGTCATTTTTAAAGAGCAGTGCGCCAACTGCCACAAACACAATGGCGAGGGCGCCGAAATCGGGCCGGACCTGACCGGGATGGCAGTTCACCCCAAACAGGAACTGTTGACCCACATCATCGACCCCAGCCGTGATGTTGAAGGCAACTACCGACGTTACACCGTAACTACAAATGACGGATTGTTGATCAATGGACTGCTGGCATCGGAATCCAAAACTGCGATCGAACTGTATGATGAAAAAGGCAAAAAACAGGTCATCTTGAGGGAGGATATTGACGAACTCGCTGGGTCAACCAAGTCGATCATGCCCGAAGGTTTTGAGAAACAGATATCAAAGAAGAACATGACAGACTTGCTAGAATTCTTGACTCAACGCGGCAAGTTTGTTCCCGTGTCGCTGCGCAAACTCGCGACCATCAGCAGTGCGGCGCAGATGTTTGCTGGAAACGGAGACGCCGAGAAGTTGATTTTCAGTGACTGGAGTCCAAAAGAGTTTAAGGGTGTGCCGTTTCAGTTTATTGACCCGGAGGGCGGGAGCATTGCCAACGCGATCGAGCTGTTTGGTCCGCTCGGTAGCATCAGCCGGAAAATGCCCAAGTCGGTGGAGTTCCCCTGCAATGGAGAATTCAAGGCAATTCACATGCTGGGAGGTGTCGGTGGATGGGCGTTTCCATTCAGCAACGACCAAACGGTGTCCATGGTCGTTCGGATCAAGTACGCTGATGGAGAAACCGAAGATCACCAACTCCTTAACGGGCAGCACTTTGCTGACTATATCGGTCGCGCGGATGTTCCAAAATCGGAATTCGCGTTTGCCGTCAGAAACCAGCAGCTGCGTTACCTCGCGATTTACCCCAAACGCACCGAACGACTTGAGTCAGTTCAACTGATCAAAGGCCCGGACAAGACCGCCCCGGTCACGATGGCGATTACGCTGGAAACACGTTGACAGAATATGGGGCTGCAGCAAAACAATGGCGATGGTGAATAAGGCTTTCGCATCTGAACCACATATTGGCTGACGTCCTGGGCTGGAGCGAATGCCTATTTCAAGCCGTTCCCGGAGGGCCCATCTACGGTTCATCAAGCTTGACAATACCAGACGAACCATCCATCGTCACGACTTCGCCATCGGCGACATGTTGGAGCAAACCGGCGATGCCGACAATTGTCGGGATGCCCATCTCCCGGGCCACCACGGCGGAATGTGACAGGATACTGCCACGTTCGATCAAAATCCCGGAAACTGCAGGATACAGGGGAACCCATCCAGGGTCGGTTCGCTCGGCGACCAGAATTTCACCGGACAAAGACAAATCATCGGACGGGTGCCGTAACACGCGGACTCGCCTGGTAACGGTCCCCGGACAGCATCCGATTCCCCGGAGTTGGCCATCTTCCGGCATGACTGGTTGAATGTTGCGATTGACGAACAAGTTTTTGTGGTACGCGAAACCAAACGTTTCAAAACGATCGCCGGGTGCCGGCAGCTCCTCAAATTCGGCAAATTCAGCACGTCGAAGCTTGCTCAGTTCGTTCAAGCGAGTCGTCACTGACGTTCCCTTGATGAAATCCCACAATTCGTCGATCGTCAGGTAGAAAATGTCCTGCGGCTGATCAATGATTTTTTCGTTGGCCATCTGATGGCCAATCGCGCGGATCAACTCGCGTAGCAAACCGTAGATCCGCGTGCGGGCAAACCGCATGTTCTCGCGGTTTTTGACTCCCGTACGTGCGTTCCGCAGGACGCGTTGAAAGATCCATCTGCGCGGAAGCAAACTGAATCCCCGGAGCGAAGAAAATGCAGTTGCCTCGGCATCGTGGCGGATCTTCTGTTCCCGTGCGTGCATTGCATCCACGTCCAGGGCGGCAGCATTATCCAGCGCAAGGTAATTGCGAAGCACTTGGTAGACAACACTTGGACGATCGCGTAACGAGTATTCTTCGAGCTTCAGTTCGTTCATGCAACGGAACCCGTATAGTTCCAGGTACTTCGCCATCAGCTGATTGAATTCATCAAACTCCGGATTCGATTTGATCCGCTCAGGGAGCGTTTCCAGCTGGACGTCGACAATTTCCGACCTCAACTTTTCCGAGTGACTCGCGATGCTCGCCAACCGCAGCAACATTCTGGCCGGTTCCGCACTTTCGACGCCACCTTCTCCGCAGATCAGATCGTTCTGCAATGCGCCCGTTGGATCGTGGCACCACTGTTGAGAAAACCGCTTCAGCAGACCGTAGTAAATCATGACGTAAAAGTCGTTGATGATCGGGGCTTTCCAGTTCCAAAGTAACGTCTCCTCCATTTCGGCGTAAAGTCGCATGATCTCGTGTGGCGGAAGCTGGTCAAATTCGAGCGCATCCCAGCGATCGTAGTGTTCGCGAAAGTTTGCCTCAAAGTGCGATACAATGGCGCGAATGCGGATGAAGTTCCAGGTCCCCCGACAAACCAGGTTGACTAGTGCCGGCAGTTCAACAAACCACTTTCGGAAAAAATCGGGCTCGGGAAGCGGGTCATCGAGAATCAACGGTTCCTTGATTCCCATCATCGATTCCATGAACTGCGAGTTGTACTGGAATCCGGGAAATAGCCGAATCAGGCGATACCAGTTTTGCAGATTGTAATAAACGCGGCCGCGAATCAGCCCGAGCATGTTTTCGAACACCTGGCGGCTTTGTTTGACTTTCGAAGGTGAAATCCCCATGACTTCGGCAAAACAGTGATAGACGATGGTGTACGCGTGGCGGATAAAGCTGAACGTCATGGGGGTTGTGACACCCGAGTAGCTCTCGATGATGTTTGAGTTGTCCCAAACCAACCGGTTTCCTGCGGCGGGGCCATACTCCTTCAATCGCGTAATCGGACGGGCTTGAACGACGTAAACATTATTTTGATGGTCGATGCAAAATTCGATGTCTTGAGGACGCCGATAGGTGTTTTCGATTTGCTGAGCGATTTGGGCGATTTGCGAAACCTGGGTGTCTGTCAAGCTGCTGCTATCCTGCGCGTCAGCTTCAACCGGAAGCGTCACCAGACCCTTCCCAGTATCGGGAGCAATCACCATTTTTTCGGTTTTCGTCGACACCTCCGCTTTGAACTCAAGTGATTTTTTCTCGACGATGAACGTGTCGGCAGGAAGGCCGGCACTGACAAGTCCCTCGCCGGCCCCCCAAAGCGAACTGATCACGGTCTCGTGGGTTTTCTCGTTCGCGGGATTGACCGTAAAAATCACGCCGGATGTCCTGGCGTCGACCATTTGTTGGACGACCACCCCGACCGCAATCCTGGCAATGTCCAGTCCATTTTCCATCCGGTAAGCAATCGCCCGTTCGTTGAATGACGACGCCCAAACCTGCCTTACGCGATTCAGAACATCCTCGAAGCCGCGAATAAACAAAAAACTATCGTGCATTCCGGCGAACGAGTGATCAGCTCCGTCTTCGTCGCTGGCAGATGACCGTACCGCGACCAGACCGTCCTCGCCAAACAACCGCTGGTATTCCGCTTGAATCCCCTCTCGCAACATCGCTGGAATCTCCGCCGATTCAATCAGTTCCCGGATTCTTGCAATGCCAACGGCGCGATGGTCGACCGCCATTCCTGATAACGCTTCAACCTCCGTCGCAATGGACGAGTTCGCGCGGATCAGTTCGCGAAACGCATTCGCCGAAATTACAAAAAACGGAGGGACCTTGAATCCGAGGTGGCTCAAATACAACAGGTTCAGTGCCTTACCTCCAACAATCGACCTGTCCGGCATTTTCCCAGTTGTACCGCTCGCAAATATCATTGAAACGTTCAGCTCCACGACAATTCAACTCCATGGCTACGGATCAATTCGAATGCAAGTATCAGGTCAAACGCGATGATGTACAGCCCGGCGTACGTTTCCATCCTTTTGGCAGTTTTGGGGGAAGTCTGGAGCCGGTATTGAAAAAACCCGACCAAACAGAGCATGAACAGGCCCACCAACGCCCAGTAAAACCAACGACTTGCACCCAAATGCCACCCCACCAAAGCGACAATCCCCGTATCAATCACACGCACAGCCAGAACGGCGTAAGCGGCGCCATAGGTACCAAATATTTTTGTGTAGCTGTGGACTCCATCGATCTCCTGTTCGGGTGCGCGGATCTTTCTGGAAATTTCCCAGTTAAGCGTCACGAAAAAACCTACAAAAGCGTAAACCCAAAACCAGGCTGGCGCGTGCCAAAAGTACTCACCGGTGGCAAAACTGAACACAACGATCGCGAACAACGGCATGATTAACATGTGACTGACCGTGTAAACCAGAAAGTGGCGTTTCAGCCAACTGCTGACAAAGAACTCCTTGAGCATCAACACGGAATAACCGATGGCGACCAAAACGGCAACCAATGCCGCGGGTTGACCGTGCGGCATCCAGATCGCGGCCAGCATCAACTCGCTGGCGATTGCAATCGCGCCCAGTGTTCGCAGATCAGCCAGCGTGATCAACTCGCGTTGCAGAATCCGGTCCGGGTAGTTCTTCAGATCATCCTCGTAGTCTTTATGCTCATCGAATACGCGAAGGTGAAAGAACATGCAAAACAGAACGAACGCGCCGACCAGTGAACCAATCGTGTATTTGAGCTTCGCTTCAGGATCGGTCAGAACTTCCGCCAGAAACTGGTTCGAAGAGTAATAACTGATGATCAAAATCCCATAGCCGGCCAATGGAAAACGTTGATTCAGGTACGCCCTCAGTCTCGCACCAAATGGAGCCTCCGCGGTAAGATCTGAGGATTCCCGGTTTAAAATGTTCATGGACGCTCCGGCCATCGTTGTTTCGGCAAGAGCTTCTTGGCACGCTCGTAATCGATCTTGGAATTGTGGCGTGGATCGACGGGAAGTTTCGCTCCGGTCACGACTACTTGATCGCAGGGCTGGCTCATTTCCATTAACCGATTCCTGACGCTGGATTCGATTTCTGCCGAAATTTCGACTCTCGAAGGTTCGACTGCCACCAAAACAATGACCGCCTCGCCAAGTTCCCCATGTGGACATCCTATGGCCGCGACCTGCACGATGTCGGCACAGGCTGATTTAGCAATCTGTTCAACGAGTTGCGGATGGACTTGTCGCCCACGACGAATGATGGTTGAGTGAACTCGTCCCACCAGCCAAAACCGGCCTTCCTCGTCAAAGTACCCGGTATCACCCATTCGATGCCATACGGTACCCCGTTCGTCAACCAGTTTGTTCTCCTGAGTTGCATTTTTGTTCTTGTAGTAGTCGCGGCAGACGTGATCACCGGCGACAATCAATTCACCAATCTGGCCTGGCGCGAGCCAGAGGTCGCGTAGATGTTCCGACACAACGTCAATCGGGCCCTTCGTGATCGGGACGATGCCGGTCTGGATCAACTTAACGGGATGCCCCGTACAATATCCGCGTCCCATCGACGCCAGTTCGATCCTCTCAGCGGCACCGATATGCCCAACCGGTTCTGCTTCGGTTGATCCATAGGCAACAATTACTTCCGTTGGACCAGCCTGAGTCCGAAAGTTGCTGCTCCAACGCACAAGCTGGTCGTCACTGACCGGAGCGCCCCCGGTCAATGCGCGGCGCAGTCGGAACCGGGCTTTAACTTCGGCAGGAGCGTATTGGAGCGCATCGACCAAACTGTCCAATAGGGGTGGGCTGGCCGTGCAAGTGGAAACATTGTGATGAATCATTTGGCCGAGAATTCGCCCGCCATCGACCTCAGCGACGTTTCGAAAATCCATCTCCGGAACCACAGAAGTGATTCCGGTTACCAGATTATTCAATGCAAACACTGGAAACATCGGCATATCGACATCGTCGGGCTTGTAAGGAAACTCGTGCTTGAGTGCCAAGTGCTGTGATAACAAGAAACGATGAGTGCGATTGGCGCCTTTGGGGGTGCCGCTGGCCCCCCCGGTGAATGTGATCAGCGCCGTCTGATCAGGAGTTACGGCGGTGACCTCCGAATCCGGAGCTCCTTGTTTTAGTTTCTCCAGTGAATACCTGGCAAAAAACGGACCTACGCGGAATCCGTTGGTAATTGAAATTTTGATTTCGCGTAACTTCCGACTCGACCAACGGAGTAAATGACTCTTGCCAATCCCGATAAAAGCGGTTGGTTCTGCAAACTCGGAGAACCGGGCGATTTGCCTGGCGCCCATCCAGGGATCTACGAACACGACGACGGCACCTAGCTTGATAACGGCCAACAGGCAGACGTACAAATCGATTGACATCGGAATCATAACGATCACACGATCGCCGGGCCGGAGTCCAAGCCTCTGCAAGCTCGTGGCGACCGTCGTTGCGTCAAGCCACAACGCGGCAAATGAAATGGTTTCACTTCTCCCGCGCATTTCGAACACGAGTGCCGGTTTATCGGGATCCCGACTGGCCACCCCGGCAATCAAGCTGGCTACATTCTGATCGGCGGTTGATTTCGAATCGGACACGTTCGTTGATCCCTGGAAACTAACCTTTACCGATTCTGAAGAGCAACGTCACAACTGTCATTGGTACGCACCAAATCCGACCGCTCGCCATCAGAAGAACATCGCAGCGTTCGACAGTCGACTGCCAGGCGTTTGATACAATTCGTATCTCCGCAGGATACGGCTTTTTCCTCCGTCGAGTCGTGATGAAACGTTTCCATCACGAATGAGACACAGATTCGCCTTGGTAAAACCCAGCTTAAGCGATTCTCGATATCCGTGGTACATCAATGCACCTCCCAATTGGGAACGTCGGTGCTCAGGAATCACCGCAAGGGTCTTGAAGTTAACCGCGTCCGCAGAATAACGATTCCAGAGAAATTTCAATTTCGCCAACAAATTGGTGCGCCCCTTCATTGACGCGATTGCTCGATACCAATCAACCAGACAAAACAGAAATCCAATCGCCGTTCCTTCTGCGTCTTCGACAAACCACACCAACTCGGGCCGAATCAGAGACTTCGCACCGAGGTAAAGACTCTGGAACTCGTCCCATGAAACTTCATCATACAGAAAATTTTCGCAAAACGCCGCTGTACTGACAGTATATATGCGCCGTAACTCTTCGACGTACCGATCGAGCCGAATCCGTCTGAAGCGATATCCCTGACTCCTTGCGGAATCAAAAGCGGGTCTGAGCAATGGCATGACCGCATCGATGCTGTCCACCCGCAGGGAATGATATCGGTCCAGCGTTTCGAAACCGGATTTGATGAACAACTCAGGATAGTATTCCGGATTTGTCGGCTCCAAAAGAAACGGGGGATCCTGGTGGGGCCCGATATTGAATCGGTAATGGTGCCACGTGTCACCGTCGATAGGTCCCACGATTGACTCGCATCCATTCTCCCGCAACCACTCGTCGGCCGCGCAGAGCACGATCTCAGCCGGCTCAAACTCGTCAACCGCGTCAAAAAAACCAACCATCCCGACCGGCTTCCCTCCGTCGTCGCGAAGCGTTGGTGAAACCCTTGCTACCACCGCAGCCAACGTCGTCGATGGAAGCGTCGAGCCTGCGTTTACATAAAAAAGCCGTTGGCAATTTTGGAACTTGGGTCTCTGCAATGACTTGCCAATTGATGCCGTCGAGATCAGCCCGGTCATTGGATCGTTGCCTGAAACACGCCTTTTCAAGTCCGCTAGTCTTGGCAATTCTTCGAACACTGAATCGGTAGAAACGAGTTTTAGTGGCATATGACCGATTTGCTCTTGAAAGGGCCCAGGAAAAGATGTTACCACAAACAGCAATTGCCGAAGCGGGCAATCGAGGACAAATTGCACTGTCCTGTTGACACTCAACGTCACTCAAATGCAGCAATTCATGAACTCCGAAAACCCCTTTGCCCCACCAAACAACGCCCAGGAAACACGTCTGAACGAATCGGCCGTAAGAGATGAATCACTTGGAGCCATCGCGAAACAGGTTTGCCTGGACTGGGAAAAGTTACGACTGATCTACATTGCCGTGTTGGGTGCCGAGACCATCGCCATTGGATTTCTTGCTCACCCACTCATACTGACACCCGAATTTTGGGGCGGAGCTCTGTTGGGTGCAGTATTCGCCAATGTCTGTTTTTTCATCGGTCCGGTCATTGAGACCTACATTTCCTGGCTCGGGTATCCCTCGAGAGCACTTCGGTTCGTGATGTTTATCGCTGGTACATTGTTTTCCTGCCTGCTTGTGATTATCTCCCTGAGGTCGCTGGTGGTGCAAATGTCCAACTGAAGATGCAAGCTGGGTGCGGATCGCAGCCTGAGCACCTCCCCCGCCTTCAAAGGTCGATCCCCAAAGCGTGATCGATCACCACAACACCAACCGACACTTTTCCCCGATTTATCCTGGTGAGCCAACCACGCTGATGCCGGCGACCTGAAGCAAGACCATCACCAGGAACGCCAGGATCGATATGGACGCCCGCAAGTAGAGCCACCGCCTTGGCGCATCCCCTGGCGGCATTGGGCGTACGACGCAGCAACTGAGCAATGACGTTCCCAGGACAACTATTCCAATCAATAGCAGACTTGGCCAGGCGACGACCGTTCCCCGCATCACGGCCGGGACGTTCAAAATCACAGAGACCAAAATCGCAATCTCCGCGGCCACTCGCAGACGCAGTCCCAGGTCCTTTCTGAATTTCCAGCCAGCCAGATTGGAACAACCCTGCGCTAAGGAAACACTCACTGCCGCCAAAAAGGGAACGAACAGAAACCGATAGCCGTCATTCAGATTGACGTTGAGCAAAATGTTTGCGGCCGCCAAAATTAAAAACGGCGGCATGAGACTGTAGATGACTGGCCGCACTCGCAGTTTCCAGGGTGACTTCGCGATCGCGGAAACCACCAGGTAGAATCCGAATCCAACGATCACCGGAAGGGCCCAATCGAACGACCCCATCGCCCAACAGCTGTAGCTTCCCAAACACAGCACAATCGCCCCGCCAACGTTGAACGTTTTGGAGGCGAATGAAGCGCTGATCACCGTAATCAAGATCAACGAAAAACTGAGGTTTTGAATTCGCAAGTCAGCGACATCCGTTTGCATTGTTTTTGTCAATACCAGCAGTGCCCCCAGCGGTACCCACAGGTTGTCCGTACCACGCAGCGAAATCAGCTCAACGCACATGACCAGCAGGCCGATCAGGCTTGATGCAAGACCGTAATGCCAAACGGCTGCAGGCTCCCCGGCCAAGGGATCCCAAATCCAGAGCGGAATGAAAACCACGGCGAACGTGACCGCGAAAAATGCCGCCGATCCCTCAACACTTTTGCATTCGTCTTCGACGGCAAACCGGCAGCGACCAAATCGCTTGCCTACCAGCGCGGCTGCCGAATCAGACACGGCGAGGACGAGCACGCAAATCACAAATTTCCACTCAGCACCCAGGCACAACACAAAAAGCAGGTAGATCACCAATGGATAAAACTCAGTTCCGACGGTCTTCCGACCTACTCCATGAATACTTTGGAGCCAGCCCTTTCGTTTACTGACCATGAATACCACCGCCATGGCAGCCGCCAAACCCAGCACGACCCAGTGCGAGTGAATGAAAAACGGGAGCACAAGACAGATCAGACCGCCTCCAAAATGAACCAGCTTACGAGTCCATTCTGTTGACGGGCTTCGAAGCGACCGCCAGGCTTCGGCCACGATGATCAAGCCAACAAAACAAACGGCAATCACAAGGCCGCACGTTACGTCCGCCGATGTTGGCGCGGTTAGCAGACCGCTCGTCGAAGAACCAGAACTGGTGGCGATCAGATTTTTTCCTCCAGCACGAACTCGCTGTAAAACCAGGCCTTGTCCTGAGCATGCAGTTCGCGAGCCTGGTCGTCGTGGCGGATCACCGAATCGGCCAGTGTCGAAGGAACACGCCGCGGAACCAGCATATTCCAGTAGGCCAATCGTGCTCCCGGTCGCGCGACGACCAACAGCTTCCGATAGATTTTCTGACACAGCGGCGGATCGAGGTACTCGAAGATATCAGAAAGATTGAATCCGTCGAAACCGAAGTCTCCCAATCGTTCGGCTGCTTCTTCGACCGAGCCATGATGCAACGTCAATCGGTCCAACCCCGACCGGATCGGCTCAAAGTTTTCACGTCGCAAATAATGCGGCAGTGCTTCGTGATCACTGGATTCAGCCGGATTGCCGTTCTCAGCCAAGTAGTTGCCCGTCAAAACATAACGCAAATACGGATTGTCATGCGTGGGAATTTCCGTCAATGCATGTTTGGTGCGAGTCAATATACGGTCGGCCACGGAACTCTCAACGTAGCGGAAAAACTCCGGGTCACGCCCTAATCGACCCATCACAAAACGACTGAAAAAGACCCGAAACAGGATTCTCCAACGAATCGTATTCCAACGTCGCCTGTAGAATTCGTCCTGGTCCGGCAACGATTTTTCTTCCAGCAATGCCAAGATCGTTGACTTTGAGTGAACCAGCGGAAGAATCCGGGTTCGGAACAGTTTGAAGTACCCCTCAAATTTCCCCGCATGAATGAACCCGGAACGGATCGAATCCGCTTGCGAATCCCAGTAGGCACGCGCGCCAGCGGACAGACCAGACTTGAGGTCTCGGTAAATCGCCGGCCTTCGCTCACACGGCGTAACGCCCAGAAACGCCAGGACGTCCAGGTAATTCAATTTCCGAAATGCCTCCCTTCGGAGTTCAACGCAGGCCAATTGGGCCCGACTCAGGTCCACGGCAACGACCGAGGCACCACCCGCCAGCAACGAGAGCGAATTGTCGCCAGCCGAAGCGACCGATAGAATCCGTTTTCCCTCTGACGGTTGGAGTGACTTGCACAGAACATCCGCGTCCTCCCAACAATTGGCATACCGCACCTTGTCGAAATCTGCCCGATCCTTGATATGTTTCGACATGCCAGTCCGTTATTCCAGAAATGAGGTTGGATCCCGTTTGTCTATCTTCCCGGACGACCATAGCTGGCATGGGCTTCGGCAAAATCACCTGCCGATATAGCGCCTACAATCGAAAGTTCACCGCACAAAATGGTCGCCGCACATAACTCCGCAAATTTTCGCGCTTTCCCATTTCCTTCGCAACCAATCATCTGCAGGCATTCTCTCGCCGTCGGCAAATGTGTCCCCCCTCCTACGGTTCCGCAAATCAGGTTCGGCAGCGAAACCGAGACATACAGATCTCCATCGCCCGTCACATCCAAGCGAGTTATCCCGACCGCGGCTTCGCTGACGCAGGCAGCATCTTGCCCGCAGGCGATAAACATTGCGGCCAATCCGTTGGCGTAATGTCCTTGAATCCCGATGCTCCCACTCTGAATGCCACCCATGGCCGAAACCTGCCAATAGCGGAACATTTGCTCGGGTGTTGTATGGAGAAATCGCCGCACCAATCGAGACTTGACCACCACTTCGGCGATGACTTTTTTTCCGCGGGCATAGGAAAATGCCTGCGCGGTCGCCTTCTTGTCACCTGACATATTCCCATCGATAAACCATTGCAATGGATGCACCGGTGAATGGGATTCGATCCACATGCAAATCGCCTGGGTTGCAATCGTAACCATGTTTTGGCCACCGGCATCACCGGTCGTGAACTCAAACAGCAAATAAACTTCCTTGCCAACGATTGATGTTCGAAGATCGATCAGCTTGCCATGTGACGTCTGCTGGGAAACAACCGATTGCATTTCATCAAACCGTGGAAGTAGCCAGCCCAGAAACGCGCCGACGCTGCGAAGCGACTCGAATACGAAACAGGGTGCCCGCACAACCGATTCGGTCAAACACGCTGAAGTAATCCCGCCGGACATACTCGCTACAATTGCGCCACGATGGTACGAGGCAACGAGAGCGCCTTCGCTGGTCGCAAGCGGGATGTAGAAATCACCGTTGACCGCAGTCCCGTTGACCCTCAGTGGCCCAATCACCCCCACCGGCACCCGCGCCATTCCGACAAAATTCTCGATATTCGCCGACAATAACTCCGGTGACACTTCCTCGCCCTGGCCGGCGAGTTGGTCGGTCGAAATTCCCTGTTCCGAAAGCAGCCTCCGGCGCTCGATCATTGCATCGGTCGAGTGATCACTGGTTGCGGTCAATCGGGGAGGAAGTGGATCGGTCTTTTGATCGCGGGGCGCAAGCCGCTCATACGCTTTCTCGATCGTTTCATCGCCGAGAATCCTCTGCAGAATTACCCGCGCGTGCTCATTGGGAACCGCCATACATTTTTCCTGGTCAACGTCCGCGACATGGCGGCATTCTAGCTGAATACCGCCACGTCGTCGCTGAACCTGTTTGTTTGGCAAGGAAACACTGAATTACGTCGACTGGATGGAACAGCATCCCTGTCTCGCAGGCCTGAACTCAAGGGTCGTCCCGAATGCGGCCGCCCGAGTGTCAGGCCACGGTTTCCCGGACGAACCGACATGGATTAGGAGCCAGGGTCCTTGCCATCAACCCACGGACCGGCGAGTTTCATATAATCGGGTTCTTCCAGGACGCTGCCCTGATCGCCACCCTTCCAACCGGCAATATGGTTCGGCTTGCCACGTTCATGAGATCGCTGTTCCCAGCCGGTTGCCCATGAAGGATCGGCATCGCTGACGGTAAGGGTCTTGTCATCAAAGAAATAAACCTTTCCCTGACGATAGCTTTGAGCACCCAGAATTACAGTTGTGATCGCGGCAGCTCCCAGTAATGGATCGTTGTTGCACATGCCGGGATCATTGGCCACCATCGCATCAACCCAATTCTTGAAGTGCTTGTACGTCGTATCCTTAACTTGCTCGGTACTGATCCGCTCGTTGGCAAGCTTACTGTTGCGCGTAACCTGGGGCCGTTCAGGAATGAAGTCAAACCCATCGAACGCTTCGCCCGTGCCAAAAACAAGCGACCCAAAATGGCCTCGAATCAATTGCTTGATCGGAGTATTCTCACAAGCCATCGTTGCAGTTACCAGCCCTTGAACGCCTTCCTTGAAATCGGCGACAACCGTTGCCACGTCCGGTACGTCTCGGCCGTCGTATTCCAGATAAATTCCACCAGCGCCACAGATGCGACCAGGAAATCGCAGACCCGTTGCCTTCAACATCGAAGTGGTGCGGTGCACGAACAGGTCCGTGAACATACCCGAGCCATAAGGCCAAAACCGCCGCCATTGCCTGTATTTGGCGCGATCAAAATCTTCATATTCTGCCAATCCCTCTTCCACTCCCAGCCATTTCTTCCAGTTGATGTTCTTGGGAGTCATCTCCGGTTCTAGTTCGTAATACCGCCATTGACCCATTGCCGAATTGCGAAAGAACTCGGTTTGGTAGGTCAAGACTTTTCCGATTTTTCCTTCCCGGAGTAACTCGTTAACCTGTGGCCAGAGCGGCAGGCTGGTCGATTGCACACCTACTTGCATGACTTTTCCCGATTTCTGCCAAGCCCTCAAAACCGCAACAGCTTCCTCCACCGTTTTGGTCATCGGTTTTTCGCAGTAAACGTGAAGCCCCTTGGAAAGGCAGTCGATCGCTTGTTTGGCGTGCCAATGATCAGGAGTCCCGATGCAGACCGCGTCCAGGTCCTCCTTTTCAATCATCTCGAGATAGTCTTCATACTTGTTCGGAGCCTTACCCGTTTCCTTTTCGATGTGTGCCACGGCGCGATCGACATGAACATTATAGACATCGCACACCGCGGCCAACTCAATCGGCTCACCTTCGACTTGAAGTTTGGTCAACCGTTTCACGTGTGCACCAAATCCACGTCCACCCGGACCGATGAATCCGATTCGAATCTTGCCGTTAACATCCAATCTCGGGCTGGCCGAGGCTACCGACGAGAGTGCAGCGGTCGCGGCAACGGCTCCTGCTGAGGTCTTGATAAAGTCACGACGATTCGGCGAATTTTCCGGCATTTCCTTTTTCTCCAATTTATCAGAACGGTGGCTGGTCACGTGATTCTAACCAATCAGGCAACGAATTTCTACGATTTCGCTTTCAATTTGTTTGCGGCCTCTCCTCAGGGACAGGTAAAATTTTACCGGAAATCGCTCATACGTTTTGCGCCGCAACCAACAATCCGGGAAATAAATGCAAACCGAAACCAGTATCGAAATAGATCGCCGAATCGAACACGTGTTCGATTTGACGAACAACCACGTCTCCCAATGGAGCCAGACGGTTGTCGAGGACAAGATCATCGAAGACAAAAAGGGCGATGTCGGCACGCGGTTCAGGATTGTTACCAGTGAAGGCGGTCGACGGCTCCAATTCGATGGAATTGTGACGTCTTACGATCCACCGAATTCGTCGTCGGTCCGGCTGATTGGGGAGCATTTTGATATCGATGTGGTTTATCTGTTCGAGGAACATCGAGGTCGGACCAAAGTAACCCAAATTTCCAGGGTGACCGGCAAAGGTTTCACCAGAATCGTCCTGGGAATGATGGGCTGGATAATGAAGAAGTTCAGTTGCCAAGCCCAGTTGAAAGAGCTGGAAGGATTGAAGGCTTATGTCGAAGCAAGTTAGGCTGCCTTTTTCCGGACCTTCAAACACCCGAGAGATTTTTTGGACCTGGTCCTTGAATTGCCAGCGACGACGCTTTTCCATGTGTCACGAAATCGATGGCGGACCATCGGGTGCCTGTGTACTCTTGCCAAGGGAATGCCGCCTTTTCCTTCAGAGACAAAGCGACATGATCCTCGATTGACGGAATCGACAGTCTCACCGAAGATAGGATATCCCTGTTTCCCGTCCAGCCTTGCTTTCCATGTCCAATCAGCGATTCTTCTGCTTGCGCGGTTTCATGAAATCGGGCACAAACTGGCTTGGCAGCCTTTTGAGTAGTCATGAGACGATCAGTGTCGTTGGTGAGTTTCACTGGCAGGAAGTCGTGAGGAAATTTAATGAAAATCTCGCGAATCTACCTGTCTATCGGTCGGAAAAAGCCAAAGAAAACGCCCGCCGCAATTTTGAACACATGGTTCGGAAATGCGTATCCGCGATGGCGGAAAAAAGCGCCACGGTCGTTGGCGAACGAACCCCCCATACCATCATTCCAATTCCCATTCGAAACGTTCCGCATATTTCCATCATTCGCGACGGACGCGATGTCCTGGTCAGCCGGGCATTTCACCTTTACAACCAGGCCACCGTTCATCGGCTTTTCGATCGAATTCCGGAAATGGGTGAGACGCATCAGAAATTCAAACAGGATCCCTGGTACTTTCGGAAACACCCGGAGCAACTCCTCTGCCACGAAGTCATGGTTCGTGAATCGATGGCCTGGTGGCGAGAACATCTCCAACGGGACGAGCAAGCGGTCAAGCTTTACCCGAAATTAAAAATTCGTTTCGTGCGGTACGAAGACCTCCACCGAGACACCCAGGGGGAACGGGAAAAACTGTTCGAATTCCTCGGCGTCGATCCGTCCAAAGCAGCCAGGATCACAGGCGACTTGAAGCCGGGATTCAAGAAGGAACGCCCTTCAGAGTTCCTTCGAAAGGGCGCTGTTGGCGACTGGAGAAATTATTTTACCGAGGAAACGAAGTCCTGGTTCAAACAAGAAGCTGGTGAACCCCTGATCCAGTATGGCTACGAAACCTCTATGGATTGGTAGAAACGTTTCCATGAATGACTCCGACCCATCCGATTCAATTCGGCCCGATGTTCCCCCGAAAGCTGAGTCGAATATCCCCACGATTCACCTGGATCAATTTCTGAAAACCTGCGGCGTCGCAACGGGAGGGCAAGCCAAACTTTTGATTCAAGGCGGAGAAGTCAGGGTTAACGATGTAATTGAAACCCGTCGACGGCGTCAACTTCGCCACGGCGACGAAGTCACGCTTGACCAAGTTGTTTACGTGGTTGCTTTCGATAAAACCTGATTGCCGGTCGATCATTTCAAGCGGCAATTCGCTGCTTTTCCTGCAGAAGTCGAAAATACTCGATCGCCCGTTGAAGCGGGCGATCGACATGTGGCTCGACCGACTTGCCTTCCGGCGAATCTTCCCTGGGCTCGGCTGGCGACTCGGAAGACTCCTGGTCATACAATTGGGCCTTGGCCTCCGGTTTGGCGTTCATGACATCGGGCTGGCTTTCCGGTTGGAATGCACCAATCTCGGAAACCAACAGTGATTCTTCAGGTGACAGAAGCCCTTTCAATTCCCGCAGGCTACGAGCGCGAATGTTGTTGAAAACATCCTCCTCAGTCTGCTCGACTGAAAACCCGGGGTCCGGATGAACACCCCATACTCTTGTCTCTTTGGCAATTTCATCATAGCGATCGATATGCTCACCGCTGGGACGCCAGTAACTGGAGGTGGTCAATTTCAGAGCGCTTTCTCCCCGCTGGATCGGGATTACATTCTGCACAGTACCCTTGCCCCATGATTGTTCTCCCACCAGGATTGCGCGCCCATGATCCTGCAAACAACCGGCAACAACCTCGCTCGCACTCGCCGAATTGCGATTCACGAGAACACAGATCGGAATGCCCGGACTCAAAGCCAACCTTGAAGTTGAAAAAACCTCTTGATCCAACACGCTGTTTCGTGCCCGCGTGCTGACAATCGTCTTGTCGGGTGGTAAGAACATGTCGCAAATGTCGATCGCGACCTTGAGAAGTCCACCGGAATTGTTTCGAAGATCAATAATCAACCCGTCAACGTCGCCCATTTCACCAAGTGCGGCCGCAAATTCCTCGCCGGATTTTTCACCAAACTGTAGCAAGCGGATGTAGCCAATTTGGGGAACTTCTTTGAGAACATATTTCCATTTTCCGTCTGGCGTCCGAAAATCACCGTGGACACTTGCGACAGGAATGATTGCCCGCGTGAGCGTCTTGGTGAGCAACTCATTGCCCCGTTCAATCTGTAACTTGAGCGGTTTTCCAACAGGACCCCGCAGCAGCTTGATTGCATCCGCCCGGGATTTCCCCTCAGTTTCCTGGCCGTCAATCTCGATAATCTGGTCGCCCGAACGGAGCCCAGCTTCGAAAGCTGGCGTTCCCGGCATTGGCGCCAGTACCGTCAACCGTTTTGTCCTGGGATCCGTTTCAATATACATCCCGACGCCACCAAATTCTTGACGAATATCTTCATCAAACATCTGGAACATCTCACCAGAAATATACATTGAATGTTCATCGAGGTCTTTGAGCATCCCTTCCATGGCAGAAACGAATAGCTTTTCGCGTGGGATTTGCTTGAGCGATTGTCGGTCAATCACGTCCAGGGCCTCGGCGAACAGATTGGCATACCGATTCTTGGAAGCAACCGAATAGCAAGCCAGTGAAACAACGATTGTCACGGCGATCACAAGCAGGTTTCTTGGCGGCATCTTCTGACCTGGCAAAGTTCATACAATTCAGGAACAACGAAACGCGTTCGCGTCGCTGTCGACGTATCTGCCTGTAATCGTACCAAAATACAGTTGAAAAGTCCCGGTACAAAAAAAAAGCCACCGGCAATGCGGTGACTTGGGGTTCGAGCGTTCGGCGACAGATTGGCGGTCGCACGCAGATACCGGACTAGCGGTTTGGAAACTTGTAAGCCGGGTTTTCGGGGCTGAAGTCAATATCCGACAAACCCACGTTCACTTTGACGTTGTAGTAGGTGTACTCTTCGAGTAACTGCGGTGTTCCGCCCGGCGACGAAGGCCAATCATAGGCGGCAAACCGGACGGGTAGATTCAATTCGTCGTCAATAAAGACCTGGGCTTTGTAGAATTCATACGGTGCGCGCTTCTCGTCATGAACAAGTTCGATCAGTGAGCAAGGACGATTGTTGATTTGCGCTCCTTCCCGATACGTCACCTCGCAGGGGCCCGCAGCCCGATCGCGATCGGCTTTTTCAATCAATTTGATGATCAGGTTTTCAAGACCGGCGTCGTGGATCGGATAACGTTGTCCGTTCATGGCCAGACTTCCGGTCGGCTCGAGATAGAATCGCTTGAATCGGAGGAGTCCGGATCCTTCGTGAACAACCAGCTTGTTCTCGTTCTGTCCTTCGGTCCAAATGACTTCGCGGCCCGCCTGGTCTTTAGGTCGAAGGAATTTCATATAAATGCTGAACGGTGAAGAGGTTCCGTTTGCGTGTTGTCGGGGGCAACGAATTTTTATATTCATATAACTGGGCGGACTGACCACCCCATTGATAAGCTCACGTTTCGCAAGGATTGCCGTATAATCCGTTACACCCTCACGCATTTCTTTCAACGCGGTTTCCGCAAAATCGACTGCCCGGTCGAGCGGATGGGGAGCAGTTTTTGACGAACTAACGGCCTTGGCAGGAACCGCCTCTGGCGTCGCGGCAGCTGACGGCAAGACTTCCGACATCGCGATCGGTGTGCTCGGCGTGATGTGAGGCAGATTGCGCGAGTCGGCAAGTCGGTCGACGTTGGGAGCCGTCGAACCTTCTGCCTTCAAGTTATTCGGCTCATCAACCGCAGTTTGAATCGAAGCGGGATCCTGATCGCTTACCTTGGGAACACGGAATACAGGCTCAGTGGTCTGTTTTGGAGTTCCCGCCTCTGACTCGGTTTGAGCAAAAATTTGCCCGGAATGGTTGGTGCCCGTTAAAAAAACACCCAAGGCGATCGCTGTAAAACCAGCCCTAGTGATAATTGCCCAATATCGTTGACGCATCCGATCCTCCTTGACCCTTGTTTTTGTTGACCCGAGCAATCAACAGTTTCTAGACTATTTTATCAATTCCATGATTTCGGTACTCAGGTCAGTCGTATCGTATACGGCTGACCAGATTCCAGCAATTGACGTCCGTTTGCCATCTGCAGTCGTTCGGTGGCATGCAAAACAGCTAGCGGATCCGGGCTGCGCACCCGTGTTCAAATCATCTATCGCCAAAAGCAATGGCTTTCCAGTAGTTGAATCGTTTACCCAGTTCCTACGATCCGAAACTGCGCCAAGGTTCGCCGCAATTGGCCGTCAAACATCAACACCCAACCGGTATAAGCATGAAAAGCCTCATTCAAATTTTCTGTTTTATTTCACGGGCCCAGAAAAAGATGCTCAATCGATAATCCGTCGGTGTGGTAGCGGATAGTCAGCTTGTGCCGCAGACTGATGGTATTGCTCACCGGGAACCGGCGTCACCGGGATCATCCGGCAACGTCACCAAAATGCAATTTGTCAAATCAGCGATTTTGGTGAGAACAATATCGCCCCGATGTTCCCGAATGATTCTTCGACAAGTGGCAAATTCAATTGCACCCACAGCACTTTCCATCGGGCCGACGGGGATTGATGACTCTTCTGGATCAATCCAGATTGCGCCACCGCGATACTCAATTCGAATCGAACTACCGATCTCGGATTTCTCAAATCCAATCTCAAGTGCCGGTGCCTGTGTTGTGCAACTGGCCTTGGCTGCCGCGCAGATCAGACTTCCGATCGCAAATCTTAGCGCCTCGTCATCCGCCCTTGTTGGTAACGATCCCGGTTCGTCTGCAACCCGAATCGTTACCGCGTCAAACCGGGACTCTTCAGACAATTGGGACAATGCCGCTTGGGTAACTTCCACCAGATCGACCCTGGATTTGATCGGCCTGAAGGGTTTGCCGAGTCGCAACAGGTCGAGAATCAGGTCCGACAATTCAGACTGTTTTCTGCCTACGGACTCCCAGCCTTTGGCAACCATCGAAAGATCCCGATTCTTGATACCCACGTCAATCAAATGTGAACCGCCACTGATTCCCTGCAGAATGTTGTTGATGTGATGCGACATCAAGACTGCGGTTTCTCCGACGGCAAACTTCCGCTCTTGGAGATTCCAAACGCCGGAATCATCAACAGATGGATGTCCCGGAACAAGTTCCAGCATCAATTCGGTTTTACCGACTCGGATCCTGTCACCACCCGACAAACGGGAACGACGGACCATCTGGCCGTTGACAAAGGTACCACTGGAACTGCCCGTGTCCAGCAGGAATACTCCCTCCATTTCTCTCACTATTTCGCAATGGCGCGCGGCAACTTCAATGTCGTTGAGCGGAAGCGAGTTCGACGGGTCGCGTCCAATGGAAAATGGACTCATCGACAAAGAGAAAGATCTACCTGGTTGGCCTTCGTCATCGATCAATCGCAGTGAAGTCACGGTCACACCCCCTGTCACTTAAACGTCTGCCAGCGTGTCGCTTGTGCAATCCACTTTTGGATTTGACCATCTCGATTCACGGACCTCTGCCAGTCGCTGCTTGGTGATCCGGAATGCGCTTGTTCAATCAGGCGTCTACATTTTGAAATACCGGCAGTATGTTCTCCTGCTCGGCCTGCTGGCTGGGTTCGCCTTGGGCAACCACGCTCGCATGGGTTTTCCGAATCCTGTGTTAGAACCATCCGGCAGCGACGTTATCTCAGATTGTCAGGGCATCGCGGCTTATGTCGTCCGCAGATTCCCGCGTGCGACAAACTGCTGACAATATCGAACCCAGACTGCGGTCTTTCTTCAAACCGAATCGTCAACGCTCTCTTCGACCGGTGGCTCGAATCTGGGTGCCGTTGGCTCATCGTAGTCGTTGTTCACGTCGCTGTAGTCGGGAATCCGGTTATGAGGAGTCGCGTCAACATCCAGATCATGCTTGATCGACGTCTGAATATCCGAAAGGCCTTTACGAAACTGCTGGTAGGAACTGCCCAATGAACGAGCAACCTCCGGCAGTCGACCACCAAACAGCACGACCGCGACGACGGCAATTACGACCAGTTCACCAACGCCAGGGGAACCAAGACCAAAAAAGCCAATCACGATTAAATGTTCCAGCGCAAATCCCGCCATGTCTGAAAATTCCGAAGCCTGTGATGCCTGTTATTGTACAAATCAAACGGTTCCAGATGTTTCAAATAGCGTCTTTATCGGAGCGGTCATCGATCGCGGAATCGGCTGGAGTTTCCTTGATGCCTGCCTTGAATTCGTTGACACTTCGGCCGAGATTCCTCATCAGGCTGGGAAGCTTGGCCCCACCAAACAACAACAGGAAAATCCCACCAATAATCAAGAGTTCCATTCCGCCTGGCATTCCAAGAAACGCCAAAATCGCAATTTGTGCAAAATCAAATTCAAACATAGTTCACTCGTGAATGAAACGACCGTCGACCGGAGTTTGACGGTCTAACAACCGAAACCAAGCTCCGAAGCTATTCTAGAATGCCCGATAGCAGTGTCAAACCCAACTCAGCAAACAAGCCATTCTCGTGCCATTTTCCCATCGACGCTGCAAGCCGGGACTGTTAAATGCCTTGCCTGATCTGCCCGGGTTGGCTTGTTGTTTTGACACCTTTTCAGGTTCGCAATTCCATTATTGCCGGCCGTTCAAGCTCTCTATGGGCGGCGACGATCGCCAGGCACGGATGCTCGTTAACGCCATTCTCCGGTTTGCTCCGACTGGACAGTCCAACCAAACGTCAACAAATGTCCAACAAAATTACGACCGGCACCTTCCGGATTGTCTGCTGCAGAAGTCCTCAGTCTTTCATTCTACGTGCAAGTGTCTGATGACAATCCTCGAAACCGACCAACCCGACGGACAACCAGTTGGCAAAGAACTACAGCAGGGAACAGGCTCCTCGACCCGGTCTTGCCAATTCTTCGGCAAACTGACAATCGACACCATGGCGCTGGGGTAAAACCTATCTTGGGCTGCCAATCTACTTATTCGACAATGTGTGACAACCAACGAATCCGGCCGCTCCAAAGGCGTCGCATGGTCAAACGGCAAAGGCGAACGCTGGAATGTCGATTTGAATTGGAATACGACTTCGCCTTATCCAACAACCAACCGGCATGGAATTGGCATTTGACAGCACGATCCAGATGCCTACGGAAAGACAGTAACGGACTTACAATTCGTGTTGCGAGAATATTACGGTCCGATCAGGAGGCGTTAGCGATTCGCCGAAGGTACTTGACCAATGCTACGGCGTTTGCCAATCGTCTTCCCGCGCGACCGTAATACGGATCCAAGGTCTCACAAGGCAGGTTATTCTCTTCGATAAACCTGGACAAAGTACGGCGCTGGGGAGATGGATCGAAATTGATTGATTTAAGGGACAGGCAACTTTCAAAATCCGCTTGGACATTTTCCAGCAATCGAATTGAGCCTGAACTATAGACAGCAACGGTATCGCCGTCACGAATAAATGATCGCCAGTCTTCACGAAACCGTTCCACCGAAACGGGGCTGTCAAAATGGCTAGGAGAGAGTTCAAGGTGATTCAAGAAGGTATCGGTCAAGCGGACCTGGGGTACGAGCGCTCGGGCAAATTTTCTGTCGATGATTGACTCGCTGGATCCCAGTCGTTGGGCGACCCAGAACAATGGCAGTCGGCGACTGTCAATTTGAAACAGTGAAGAACTTCCCGGCTTGGCCGTTCCATTCGTGGGTTTATTGCCGGCGCGATAGCCAGTTTCCCCATAGGCAACCACGATTGAATCTTCGTTCGCTAACAATCGACGCGGAATATTAAGTGAACTACCGGATTTCGGACCCTCAGAATAATGCTCGCGCCCGACTCGGGGATGGTCGAGTTGCCTTTGGACCATCTGGTCAAAAGCCAACAGCAAGTCATTCGGTCCCTGAGTATCTGGTTCGACTTCTTTCAAAGCCTGGACGGCGGCCTCAACCGTCGATAATGAAGTGTCGGTCGGTTCAAGGCGAATTCGGTATTTGCCAGGTTGAGTTGGGACCAACTTGTAATGGGGCAGAGATTTCAACTGTGTAAGGTCTCGCAGCATGGTCCGGGCCTGCGACCACGTGCCATCAATGATCACAAGCTGTTCTGGTTTCTCGTTTGGTGGAAGATCTGCAAGGGTAGTTGCGGAGCGCGAAGGATAAAGCAGTCCAGCTCCGGGTTTCAGCGGAAACTTGATTTTGGCAAGTGCGTCGTTGGTACCACAAAACAACTTGGACTGTTTCAGCGAAGAATGAGCCATTCGTGCCGTGTTAAATGGATGACTTCGTTCGCGAACATGTTGGATGATCAAGAACTCGGTCTTGTTTTCGATAGACGGAATCGAGTCACAATAACATTCTGTTTCCGGTCGAAAGCAGCGATAGCAGCGATTCCGATAACGGATTCCCGCTGAATCAGGTAGCGAATGGACCGGAGAACGAGAAATGACTCTGCCTTCCAAATGAAAGCGGTTGAAAGGAAAACCAAGGAAAACACTCTGGCCACGAAAAAAATCAATGGCGGAAATGCATGGGAATCGAACCCACCAACCACATGATTTCCATGCGGCTCAACGGTTTTGAAGACCGCGGCCAGCACCAGCTGAGCAAGCACTTCCCAATTGATTTTTACGAGTCGACCATGCCGATTCGGTCAGGTTCGGCTTGATACTAATTTGGCATTCCATTGATTTTCGTCATCCCGCGAAAGACCAATAGAATCACCCTAGATGCATGAACCGCGAAACACGCAACCGTTGTACTTTCGTCGAAGAATAATTTTTCAAAGTGAATATCAAGTCTACCACGCCATGGGAGACTTGAAAACACTCCAAATCCAGACTCTCGTGTATCACTCGCAAGTTCAGACGGAAGTCTTGGCGGCAAGTCCGAAACGGAAGCCAGAAGTGGATTCGCCCATTACTGGCAACCTGCTTGGCGAATTCTTGGGAATCTCGAGCCAGGATAACAATGAAAACCGACGGAACGACATTCGTCCGACCCAACACTCCGAGAAACTCCCGTAGTTATTCCACTGTCGGAAATCAACGTGTTACCAATGGAAAACTCTCAAACAGGTCTCCGGCCGACAAGCTGTGACGCAAACTGGCCGATCCATTCGGAACTGCAAACGCATTTCTACGAGAATGAACCGGGAACCGACAAAGGTCTCTCCATTTAGCAATTTGATTCGGATCGAAAAAGGCGATTGACTCAACATGTTTTACTGAAACTCTGAACCTTCTCGGAAATAAAATTCACGATTTCAAAGGGACAGGCATGTTTTGAACCGATCGAAACAAAAGGACAGGCATCTTGTTTGCGTCAGTTTCGCTGAACAGCATCAATATTCAGACTCAGGGCGGGGGTTTTCCGGATTGCGACGGCATGTTTCGGAG
>JAHEBQ010000067.1:17972-35163 GCA_024642205.1 Planctomycetaceae bacterium | reverse complement strand
AGAGTCGCGATTGGTGATGATCGACGACGCCAAAGAATGTCAACAACGATGGTACGAAGTAACACACCAGGAGCATCGGAATTACTTTATAGAATCTTTTGAAAAACCAGTGCTCGCTACTCGACGACCAGAAGACCAGTCCCAGCATGATCATCAATAACCCGAAGATCACCGCATCATTGGTAATCAACGGATCAAACTCAGGTTTTGCCGTTTCGCGTCCAGGCACCGCAGCATCCTCCGCACCGGCCGAAGGAACATTCGGTGCAGCCCGATTCTCGACGACCGGATCAGTTGCTGACCTGCCTTCCTGGACCGCCGTCGATTCGCCTCCGAGCGCCACGAAGGTAATGCCTGGACCACAAATACCCGAAGCAACCATCCATACGAAAACGGCCAACAGAACGGCGATCACTGAACGAAAATTCACAAACGGCCCTCTTTCGTCTCAATACGGGCAGGTCACCTTGTCGTTGCCCTGAAATCTGCTCGACCAACTCATCCATCCTCGGAAGCCAGTCGCCAATTTAACAGAATTTGCCAGTGGGCAATGACTGGATTGCTCAGACGATGGAGATTGGGCCTCTCGGTAGCCGTGTTATCGATATCATTTCGGAACTCGAGTGTCAGAACCGTTGCGCTTTGAGCCAGTTTTCAGATCAACCGTTCCAGCCTCGACTTATGTGGCTTGAGGGTTGAACCGCCGACATCTGCCGAGTCGCGCGCCAGTTTCCATTAGATCAACTGAATGGGAGTCGATCAAACTGCGCCCTGTTCTTTCTCGGTTAGCCAGTGACGGGGACAAATCTCCAAGCGTCGAACCGGGCCTACGAATCGCGCTACCGTGAAATGCGCCACGTGTTTCCGTTACATGGAGATCGTGGTAAATCTTCTCGCTAACACTACTTTTTTCGTTTCGCACGCTGCTTACGCTCATCCTGACGCTCGACCGGTTTCCTGACCGATTTCTTTCCCGTTTTCTTGACAGCTTTCGTTTTCGGCGACTTCTTTGCGCCAGACTTTTTCTTGACTTTATTCGTGGTTTTTTTGGTCGTTGCCAACTTCGTCGGTTTTGGCGGCGGCGCTATCTTTTGATTCTTTTTCTTCCGCAATTTGAATAGTCTTTCAACCTTTTCGCGATCGGTTGTTTCCAAGTCACGTGCCAGGCACGCCATCTCCCAGGCCTTTTGTTTTCCGTACTTCTTGAATGAAAAGCTGATCTTGTTTCTTTTGCCGTCCGCTGTTTTCCAGGAGGCACAATAGGAAGAATACTCTTCGCCATAAATCGACTCACAAACGGCCAAATGGACACCCACCACGCCGGTTTGATTGCGCGCCGTCTTGACACCTTTGGTTGTTTTTGGCGCAGGCAGAGACTCGACCAGTTCCCGGTAGCGTCGTTGCGCGGCCAAGAGTGCCTTGCGTTTGCCCTTGTAGTTCTTGTCCGAGAAGAACTCGTTGATATGTTCTCCACTCCGCGAGATCCTCATCATGTACCCGTACGTGCCTTGTTCGTCGATGTCGTAGCGGGTTATTCCGCGTTCGACCAGTTTCGTACCCATTTGATGGTTCCTCTAAATATTATTCACTTATTTGTTATGCAGACTGCCCAGGCCTGACGACTGGCCAGGTTCAAGTCGCTTGAATCAAGCGTAAGCCAAGCGAACCATTCATGAAGGGCAGCGATTGTCTTCTGACTCCCGCCTGCGCTTCTAGTCAGCCGGGTCTGTTCTGACTCGTTCGAGTTCTGGCCCGACGGTAAAACATTGTTTACAATTGACGCTTCAGGACGCTTTTCGACTTGCTGATTGCCCGCATGAATACAAAATAGCGACTGACCAAATTACGTGCAACGAAAATTGCAATTTTGTCGTGGAACTGCCGGTCAACCACAAAGGATTGAACCTTGAAAATCAACAATCTATTACTGTATGTCAGCATCCTTTTGGCAAACGGCTTTGTCGGTGTATTCTACCCGGATCAATGCACTGGCGACGAGCCTGTCAATATTGTGTTCCTGCTGACCGACGACCAGGCGACAATCACATTGGGCTGTTATGGCAATCGGTCGGTGAAGACCCCCAACCTGGATGGTTTGGCCAGCGAAGGCGTCGTATTTGATCGGCATTACGTAACCACAGCGATTTGCATGGCCAGCCGCGCAAACATTCTTACGGGACTGTACGAGTTTCGGACCGGATGCAACTTTGGCACAGGCAAACTCCAACCCGAGCATTGGACCGCAAGTTACCCCATGAAGTTCCGGGAAGCGGGGTACCGGACGGCGTTTGCCGGTAAATTTGGCGTCGAAATGGAAGGTCGCGAAACACTTCCTGCGGATGATTTCGACCGTTGGGGAGGGGGTCCCGGCCAGACGAATTATGAAACCATCAAAAACAAATCGATGGCCCAGTACGCTCAATTGTATCCCCATTCGACACGCTCCTATGCCGCATTTTCACGCGATTTTATCCGCGAGTCGGTCAATGCGAACAAACCGTTTTGTCTTTCGATCAGTTTCAAGGCCGCCCACCGTCCTGTCACACCTGACCCCGCATTCGACGACGTTTACAATACTGCCGTCTTCGAAAAACCGCAAAACTTTGGCAGAGAAAAAGGGAGACACCTGGCTGAACAAAGCAAGACAGGCCGACAGTATCCTCGCTTCGAGGAATGGGGCTACTCGGATAATTACAACCAGGTGATGCAGAAATATAACCAGCAGGTTTATGGGGTTGATTTCGCAGTTGGTGAAATTCGCGCCGAATTGAAAGAACTTGGCATCGAAGACAAGACGATCATTGTCTTCACCTCCGACAACGGGTTCATGTGCGGATCCCATGGATACGGCTCCAAAGTGATTCCCTACGAAGAGTCCGCCCGGGTTCCACTGATTATCCATGATCCGCGCCGTCCCGTATCGGAACGAAACAAACGATGCAACGCATTGACCGGAAGCATTGACCTCTGCCCCACCGTGTTGGCATTGGCAGGACTGGCAGCGCCGCCAGGAATCGACGGTGTCAGCCTCGTCCCGCTGCTTGACGACCCGAGCACCGACGTTCGCGAGAGCCTCGCATTGATGAATTTCTGGGGACCGGAGACCACCCACTCGTTTGGAGTCGTGACGAGAGAATGGAAATATCTTTACTGGTATTCCCAGGAAAACGGCATGGTCGCGACAGAAGAATTGTTCGACCTGCAATCAGACCAGAATGAAATGACCAATGCCGCGAACGACGAAAAACAACTCGCCGAGTTGAACAAGATGCGCGAGCTGTACGAGTCTCATTTATACGAAATCAAGGAAAAAGCCATCAGTCCAACCTACCTTAAGTACAAAGATCTGTTTGACCGAAAACAGCCCTGGGAAGCGAAGTCCAAGATCTTGAAAAACGGAAAACGCTAACACAGTGTAGCCATTCCAGACCGAATTCGATCGGGAGACCTTTCGGTAAGATTTCGTCGAGCAGGATCCGCGTTTGGGAATCGAAGGGGACAACACCGGTTGATACAAGAAACCAGTCGAACTCACGTCGCCATGAACACGCACGCGGAATCGGCGCACGGCGAACCTTTCCGCTCATCGTCGAAGAAAAACCTGTCTCCCGGCGACCTATTGCCTGATCTCCAAATCAAACGCTGCTTTTCCCTGGTCATCGGACAGGACCGTCACGGTGACCGGGTGAAACCCCACCCCCAGCCGGATGGAAGCCGTCTTCGTGGTTCCGGACTCGTACCCGAAATCGGCGTCGACGATTCCAGCTTCGTGAATTCTCAAAAATGCCCGTGTTGGCGTCGTAAACGTGAGTTGACAAATTCCGGGTTCTTTGATTTGCACCCAGGAATTGAACTCGACCGCACATCGCTGCGAGGCTTGAAACGAATTGGAAACCGGCATTTTTGCCGTCGAGGGGTGTGTCGCGACAGGCGTTAATGATTTGACATTTGGAACATAGGGAAACTCACCGGGGTACACCGCTATAATCGACTTCTGCGCAGTTTCCTCGAGCTCGGGATAGCCTGGCACCGGCTCCTGGTCATAAGGGCGCTGGGCCGATCCATTGGGGATTCGCAAACGGAGGACACGGTCCTTCATTTTCTGTTGAAGCTGTTCAAACGACGCACTGGTCGCAGCCAGGTTCTTCCTTTCACCAGGATCGGCGGCAAGGTCATAAATCTCAAAGGAATCCACGTGGGATTTGATATCGGTCCGAATGCCCTTGAATCCATCCATGAAAAGAACTTGCATTTGACCCCGTTTTCGGCCCCGGCGCGTTTCCAGAAAATCGGAATAAGATTTCGTTTTTCCGTTTTGCTCGTATTCCACATAGATCGTACTCTCGCCGCTGTCGCGGCTCCCTTGGAGCGAGTTCGCCATCGAAACGCCGTCCGATCGCGCCGGTGCAGCGACTCCCGCAAGTTGGGCGAACGTTGGCATCCAGTCATGAAACTGCGTCGCTTTTGGATGAACGGAATGGGCATGAATGTGTCCTGGCCACCAGGCCAGGGTTGGCATCCGGATTCCACCTTCCCAGGTATCTCGTTTGGTCCCGTCGAAAGGACCATAGGACTGAAATGAACTCGCTTCATAGTCGACTTTGTCAATATAGGATTCGTGATGTGGACCATTGTCACTACTGAATACAACCAGCGTATTTTCAGCAATTTCCAGATCCCTGAGAGTCTGCAACAAGTCGCCAACGCAGTTGTCGATCCGCCGCACCATGGTCGCGAAGCGTTCTTCGACATCCGACCAGCCCTTTCCCGTGTAGTCGGGATGACGATAGGAGTCGATGGTGCCCGTGGCAGTGTTTATCATCTTGCCAGGTTGTCCGATCCACTGAACGCCGCCACCGAGACCTTTTCCTTCCGGGAACGCAACCGGCGGCACCTGTAATGCGCCGTGGGGGGTGTCGTACGCCAGGTAGAGAAAAAACGGCTGGTCAGGATTTGTTTTTCGATGTTCAGTAATCCAGGCCTTGCTGCACGCGGTGAACAAATCTGTCGTGTAGCACGATTTCAGGTCTTTCGAGACTTCCTGTTGGTTCCACCAGAGCTCTTTTCCAACCCGGTGTTCCGGCGAGTTTCCAAGTGGCCAAGTGTCTGCCGGGTAATGCACATGCCCGTCGCGGTGCGCCACGTACCCAAAAAACTCGTCAAATCCGCGCTTGGTCGGATACGAGGGCCAGGTCGTCGGATTCTTTCCTTCGCCCTGCAATCCATACTTGCCGATCAGGGCAGTGCGGTAACCGGCCGTTTTCATGACGGTCGCCAGCGTATGATTGTCATTGAGTGCTTTGTCGAATTGGTTGTTCCGAACCGTCGCGTGCCCTTGATGAACCCCCATCAACAACGATGCGCGACTGGGCGCGCAGACCGGGGCTGGACAATAGTGAGACGGCATCTGGATTCCCTCCTCCGCCATCTGGTCCAGGTTTGGCGTTTTGTGCTTTCTGGCGTGCGTCGATTTGTTTTGATGAAGCACACCAAGATCGCCCCAGCCGAGATCATCCGCCAGTATGAAGATCACGTTCGGCTTGTCATCCGCCGCCAGAACCGCCGACGGATTCACGCAAAGCAAACTCGCCGCGAGTACCAGCAGTGGGCGAAAATTGAATCGTCTCATGGGTCGTGGTGTCCTTTTCGTTCGTGATTCAGGTCCCGGCGCTACCCTGCCGGAGAAATCTCGCCGCGGCAAAATTCCGCTATTCCGTCCCGCGTATGAATGCGTTCAAATGAACCCTGCCATTGCGTTCCACATGCACATTGGCTGCCTTGATCAGCTGTTTTCCAACGCGCAGCCCGGCACCATCGTAATGCACGATCGCACCGCCATCGAAAGTCAAAGTTTCCCCCGGCTGGATCTCCCGCTTCAAAAACGACTGGGGTTCCGTCTCTATTCCTCCCTCGACAACCGAGGTTACTACGCGTTCATAGGACCAGACATGCTGTTGCTTTCCGGCCGTCCAGAGATGTGTGTGGCTTGATTTCGATTCGGAGGAACCGCATCCCGTTACGACCACGGTGAGCAGCAAAAGAAACAGCGATTTGAAGGATGCCATTCTCATGAAGTCCGATTTTTTATTGCGGCAACCCTTGTTTCCATATTTCGAAACTCGCAACGGTGCCGCTCGGCAGAGTTTCCCCCCATTCAGTACCAAAGCATTACCACGTTTACGTCTCATATCCGTCTAATATCCGTCCTTTTGCAACATCTCGATCGACTTCACTTCAATCTTCATCTCTTGCCCACCATGAAGCTGTACCGCCAACTTGCCTTCTTTTCGACCGGTGGGATCGACGATGTCGCAAGCGAGGATATCTCCCACGTGAGTCACGATTCGATCGCCATGGGCGGATACAACCAACGTTGACCACTTTCCTGCCTGGTGCGCGTTCTCCCATTGTTTTTTGCGGCCAGCCTGGCGGTCTCCCGAAAAAGTGGTGAAATAATGCAGGGGTTTGACAATCCACGCTCGCCCACCGGTTTCGTAAAGTCCGCCAATCATTTCGGAATTTTCCAGCTCCGCCTGGATACCGGCAATCCCCACTCCCGATTCATTTGGCTCGCTCCGGAAATAGAATCCGCTGTTACCTTCGGTCAAGCGAAAGGTAATCTTCGCCGTGAAATCGCCGTAGGACTCATCGCTCACAAATAACCCATGCTGGGGCTCAGACTTCGCGCTTGTCCCGACCAATACGCCATCGACCAGCTCCCATTTTCCACCCCCGGTTGATTTCCAACCTTCCATCGTCGAGCCATCAAAAATTGGCTTCCAGACGTGCCGCCCGCGATCAATAACCCTCAGGTTGCGAAACCGATACAGCTGATCCTTTTCGCCGTGGTGCTGAATTCCGATTCGGCCGGTCAAATCGACCGGGTCATAGTAATCGGTGGTTTGAATCCCATTGACCCAGAACTGTAAATGGTCGCCCTCACAAACAACTCGATATTTGTTCCAATCTGCTTTCTGGAGCGCAGCCTGTGCTTCCGGCTGGTCAGTTAGCGGATTGAGCCATTGTCGTCGTCCTTCATCATAAAGTCCGCCGGACCACTTCCGATCGGAAGGATCGACCTCACACTGGTACCCGTACACCCGGTTCTTTTCTTCCTGTCCCCGAACCATGAACCCCGAGTTGGCAGGCCCTTCCGGCAGATGCATCTCTCCTTCGAAGACATAGTCTCCAAAAACTCTGTCGGTCATCAGAAAAAACTTCTTCTGCGCGACAAGATGAATCTCACCGTCTTTGACTGAGACGTCACCCCAATCGTACGGATTGTGCCAACCCGCAATCGTCTGGCCATCAAAAATCGAAACAAAGTCCCCGCCATCGTCCTGGGCCTTGAGTCCCGTCGAAACAAGAAAAGTCACCAGGAACACGAAAACAACTTCACAACGCATGAGCCAACTCCAAAAACACAGGATCGGGTTCTCGCAACGTAGTTCGTCGGACGGCCACACTCAACTATTGCAAAGTAAACTCCGGCAGCCGCACGATTTCACCACCCTGGTTGGCCGACTGGTGCGCACAAATGCCAACGCAAGTCCAGTTCGCACTGGTCACCGCGTTAGGTCTTGGATCGCGATTTTCCAGAAGCGAGTTGACGAACTCGTTGACCAGGTGTGGGTGTGACCCTCCATGCCCGCCACCCTGAATAAACGACAAATGATCGGCATCATGGATTTCCTGGGGTAGCGTGAATTTCCGGATCTCGGGTGGAAGTAAAGCCGCGAAATCCGGAACTTCTATCTTTTCCGGAATCTCGTGTTCCGGCTTTTTAGCCGTATGAATCACATGCGGTTCGTTCTCGATCAACGTCCACTCAAAACTCTTTTTCGTACCGTAAACGTCAAAGCTCTCCCGATACTGACGCGCAACGTCGTAGAGGCATCGCCAGATGTGCGCCACCAGATCCGAATCCTTGATCTTGATGTGGCAGGTTTCTACAGCGAATCGGTTGCCTGACTTTGCGGCGATGTCGTCACGAACCGTACCCGAACCGAAACAGCTGACATATTCGGCCAGTCCATTGACCAGGCCAAGACAGGGACTGACAACATGCGTTGCGTAGTGCATCGGAATCATACGTTCCCAGTACTCGGGCCAGCCATCCATGTCCTGGGGATGGGAAGCGGCCAAGTGCTGAATTTTTCCCAGCGCACCGGATTCGTACATCTGTTTGATATACAGGTATTCCCGACTGTACACGACCGTCTCAGCCATCATGTACTTGAGTCCCGTCTGTTGGACTTTTTCGACGATCTGCCGACATTCGTCAATGGTCGTGGCCATCGGAACTGTACACATCACGTGTTTACCAGCGTCCAGTGCTTTGAGTGACATCCAGGCGTGATCATTGATCGGACTGTTAATATGAACAAAATCCACATCGGGATCGGCCAGAACCTGATCGTAATCCGTAAATCGTCTCTCGATGCCAAATTGATCCCCGGTTTTGTTCAGGGCCGTTTCATTTCGACGACAAATCCCAATGACGTTTGTATTGGGATGGTGTTGATAAATCGGAATAAACTCGGCGCCAAACCCCAGACCAATCATCGCCACGTTTACAGTTTTACTCATCCTCTGGTCCTTTACCGATCAACAGTCGTTTTCAAAGCCTTGATATTTTCATCGACAATCAAATCCGCCAACATCGCGAATCCCATCCGTCAGTATATCGACGTTGGTGCAGGAAACCACCAACCGGATCGGAAGCCCCACCGATGACCGCAGGCCCTCTAATTCTGTCGGTCAAACAATTGAATTTGTTTCCAATCCTGACACAATCTCTCAAAGGTCCATGCTTCAATGCCCAAGTCAACCCTCAATCGGATGATCGAAACGATGAAACCATGCCTTTCCGCGCTGTTGCTGCTTTTATTTGCGACGTTGGTCAGCGCCCAATCGACGGCGGATACCCTGATTTCCGGCGGCTTCGTATTTCAAACCGAAACCGGCGAATTCGTGCCCAATTCCGGGATCACCATTCAGAACGCGAGAATCACCCATATTGGAGTTGACCCGACACGATTCAAGGCCCGGCGGACCATTGAGCTTGATGACACGCAGTACATCCTTCCGGGCCTGATCGATTGCCATGCTCACTACAACGTTCGCCTTGTCAGCAAACGGCGGGAAGAGTTCCAATACATGCCCATCGTTTACCTGGCCAACGGGGTCACGGTGACTTTCTCCTGTGGCGAATTTGATCCCGAAGGGATGTACAACCTGAGGAAACGCATTGAATCCGGAGAGCAAATTGGCCCCAGATTGATAAACAGCGGTCCCTATTTTGGTCGAGCGCGTCCCGGTTGGCGCGGCGAAAAACCGGAGCAGGAAATCCGCGACGAAGTCGATTTTTGGGCCAAGCGGGGTGTCGGTGGCTTCAAGGCAAAATCGATCGATCCCGATTCGCTACGGGTTTTAATCGATCAAGCTCACCAACATGGATTGACCGTGACCGGTCATCTCGACTCAGGCTTTCGAAACAGTGTCAACCCGCGCGATGCGATCACGATGGGCATCGATCGAATCGAGCATTTTCTTGGTGGCGACGCGATGCCTGATTCACAATCGGCATACGCCTCGTTGCAAAACATCCAATCGGGAACTCCGCAGTTCAAGAAAATCGTACAACACTTCGTCGATCACAAAACGGTCTTTGATGCGACATTAACGGCTTACGGCTACCTTGGCGAAACGACTCCGGAAACACACGAAGAATACGAGTATTGGTTCGACGAAAACAATCTGTTCACGCCGCACATGCAGAAATTGGCCAGGAACGCAAAACCAGCGAAAGGGATGGAAATCTACCAGCGGATCTACCGGGCCAAGCAGAAGACTATCGGGGACTTTTTTCGCGCGGGCGGAATCATCACGCTGGGTACCGACCACGTCAGCAATGGCAAACACCTCCCCGGTTTCGGCGTTCATCGCGAGCTTGATGCACTGGTCCGTAACGGCATTCCAGCTTCCGAAGCAATCAAAATTGCCACGATCAACGGAGCTCGGGCGTTGAAGATTGAT
This sequence comes from Planctomycetaceae bacterium, assembly GCA_024642205.1. Taxonomy (GTDB): domain Bacteria; phylum Planctomycetota; class Planctomycetia; order Pirellulales; family Pirellulaceae; genus Mariniblastus. The sequence continues at coordinate 25,125 of JAHEBQ010000067.1, read as the reverse complement.
CAAGATCATGGCTCGATCGAGCCGGGAAAGTTCGCTGACCTCGTCATCATTCAGGGCGATCCGCTCAACAATATTCGCAATACTCGTAACGTCCAGCAGGTAGTGCGAGCCGGACAGCTGCACGACACCAGGCAACTGCTGGATTCCGTCAGGGAAAAGATTGGACCTGCCAATGTCGAGGAGGAAACCAGTTGGTAGACGCCTCGCTGATTTTGCCGGGTGTCGCTTTCGACGGAGCCACCGCCGGCTGACGTGGCGTTCCGTCACGGCGAAGCACAAGGACTGTTTCCGGTGGACGAGGATCCGAGTCCTGGCGATTGCTGGAACAAAAGGACTCGTGTGCTCGTCGATTACCCAAAAATCAAATCTTGACGCGGCTCCCGCCTCGATTCCCTAATTGGGAAGTTGAGGCTCCTGTCTAAGAAACCTGGCTACACAGATAACAAGTCTCGGCGGGACCCACGTCCTCCCAAAAACGAATTAAGGTCTGGCGCCTGTCGTCAAGTCAAATTGTCCTGACTGAGCCTGCCAATACGGTTTTACGCCGCCAGACAGTTGAGTTTGCGATGCCTGGCAACCGACCCTTCACGGCAATGGCTCTCGAAAGGTTGCGATCTGTGCCGGAACGCGATCGGCCAATGGACCGGAACGTCTTCTGTCGCCTTCGGCACATTTACGACGCCAACCCGGCACCCGTTGACTCGATAAACGTCAGAATATGACATCCGCTATTTCTCGGCAGTTTCGTCAGTCGGACTTACGTTTTGAGGCCACAAGATCCAGTCACCCTCAAATTCGTTTGACCTGGGTCCGAAAGTAAACTGGGCGCGTCCATGTGGAACCCGCCTGCCATGGGTCATCCAACCGTGATCGACTCCTCCGTCGTCGTCATAGTCGCGACCGACGCTATACACCATCAGCTGATCATCGATGCACTTGAACTTAAGCAGCGAACCATCGACTTGGTCCTGTGGAAACTCATTTACGTATTCCGGTGAAACCTGGGCGACCTCACTGGGCCAGTGACCCATCGTCTTGTAATACCGGTGGATCGCGAGTGCAGCGATGACTCCCTCCTGCCGGCCAATCGTGCGATTCAAGGCGTTGAGGATTTGTGTGTGGGCAGGAAGCATCATGGCCAACAATGCGTGTCGAATCCTGTTTTCCTCGAGAAACGCATCTGTTTCTCGTTGAAATCCCTCGGGGTCACTCCACTGCCAGTATGGCAATTGCGCATCGACCATGCATCTGTCGATTAATTCGTCTGTCTTTTCGTTCACTTCTTTACGCGAAGCACACATGAAAAGTGCCGCTGGTGCCATGAATTTTCGGGCTGCATACGCAACGCCGTCTACGTCATCTTCAACTCTGGGCGAGTTGGCAAGCATCCATACCGAAGCCGACGCCAACAAATCCACACCACTAGCGGTCATTCGACCGTCGCCCTTGCCATTGTCCGTGTAGCATCGCTGAATAACATCCTTGATCATGGCTCGTTCACCTTCGAAATCGATCCAGGAACGAATCGGCATCCGCTCAATCGCCGCTTGAAGTTGAGCGAGCTGAGGTTCTGTAAAGAAATCAGGGTCTGCCGTAATCACCTCTTCCAGTTGCTCAAATCCAATGCCTGCAACCGCCATCCCGACCAGCCCACAGACGAGATAATGTGGCTCAGCGGCTTGATTCGCCATTCCAAATACGGTTTCAATGTTTTCAACGGCTCGGTCGGAGTCGCCTCGTTCTACCGCCAATCTAGTGTCGACATGCAACGCACGGGCGACTTTACGGAAAGATTGAATATGGGGCAAGGATATATTTAGCAAAGAGTCGCGCAGCAGTTCCTCAGCCTTTTCGTCCACGACCCAACCCATTGGTTTGGAAGTCTTGTCCTGTCCCGGAAACAGGGCCGCGAAATCCTCGTCGGAATAGTTGTTGCGGTCAGCTTGCAGTTGAAGTCCCAGGGACGGAAGTTTGGCACCGACGCGAAACACGTCCAAAAGTTCTCTGTATTCTTTCAGTTGGGCGACGGCTTGGGGCCAGCTTGCGTCGGTCGGCTTCGCCAGACGCTGTCCGGTCCCTGACTCGTCATTCGCAAACAAATCGTCAAACTGGCAATCTCCACCTTCCGATAATCCATACTTCGTCCAAACCGGGCGGTAAAGCAACCAGGCTTTCTGGGAATCGTCGATCTCGGCGATCTCACCGTTCAGTTTGACCAGGTAGTCAATCCTCGGATTCGGTTGCCCCAGGTGAAAAATGGCCAACACCGAAAGGTAGGCTGCCGTCATCACGCCAAGTCCAATTACAAGTCCTTTGAAAGTCTTCATAAACATCGGTCGATTCCTCATCTTTGCACTTCGAAACAGGGACGCGATAATGGCGGGATCACCAAAATCGTTCATCAATTGCTCATGGCTCCGCCCGTGTGTCTCGCCGTCCTGAAAGTGTGAAATCAACTCTGTCGCGATCTCAGCTTTTTCAAATCGCAACAGTCGTGACTTGACGACGACGGTTTCAATCAGGTTTTGAACTTCTTCCGGCAAACCCGATCGCTGGATATCCAGTTTCCAATGTTTGGAAAATGAATGCGAAAAAAATGACCTGCACGGCGTCAGCAGTGAATCAGAGCTGACGGGATTGGCTGCATTACTCAACAGGCACCCCCTTCCATCGCAAGACCCGGGTTCGCGGTGCCACGTGTAACACCTAGCGCACCGAGTCCCTTGATGACAGCAGTCCATTGCTCTCGATCCGTGTCGAGTTTCTTTTTCCCTTTGACAGTCAAGCGATAGTATCGCCGCCTCCGACCGTTTGGCCCTTCTTTTTCCTTGGAAGAAACGATTCCCTTGCTCTCCAAATTGTAGAGCATTGGATAGAGAGTCGACTGGCCCAATTCAAAGACCCCATCGGATCTGCTGGACAGAGCCTCCACGATTTCATAGCCGTACATTTCGCCATTCAAAAGCAGTTGCATGACGGCAGTCGGCCCCGCTCCCCGCATCATTTCCCGTTCCAGTTTCATCGGATTCCCCAAGGAAGAAACGCACTGACTTGTTGTTATGTATTACATAGTATTGAAGACAGAGCATTGCGTCTAGAACCGATTCCTGTTTTTTGTCTACCTCAGTGGCCTACACCCGCTCGTGCCTGAACACGACAGGCAAACATGGACCGCTGCAACCGCGAAACAGAGTCAAAAAAACAGGAATGACCCGTTGAACGAACTTCGCGTGTGGTCTTTTAACCGATACGTTTATTTCGCGGATGTTCCAGCAGTGCGAAATTTCCGCTTTCAATCCGGCCGATCAACGATGCAGGTTGTTGAAATACTGCGAGGCCGATTTGTACCAAATTCACGCTGCCGGCGCTGAAAGCGATCTCGCCTGGGCGAACAGCCAGAGCCTTCTCTCGTGGCACTCACGAGAAAGCAGTCGGACGGATAATGCGACATTCGACCCAAGGCAAGTACGGATTGACGCGGCAAACTGGCGAAAAAACCTGACGAACACACACAAGGTTCAGTAAAAGTCACGGTTCCAGTAAGCCAACTCTCACCAACTTTTTTCACTTTTTTTTTAAGTCGGTTCCTTAATCGCGCAAATCGACGATTGCCTGTCAGTGCGCTTTGTCGACCTAGACTACCCCAAACTTGGATTAAGGGCCGACCTCTCGCCAAACCTGAGAAAAACGGCCCCTGGAATCGCGAACCTTTGATTTTGGACGAAATCCGAATTGTTATGCGAGAAAACGGCATCCATTCCTATAATCAAATTTCCTCTGAATGCTAAATTACGGACCCTTTGGCGACCCATGTCTACATCAACCGAACCAAAAACGGAAAATTCAACAGTAACAACTGAGCGCATCACTGGCTCTGAAGCCGTGGTTCGATGCCTGCTCGCGGAAGGAGTCGACTTGATTTTCGGCTACCCGGGTGGTGCGATCATGCCGGTCTACGATGAATTGTACAAGTATCGCGAGGAAATTCATCATGTTTTGGTGCGCCACGAGCAAGGGGCAACACATGCGGCGCAAGGATACGCGCGGGCATCGGGACGAGTGGGAGCTTGTATTGCGACCTCGGGGCCAGGCGCCACCAACCTCATCACCGGCATTGCTGACGCAATGATCGACTCGACTCCAATCGTCTGCATTACCGGACAAGTTCCGAAACACCTGCTCGGTTCCGACGCGTTTCAGGAAACCGACGTCATGGGTATCTCAATTCCGGTCACAAAATGGAGTTTCCAGATCACAAGCCCGGAAGAAATACCCTCTGTGTTTGCCAAAGCGTTCTTTGTGGCCAAATCAGGCCGTCCGGGACCCGTTTTGATTGACATCACCAAGAATGCGCAGTTCGGCGAACTTGATTTCTCCTACGAGAAATGCGACCGGGTAAAAAGCTATGTTCCCCGTCCTGTAGTTGATCTTGAACGGGTTCAGGAAGCGGCTGACTTGATCAATAACGCCAAGAAACCTTACGTTTTGTTCGGTCAAGGTGTGATACTCTCGGAAGCCGAACGGGAGCTGAAAGCATTCGTTGAAAAAACCGGAATTCCTGCCGCCTGGACCATCATGGGTCTATCGGCGATGGACACTGATCATCCGCTGAATGTCGGTATGCTCGGGATGCACGGCAACTACGGCCCCAACGTGATGATCAACGAGTGCGACGTGATGATTGCCATCGGCATGCGGTTCGATGATCGAGTGACGGGCAATCTGGAAAAGTTTGCCAAGCAGGCCAAGGTCATTCACGTCGAGATTGATCGGGCGGAGATTGACAAAAATGTAAAGACCGAAGTGGCCGTTTTGGGCGACGCCAAGGAAGTCTTGAACCTTCTGACGCCGATGGTCAACGCAAACCAGCACGAGCAATGGCGTCAGGCATTCAGAGATTGCGATGCCAAAGAATACGAAAAAGTCATCAGGAATGAATGCGAGCCCACGACAGGAATGATGACGATGGGCGAAGTCATCAAGAATCTCAACAAGCATACCAACGGCGAAGCCATCATTGTGACGGATGTCGGTCAACATCAAATGGTGGCATGCCGGTATTCCGATTTCAAACAATCAAAAAGCAACATCACTTCGGGCGGACTGGGAACCATGGGTTTCGGCGTGCCGGCAGCGATTGGTGCAAAACTGGGTGCGCCCCAACGGCAGGTCGTTGCCGTGGTGGGTGACGGCGGAATCCAGATGACGATCGAGGAGTTCGGTGTCATCCTCCAGACCGACGTCCATGTGAAGATCCTGCTCCTCAACAACGAATTTCTGGGCATGGTCCGACAGTGGCAACAGTTGTTTTTTGACAAACGCTATTCCGCCACGGAAATGATCAACCCGGATTTCCAGCTGATTGCGCAGGCGTACAAAATTACGGCCAACAAAATCGACCAGCGAGACGAACTTGATGCTGCGGTCAAACAGATGCTGGAGCACGAAGGGCCATACTTCCTGGAAGTCATGGTGGGGAAGGAAAACAACGTGTTTCCAATGGTGCCGGCGGGTGCAGCCGTCGCAGATATTCGCCTGGAATGATGCTCAACCAGCCAACCTTCGTTTCGAATTCTCCGTCCTATTATAAATCGCCAATTCAATGCCACAACAAATCACCATCGCTGTCTTCAGTGAAAACAAAGCGGGACTTTTGCATCGCGTTACCACCAGTTTTACCCGCCGCAAGATCAACATCGAGAGTTTGACGGTATCCGAAAGCGAAATCCCGGGTATCCACCGGTACACCATCGTCGTCGAAATCACGGAAGATGAAGCCATCAAGTTGGTTCATGCTCTGGAAAAACAAATCGACATCCAAAAGGCGTTCTGGTACCGAAACGCCGATATCATCCACCGCGAAATCGCACTTTATAAAGTGCGGGCAGAAGCCATGCAGGAAGGCAGTCCTGCGTTGGAGGTCGTCGACCGGCACCATGCGCGGATTCTGAGCGTCGAAGCGGAATTTGCGGTCATTCAAAAAACAGGTCGCCGCGAGGCCACCCACCAGCTGTTTGTCGAGCTTGAACCCTACGGAATCCTGGAATTCGTCCGCTCCGGACGGGTCGCAATATCGCGCCCCATGAAGGAGTTGAAAGACTACCTGTCCGAGCTTCATTTCGCGTCCCAGCGGTAGGCCTTATCGATTGCTTTGGGAAATGCCTGGAACCTGAATGCGATGACCGTTGGCTGGGACGGCGCTGTGACCACTCACCGACGATCATCCGCGATCGCGTGCCTTGAACTACGGGCGTGAATGCCAGTCATTTCTTGACAAAGCAGGCTATCGCCCACCAGACCCCGAAGATTGGCCAGCATTTTTTCTGAATTTGCCGCGGCACGTGTCTGGCTGCATTGATCTTCGATTTGGATTAAACTCTGTCTGTATTATCCAAACACGTTTAACAGGTAGCCAGAGATGAGATCGTCGTCAATCAAATGCAAAACGCGTTCCGTGTTTTGTTTTAGCATGTTGTTGTTGGTGATGTTTTGCTTACGGCCGCCAGCATCACATGCTCAGACCGGACTGGAACTCAAGCCTGGCGATCACGTTTGCTATATCGGAAATACGCTCGCGGACAGGATGCAGCATTATCCCTGGCTGGAAACCTATATTACGGCGCTCCATCCGGAACTGGACCTCACGTTTCGGGATCTTGGATTTGCGGCGGACGAAGTCAAGACCCGACCGCGCTCGGCGAATTTTGGTGACCCCGACCAATGGTTGACCAAATGCCAGGCCGACGTGATTTTCTGCTTTTTTGGTTACAACGAGGCCTTACGCGGACCCGCGGGACTGGATCAGTTTGAGTCGGAGTTATCCGACTTGATTGACGAAATGCAGTCGCAAAAATACAACGGCAAAACGGCCCCCCGCCTGGTTTTCTTTTCGCCCATCGCTCACGAAAACCTCAAGTCACCGAATCTGCCGGATGGCTCCGAGAACAATGAGAAACTTAAGCTTTACAGTGAATCCATGAAACGGATTTGCGAATCCAAGAACGTCCTGTACGTTGACCTGTTCGATACTTCTGCTGCACTTTACCAGCGTGCGGCGCAGCCGTTGACGATGAACGGGATCCATTTGACCGATGAGGGCAACAAGGTCCTGGCCCAGGCCATCATTCCCAAGTTGTTTCCCGGCAACGTCGCA
>JAHEBQ010000067.1:16782-17962 GCA_024642205.1 Planctomycetaceae bacterium | reverse complement strand
TGGCCGATCAAAGTTGGCCTGGTTCGACCAGTCGAACGCCGACGTCATGATGCGTGAAATGGAGATGTTCGATGTCATGACTGCCAATCGCGATGCCCGTGTCTGGGCCGTCGCCAGGGGAGGCGATCTGGTCGTCACTGATGACAACCTTCCCCCCGGTCTTTCCGTTCGACCCAATAAAGAAGGCCCGCTGGAAGGGGGAGCGTGGCCCTATCTTGGTGGAAAGGAAGCCATTTCCAAGATGACCGTTCATAACAAAATGAAAGTCAACCTGTTTGCCTCGGAGGAAATGTTTCCACGGTTGATCAACCCTGTTCAAATGTCGGTCGACACGGACAGTCGGTTGTGGGTGGCAGCCTGGGAATCTTATCCCCATTGGAATCCGAGCCAGCCTCGGCGAGACTGTCTTCTGATCCTGCCTGATGAAAACGGCGACGGCGTGGCCGACGACTGCAAGGTGTTCGCGGACGAACTTAATACGGTTACCGGGTTCGAATTCTGGGGCGGTGGCGTTCTGGTCGCGGCACCTCCTGAAATCTGGTTCCTGAAAGACACCAATGGTGACGACAAAGCCGACGTGAAGATCAGAATGCTTCAGGGAATTTCCAGCGCCGACACCCACCACTCGGCCAATGCGCTTCTGGTCGGTCCCGATGGTTGGCTTTACTACTCCCGCGGGATCTTCAATGTCGCGAACTTTGAAACTCCAACCAAGACTTTTCGATCGGGAAGTTCGGGCGTGCATCGCTTCAACCCGCGGACGTTTGAATTCGAATTTCATTTTCCGATCGGTCCCAATCCGCACGGCGACGTGATCGACAAATGGGGATACCAATTCGCCAATGATGGAACAGGTGGGACCGGCAGCTACATCAACATCGGAAAGGGCGTCGGGAACAAACAGTGGTTCCAGAAACGTGTCCGACCGGTGCCTTCCAATGGAATTCTCTCCAGCAGTCATTTTCCGCCCGGGATCGACGGCAATTTCCTGATCAGCAATGCCATCGGATTTCTGGGGGTTTTGCAGCATACGATTTCGTACAACGGTGCCGATATCACTGCCACCGAAATTGAACCGATCCTGTATTCGGACGATCCCAACTTTCGACCGAGTGACATGGAAGTTGGCGGGGATGGAGCCCTATACATTGCCGATTGGCACAACGCGTTGATTGGTCAT
>JAHEBQ010000067.1:0-16772 GCA_024642205.1 Planctomycetaceae bacterium | reverse complement strand
GCGCGATCCCAATCGCGACCACTTGCACGGTCGAGTTTACCGGGTCACTTACGAAGGTCGTCCGCTGGTCAAGCCGGCAAAAATGAAAGGTAAACCGATTGCCGAGGTTTGCCGGAACTTCTTTGCCCATGAAAACGGCACGCGTTATCGCGCCCGACTTGAACTCAGCGGTCGGGAAACCTCCGATGTTGTCGCTGAGCTTGGTGCTTTCGCCGCAACGCTCAATCCTGCCAACGACAACCCGGAAAAAGACGAAGCCCAGGCGCTGCTCGAGTGTCTGTGGGTTTTTGAAGAACACCGCGTACCGAACCTGGAGCTTTTGAAGCGGGTCGTGACCGCGAAAGAACCGCGTGTTCGCGCTGCGGCCATCCGAACCCTGGGGCATTGGGCCGGACGTGTCACCGACTGGGAAAAGACGTTGATGAGTGCGGCCCGCGACGAATCTGCACTCGTTCGCGCGGAAGCAGTCAAATCTGCCGTTGACCTCGGTGGACTGACCGGTGCTGAAGCGGTGTTTGCCGCCAATACCATGGCGCTTGATCCCGAAATGGAAACGGTTCTCAAATATGCGAAATCGCAGCTCGACATCGATTCCATGATCAAGCAAATGCTGGCGACCGGCAAGGAACTTTCACCTGCCGCCAATGCCTACGTTCTCGCGACCGGGACAGCCAACGATCTGGTTCGACTGGAACCCAACGAGAATGTTTACCGGGCAATTCTGTCGAGAACAGACGCGAGCCTGGATCAACTGCAAAACGCGGTTGACGGATTGGCCGCCAAGACCGGCGTTCCGTCGTCCAAGTTGATCGTCGATTTGATCGAAGACGAGCAAACGCGGAAAGGCGGCAATATTGTTGGCCTGGGCCAGTTGCTGGCCGCTCAGCCAATTGAAATGCTCAAGGCAATTCAAGCGGAGGTGGAAAACCTGGCGGTCAACGGAGCCACTCCCGATGTCAAGCGGCTGGGATATGCTGCCTGGGTTGCTGCCTCCGGGCCGGGCGATGCGTTTCTGGCAGCGACCAAGTCCAAGGATCGGCTGCGAGATTTTCTTGATGCAGTCCCGACCGTGAACGCCGCGGCGCGCGGAGCTTTGTTTGACAAAGTAAAGCCGCTTATTTTTGAACTGCCCGCGAGTTTTGAGTCGGAATCGGTATCCGGTGCAATGAAAAATGGCGTGACGGCGGCATACCTGTTTCCAAACGGTGCCGACGCGACAAACCAGACACTGGATACGCGGCAACCCGCCTTTTCGAACGACGTCGCAAAGTTTGAAATCTCGATTCCGCCGGGTCAATCCCGTGACGGGTTCACCAACATATTCAAGGCGTTCATTGAAATCCCGAAAACCGGCAACTACACCTTCTTTACAACTTCAGACGATGGCTCCCGGCTTTACATCGACGATCAGGAAGTCGTGAACAACGATGGCCCGCACGGGATGGTGACCCAATCCGGTAATATTCAACTCAATGCCGGAATGCATCCGATTCGCGTCAACTATTTTGACTCCGGTGGTGGTGACGGATTGATCGTCGGATGGAAAGGTCCAGGTTTCGAACAGGAAGAAATCCCTGCGGGACGATTGTATGTCGGCGGCGGCGAAACACTGCACGAGGTCGCCATCCGGGCATTGACCTCGATTCCGGGGCGCGACGCGGAAAAGTTCAACGCGCTCTGTACGCTGGTTGCGGCCGGGAAATACCAGCCAGCGGCGATCGCGGCACTGAAGTCCATTTCTGATACGCATTGGAACACGACGGAAATCAAGCCCCTGGTCAATAACATTGTCGCCTACCTCAGTACGTTGCCCGCCAGCCGAAGGACATCTGAATCGGCCGTCGACGCGATCAATTTTGCCCGTGCGCTTAGCAGGAAGCTACCCAAACCGGATCAAAACGATATCGAAGGACAGCTAATGAATCTCGACGTCCGCGTGATCGCCATTGGAACCGTTCCTCACCGAATGATTTATGACAAAGAGATGATTGTTGTCGAAGCCGGCAAGCCGGTCGAATTCAGGTTTTCCAATACCGATTCGATGCCCCATAATTTCGCAGTTACGGTTCCGGGAGCATTGGCCGAAGTCGGTGAGTTGGCGGAAGCAACCGGCCGGGACGCGGACGCGATCGCGCGACATTACATTCCAAAGTCCAACAAGATTTTGGTCAGCAGCAAGCTTTTGCAACCCGGCGATGAAGAAGCGATCAGTTTTGAAGCCCCGACCCAACCCGGCGTTTACCCCTATGTTTGCACTTACCCTGGCCACTGGCGTCGGATGCACGGTGCGCTTTACGTCGTTCCGAGTTTCGGAGAATTCATCTCTGCTCCCAGTGAATATCTCGCGGCCCTGGATTTACCGATTGAAGATGAGCTGTTGCGACTTAACACACGGGGTCAACAATGGACCTATGATGACCTGATCGATGACTTGAACATGATCATGGGACGCTCGCACGAAGTCGGTAAAGCTTCGTTCAAGGCCGCCAACTGCGTTGCCTGTCATCAGTTTGGTGGCGAAGGACAGAACTTCGGGCCGGATCTATCACAACTGACCGACGAAAAACGAACCGCCGCCCATGTTCTTCGTTCGATCATCGAACCGTCCAAGGACATTGATGACAAGTTCGCATCAAACATATTTGTACTGGACACGGGTGCAACGATCTCCGGCATGATCATGGAAGAAAACGACGATGTGGTCAAAATTGTGATTGATCCATTGGCCAAAGACCAATTGACGGTAATCAAGAAGGACGAAATTGACGGTCGAAAGAAATCCAATCTGTCTCAAATGCCAGAGGGAATGCTCGACAAGTTGTCGCGAGAGGAAATCATTGACTTGATTGCTTATGTCCTTTCGAACGCAAACCCCAAACACAAAATGTTTGAGGGCGGACATGGTCACAACCCTTAGCCGGTGAGCGGGAGTACGGTTGCCATCCGATCGCGGACGGCAGGCCGGCAAAGGAGTTAAAACGGGTTCAACACGGTTACGTTTTTCGTTGCCTCCTGGACTATGTTTGTTCTGAGTAGTGCGTTGGCGTCATCGATCGCCACCCGAAAACAATGGCACCAGTTAATCCGAGACATCCTGTTGATCATGTGCGTACTGGTCTGGACCCTGATCGGTACATGCGACTCGATGCTCGTTTTCCTGGTTTTGTCAAAATGGATTTTCGTATCGATCATGCAAGTATCCGACCAACAAGCGTCGGTTGCTTCTCGGCATGAGGTTCGCCCAAACCAACTTTTGGTCAACTCGTTCGGCACCATTGCGCTACCAACAACTCGATGCCGGAGTTCTCAATGGACTCCATAACATTGGCAAAATGGCATGGTCGAAAATGGCTTGCGGAAACGGAGTATTCGACGCCAAAGCAAACTTGACAAAACTCGATATCAATTTGGCGGAAACGACCTCGCCGGTTGACATGAATCGGCAACCCGCAGTTGCGGAAGCGGGCCAAGGCGGGGGTCCGGGCGGGGACTCGACAAAGAATGCCCCGGAGTGAGACAATTACGTGATTCAATGGCGCGCCAGTCCGCAAATGTTGACATCTCATCAGTATGAACAAATCCAGTTATTTTCAACGTGGTTCCAGCCGCCATACAAACCGCACCGCCTGCGTCGCGACTTGAATCTAAAACAACGATCGAGCAGACGAAATAGAATATTGCCATAGCCTGGGGAGAAGCAAACGTGAAACATCTTGGACTGACAATCTTTGTTTTCGCTGCCATGTTGTGGACGACCGCTGCTGAAGCACAAACCGTCATCAACAAAAAACAGCCCAATATCCTCTGGCTGTTCCAGGAGGATCTTTCTCCCTGGTTGGGTTGTTACGGCTACGAAGTCCAGCAAGGCCAGACTCCGACCATCGACGCGATGGCAGCCGGTGGCGTGCGGTTCTCCCGGGCCTTCGTGCCCGCACCAGTTTGTTCGATCTGCCGGTCGGCAATCATTACCGGAGCTAATCAAATCCGGTTTGGCGCTCATGAACACCGTTCACGACGAGGCAAAGCGGTGCTGCCATTGCCGAACGGAATGAAAACGATTGCGGACTTGATGACCGAGGCCGGCTACTTCTGCTTTAATGTCGGCAAAACGGATTACAATTTTGAACACTCCAAAGTCTTTGCGAGCATCCCCAAACCGTTGACGAAAACGCCTTGGCGTGCTCGGCCGGATGGAAAACCGTTTTTCGGCCAAATCCAGCTCAAAGGCGGTAAACTCAATACGACCAAATTCAAAAACAAGACGGATCGGACGAAGGTCACAATTCCGGCTGACTATCCACAAAACGCTCTTTACCGCGAGATCGTCGCGGAGCATTTTGATTCGGCGCGTATGGATGATGGAATTATCGCCGGGATTCTTGATCGCTTGAAAGCCGACGGCCTGCTTGATTCGACCATTGTGGTCTATTTTTCCGACCACGGTGCCAATAACCTGGTCCGACACAAGCAGCAACCGACTGAAGGTGGTTCTCACGTACCGTTTATCATCACCGGCCCCGATCCATGGGTGCCAGCTCCTTCGGTTCGTGAAGACCTTGTTTCCTTGCTGGATCTTTCGGCAACGACGCTGGCGTGGGCTGGCGTAGCCCAGCCGAAATGGATGGAAGGGCAGAATCTGTTCGGCGAAAAAATCGTACCGCGCGAATTCGTGGCAACCGCTCGCGACCGATGCGACCACACGATCGACCGGATTCGAAGTATCCGTACTGATCGTTTTCGCTATACCCGCAACTACATGCTTGACCGTGTCCTGCTGCAACCTCAATATCGTGATCCCAAAGATTTCGTCAAGGATTTGCGAGAATCCTATGCCGACGGATCGCTCGATTCGAAACTGGCTGAAATTTATTTCGGCGAGCGACGTGCCGAAGAACTCTACGACGTCGTCGACGATCCGGCTCAACTCAACAACCTGATTAACGATCCCGCGTACTCGGCCGAAGTCGCTCGGCACCGTCGCTTGTTGGATGGATGGTTGGCCCAGGGGGATTCTGGCGAAGGCGATGAACCAGAAATCGAACTCGAGATGGCAGATAACGAAAAATGGGGCAGGGGAGTCAACCCGGAATATGAAGCGATCCGAACCGACTCCGATGGCGATGGATTGTCTGACCAATGGGAAGTCAATAACGACCGAGATCCGGAGGATGGAAAACTCCAGTTCGAATTTGATTGTGGCGGATGGCAGACCGAAGGCTGGAAATCGAGCGGCAAAGTCACCAACATTGCTGGCCGGCAAGGGTTCCTCGATTTTGATTTGATCGAAGGCACGGGCAGCATTGAACGTGGCGGTTTGGGCCTGAAACCAAAAAATGTCGGCACAGTGAAAATCCGGTTACGGTGCAGCCGACCAACGGAACTCACCTGGTCCGTCAACGGTGCGACGTTGACCAGGGAAAAACTGAGTTCATCCACCCTTTTGAAGGAAGTAATTCTACAGCAAGAATCCTCAGGTTCCGACAAAATCGAAACTCTGCGCCTCGATTTTGATTCACAGCCTGGAGCAACAATCGAGATCGACTGGATCCGGGCTCAATGATGATATGCACCGATGAACGTCCCGCCCCGTTTAACGAAAATACCTGTCAGGTTTTGCTGCAAGCGGAATACGCTGGCCTCAGGCCTCCCATACATGAAGGCATGATTCAATCCTGATGCCTGCCCTAAGCTAACGCTTACGGCTCACTCGATCGGAATACAACTTCCGCTCATTCACTCATTTGAAACCGATCTTGTACAAAACCCGTGACTGGAAAGCTTAAATCAGTACCGCTATTGATCTATGATTGCTCCTTGATCTTCAACAGCGGACAGCCTTTGGTCCTGGGCAATCATGTCCTCCCTAAGTTGATCGACTTGTCTTTGCAGACTATCGACAATGGTGAGCAGGTTTTCGGGGTTGCCCAACAGCTCAAGATGGATCAACGCGAGCCTGTATTTCAGGTCTTCGCGAATGATCTGAAGATCGGGAATCCCTTTTCCCTGCAGTTTTTCGGCCTTGATCAGATCAAGGTTTATTTTCGCAAGCTTGATCTTTTCTTCCGCGTAACGAATTCGCAATTTTTCCGCATTACCTGTCGACGGAGATTCAGCCATCGAGAGCTGTGATTTACTAATTGCAACATTTGATTTGAGACGCTCAATCGACGCCTTGGAAATCCGCTTCATATTCAGAATTTTTTGCCGCTCGGCCCCAGTGATGGAAGACGGGATGGACTCCTCCAATTCTTGATTTGCCTGAATTGCCAACTTCAATTCGGTCTCGGCCAATTGCACGTTCAGTCTTGCATGTTCCAGCCTCAATTCTTCGGCAGATTTCTGCTGTTTCAAAGTGCCATTTTCCTGCGCCTGGCAAATCGTCAAACTCGAAGCCGTGCCAAATTGGCAAACAACAAAAGCAAAAATCGCGCAAGGTACAAACGAACAGAATCGCCATTTTGCTCTGCATCTACAATTTTCCATGACAATCTCGCTTTGAATTGAAACCCCTGTTGAATTTGTGGATACCCCAATTCATGCAACCAGCGTGCCGCATCAAACCGAGATTGTCATTATCGGGCGGATTCTTCGGAACGATGAAAATATTGACATAAACCTTCAGGTATTCCTGCCCCGATCCCGTTGCCCATCATTTTCATATTTCAGGTTACGGAATCCTGAAAAATGAGTGTGCGAATGAGCACATTCGCTATAACTCTGTCCAGTATCTATATTGGCCAGATTGCTACCAGCTTGTCGACGCCAGTCGAGGATGAGTCTCTTTCCCGAAACCGGGGAACAAGTAGCCGGCTTTTTCACTGCAAAAACTTCATTGACCCTGGACAGGGAACTTTGAGGCTGGTTTGCCTACCGACTTGGCGCTACCGTTGATCCAATTCAACATCGCGCGAGCGTTTCTGATTTCTTGCATAATCGCTGGGACTCTCCTGCACATTTACGGTCGGCTCCCGTTCCCGTCGGCGATCTTCTGGTTGGAATACTGCCAGCGTCTTGATAATCTCATCGAACCTGGGCAATCCTGTAACATCTGTTTGAATTTCGAAATCTGCCGGCGCCTCGTTGAACGTCAGGGTCACGACCAAGTCCCGGACCAATTCGCTGATCATGTTCATCTCCTGAGAGTCGCGACCCTTTTCCATCGCTGCGGCCAGCTTCAGCGCCCGTCCCGCATGCAGGAATGCGGCTTTTGAAGTATATTCAGAATTCGAATCCACCAGCGCAGCGAGTCGATGATCGTTGGCCAAGGTTGCATTGCTTTTGCCGGAATTGATTGCCGCCTCAACAGCACCACGCGTTCCTGCCACCATTGCATCATCGCCAAGCTTGGCGACCACGAGCTGAGGAACGCCTTTCTCGGCAAAAGTATACTGCCTTGCCTCGACACCATTTACCGATATTGCATCTGCGGTGGGGCCTTCTTCAATATTCATCAGGGATGGAAGCGTCAGTAGTTGATTCCAAAGCTGCGTTGATTTTTGAATATCGCTCGAAGCAATAACCAATCCGACGTCCGGAATTTCGTCGTTTTCCCGGGCCAATGACGGCAGCACGAACAACCCAACTTCTTCGATATTGGCGAAAAGTTCGCGACCGATATCCAACGCACTTAGCTGACGAGTCCCCACGGCTTGAGCGGCGAGCAGCATTTGTGGATTAAGCCCCATTCCGACTACGGCAACAGAACCGGAAGGAACATGCCTGAGTGCTTTGTGGCTTAACGGAACGGTCCGAATCAGCCCATAACCAAAACTGTTGTGATCCTCGGCGAACTTGACATTCAATCGAGCCCGGACGCCGTCGTCCGTTGCCATCAATGCAGCGGTGACATGTTCCATGTGATCGAAGTCAATTGCCATTCGGGCCATAGCAAATTCACGATCGACAATGTGATCAAGTCTCTTTAACGCCACTTGCGGATTCACAAAAGCGAACACTGCCGCGCCTCTATTTTTTTCCCGAGCGATTTTGAATTTTTCAAGATGGGCCAGCGAATCAACATCCTGATCAGCGATTCGACGCAGGACGTTTTCGATCTGGTCTTGCTGGCTGGCGACAATTAGCAGCCGGTTGGTTTTGACAATCCAGATCTGGCCATCAATCTTGAACGCGGGGAAGCCACCAATCGTCTCAGTCGCCGGCGCCAGCTGAACACCGGTTTCGAGGAGACCATTGATCAGGTCCGATTCGCCTGCATGAATTGCCAAAATGCCTTCCATTGGGGGACCGTCGTTGCGGACGTTGGTAATGGCGACCGCAGCGCCGCGAATTTTCTTGATTTCGCGCAGCAACGCGGGGCTAAGCTGGAAATCCGAAGGAATGACAAACTCGTTTTCAATCTGTAATGATGCCTTTTCCCGACGGGAATCACGCTGTTTTCCCGTCAGTCCCATGAGGTCGGCAATTTTCTCGAGATGGTCCGCGGGGTTGGATAATTCCATGTACACGATGGCGTCGCTCGGCATGATTTGGGCGAAGTCTGCCGTGGCGAGTTCTTCCTGAAGCTCTGCCATTTCAGCGTCGACTGCCGCTTGCAATTCCGAACCAGGACCCAGCTTGATGCAGTCCTTGTATGCCCGGACCGCCTCGGCATAGTTTCGTATCCGGTGCTGCAGGTAGTACCCCCGATAAAACTCTCCATCCGCTTTCGATTGACTCGCCGACTCCTGAGCAAAACCGACTCCTGCTGACAAAATCAGAAATGCAGCGGACAGGCCTGTCTTCAGCTTCACGTGTGCGGACATCGTTCGTCTCCTGCGTTTGAGAGAATTGAATTCATGAAACTCCAGATTTTTTTGATGAGGAGTTTTCGCCATTCGGATATCAATATTGGAGCCCGACCGAAAGAACTTTGAGATTTCTCCGTCTGGAGGACGATTCAAAACCCTTTTCTCGATGACTTGAGCGATCCTGGCCCAGCCAAGGTTGATTAACCGAATCCCCGCATTCATCAGGACCGCTACAAAACAATTGCACGACATTGTCGACGATTTCGGTGCAACTCCTGCTACGGAATGGGTTCACCCCTAAACCGGCAAGAACAACGTAACCGGATCAAGTTTGCGCTGTTCTCTTTCGATGAAGAAAATGACGGGGCCTGCGCAAAGTTAGAGGACTAAGGTGAGTTCTCAGGCGAGACCCCGTAATATTGTCCGGTACCGGAAAGCAAGATTGGAATCTGATTCCAGCTTTCTCCGATCCGTACGCCCTTCCTTCGTAAGACTGGTCTCCATGATGGGACGTGTGAACATCCAACCAGAAAGCTTGACTCCTGCCATCTATATTGATGCGCTGCAGCTTGAAGAACGATTTTTGCATAGCGCTGTGCCTTATCCGATTGACATCAACATGGACGAAAATGAACTGGAAACCATCGGTTGGGAAGGCCCGGTTTTCAACATTGGCGATACAGACTTGCCCGACTTTGACGGTGGCGAATTCACGGTCTGGATCGCTTCCAATGGGACAAATGATTACCAATCGGCGATTGTTGACCGGGGACCGACCGTGGTCCAAATCGGCGTAATCAACTCCGATGTCACTGATAATTTCGGTGGAGGGCGACCGTATTTGGCAGGTATACGGGTGGCCACAATGTCGTAACACCCCTGGATATTACGCTTGATTAAAACGCAACCGTCATCGCCGTCAAAGCTTTGGCTCGAATGATTACTTATCAAAATACAGCAGCCAATTTTGTCCGTTTGACATGTACCGTTCCATTCCGATTGTCCGATGACGGCGTGGGAACAATTGACGTCGCGATCGGCGACATCAACTTGATCGGATTTAACGATGACAACTGATATCTGATTATCCTCAACAAGGAAACTCCATGTCTTCAACACCCGACTTTTCGACAACGCATTCAGCGATCAACGCTTTCGTGAGTACTCCGTCAAAAAATGCAAGCCAGGTAAAAAGAAATTCCGACTGGGCGAAAATCCACTCGAACCTCGTAAATAACGCCAAAATCCTCATCGTCGACGATGAGAAATTGAACATTGAAGTCGTTCAGGGCTATCTGGAACAGGAAGGATACCGGAATTTCTTCCGTACGACGGACGCAACGAAAGCTATTGAACTCATTCAGCAAGTTCAACCCGATGTCGTGCTTCTGGATGTGATGATGCCCCAAGTTGGCGGCTTGGAAATCCTGGCAAAGATGCGTGAAGATGAAAAAATGTATCACATCCCGGTTATAATCCTGACTGCCTGTACTGGAACAGAGACAAAGCTCGAGGCTTTGCGTCTCGGGCCCTCGGATTTCCTGGCAAAACCAGTTGATGCCTGCGAGCTCATCTTGCGATTGCGCAATGTATTGACTGTCAAGTCATTTCAGGACCATCTGGCAAACTACTCACGAGAGCTTGAAGATAAGGTAAGGATACGAACTCTCGAGTTGCTGGAGTCACGGCAACGTATTGTACATTGCCTTGCGAGAGCCGCGGAATTTCGAGATGACGATACCGGACATCACGTGATTCGAGTTGGCAAATACGCCGCTGTGATTGCGCAGAATCTTGGATTCACACCGGACCAGGTTGATTTGATTGAACAGGCAGCACAGCTGCATGACATAGGAAAAATAGGCATTCCGGACTCCGTACTGTTGAAGGAAGGCAAGCTTGAGCCGTTGGAATTTGATTTCGTCAAACGACATTGCAGCTTTGGTAGCAGTATTATCAACCCGATGTCCGCGAAAGAGCATGATGTATATCAGGGACATACGAACCTGGGTGCCCAATTACTCGAATACGGCGGGTTTCCCGTAATGGAGTTAGCGGGCATCATCGCCCAAACACATCACGAAAAATGGGATGGCACCGGATATCCACTTGGGTTGGCCGGTGAGGACATACCCATCGAGGGTCGTATTACCGCGGTCGCCGATGTGTTTGACGCGCTGAGTACCAAACGGCCCTACAAACCGGCCTTCTCTCGCGAAAAGTGCTTCAAAATCATGGAGGAAGGCAGAGGGACTCACTTTGACCCACGCGTGCTCGACGCATTTTTTTCCTGCAGCAATGAAATCGTTGCCGTCCAGATTCATTTCGCCGATGTCGAGCGAATGTAGATTTTCTTTTGCAAAATCCACGCGAACCCATGGACCGACGGAAAGGAAGAATCCGACAAGGGATGTACCCGCCTTAGGTCGCTGAGATGAACCAAATGGGCATCGCGTGAGATGGACGGTTGGAGCAAGCGAACCCTGTGAATCCTTATTGCACGGCGCCCTCGATCGGCAACCGATAACTGGCTGCCTGTTCCGCGTTACGAATAAACAGCCGGTCGCCAACAACGACAGGATGATTCCAGGTCTTGCCTTCGAGCGCTTGAAAACTGCTCAATTCCGAGTGGCCACTGGGGTCCGCTTTGAGTAGTACGACTTCGCCTTTCTCACTGGCAACCAGCAATAATGCCGAATCTTCCAACAACAATACCTGACCTTTTCCGTACCTGCCTCCTTTCCAGATACGCTTTCCGGTCTCGAGCTCGACGCAGGTAAAAATCGATCCATCAAATCCGTAAAGGTATCCTTCAAAAGCGACGAAGTCATTGAAGTCAGGTTTCAAATTCATTGATGACCAAACTTCCTTGGCGTTCAACGCGTTGGAGTCACCGGTCGTGCTCAATTCGATTCGTCGCGTGCCAGCGCCCGCTCCGGTTGCGAGGACAACCGAGTTACCACCAAAAACCTGGGGTTGCAGAGACCGATAGCCCGGATATTTCCACTCATACTCAAGTTTGGGTTTTCCGTCATCGGGATCAAGGACCTCCAAACCCCGGTTGGAAAGCATCAAGACCAGTTCCTGGCCAAGAATGTTGCAAAGTTGAGGCGAAGAATAAGAATGATCGCCCGAGGCGGCTGACCAAACCAGTTCGCCATTTTCCGCATCAAAGGCGAGCGTTCCTTTACCATCCGGGCCTCCCGCATGAACAATAACCTTGGAGTCAACCACCAGTGGCGAAGAACTGAAACCCCAGGTTGGCGGTTTACGATTGGCGATCGTCTGCAAGTCTTTTTGCCAGATCCTGTTTCCATTCGTTGGGTCAAGTCGCACCAGGGATCCATTGGCTCCTAATGCGAATAAACTCTGCGTTCCGATTCCGCCGCCGGTTGGCAATACTGCCAGGGTCGGCGTGCCGCGCGGACCTGCACCCCCAATCGCCTCTTCGAACCGTGTATTGACTTCGAATATCCACTGCTCTTTGCCAGAGTTAGCATCATAACAGACAACTGCCTCATACTCTCCTCGCTGCTCCTGGGTGAAGAGCAGATCGCCAGCGACAGAAAAAGACGACCATCCGGGGCCGACAGCAATCTTCCAGAGTTGCTCGGGCGTTTGAGGCCACTGGCTTGTGAAAACCGTACCGCGTTGGCGCCCGGTGCGATCCGCACCGCGAAATCCGGCCCATTCGGGATCCGCAAGGGCAGCCGCTGTTTCGGGTGAAATCACAAAATCTGTCTTCGACTGGATTTGCTTTTCCCTTACCAGGATATCCTCCGCGGAAGGCGTCCAGCGCCAATGAAACGCAACTTTGGCGTCGCTCCACATTCCCTCATTTCGCAACAATGCCGAAAAACCAACGCCGACAACCGCCAATAATAGCGCAATGTACGTCCGCTTAAATCCAAGCGATTGACGAAAAAGGATCGCGCCAACCCCAAACGCCGCCAGTCCCATTGGGATCGTCAGCAACATGGTTCCGACACCAATCATGCTGCGATGCACGATGAGTCCAGCCAAGACCACCGCGATCACGACTCCGATCAGGCCCACCAGGCGTTCGGACCATTTCGCTCGGCTGAACGTCAACCACCAGATCAACATCAATGCGGCACAAGCCAGCGGCCCCATCGCCTGTGTCATCAAGATCCCCTCGGAAGGGTCGCCAATCAGGTTTGGACCAAAACGCAACAGCAACATCGCAACGATCAGGAGCGTGGCGGGCCAAACTCGCAAGGGACGAAACCCCTGCATCGAGAGCTTGCCCGATTCTGCTGATGAATCTGCCATTCTTGTTTTCTCCCCTTGAGTCTGACTGGTTTCGTATTCGCTGAAGTGATCTGTCACAGCCAAGAATGAGGTATGGTCGTCGTGGACGAGGCTACGAGTCCTGGCGTTTTCTTGATCAAAAGGACTCGTGACCCTGTCCGTTGCCTGAAAATCAAATCGAGACGGTGCACTAGCTTTATAGTCGATTTGAGAAAGGCGATGGGGTCCCGGGAGTCCTTGAGAGCCGATAATCCCGTAAAACCAACCATCAAGTGGCGGGTTCCGTGACCGCCGAACGACTTCAACGAGCCATTGAGTTCAAGGTCGCTGGAACTCCACCAAAGGAACATGCGAACTGAACCATTCGCAACTCACCGCAACTTTACGGCTACCTTCAATTTGTAGCCCGGTTCGCGATTGTTGGTTCGATACCTGGGATTTGTCAACCTCGGAACCTCGATACTGTGTTCCGTCAAGACATTTCAATGAGGATTGACACGTAATTCCACCTGTTTGAATGCAAAAGCCAGTGGCTTGTTCAAAGGTCGTGATTGCTTCAGTTTCAAGTTCATTCAAGTTCCGACAGATCTCGTGTCCATTTTCTGCCTGGAAGGGGCCTGATTTTCGGCTACCGGACATCGGCACTCGATGTCGATTTCCGCCGTGCCTGTTGATGATTTGTCTTGGTTCAGCGTGAAATGGAATTTTGAATCTAAATTGGCGTGAAACATGGATGCCTCCTGCTGACGAAGCTTCCGCATCCTGCGTCGAAGGTTTTTCGCATTGGGTCAAAATCAGAAGCGAAGCAGGCGACGACGAATCATCGCCCAGCTTCTGACTTCGACAGTCTGCGGCGCTCGGGTTGCTCCTCAGCAGAGCCCGTCCTCCGCATGACTTCTTTCGTTGTAACCTCAACTGGCCAACGCCGCAACTTGTTGTGATGGGTACGCCTGCTGGCGCTTGACTCGACGACGCTCGCGTGCGGCCTCCAGCTCGCGATCGCGGGCTTCAACAATCCTGTTTGCGTTTCCGTTGAGCTTGTCGACCGGAGTTACGTAGTCAATCGCGCTGTGACGCCGGACTTGATTGTAATGCTGCACGCAATCGCGACACGTCGTTCAGCTGCTTCGATCGTCCGCGGTGATGAAGGACGAATGCATTCTGCCTTCAACGAACCGTGCCAACGTTCGAGTTTGCCGTTGCTCTGCGGATAGTACGGACTGGTCCAAATGTGACTGAGTCCGAAGATTCGCATGAAGACTTTGAAGTCCTTGGCAATAAACTGCGGGCCGATGTCGCTGATGCTCCGCGGCTGTTCACCGGGCGTTTGCTCCAACGCCCGGTGCAGTACCATTTTCACATCCTGCTCTTCCATCTTCTCGCGAATTTCCCAGTGCACGATGTAACGACTGAAGCCGTCGAGCACCGAAATCAGAAAGTAAAACGTGCCACCGAGATTCAGATAAGAAATGTCGACATGCCAATGTTGGAGTGGTTTTTCCGGTTGATGGAAGCCTGTGCCTTTCTTGGACGGCTTAACGTTTTTGCGGTCAAGTCGGCCAGCTTTTTTGAGAACGCGATACGTAGAACTGGGACTTACGGCGACGAAGTCCGCGTCGAGCATCATGAACGTCAATCGCCGGTAACCTTCGAGCGGATGGCGATCGTGGAAGTCAATAGTCGCTAGCTTCTCCCAGGATTCGAGCCACCAGTCGCGCGGGATCTGGCCGTTGTGCTCGTTGGCTTTGCCGTACCGTTTGAGCCACGTACGGTACTTGCTGCTGCCCAGCTCCAGCCAGAACAACAACTGTTTCATCGGTGTCTCGGCACGATCCGTCCAGTAGTTCAAGTAGTCGACGATCGTGTCACGGGTATCAGGGGGAACCCAGCGTCCTTTTAGAGGTCCGCAGTGAGCTTTTTTGCCTTAACATTTTCCTCCATCAGCTCGGCAATGACCTCGTTTTTGAGGTTGAGCTTTTGTTCCAGCAGGTAGATTTTGCGATCCTTCAACTGTTCCAGTTTGGCAGCCGACCGCTTGGGTTTCTTGCCAGGTTTTTCAAAGGCCCGCTCAATCTGAGCAAGGGCCGCCTGAACCCATTGGTGGATCTGGCTGGGTTGCACATCGAGCTCAGCAGCCAACTCGCTGACTGGAACTTGACTTTTGAGGTGACGACGGACGATTTCCGCCTTCTGTGTGGATGTAAACATTCTGCGTGTACCGGACATGGAATTCTTTCTTGCAATCTGAGTATACCAACTCGGATTCCAGAAATTTCAGTTCCATCAGAGGCAAGACAAAACGATGGATTCAGAGAATGCTGGTCAGAGGTCCTCGGTTGGCAAGATAGTGATTTTGATCAGGCATTGATTTTTGAGCTCAATGACTTTCGCCAAGCCCAACAATTCATAGACCGGGGACTAGTAAGGATTTGCGACCTGACATAAGCAGACCTGAGCCCAGTTCCCGACAGTTTTCAGAAATGTCTCCATCCGAAAGGCGTGCTTTACAAGTCCGAACTGTGTTGAAAAACCAAACCGAAGCATTTTTGGATCAGCAAAGTCTGCAAGCTGTTATGAATGAGTGGAACCACCCACTTCATTTCATCGATTTTGAATCAGTGGCACCGGCCGTGACAGTTCATTTTGGTCTCCGACCTTACCAAAACATTGCGTTTCAGTTTTCACATCACAAAATTGATGAATACGGTCAGGTCTGCCATGCGACAGACTACTTGGATACGACGCCGGGAAAATTCCCAAATTTCGATTTCTTAAGAAAGCTGAAGAACGCACTAGAAAACGACAATGGAACTATTTTCCGTTACGCGGATCATGAAAACACGATATTGAATCATCTTATCGACCAGCTCGATTCATTTGGCCGCGAAGAAGACGACAACGAAGACTTACGACAGTTCGCTCAATCAATCACTCGTTCCACCGGTGGGAATCCTAGTCCTTGGGTAGGTGAAAGAAACATGGTTGACTTGCGACGACTGGTTGCTCGGCACTACTTTCATCCACTGATGAAAGGGTCGCGATCAATCAAATATGTGCTTCCTGCAGCCTTAACGACTCTGATTTTCTTAAGGAAAAGTACTCGGAGCCGATCTATGGTTCGCTTGGAAACGGCCTTCCAAGTCGTAATTTTGAGAATCAACGTTGGGTAAAATTTGATCGCGACAAAATTACCGATCCCTACAGTTTGTTGCCAGACATATTCTCAGAGATTTCAAACGAGAGATGGTGGTTTCTGGAAGAGTCAAATGTAATCCGAGAAGGTGGTGCCGCGATGACCGCTTATTTGCGGCTTCAACACGAAGAATTGCCTCAGGAGTATCGAGACCAGCTACGCATGGGCTTACTCAAATATTGTGAACTAGACACACTCGCAATGGTGATGATCTACGAATGTTGGCGGGAAATGCTCAACTAGCGTATATCGCCATGAGGATGGACGAAATTTGAGCGATACGGTTCCTGCAAAATTGACAGCCGACCTGACTCCATTCGGAAAAGGCAACGTCGAATGTGATCACATGCTTCATGCGGGCGCTCCACTAGCCCCTCTATGAAAGATCATTGCTGTCAAGGGCTAAGGTTTTTGTTTTTGATTGAGATTTTCGGTTACCTAGGTGAATTCCATTCCTCTATTCGAGCGTCTCCCTAAACGGGATAGCCCATGTGGGAGTTTCGAAAAAGGGAAAGACTGCCCCATCCGTTGACGAGCGTGGTTAGCCCAGGGCTAGTACG
>JAHEBQ010000155.1 GCA_024642205.1 Planctomycetaceae bacterium | reverse complement strand
CGCTTGATTACGTAAGCCCAACTGAGTTTGAGCAACGATTGTTGTTGAAATAATGAAGGGCTAGAAATCTGCCTTCGTCGGAGCCATTCGTCGGTCACTCACCAGGAACTGGTGGCCGACAATGGTGACAAAGAAGGTGGATTTCGATCTGCCTTTGTCGGTGGATTCAGAGAGAACGTGGAACGAGAGTTTTATCCAATTGTTAACACCGATTCACTGTCAACTTTTTTTGGGGAAATCCAGTTTAGGGTCAATTGGGCTCAGCATAAAGGCTTTCTCGTAGCTTTTACATTTCTATGCTGCATTTTTGTCGTGGGTTGTGCCGTTGCTGGTTTTTTTGCAGGCTGGACACATGCGATTGGCAAAAACTTTAAGTCAAATCGAGGAATCCAGGGCACGTTAAATGGCCGACGGCGTTTGAATTTCGTTTTCCGGCATTCGCGAATGGTATTTCGAAGAATGCTGTGCGATACTCGGCATTGGCTGATACACTCAATATAGTCGACGTGCCAATTATCAATCCAACTCACAGGACCGACGCCAACTTTCAAGCGTGGAGAAATTTTTGCATGGCAAAGTTCGCAGACCATGACGCCTATATTGCAGCGGCACCTGAGGTTTTTCAGCCGCTGCTGGTTCAAATTCGCGCCCAGCTTGCTAAGGCCCTTCCTGACGCCGAGGAGGTAATCGCATACGATATGCCAGGTTTCGGGTTCGGAAAATCCATCATCGCGGGCTACGCAGCCTTCAGCAAACAATGTGGCCTTTACTTGAGCAAGGGCGCCATCACTGCCCATGCCGAAGACATTGCTGCCGCTGGCCTTAAGGCTACCAAGACCGGAGTGTGCTTTACTCTCAAAAAGCCCATCCCTGATCAACTGGTCAAAAAACTCGTTCTGGCTTCGCGAAAAGAGCTTGGATTATGAGCGAGACAGGGCGCCTCGCGGATCGCAACGAACCAGTGCACTTTTGTCGCGTTGGTTGCCGCGCATTGAAGTCTCGTTTACTTACGCGACTGAGGCAAAATTGCGGTTCTCCGGTCGAGAGCGAACGCGGCCTTTATGCATTGTGTCCAATTGCGACCCGGAATTGCCAAACCTAATCTATACCCCAATGAATTCACGATGATTCGCGCGACAACGGAAGCTGATCACGACGGCCTAATTGTGTTGGCCACGGCATCTGGCCTTTTTGAGCCTGACCAAACCGAGTTGCTTGCCGAAATCCTTCGCAGTCCATCCGACACGGATGTGTGGTTCACTGACGACTTCGCTGGACTCCCAGTTGGTGTCGCCTATCTCGCACCCGAAAAGATGACGCACGGAACTTGGAACTTGTACTGGATTGCTGTCCATCCCGATCACCAGAAACAAGGGCGTGGCAAATCGATTTTGAAACACGTTGAGCACTGGTTGGCCGAACGAGACCAACGTATTCTGCTCGTTGAGACGGCGGGAGTGATTGACTTCGATTACGTACGTAAGTTCTATGCCGACAATGGATTTGAGGCCGAGGCCAGGATTCGCGACTTTTACGAGCACGGGGTCGACAAAATAGTATTTCGCAAATCTTTGGCTCGTTGACGTCAATCGCCGGAGAACCAAGGAGTAAACCGAAGCCGCCGATGGCGCGTTTTTTGAAATCATACTTTTTCGTGGCGGTTCGGCTTCTGCCGACGTTATCCAACTGTCGATTCACTTTTTCGGGCTGGATCCCATGCGAACAGGCATTGCGCCCAAATTCCCAATTGAGACGTACGGACTATGGGCAAAACCCAGATTTTCAACGAATCTTGGAATCATCTGCGGCATCATGTTTGGCATTGTAATTTGATTGGAATTTTGCAAATCGGTTAAAGGCCGAGATCGAACTCGCATGCAAGAAAAGCGGTCGCGATGGTGGCTAAGGCTGGTGGTTCTGTTCGGAACGATGGAAAAGGTGCTTCAACACGGATTGACGGCCCTTTTTTTTCTTATCGACATTCCAGGTATCGGAGCACCGAATATTGGGAACAGGTTCAATCTGTCCAATCCGACAATGGTAGTGCTTAACATCATTTACGCGTTGCTATTTTTCTGGGCTCTGATACTAGCAGCGAAAAAAGCTGTTTCAGGTTACCGGGCCGTTCTCTTGTTAGCCCTGCTTGATATCGCACTCGAATTCACGTTCCATCACTTTTTCTTCATCACTGTCTCGGTCCTGGTTTCAGCACTCATATCAATTTGCAGCATACCCTTTATTCGGGTTCCACGCGGGTAACAACCTGTTGAAATGGCACGAAAAGTCCTATGTGTTTACCTGATCGCAACATTGCTTTGTTCAGCGTTTGGAATTTTGCCTTGTTCCAACGTTCGAAGATTCAACTACAACCTTCGGCCGGGTTAACCTGGCCTTTATCCGACCGCAACTCGCCACCAACGGAAAGACTGTAAGCGCACAAGGAACTACATCCGCTCGTTACGACGG
>JAHEBQ010000066.1 GCA_024642205.1 Planctomycetaceae bacterium | reverse complement strand
ACCCAGATTCACGCCCTCGACAATTATCGGCGCGTCGTCGAAGCGGTTCAAGGTGGGTTGATCGGGGAAGTCAAAGAAGCCCACGTCTGGTCGAACGCGCAGTATTCGGGTGGCAAGTTTACTCAAGTGGAAAAACCGAAAAACGTTGATTGGGATTTGTGGCTTGGACCAGCCGCCGAACGTCCCTACAGCAGCAACATACACCCGTTCAATTGGCGACGTTTTTGAGATTATGGTACCGGGGCACTCGGCGATTTTGGCTGCCACTTCATGGACCTTGCACATTGGGCGTTGAAGTTAAGACACCCAACCAGAATTGAGTCAAAAGGAGATCCACTTGATCCAGTGACTCCGCCGCAATGGTGTATTGTGGAATACGCCTACCCCGCTCGCGAATCGATGCCCGCCCTGAACTTGACGTGGTACGATGGGGGCAAACGGCCGGAGATTCTGTCAACGCTCAAGGACAAAACGGGGAAGCCGCTGGACTGGAGCGCCGGGCAACTTTTTGTTGGAGAAAAAGGAATGATCCTGTCAGACTACAATCGACATGTACTACTTCCGGAAGAAGAATTTGCTGATGTTGCCCGACCGGCTCAAACGATTTCGAAATCAATCGGCCATCACAACGAATGGGTGGACGCCATCAAAAACGACAAGCCTACAACATGTAATTTCGAGTATTCCGGCGCGCTCAGCGAAGCCGTCATGCTGGGCGTTGTTTCCTTCAGGAGCCAACAGGCGATCGATTGGGACGCTGTGAATCTGAAAGTCAAAAACGACGCGGGGGCGCAACAGTTGATTCACAAGGAATATCGCAAGGGATGGACACTTTGATACCCAGCGTTATCACAATTAAATCGACGCCCAGCTGTTCACAGGGCTGGGAAGACTCGCCGGAATTACCGTCGTTCCATTAACCGAATCTCGAATGGCTGTTACTGCTTGCTGCTTCCTGCATGGTAACCGGCAAAGGTTGACAATGTCTGCCGCGATCTCCCACTTTTTTCCCGCCTTCGGTCGGCTTGAAAGAACAGCATTGCGATTCTGTACTGAAACTGTTGCGTTTACCCGCAAGGGCTTTCCCGCGACGTCAAACCTTTCGTCTAACTGCCGTTACCTGCAATGCAGTACAGGTTTTCATCGCTACGCAAATAGAGCTTTCCATCCGAAACAACCGGGCTGGCATTAAACTGTGCCGGATCCGTAAGCTTGTTGTGTGCAATTTCTTCGAACTTTGGTTTTGCGGCAAGCACAATCGTTCCGGCAGTCCGGGTTACCACGTAGATTTTTCCATCGGCAATCACCGAAGATGCGTATGGTTGCGAATCAACCCGTTCCTGGTAAACCACTTCACCATCGGACAGGTTCAAACAGTAGGCAACTGAGTTTCGATCGCTCACCCAGTAGAGATGATCTTCATAAACTACGGGCGATGTAACATTTGCTCCAACACGAGCCCGCCAGAGTTCCTGCACTTCACCTGTGCCGCCGGCCTTGACTGCAACCGTCATCGACGATCGACCGCCGAGCACGTAAACGACGCCATCATGTGAGACGATGCTGGGACATACGTAGTCGGGAATACCCTTGCATTTCCATAGCTCATTTCCGGTTGCCGGATCGTAAGCCAGGATTTCATTTTTTGAGTTGACAACCAATTCCTGTTTGCCACCGACCTCGACCAGATGCGGCGTGCTCCACGATGAATTCATGCTCTTGACGCGCCATTTTTCCTCTCCTGATTCTTTGTCGAGTGCAACAACAGAATCGCTCTCGACGCTGGCATTGACGATGACAAGATTCTCGTATAGTACGGGAGACGTTCCGCACCCCCAACCGTGCACACCATCGCCAACCGGAGTTTGCCAGATCTTTTTGCCCGCCAGATCAAATTTCAGAACACCCGTTTTACCGAAAAATACGTAAATGTTTTTTCCGTCGGTTGCGGGTGTTGCCGCTGCGTAACCATGGTCGCGAACACGTTTGCTCTCGGGCTGCCTTGGATTAATCTTTGCGTCCCACTCGATACTGCCGTCTTTGCTGTTGATGCAAACAAGATGCAGTTTCAAATCATCCAGGTTTCCTTCACCGGACTCGATGCCGTAACCGCTATAGCACGTCACGTATAGTTTTTCACCGAGTGCGATCGGGCTGGAAGAACCGGCGCCGGGTAATCTTGTTTTCCAAGTGAGATTCTCCTCGTCACTCCATCTGGAAGGCAAGTTCGTCTCGGTGGAAAATCCCTGTCCACCTGGGCCGCGAAAGTTCTTCCAATCATCGGCACTTGACGATTGAACGACGGGAATCGAAAGAAACGTGACAACCAGTAAGACGTTGAAAAACTTCATGCTGCTATCCTGTAGAATATGTTCGCGGGAAACCTGGCTTTTTCGCTCACTCATGATAGTCATTTGGCTTTGAATTCGCATCAACCTGGGATCACAAGGGATGTGAGCCTGGAATCGGCTTCCAGCCAACGCTTGCCGCAGCCGATATGGGCGCTACCGATAAATCCAACGTCGAAACGAGTAAGCCAGTTATATCAGTCATCCACGCCGGATAATATCCCGGTTTGGATGGCCGGCTCGCCGTTATCGACCGTCAGATTATTCTGACGGCTTGGGATGTCAGGATGATCTGGGCCTAGCGTTCGTTCACGAATATCGAAGACCTCTTGAAACATCCTTTCAGATTCGGCTCTTCACCCAAATGGCCAAGCTGGGAAGCAAGTTTGGAAAACGATTTAAGGGTGAACGGGCCTTCGACTCCGAATTTCTTGCGACACATATCAAGGCGCTCCGCCGAGAGTTTTCGCGCGTCCTGAAATCGTTGCGGCTCAAATGCAAATCGTCCTCATGCACCAATGCCGTTGGTTGCAAGAAATAGTCAGCTCGTTCATGACGCAACTGAGCAGCCGCAATTTTGCGCAATTCCGGATATGCCAGATCAGGCAAATCGCCTGAGTCCGTCCGCGAATGTGATCTGACTTCCGTCATATCACCCGTAGTGCCTCTGTAAAAGACTGCCGGTTGCAGCGACGTACGGTGTCGAAGGGTATAATGCTAACTCAATTTGCTCGATGCAGCTCAATTTGTTTTTCGAACATCGCGTCGAATTGACATGGGAAGCCCTGGTCGTCTCGTGTAACCGATGGCATAACGGCCAGGAATTGTCTTTCAACCACCAAGTGGCATCAACAAGCAGGTTTATGCCGAAACTAGACGATTTGTCCTCGACGGGGTGTCTTAAGGTGATCGTCACGTTCATGTACCAGAACGACATCCAAGGTCCTGGACACGGACTTTGGAGAAGTCATGTGTTTAAGTTCAGCAACTGCGATCGTTAAGCATTTCAAAAGTTCGCTAACTGATCCGAGACGATAGCATCCATGGCGAAAACCCCCATTCCGGCAACAGCACCGCTGCAATCCAGTCGGCCATTGAAAACTCGATACAAGGCTCTTATTGCAATACCTAGCTGCAACGAATTCGAAAACTTGCCGGAAACAATAGACAGCCTTGAAAAAGCGGCACCGTGTGACTATGGCGAAACCCTGATTATCGTCAACGTCAATCAGCGGGCGTCGATGGACAGGCAAAACAACCTGGCAACCCTGGATTGGCTGAAGGGCTATAAGACGTCTCTGAACCTGGCCTGGCTCGACCACGTTAACGGCGCCGCCTATCCGGAAAAATTTGGCGTCGGCCTCGCGAGGCACCAAGCCTGTTATCGAGGTCTGCCTTTCATCGTCAATAAAGCGCCGATCATCAGCCTCGACGCGGACAGTCCAGTCAATGAAACGTATCTACATGCCATCTTCAGTTATCTGAAAGAGAACCCCGAGTTCGAAGCTGGCCACGTCAATTTCCAACACCGCCATTGTGGTAATGAAGCAGCAAAGCACGCCATTGGATTGTACGAAAATCACCTTCACCAGCATCGTCAACGGTTGAAGGAAGCAAACTCACCCCACGCCTGGTATGCGATTGGCTCCACCATCGTGTGCACGAAAAACGCCTACATCAAAGCTGGCGGTTACAATTGTCGACGTCTGGCCGGGGAGGATTTTTACCTCCTGCAACAACTGAGCAAGACCGGCTGCAAGATCTTGATGATCGAAAGGGCATTCGTGTACCCATCGGACCGCATCTCCGACCGCGTCCCGTTCGGCACTGGAAAAGCGGTCGGTGAGATCATCGAAAGTGGTACCTGGCTAACCTACCATCACGATTGCTATCGTGACCTTGGCAGAGTCTTGTCGGCTGTCCAGCAAAACCTTGGCGAAGCACCTGAGGATATTTTGGCAAAGGTCCCGACCAGTTGCAGAGACTGGTTGCGGCTCAGGGATTTTTCAGACACCTGGCCGAAACTGCAGGCCAACTCGCGCGACGACGAGATGCTGTTGAATCGTTTTCACGAATGGCTCGACGCCTTCCAGACCCTGAAGCTCATTCACCATCTCTCGGAAAATTATTACCCTCGAATGGCATTGGCTCCATCCACATCATGATAGTTCTGATCGCCCGGCAACTTCGCGGTGTCGCGGGAATCGACGACTGCTTGCCATAGAAATTGAACCACGTCAATCAAACTGAGGCAACGGAAAAGGTTAATGTAATCCGTTTTGGAAGGATCCCGTGGTATAGGTTTTCCGACACGCCTCGCCGTCGTTGCACTTCCTGATGATCATTCCGCAACGATACAATCGGATGTCCAGGCTTTACTTTGAAATGCCAACAAACCACCGATACACAATGGAGGGCGCGAATGACAAATCGATTCAGGACGCGACTTGCGGCCGACGAAAAGCTGTTCGGCACGATGGTCACGCTGCCGACACCGGCGACATCCGAGATTCTCGCCGACGCGGGCTTCGATTGGTTGTTCATCGATGGTGAACATGGTCCCTTGGAAACCAGCGAAGTGTTGGCAATTCTTCAGGCGGTGGCAGACAAGGTGGCGTGCCTGGTTCGAGTCCCCCAATTGAGCGAAGTTTCAATCAAGAAAATATTGGACCTTGGAGCCGCCGGTGTGATCATCCCTCAAGTTAACACGGCTGATCAGGCGGCGGAGGCTGTCCGGTATTCCAAGTTCCCACCCCTCGGTGCACGTGGTGTCGGCTTGGGGCGAGCCAACGGCTACGGAATGCGGTTCGATGAGTACATCGAATCTGCCAACGACGAGACCGTTGTTGTCGTCCAGGCCGAACACGCGTTGGCGGTCGACAACATTGAGTCGATCGTGAATGTTCCCGGGATCGACGCTGTACTAATCGGTCCTTATGACCTCTCCGCGAGTTTGGGGAAAATGGGTCAGATCCGTGATCCCGTCGTAACGTCGGCGATTGAACGGTTGACTTCCGTTTGCCTCCAAGCCGGGATGCCGCTTGGCTGTTTTGGCGTCACGGCAGCTGCGGTTCAGCCGTTTATCGGTCAGGGATTCACGCTTATCGTCGCGGGGGTGGACACCCTGTTCCTGGGGCAATCTGCTTCCGCGATGCTGGCCGGCTTGAAACAACAGGCGACGTGACACTCTCGCCATCCGGCCCAGCTTAATCCTCATTCGGGCCAATCCAGCCCAGTCCTGGCTTGGCCTAGGTGTCTGTCATTCTCTATGGAATTAGCATCATTTTTTTTTGTTCTACAATTTCGACACCAGCTGACTCATTGAGGCATCTTTCAGCGGAATTTCAGGTCATCGGCACGGTGGTCTGAACAAACTGAAAAACATCGAACAATTTCTCCAAAACATTGGCATATCTATCACTCTGTTTTCGCACTGGATTGTGCCTGAAATATGGATTCCAATTTCAACGAGGTAGGTGGAGATCGCATCTGCGTAATTGCTGGCCGCTAGGTAGCAAACAAAACTATTGAGGAATTGAGCTTAATGAACCACAGAAAAAAAAGTCATCGAAGTTTCTGGTCCTTGGTATGGACACAGTTTTTTGGCGCCATCAATGACAACATTCTTAAAGTGGTTTTGATATTCACAGTGCTGTATGGATTTTGGGAAGGAAAATTGGGGCAGGGGGAACAAGCCCAAAGCTGGGTCAACTATGTGTTTACGATTCCATTTATACTGTTATCCGGATATGCCGGAACATTCGCTGATCGCAACAGCAAGAACAATGTGGTTCTGTGGGTAAAGCTGATTGAATTACCGATTGCAATTGTTGCGGCCCTCGGATTCTGGTTGCAGGACGTTTGGATCACGTTGGCTGCTTTGGTAGCCTTGTCATGCCAAAGTTCGTATTTTGGCCCAGCCAAATACGGGATGATTCCCGAGATCGTAGAATCACGCGACTTAAGTCGGGCAAACGGTCTGATCAACATGATGACCAACATTGCTGTGATCGTCGGAACTCTTCTGGCTGGGCAAATCGCGACGTATTACAGTCCCAGCACGGAGAAAATTGCCAACGGCGCCGTTCCGATGCTCTGGCTTCCGGGATTGATGATGATCCTGGTCGCCATTGCTGGAATCGTGGCAGCTCAGTTTCTGCCGAGACTGGAACCCGGTGACAAAAATGTTCAATATACCCTGAACCCGATTGGAACCTATTTCAGCTCGCTCAAAGAGATTGCCGGGACGCCGTTGTTTACGGTGATGTTTGCCTGGTCCTACTTTTATTTTTTGTCTGGTTTGGCTTTGTCCATCCTGCCCGAATATGCAGGTGTGCTTAAAGTGGATCCCGATGAGGCCGCCGTTTTGATGGGTGTGCTGGGAATTGCGATTGGAATTGGGTGTGTATTGGCTGGATTTTTGTCCGGCGACGCGATTCGTCCACGACTGGTTCCTTTTGGCGGAATCGGCCTGGCGGTTTTTTTCCTTTTAATGGGTGCGATTCCCGCAACCTTACCGTTCTTTCCAGAAACGCCCTACCTGCGGATTCTGGTTTGTCCAACAGCATTGTTTGTGCTTGGCGCTGGAATCTCGGCGGGTTTTTATATCGTTCCTTTACAAGCGTTGCTGCAACACCTGACGCCGGATGATGAGCTTGGCCGATTCCTCGGGACGGCGAATGGACTTTCGTGGACGTTTTTGTTCGTGGCAGCGATTTTCTACCAGATTGTCAGGCCGAATTTCGACATTGCCAACCAGATGTTCATGGTGTCGAGCGGACTGATGGTTCTGGGTATCGCGTTTTTTGTCTGGCGAGTCAGAGCCCGTGGGTTCTCGCTAAAGAAAGTCGAGTGAACCTGGTGATTCCGCGATAGGCTACCGGGCTTGGTTAACGCCTCATTGGAAACTTGCCGTGTTCCGTTTGCAGTGTTGAAGGAAGTCATGTCTATCCAACGTCCGAGGGCTCTGAGGTAGGCTCAATTTATTCTTGGCGAGCACAAACTCCGATCCAACAATAGAGACTTTTTCGCCAGGTCAGGCTCTCGCGATTTGGGGCCTGTTGGACTGGACCAAGTGAAAGTGTTTGGCCCCTTAAACGAACACAAAACAGAAAGTCGCGAATCACTTGAAGCGATTAAATTCAATTGTCGTACGTCGGATCAAACATCAACTGCTTGACGTGTTCCAGCAAATCCTCTGGTCTTTTTTCCGTGGTCAAAGCACTTTCATAGGCCAACTCCGCGACCGCGACCGCGATCTTTGCCGAGACTTCCCGGATATTGGACAAAGCTGGGTAGATTCGGCCCAAGGCGAGATCACTTTCTGTCACCTGGCTTGCCAGGGATTTGGCGGCAACAAAAAACATTTCATCCGTTATCCGGGTAGCTCCGCAGGCAATTACTCCCAGACCGACTCCCGGGAAAATGTAAGCGTTGTTTCCCTGACCTGGAACAAAAGCCCGTCCTTCATAATCAACGGGGTCGAAAGGGCTACCGCTGGCAAACACTGCACGACCGCCCGTGTATCGGTAGGCATCTGCCGCCGAACATTCACTCTTGGATGTCGGATTGGACAAGGCAAAAACAATCGGACGCTGATTGATTTCGGCCAACTGCCTGAGAACTGGTTCACTGAACGATCCGGCGGCGCCAGAAACTCCAATTATTGCGGTTGGCCGAAATCGTTCGATCGCTTCCTTGAAACTTGACAGATGTTCACTCTCCTGGGCGAAAGGTCGTTTGTGCTCCTCCAGATCATCACGCTGTTTAACGATCAGCCCCCTCGAATCAAAAAACCAGCATCGTTGCCGTGCTGCTTGGTCTGAAAGCCCTTCGCTTTTCAGTGCGCTGACGATCAGGTGTCCGATGCCGATGCCGGCTTCACCAGCCCCAAGAAACAGCAACCTCTGATTTTTGAATTCGATCTTTGTAATGCGTTGGGCGGAATACAAGCCTGCCAACGTTACGCTCGCGGTTCCCTGAATATCGTCATCAAACAGGCAAATCCGGTTTCTGTATTCTCTGAGTAAACGAAAGGCGTTGCAGTTGGCAAAGTCTTCCAACTGGATGATCGCCCGCGGAAACCGGGTTGTGGCAGCATCGACGAACTCATCGAAAAGTTCGTCATACTCTCGGCCACGCAAACGCTCCTGGCCAAGTCCAATATAAAGCGGATCGTTCAACAGCTGGCGATTGTTGGTTCCAACATCGAGCGTAATCGGAAGACACTGGGTGGGGTGAATCCCCGCGCAGGCCGTGTATAGCGTCAACTTGCCAATGGGGATTCCCATTCCATTGGCTCCCAGATCTCCCAGTCCAAGGATGCGTTCCCCATCGGTGATGACAATGATACGCACGTCGCGATGGGGCCAGTTGGCCAAAACCTGGCCCATCCGGCCCTTGTCCCTGGCTGAGAGAAACAGCCCGCGCGGCCGCCTGAAGATATGCCCGTACTGCCGGCAGGCCTTGCCAACGGTTGGGGTATAGATCAACGGCATGATTTCATTCAGGTGGTCCTTCACCACGCGGTAAAACAGTGTTTCATTACGGTCCTGCAGCGCCATTAAATATATGTACCTTTCAAGATCCGTGGACTTGCGCTGAAGGTTATCGAGCACACGAATAATCTGTTCCTCTTGTGTAAAAACCTTGGGAGGCAGCAGGCCACGCAAACCCAATCTGTCGCGTTCTTCTTCGCTAAACGCCGTTCCCTTGTTGCGTATCGGATCGTGCAACAGCTTGACGCCGCGATAATAGTCCTCGACAGACGTTTCCAAAGTCACTTTGTCATTACTCACCACAAACTCCTCCAAGGCAACTCACTTTCCAGGCACGCCAATTATCGCATTTTGAATCCCGGCGTCGATCGCGGACTGCGAAAAGTCCAGACAGGCATACCGACTGAACTCTTAATGGCCTGGACGCGACCGGTTGATATCCCAATCACTCACCCAATCCGATTGTCCCGATATCGCCTGGTAGAGGCCTGGTTGGGCACTGGAAAAATTGCCAGCCTCGAATCCATCGATCCAGGAATCCGGATCGGCGCGTTGGGAGTTTCATCCATCATTTTTGCTTTCCGTCGCACAATTCTTATTGCTTGGCGGTCGAATATTTGAACCCGGAAAAGGGCATGCCTGTTTCAATGAAGGACGGTATGGAAATTGCAGATTCGGCTTGTTACGAGCCCTCAGATGCTTAGCGCTGCAGGTTCGTGGACAAGCGGGCCGAGCGAATGCGCGCAAATGCACGATTGACGTGCCAGGACGCACATTCTCATCGTTCCCCGCGCTTGCATTACTTGCCTTTTTGGCAGAACAAGCCTGGCAACCGAATTGGCAATTTCTATTGCCAACGCGAGGTGATCAAGGCATGGAGTGAACATTTGTCAACATTGAACGGGGCACCGATTGGGTATCCCATCCGAACGGATCAGGAATTCCAGGTCCATTGCATTAGGAGGTGAATCATGTTGTGGTTGGAACGAGGAGATCGATTGCCAACTGTCGCCTGGCTCCAGAACGCGCTCAACGCGGACCCAGCAGTCGTCGTCAAACATACGGTCGATGGTGATTATGGGAAACAGACCTACGAGGCCGTGAAGCGCTTTCAAAAGCGACACGATCTTCCTGTCGACGGTGTCGCCGGCCCAAGAACATGTGAAGAGATCTTGAAATTGACCGACCACCAGATCGTCAACTTCGTCGATGACTCCGATTCGATCTGGTTTCCGCGAAAAGGAGGCACGTTTGGTCAACACGCCTTGTGTTGCATCATGAAAATGGGAGGTGATCTCATATTGTCGATTCCAAACCAGGACGGTAGACAGTTGATCCTGAATGGACTGGCAAGGAGAGCGGCGGTCGGGAAGGTAGCATTGTTGAGAATCTATAGTCATGGAAAAACAGCCCAGCAGAATCTGACGCTGGGGCGTGGAGGTTATCATGGACAACAGGGAGGTCATTGGGACTATCGGAAAATGAAATTTGTCGGGGGCAAAAAGGTCAATGTCCTTTTTTCGGGCGAGGATGGCGGAGCCATGAATAGTGAAAACATGTCGGAAGCCATGATTTTCATGTCTAAGCTTTCCAGGTACTTCGCGCCGCTTGGATCACTTGAGTTGCATGGCTGTAAGACTGCACGAGGACGCAAAGGCCAGTCATTTATTGCAAGACTGGCCCTCGCGGGTGGCATCCCGGTGACGGGCGCCATCCCGCAGAATTTTGTCGCCGCATCGAAACCCCGGACAACGTTGCGAGTGGACAAACCCAGCTTCACTTTTTTTCCTCTGTCCATGGATCTGAAAACATGGTCCAAATCGAAGGTTGATTCGGCGGCGTTAGCCAAATGAACACGGAACTGGGGGTGCGATGCGATCATCCGTTGGCAAACCATGTTCGAATGGACGCGATGTCGGTGATCCACCGAATGAAACGTTCAGCGATTGGGATTTCGCGTCGTGCGTATCACGATCCGTCGATGCAGATTTCA
This sequence comes from Planctomycetaceae bacterium, assembly GCA_024642205.1. GTDB lineage: Bacteria > Planctomycetota > Planctomycetia > Pirellulales > Pirellulaceae > Mariniblastus. Next base: position 24,680 of record JAHEBQ010000066.1, on the reverse strand, counting down.
CCACGATCAAGACGGATTAGGGCGAGTGGTGTGTTATACAGCAATTCAAGACCTTTCTTTCCATGAGTAAACGAGCCGCAGGTGTTAGCCCGATCGCATATAAGTTTGAGTCCTGATCCTTGTTCGGGATGAAAGCAGGCCACCATTCCAGAAACCAGTCCGATTCTCCCGGTTCGCGCCGGCAACCTAAACTTGTAGACGTCCAGTGAGTTTGCGACACCAGCCCGTCGTAATTATCTTCCGTTGGTGGTCGGAGCGATAAATTAAATACACCGCTTGGAAAGGCTTTCAACGTTGCGAAACATGGCGGGTTGGTGACCATTCACTCTGTAAATGAGCATTGTTTCCAAAAAAAATGCCACGTTGTTTTTCCCTTTCAATCCTTCATTGGATTACGAAGCGAAGTCCGAGAACATAAGAACGATGCACACAATGAATGACAAGCCCCAGTTGATTTTTGCTGACGTTTCCGTGTTGAAAGGAAGAGCCTGACGACGTGGGCCCATGAGCTTAACCCCATCGGTGACGAAAATATGCGGTGGAGCGTTGACTTTGGGCGCCTAAGCCTGCAGCTCACGATTGCAAAACTTCAGCTTCATCCACCCAGTTTTTTCTTGTAACCGGCGCCCAGTTCTCTGGTCAACAACAGCACTTCCGGTTTGTCTTTTCTGAGCAAGACTTGCCAGTCATTAAAGACTTCCCAATTGTCGTCGACAAACAGAGCCTGGCCATATTCCCTGGTTAGTCGGCTGCGGAGGCGTTCCTCTTCTGCTTTGGCTGTCAGAATCCAAACGGCATTCAGCCTCTTGTTGCCAAACCTTGCTTCCAACTTTCTGGGAAACCCGGCAAATTCTACCCCAAAGCAATTCAGTTGAGTTTGCGCATCGGGATCCGAACCGTCTAGCTCTTCAATATCAAGGAAAACGGAACCCGCCTTCAAATCCGGGGTCAGTTCATCGATGTGTCCGCCCATTTTCAAGATGGCTGGAATTTTCCCGGACGGCTCGTAGACTGGGACGGAACGCTTCGACTCCAAATATGGATTATCCCAGGTAAACAGATTTAGGTGAATGGCCTCCTGCGTCAGCATCCAAACGGCATCTTTGTCTGGATCGGCGATCAATCGTTCCGAAGGAAAGGCTTTAAAATGCAAATAGTCGACCGCGTTTTCTTTTCTTCGGTTGATCAAGGCTTCGACGGCATTTCCGCTGGCTTCGATCGAAACAAGTTGGTCGTCAGCAAATGTAAAACCAACCCTGTTGATAATCCCCTCCCTCGTTTTTACGTCCGTACAGATCAGGTGCTCTTCCCGGTCCTTTGCCAAAGGGAAATTCGTTTTGTCGACGACAACCAAGTTCGTCGTACCTGAAATTTCTTTGACTTTTTCATGTGCCGATTCCAGGGATTCGTAGAAATGAATTTCGTTGAAAGCCGTTTCTACCTGGGCAAAACTGACGGCGGGACGAGATAACATCAGTAGACAGAACAATATGACTGTGGTTTGGGTTTTCATCGTGGCTTTGCAAAAAACAAGACTTGGCAAATCACATCTTTTCATGACCGATACAACTTTGCGACCGTACGAAAGGTTTCAATGACCATTTAATTTATCAGCGAAAATGTATTTCCCTCTAATCCAACGCCGAAGCAGAGAATCCAATCACAACCTGACAATTCAACCCGGTGACGACCCTGTCACCAAAGCCTGATTAGATTTAATTGACAAACGCTGGAAGTTGTTTCGGCAAGTCAACAACTGCGCGTGCGGATTGAGTGGCAGAAAAAATCGTCTGCAGGCGAGATTGGCGGCAGCCACGGGACAGGTTGCCTGGCTTCAATGCCGCACCTGATCGAACGTTCCTCCTGTGCCGAGGAACCAATTTTCAACGTGATCGCCAATCCAGCCAGTCATTCCAACAGGTTGACCTGCCAGGAACGGAACGGCTACTTCGGTTCGGAGAGAATAATCAGTGAATCTTCCCCAAATGATGCCTCCCCTTCTTTGCCATTGATACGGTACCGGATCTTTAGCTGTTTCACGTATCCCGGTAAAGGATCGCCGCCGAAGCTAACGTTGTAACTGGGTGAGGGCAAGGTGATTACCGGCAGGTCGCTGCCGTACTTCTGGATTACAGACGTCACGTCTTTTGAGTTGGAACCGGCGCCGTATTCGGCTTTGATGATTTCCAGTTTGACTTTTTCAAAACCGCCCCGGGAAAGCAGTTGCTCGACATCAAGGTTGTTGCCTCCCAGCTTTTGTGCAATGGCCAACGTGACTTGCGTCGCCTCCTTTTTAATTTGCGGAATCTGGATTGAATCGATCGCCAGCTTGAATGTCTCGGTGCCAGGATACAGTTTGAGCACGTCCAACACGAGTTTCTGTTCGTCCGGCCGACGAGAAACATCAAGAGCCTGCTGACACATTGCAGCGCGTTGTTTTGCCGGCATGTCGAATTTTCGAATGATCCCAATGTAGCCTCGTAGTGCACGAATTTGGTACTTTTCCTCGGGAACTGTTTTGGCGAGATCCAACAAGACGGGTGCGGCATTCAGGCTGTTCCACTTGCCTAGCATCCGGCTGCCGATGTCTTGAAGATCGGGATCATTACTTTTCGCAGCGCCAGCAATTGTCTTTAAGGCTGTATTCCCACCGACGTCACCGAGGATTTCCAAAAGGCTACTTTTTGTTTCCACGGCCGATCGTTCGAAGGCCGCTGAAAGCTGGGCTGCACAAGCCTCACGATCCGGCATGCGAATACTGGCCGCTTTGAGTGCTTTTTTGGCGGCGACCGCATCCTCTGGATGATCGGAGTCCGTGACTTGTGCAATCAGCACCGAGAGCTTTTCCAGCGTGACCGTTTCACCCAAGGCAGTCAAAGCGGCATTCCGGACCGCGCTATCGGAATCCTCCAACGATTCGAGGAGCACATCGGTTGCATCGATACGTCTCTGCCCCGCGAGCTCGATGAGCACCAATTTGCGGGTTCCCTTTGCCTTGCCGAGAAGCGCGAGGATTTGGGTGTCAACTTTATTGCCAGCAAGATTGGCCAGCGCTGACTTGGACGCGGTAGAAAGATCGGCATCTTCATCCAGCGCCGATTCCAGTAGCTTGGCAAGACACGAGGAATCGCCAACCCTTCCGAGCGCGTCGATACCGGACAAACGAACCAATTTGGGTCCCTCACCGGCCGCCTTCAGCACGGTGGACAAAATAACGGTTTCAGGCCGATCTGCCATCGCCTGGATCATCAACGCGGCTCGTTCCGGGGTTGCCCGAACCATTTCGTCCGCGAGTGCCTGATCGACACCATTACCCGGAAATTCTCGAGCGGTACCGAGTGCGAGTTGGAACAGGCTGTTGTCGGGTGAGCGGAATTGCTCGAGCAACAGTGGGATGCCTTCCTGGTTTCGAGCGAGAATCGCGCCGCGCGTTGCCTCAATCATTCGCTGTTTGGGAACGTTGGCATTACGGACTTCGTCGTAGATTTTGGCTGCTTGGTCCGACCGGCCTTCAGCATAAAAACGTTCGGCGCACAGGATACATCCTTCGGCAACCGCAGAGCGAACACTGACCGAATCGATCGCCAATGCGGATCGAAGTGTATTGGTTGCGGATTCGCCGCCAATCCGACCCAATGCAACCGCCGCGGCCGACGCAACTTCGGCGTTCTTGTCTTTGAGACGCGCGGCCAGAATGTCCACGGCATCGGCATCGCGACGGACACCAATGGAATTAATCGTGCCAACCAGGAGGTGTCCCTCCAGCAGATCCACGGCATTGCGTAACGCCTCATCGACGGCCGAGCCGGGAATGGCTTCAAGCGAGATTCTCGCCCATGAAGACAATTGCGCATCGGGGAGCAGTTTCGCTAACTCGGGAACCGCTGCGGACGATCCGTGAATTGCCAGGAGTTTGCAAGCGATCGCTTTGTCCTCAGCTGGAGCCTTCGATTGCAGAATTGCGATCAACTCTTGCTCTTGCTCCGGCGACGAAATTGAGCTGTCCTGTGCCCGAGCCACGACGGCAATTGACACAAAGCAAACGACGAAGTAAACGAAAGAAGAAGGGAGTTGTCGAAGCTTATGCATGATTTCGTTCCACCTGAAGAGGCCGGAGTAGTTATAGTTTTTGTTACCGAGTGTTCCTCCCAATGATGTCTCCTCGAACATTCGGCGAAGCCCTGGGGAGCATTACGGCGGGAGTCGAGGTCACAGACGCCAGGGTTCACGCAGCGCCTCGGATCGCAACCGATTGGCCTGGACGTCGTCGATGAATTCGTGCTTCTTGTTGTCGTATTTCACCTGACGTCCCAACAGGAGCGCGATATTTGCCGCGTGGCAAGCGATATGGGCGTTACAGGCTGCGTCGGCGTTGCCCTTTGGCTGACGTCGCGTCTTGACGCAATTCAGGAAATCACGAACGTGAAAGGTCGCTGGATAGCCGTCAATTTCGGCAACGGTTCGGCCGGCAAGCAGCGCCGGAGAACTCAACACGAGTTTTCCGCTGTCACCTGCTTCGACCCAGCCCGTTTCGCCTTCAAAGCGTACCGGACATGAGCCCAAAGGAATCCATCCGGTTTCGCGGAATATCAATTCAGTTCCATTCTCGTAGCGGGCGACCAGTTGTCCGTCTTTCGGCGCATTGTACTCGACGGGAGGCAGACAATCTCCGACAGCCCATTGGCAGAGGTCCACACAATGTGAGCCCCATTCCAGCACACCGCCCCCATTGAAAGCGCCAACGAACCCGCCACCTTTTTCGAAATTGAAACCGTCCAGCAGCTTCTTGTTAAACGGCCGCCACGCAGCCGGCCCAAGATACATGTTCCAATCGACGACCTCTTGATCGGGTTCTGGTTCGGCTGGCAACCAGCCACTCATCAAAGCCTGCATTCCCGCGGGATGAGCGAAGACCTTTGTGAGCTTGCCGAGCTTTCCGGTGCGAGCCAGCTCGCAGGCAAACGCGAAATGTGGCAGGTTACGGCGCTGCGTTCCCGCTTGAAACACACGTCCTGTACGTCGCATGGTATCGGCGAGAATTAGACTCTGGGAAATGTTTTTCGTTACAGGTTTTTCGCAATACATGTCTTTGCCGGCTTTGGCTGCGGTCATCGCTGCGGTCGCATGCCAATTCGGTCCCGTGGCGATCAACACCGCATCAATATCTTTGCGATCCAGGAGTTCGCGAAAGTCGCGATAGGTGGAACAGTTGTCATTCCCGTACTTGTTGTCAGCGATTTTCTTGACGGCAACACGCCGAGATTCCTTGACATCGCAAACCGCGACGAACTGCACATCCGGCTGTTCCAGGAAGCAGCCAAGGTCATAGGTTCCCCTGTTTCCGATACCGATTCCTCCGATCACAATCCGCTCGCTGGGAGCGACCGTTCCGTTTAATCCCAACGCTGAACCGGGGATAATGGTCGGCGCCAGTACCGCAGAACCGGTCGTAGCAAGCGAGGTCTTCAAAAAACGACGCCGATGAGGTTGCGTGGCCTGTTTCGTCATTATTGCTCTCCTGCTCGTGATGATCGTATGACCGTCGGGATACTCTGCTGGTGTCTGCACGTGTCGCACTATGGACACAGCATATCCATGGTTCATTCGATTTTCCACACCCTTTCCCCTTTTGGTCAATTTGGAGGACTTTCCCAATCCTCATAACGGCAGTTCGGAAAATAAGTCTCAGAAACAGGTTTTATTCACGCCACTGGAGGACTTTCTGGCAATGGCCAGGCGTCTCTATCATGTGGTTCGCCAAACAAATTAGAAAACGCAGATCCTGCAATCTCCCATAATCGATGGGAAGCCGAATCCATCTGCGCCATAAGACCACTTGATGCTATTCCCTTCTGCGTCCTGCCAAGCAAGAAACCATGATGCAGATCACTATTTGGTTCAAAGGAGCTGGCTGGAACATGAATGATTTCCTGATCTTGCATGTGTGACAATCCTGGATTTGTCGCAATCATCCGCACCTGCGTATCCAGCACTGGAGCGTTGAAATCGTCTTCGGACCCGTGGCCATTGCCAGGGATCATTGACCAATTACCATACTTGACGACCAGGTTGGCTTTCTCAACCATTCAGACCCGAACCGCGGCATTGGCCAATGGTCGTTACGTGGAGGGTTTGTGAGTTGTTCGTAGCCTCCGGATTTTGACAATTTTTTGACAGGACAAATCATAGTCGTTCTAATCTGTGCAGATGTCGATTTTCCATCTCCGCGACATCGTTGATCCGTTCGATGATTTGAATCGTAATCGGACGATAACCAACTTCAGACCGGATTCCTGCCCCGGCATTGAAAATCGATATCCCGGCAGAGAATTATTTAACAAGCCTGGAATGCTTCCAAGCACAAACCGACCTAAGCCAAGGAAAAAAGATGTTGAACAAGACCGCTCTTACCACGGCTTTATTGTTCGTTTTCGGGGTTGTTTGCACGGCCCAGGAAAAACAGGAGTCAAAACCAATTGAACTGGAGTCATTGAAGGCTTTCGTGGGAGTTTGGGACGCCGAGATCGAAGTTTGGCCGCAGGCACTGGATGCTCCTTCGATCAAATTCAAGGGCGTAGAAATAAATCGCCCCTACGGCGAATACTGGATTGCGTCGGACTTTGATTCGGAATACATGGGGGAGACGATGAAAGTCCATTCAGTCATTGGGTACGATCTGGACCAAAGCAAATTGGTCGGCACAGTCATCGACCATGGTGCCTACGCCGCGGGCATGACGGGCCATTACGACAAGGAGACGAAAACGACTCACTGGAATACGAAAGCAAAAGATGCGACGGGCAACTCAATCGTACAGAAGACGTCGGTAACACAAACCAATGCGGACGAACGAGTGCTCGTCTTGTCGGTTCCTGGTGAAAAGGAAAACCAGTTCACGAAATTCATGGAAATCAGATTTGTTAAGCGTAATTAGGCAATCAAGTTTCACGTCACGGAACCAGACAGGGCAGTTTTACAAATCCGTAAACCACAAATCCGTAAACCTGAGTTTATCCCGGAGATTGCTCATGAGGCGCTCAACTACCGCAACCTTGAAATCGTGTTTCGCTGGCTAACAAATGAACCAGCAGCCCTAGTTCCTCCAACCCTTTGAATTCTCTATCTGGACGGAAGCAATGTTGGCATCAACATATTCCTTAATCGCATGGCTCGGCGGCATTTTCGCGTTTTGCGTCGCCGCGATTTGGCTCCACCGTTGGCTCATTACACTCGAGGAACGAGGCTATATTTACTATCGTCAAAAACCTCGGGGAGGTGGAGGTGGCGCGTTAATCGAATTTGACAAGTTAACGCGCCCGTCAGTCGAACATATTCAGAAGGCGATGGATAAAGAGGTTGAATCAGAGAAGATTGATGGTGACTGAATCGGTGTAAGCTGAAATGGGAGGGAATTTACGGCAATCCGACGGAAATTGCCTTCGGGAGATCACTGGAAAAAGTAATGTAAAATTGGATGAAACGATGCAGTCGACATTGATGTAGTTGGTGTGTATCGACATTGAATGACCGGGACTGTCCGGTTTGACCACCTTGAATTTCGTTCAACATCAAATGTCCGCCGCCGAAGTCTGTATGTGTTGTCATTTTGCCTGGGGATTCAATCCAACAATGGCTTGTTCCAGTGAATTACTTTCATGTTCATGTTTGACGGGTTCATGAACTTCCGACATGATTTCCCTTGGCCATCCCAACGGTTGCGCAACGCGAATTAATTGGAAAACCTGGCACCGGTTGAGGTTGCTTCCGCTTGACAAGTGACTTTCGACTAGTGGTTCGGGAGAGAAACAGTTTGGGAGAGAAACAGTTTGGGAGAGAAACAGTTTGGGAGACGCGTTTCGTGGGTTGGCTGAATAGAATGATTTCACTAGAGTTGCACACAAATCATCAGGTTTAATTTTCCATTAAGATGCCACCACTGGTTCAAAAACTGTTTGGCGGGTCCATCGACGTTGTCGGAGATGTCCATGGGGATATTGAAGCTTTGATGAATTTGTTGAATCACCTGGGATATGCCAGGAGCGGTTTTCATCCCGACGGACGCCGAGTGATTTTTCTTGGTGATCTGGTCGATCGGGGGCCAGACAGTATTGCGGTTGTTCGGTTCGTCAAAACAATGATCGATGCCGGAACGGCCCAATGCGTGCTCGGTAATCACGAGCTAAACATCCTTCTTAACAAAAAGAAGATCGACAACGGCTGGTTTTTTGGTGAGGAGTTTCGCGATCAGGAAACCGACAAGGTCGTCAAGCAGGAATTGGCTGACGAATCCATTCGTCACGAAATATGCCATTTTGGTTTGGAGCTGCCGCTGGTGCTCCAACGCGAAGACGTTCGTGTCGTTCATGCCTGTTGGCAACCGGAGATGGTCGCCATGGCATCCGAGGCCAGAGATGTAATCGCATTTTACCAACAGCACCGCTACAGCATTGATTTGGGACTTGCAATCCGATCAGACTTGAATGTGTGGCAGCGTCAACAGCGGCACCAGAATCTTAACCCGGTCAAGGTACTTACGTCGGGTTTGGAGGTGCCGGCGAAACATCCCTATGAAGCCAACGGCGAAAGACTTTACCTGGAACGTTATCCATGGTGGATGGACTACCAGGACGACGAGTTCTGTTTCTTCGGTCATTACCGTCTGCCATGGGGGCAGTCACGAGGATCAACGCGAGCGGTTTGCATTGACTTCGGAGTCGCCCAACGCTGGGTGCCCAAGCAGCCTGGCGACCGTTCACCGGACAAGTGGAGATTGGCGGCAATTCAGTATCCGGAGTTGCAATTTGTTTTCGATAACGGTGATGTTGAGAAGATCGCGATGTAGTCCGATTCAGTCAGTTATTCCAACGACATCCGCCTGAGTTAGAACGTTCTCCGCCCACGTTTTTGTCAACCGCCATTCCTGACGACAATTGTCTGGGGGATGCGTCTTGACGCACCTTGGAAACAACGCGAATCAACTATCCAGTCAACCGCACTGGATGCCGTCAGGAAAGCAGGTTCCCTCGATAACTTACGGATCGTTCGTTGGAACCAGTCCTCGGCCGCAGGTATTGGGCAACCTGGGATGCATCGTTCGAATTGGTCCACGCGAGTAGGCGTTACTGCGTGCGGCGTCGGCGGCATAGTACCGCCAATGTGCAACACCCGAGGACGAAACACGAACCTGGTTCCGGAACGTTCGCATAGGCTGGAACCGTGAATGAGGTAATTTCCCATCCGGCTTGGCGGGATTCCGGATTATTCACCGTTTCATGAAAATTAGCGGTTAGAACCAAGGTGTACGACCCAGCCGTGATAATGTCTGCTTGGGAAAACAACTGTTCGTGAACGGTAAGTTCGGATACCGCGTTAGCCGTCCCAGAAGCGGAGTAACTTCCGCCGGAAAGGGGCGTACCGGACAGTGACCACGAAACGGTGTCGGCTTCGCCCGCTGAGGTTACCTTTACATACCCGAAGTTTCCCTCCAGGACGTACCTGGAGGTTTCGACGATATTAAAGTTAAACGTTAACGTCGATTCGCCCTGGTGAAGTCCACCCGGTTTTGCAGGGATTATTTTTTCAGTGTTGATAAAGCCTGTGCCCGTCAACGTCGTTCCGTCCCAATTGTAATCAAGACTGGATGTCGTTCTGGAATTTTCCGTAGCTCCGCTGCCCACGAGAAGCAGGCTCGCCGAGTCAATATCATTGGTGAGGGTAGCGGTCATTGACGATACGTTTGCCAATTCCGCGACGACCGTACCACTCACACCATAAGAAACGACGTCCGCCCACGAGAATTGCGGTATCAAGACAACGGAAATCAACGCGAGGAGGGTGGAACGTTTCATGGCAGCACTGTCGCAAAAGGAAAACACCGCGGAATCAATCTTGTCGATTGAGCCACGTCGAATCTTGGTCCGTTGCGCGCATGGAAGCAGGGTGTCACAGCGAACAACTTGCTTAGAATATCGACCCAAAAACCGAAAAAATCTCTTTGGGATCAGGATATTTGTTTAATGCCTCCAAAATCTGCGCTGATTGCGCCATGGATTACTTCATTCCGGATTATTCCGTTACCTGCTATTTCTGACGGTATTGGCAATTCTGATTCGTTCGATGGTTCGCAAACGAGCAGGGGTCAACCCGGCAGCAATGCCAATCAGAAATCGAAACCGCCTGGATAGAATGTCTCATGTTCCAAAATCTGCTGACCGCAAAACCAGTTATTCCCAATAAAGTAATTGTAAAAACATGGGTGAGCAATGTTTGCGTGAAGTGAAACTGCGAAAAACCAGTACCAATCGATTCTTGATTGAGCGTACGCCAAAATTCAATCAAAGAAGGTGCGACGACCGATGGTGGGATGCTGGCCGAATAGCTGACAGTTTCGGAGGTCAGGGGAGCAACGAACCATCAATTCGCGAAGCGTTCACTTGTTGGTTGTAATTGAATTCCTTTTCGACCCGTGTGTTTCCACAGCCCGTGTGGTGATCACCAAATGCGCAGAATGGAGCATCCGATATTGTGCATCCGGTGCACGTCAAAAGAAGACCCAAGTTTGACGTGATGATATTCTTTCAATCGAGTCAACATGTTTCGCACATTCATTGGCGAATGAACAACCCAACCGATTGGTTGATGCCATAAGCCGTCCTCGGCCATTCGTTGAGAACACGACTTAAACATTCCGGCAAGTGAATCAGCACTCAAGCAAACACCAGGAAGCCCAAACGCCTTGCCGAGCGAGTAAGCTCCCCGTGCAGAAAACGCTTGATAACTGCGAGTTGCCCGAGGCGGCAGGCAGTTCAGTCACCGCAAGCATTACGATTGCCGGTCCAGGATACGTTTCAATTCAATCGACACTCAGCTCCGCCCCGGTTGTTCATCCAGTCTTCGACGCTGTTTGCTCACCTGTTCCCGAACATGGAACCTGCCGTCACCGCCAAGGCCCATTCTGCGTTACGTTGAAAAAGGAATGTCCGTCATAGCGAAAGAGGCCCCCCGCGCCTCCAAACCAAAGCCGTCTTTCCTGGTCTTCAAGAATACACATGATTCCTGGAGAGACCAGGCCATCCTCTTCATCCAATTTTGTAAAGGTGTTGCCATCGAAGCAGTAAACTCCAAAACGCTTACCCGAAAACCAGATGTTCCCAGCGTTGTCTTGGTGAATGCACCAAATCTCTTTGCCATCGACAGTTCCATCTTCGGTGAAATTGGTAAACACCTGCCCGTCAAATCGGCATATGCCTTGATGGGTAGTTCCGATCCAGATGTTACCCGAATTGTCTTCGAGAATTCGATGCACAGCATTGTTACACAAGCCATCATTCTCGGATATATTGGAAAGGGCATTACCGTCGTAGATGTATGCGCCACCGTTGGTACCAAACCAAATTTTCCCATGGCGATCCACCAGGATGCAATGAACGATTTTGGCGCTAGTAACTCCACGCGAAAGATCCGGCTCGGCCTCCGGGATCTCAAAAAGAGTAAACTCCTCTCCATCAAAGCGGCTTACCCCTTGCAGGGTACCAATCCAAATCGTCCCGTTCGCGTCGGCTGCGATGGACCAGACATCACGGCTTATCAAGCCATCCTTCTCGCCAAAACTCCTGAATGTCTTTCCGTCATATTTTGTTATTCCTCCGGAATGACCAATCCAGATATTGTCCTCCTTGTCTTCGACAATGGCTTTGATCGTAACGCCTTTGCCGAATTCATCCTTGATGTCGCAATCGGCAAGTGACTTCCCATCGTAACAGCACAAGCCATCTTCGGTGCCGAGCCAGAGGTTTCCGCGTTTGTCTTGAAGTATGGCGCGAACCACCCCGCTGATTGGCAATTCCGTACCTGGATCAAATACTTGATTACTGCTTGGCCTAATTTTGTCGTTGTCGGGCGCCTCGCCCGAATCCTGGGCCGATCTTCGTTGGGCTTGTATGGAAGCCGGAACAACTTCCCCCACGTTGTCTGGCCCGGACTTGCTGTTTCCGCCACAACCTACGATGGCTAAATAAATGCTTACGTGAAGAGCAAGGAATTGCCTGGGCATGGGGAATCCGTTTCTGATAGGTGACAGCTGGTCTTGCATTCGTTATCCAATACGTTCGACATTCGGGATGGGTTCGATGTTCAGCTCCCAAGATGGTATCCGGATTGAATCAACTGGAGCCCGGTTCTCACCAAGATGTACCGATCACGGAACGTGCGAAGGGTCGCTGAACCGCTGGAATGCACGGGGCCACGATGAATGTCCAGGTTCATCGGACGCAACCTACCTCTTCTCAGGTGCGTGTCGTGGCACGCGAACGAACCGTGCTGACCTCGCACTCACATCAACACAAACAGATTCACGATCATTCTCCGGGCCCGGATTTTCAGAACGCCACTTTGAAGACCTCAGCCTCCATACCGACGATTACAACGGCCAGTGCCCAGGTAAAATCGCGGCACCTTTTGTGGGCAGCGATGTACGATTCCGGTTGACAGTCGTTCGTAAACGCTGTTGTCACCGTTTTCGAAGTTTAGCTTTTGCATGAGGCGTGGGTCTCGGTTGTTTTGGGAAAAGCAGTCGGAAACCTCCCGATCATTCTGCTCATCGCCGAAAGAGGATTCGAAAAGTTGTGACAGAGAATTCAGGGCGAATCCCTGTCCCCAAATCTCTGGTGCGAGGTTCCAACCGCACTAGCAGAGTATTGGACTGCCAACTTCGTAGTGGTGCTGACTGATTTGGCCAATAATCTTGTTGTGACCTGTTATCGTCGAGCATTCGAAGTCCACTGGCTCAGGCCGTATGCTCCCGAAAAGTTGTTGTTTCCACAATTCGATCGTGTCTCGACGACCGAACATAAATTGATATGGTTTTTGCCAATGGGTCAGTGCGAATTCGGAATATGTCAGGCAAGTCTGATTCAAACGTCTGGCGAATCGCCTTGTCCATATTCGGGTGCTCGAATAACGCAGTGTGAAGCAGGAAACGCCCAGGGAAACCGTGCCGGAATTTGACGAGACACATGAAAGCGGATCAGCACGGCAGCGATTATTCATTCGATTGTTATGTTCCGGAGTGACAATCGGTTAAGACATACCTTCTCCATTATTCCAAAGAATGAATTGTGTGCGCGAGTCGCCGGAAACTTCTTTACACTTGCGGATCATGAAGTTGGACATCGACCAGGCCGTGGCCATTCTCGCTCGAACTTCCGATATGCTACGGTGATGACTGGATGACCTGCCAGCAGATTGGGTAGATCAAATTTGCTGGTGAGTACCTTCCTGCGCGGCCGTCAGACGCAGCTACAGGTTGATTTCAAGTCCCGCTGGTATCACTGCGTATTTCAAGCATTTGTTGAGCTACTTTGATGGGATTCGGCTGGTATGAATTTGTTTTCACATCGGGGTGCCTCCTGAAAACCGGCCCACTGTGCAAAATGAGATAGCGCGATTCCAGCGGCAACATTGACGTTGATACACTCAGCCTCACCAAACTGTGGAATGTAAACATGAAAATCGCAATAGTCATTCTGGGTTTGGGTCAGCCCGGAGCCTTCGTTACCCACCATGAATGCCGTCGACTTCTCAAAGGGATGATTTTGGACGGGTATCGCGTTTGGCATGATCTCAATTCCACAAATGTCCGCGCCCTGTCCATGCAAATACCCAACGGCATCTGTCAGATTATGGAACTGGCGTTTACGAGTGAGTTTCGCTGTGCCACATGCACCGCCGATATCAAATGACCGCTTACCAACGATAATAATCTCGGAAACACCGAACGCGGATGCCGTCCGCTGAAGGAATCCAAAATTGGCATGCTTCATGATGTTGTACAGTACCAGGTAGCTCTTTGGACGACTCATTTGCCTACTCGCCGGGTTCGTATCGTTGCTGCCCCACTGTTTGACTACCGAGCCGTAGCAAGTCAACATCTACTTGAATGCTCTGCGCAAATCCGGGTTCGTAGGACAGAAACACTTCGAAGTGGACCTCGCCGAACGGTCAAAGTGAATGTTCAAAAGTTTCAGGAACCATGCGCGTCAGGATTACCGGCATCGCTCTTATGGTTTCTTGTCTTCTGGCTTGATCGGGTCACCAAGCAGCGATTCATATTTCGATTTTTGATCGTCATTTAGTTCATCGAGCAACTGCTTTTTCGCCCGATCAACAATCTTGCGGATTTCATTCTTGATCTCAACGTCAAGCTGAACGCTTTTCTCTTTGATGCGCTTTTGTTGTTCCTCACTAATTTCCAAATACTCAATAATTGATTGTGAAAGCAAACCACCAGTGATTCGGTTTTTTCCCTCGCCAAACTTTCTCTGCAGGATCAGCTGTTCAGTACGCTCCATTTGAAATGGCAGCAGTGTGTCTTTTATTCTATCAGCAATCTTCGATTCCAACACCTGGATTCGCCGCGCGTAGGCGCTAGCGATTTTTTCGCGATCCTCTGAAGGCGCGTTCCGAAAATCCATTTTTTTATCGTCCTCAATTACATTTCGGATCTTCTTGAGCTCACTCAAGTATTCATTGATAGTGTCTTTCTGTTCATCCACAAGCTCAATTTCATTTGCGACGTCTTGGTTAATCAACGCCCGGATCAGCTTGTCCGGGGAAGCCGGTCGTTGAGCATGAACGCTGGTGATCAGGCAAACCGACATCAAACACGATAGAATCAATGTCAAACTCTTCGGTGTTGTAAGCATCTTCATACTCCTGCGTTAACTGGATGAGTTTCGATTCCTTCAAAAGGCCCACGCTTTCAGGAAATCAGCCATGCTTTTTCGCATCTGGCGCTAACCATCACCAAGGGCGCGCTAATAAATTTTCCGCCTCGTATCCGCCGGACATGTGCATTCGGTGACCAAGCATGATCTTTGTCTTTAAGCTTGGTGGGGTAGCCGTAGTCCTGATCCATTTTGACGGCGTCCACTGACCATCAAAAACGAACCATCCAGTTCGATGTCGTTATCCGAATTTTATACGACAAGTCTACCAGGCGATTCGACCCCAAAACAGCAACGGACGAAACTTCACATCGGCGCCAAGAACGGGTGCCTGCTCTTTGTACGGATGAACAAGGATGGGAGCGTTGCTTTTCCAAACCCGTGGGTCGGCAGTCGCGAATCGCGGAATTGCCGTTGCCGTCGGATTAGACATGCGAACAACAATATCTCGGCTGGTTTTCGAGGCGTGTAACGACAACGCGTAATGCCTGCGCAAAACCAAGCCGAGGGATTTCGCGGCGATCCTCCAATCTGCTTTGTCGTTGGAATCTCCAGCTTCACAGTGCTCGAATACCCAGATGGTGGCCATGTTCCAAAAAACATTGTCGACGAAGGTCACCGAGTTCCCGCGAGTGGCACTTTATTGCCAAGACGCATTCGCTTGGTACCCCCTGCGCATCGAATTGAGCGGTTCTATTCCTCGTGCGACGTTTGATCTGTTGTCGGTTTTGGCAGTGCTCCAGTTGAATAAAGTGGAAAGCCCACTGTTCCCAGCCAAAAGTGACAATGCAGCTCATTGACCTTCAGGCGGCTGCCAAAGTTCAACCTTGTTTCCTTCCGGGTCGATGACCCAGGCAAACTTCCCGTATTCGGATTCGTCCATCTTCTCAAGCACGTTGCAGCCTTCATCCTTTAAGGCTTTGACCAAAGCGTGGATGTCTTGCACGCGATAGTTGATCATGAACGGAACACTGCTCGGAGCAAAGGAATCAGCGTCTTGCGGACCGATGGACCAGACCGTTGTGCCTGCAACCGGTTTGCCCTCGGCGTCGGTCCAGCTGAAGGCGGTTCCACCCCAGGCTTGAACGTCGATTCCCAAGTGCCGCTGGTACCAGGCCTGAAGGGAAGGCGCGTCCTTGGCCTTGAAGAAAATGCCGCCGATGCCGGTGACTCGATTCATGTGAACTCCGATATGGAATGTGGTTAGTCGATTGGTGTTTCGTCTGCAACAGGGGCGTGCCGGTTAACGAGTCGCCGCCATCAAATAATGTTCCAAACCAAACGTGATCGGTGGTGCAGTTGCACCGAGTTGCAGTACACCCTTTTATGAAATTCGGTGGAAGAATGTCTGGGCGGCAATGAACTGAATTCTACTTCACGGCGTTGCCGTTTGGAACCATCAGCCAGGCCCTTGGTCGCCGGTGGGTTGCGTGAACCGCGGTAGTTTCGGCTGGAGCAGGACGTTGGAAACCGCGTGCGCCGTCACGATTGTTGTTTTTTCATCGTTGGCATTCGGATTGGATTGTCGCAGACGTAGTTCCATTACGACGAAGTCAGATGGGAAGGGATTTCGTCGCTAGGTGCAACGTATTGTGTTTACACCCATTTGAACCGGGGTCGAAGTAGTCACCGCAATGCAATACGGAAGTGGGAGCATTCCATTGATGATGTCCAATTTTTACCCAGTATACGCAGCACAATTCTCATGTTGGTCGATCGCCCATGCTGGAGGCACTGACGCCACAGGCTCTGCTGCTGTCGTGGCCAGGCAATCGGTTCGGGTGGATATCGTCCGCCATCAACGGGAACCGCAAACGACGTGGATTTCACGATCCACCCCGGACAAGCGTTCGATTGCATTTGATTGCTAATTCGATTGGTCGATGGTGGCACCTGCAATCGCTGGGGATTTGTAGGCCTTCTTGATGAGGTTCTTGAGGGTCGGTAGATGTGCGTCTTCGAGCTTCTTGATGTAAAGACACGACTTGCCGACCTTGTGTTTTCCCAGTTTTTCCAACAATGCGGATTGTTTTTCCAACTCGCAATGCAGGTAAAGAGTCAGTTCCTGTTTACGGGGAGAGAAACCGACATGGAACCAGTCTCCTTCTGACGTTTTCCCCCGGTAGTGGAATTTTCCAAATCCGACCTTGTCCTTTCCCCACATCGTCGGAGGTTCTCCGGTCAACTCCTTCATTAGCGCTAACAAGTTCAAGCAATCGTTGCGTTTCTCGTCATCCTTGATTGCGGCAAGAAACTTGTCGACACGATCTTCGTCTTCCCGTGTTTTTGATTTTCTCATTGGGAACCCTTTGGGGGATAAGCAAGGTTTTTAAATCTCTTCTTTCTTCCAGGTGCATCCCGGCCAGATCAATTGCAGCTCGGTTCCCGTGCTTCGTACGAAAATCAATCTATCTCCCACGGTCAAGGCTTCGGCATCATGGCAATGACCGTGCGCCGCCATTGTGACCCAAACGTCAAGATTCACGATTTCGGCTGTTTCCGTTTGCACTTGGATTGTTATCCGGCGTTTGGTCCCTGGTAAGGATTTCCGGTTTCAACTGGCGGAGTAACCGGGTTGCGGACGCCTGGGAAGACGTCAGGATTCGCCCGATGCAAAATCCATCTTATTCCACGAACCAGGCCAAAAATAGTCAAGCAAAAAAGCCCACCCGGAAACCAGCCGAGAATCAACGCCCCCAGTACCGATGCATCACTGAACGCTTCATCAGGTGGATTTGGCATTGACTGCCAAGCACGGTATCCCTGGTCAGAGCCAATAAACACTGCCGACCAGAATGCTAGAACTCCCACAATCAACAAGGCACCTGGTAATACACATCCAGAGGTACGACCGGCGAAAAACGATGCGACGGCAGCTATCATGCAGCCGAGCAAAAAGATGGGTAGAAAATACTCGTGGTAGGGTGTCATGACGTTCGTTTTACCAGCCGGCAACGATCACCGAGCCGCCTGAGTGATCTTTCCATTATAAATACGCACCGCACGACGCTTGGGTGCATCAATTGGTTTTGCCGCATCCTACCACGTAGGAGAGTCGACTGGCGGCGGTTCTGGTCGAGGTACCAGATTGTTGAGATCAATTATTGGGTTTCTGTTTCGCTGAAGCAAACCGATTTCGTAGTGGAAATGATTTCCCGATTGGTCAACGTCGGATCGACCATCATAGTACGCAGCAAATCTGAAAATTAAAAGGAGAGTTTGAACTGGAGCATCGCCTCCGACCCATTGAGGAACGACCGACAGCCCATAAAACAGTAAGTCTCCGCACTTAAGTGATTCCCATTAGTGACCGTAAATCATCAAGGTTGGATTGTCGAGGAAGGTTTCGCGTCCAGCCCAAGTCTCGAGATTTGGCCAATGGCCGCGCGCTGTCAAGTAAGGCGGTTTGCCGATAGTGGTCCAAGCATAATTGACGCCACGTGTTTTCTCGCCGTGATATTTCGTCGGACGATAGGCAAAGGAGCCGGCCATATCAAGAAATGTAGCAAGCGTCCCTGTCGATTCGCCATGAAACCAAGAGCCACATTGAACGCTGTCCAACAATTCGTCCCTAAGCAACAGTTGGGTCCGATCAGTCGGTCCGCATTTTAGAATTGCCGCAGCTTTCATTTAAGTCGCAAACTCGATGTGCAGGCGAGGAAACAACGATTGTGATACCTTCAGTAGCAAGACGTACAGGGTCACCGAGCGCCGACGTAATGCAATCCTCCAGCCACGCGTTTTCGGGCGGCTCCGTTTGTATCGGAATCCTACCTGGCAATTCCTTCATCCTCGATGTAAAGCATAGGTGATTTGGGCATGGGAGAAAACCACGGCGCGCGAACGCCCGCAGATCTTAATCCACGCCCGACCCAGGAATTGCAAGTATTGAACAGGTGATATCGCCCCTTGCCATCGAAGAATGCATCATTGGTTGTGTAGGCGTAACCAGGAATTTGCACAAGTGTTCCGTCACCATCCCTGTGAAATTTCGTCTCAATGTGGTGGACCAGCGCCTTGTACTGGCATTCGGAGATAGTCAGGGGAACCGCATCCAGGTAGTATTCTGGCCGCGTGAATGAAACATGAACGCAGCTCCTGGATGGCAGAAGGAGTGCATTGACGGCCGTCGACAGTTTCAAGTCATCCCGTGTTTCAGTTTCCAGAAAAGACCCTCGGTCACCCCATCCAAATGCAACATGTGTTTCTTCCGCAATCGAGTTTCCAAATGCAACGGCGGAGAAGCTCTTCGTCCAGTCTTTGGCTTCCGTAGATTTGGGAACGATGATATCTGCATGTACGGCATTGGATACCAGGTAAATCTTGACGCCAACTTCTACCGGGTGAAAGTCATTATTAACCGGTATCAACCCCACACCAAGAATGAGAAAAAACAGAAATGGTACGGCGAAAATCCCTTCTGGACTCGTTTGGCCCAGCGAGAGACAGTCCGGAAACGTTTGGAGTCGGATTCCATCTACTGAATACGGCTCAACTCGCCAACTTGTTCTCCGGCGAAGGTAACGTCGCAGTTAGCCATCTTGATACACGAAATTGAACCCGGTCCGACAGAAACTTCTCCCAGTCTCGTTTAGCGAGAGAATTTGACACCCGCGGCAAGATGTCATTAAACCTCCAATCACGATTAGACAGCTATTTGATTGGAAATTTGCGTGGGCGCAAGTACGGCGAATGACTGCCCGGGATATCGAAATCAGAATTGTCTCTCAACAGTTCTTCCTTCATTCTGCGATGCTCCCAAGCAATCGTGTGTCCCTCGATCAGGTAGTAAACAATTACTGATAATTAGCCATCCATCAGAAAAAACGACCCAAGCATTAATTCGGTTCACCCATCGGTCAACCTGCAATCATTCGTCGAAAGATGAGCTCCATTTTCCTGTAGAGAATTCGTCAATCAAAAGCTGGGACTGGGAATTCATCTTAGATTGATTGAGAAATACAGGCGAAACAGATTTTCTTCCCATTCGAGCATATACCAGGGCCGATCCAATTCGCGATGAATTGAGGTTACCCCAAGAATTAGTTTTACTGAAATTCTCAGCCGACCTTCAAATGCATTCCCGAAAACTTCATACCATCAGACCGGCGATTCATCCACTAATTAATCGTGGGATCCATCTCAATTGCCTTCTCGCAACATTCTTTGGTTCGTTGGATTTGAAAGAGTTGATTTTGAGATGCCGAGCCGATGGAAACTGCAGTGAAGAACAAACGGATTCGGCCTCCATCCCGGCGATTCGCCGGTTTTCGCATCTTCGCACTCGGAGAGTCCAACATCGAAAGCCCCGCTTAGTGCACCTGAGTCGGCAAGCTGGATGGTTTTTGGTGTGCCGACGGCCGGATCGTTGGGTCGGCACCGGATTCATCGATCATGGTCTTCAAAAATAAGGTTAAAAACAGCTTCGGTTTCTGCAGTTAGCCCACTGTCATCGTCGAAAACCAATTTCAGTTCCCAGTCATTGGCGCTGAGCTCAATTCTACCTCGGTCGACGCGGTACCTCGCACCCTCGGATGCGGAGTCAAATCCCGGGTGGGTGTTCACGCCAAAGAGCCGGGGCGGAAGGAGGCCACCGAGCGGCAAACATTCCCGCGGACGATTCACCTGAATGACGAACGTCGGCTCCGAAGAAGTCCCCGGGGAGATTTCGGGAAGTGGACGGTCTGGTCGATAGAATCTCAGAGTCAGGAACATGAATGCCGCGATGCCAACCAAGAGCACAATCACTCGAGTTAGACCAGACGACGAACGTTGGTCATTGCTCTTTGATTTCATGATTGGCCACTCACTTGCGACGATGGTCACAAGGCTGCCGGTGAAGTCCAGATTACAAAACAAGCGATTTCAGCAGTGTCGCCTAATTGGACGGTTGTCATGCGTTCGGCCTAGTGAGTCGAATCAAGCGGATGAACCGATACCCCAGGTTGTGTACGGACCCACGGTTGCCTCGAGAATTTCAGCTTGCAACCAACAAGCCGAAACATCATGAAATGGAGAATAAAGACTATTGGGCCTGACGCAGCGGCACAACTCAGTCCAAAAATTTGCGTCAACGTTGGGCGAGGTGGTTCGCACAGGAAGGCAGAAACAGTCGGCGAAGACACACCCTGAGATCGCAAGAATCATCACGACTGAGATCAGGAGGGAGTACCGCCAACTCGTGGCAATGATCGCGTGAATGGCCAGGAAATGCCTTGGCAAGTTGCGGCGCCAGCATGGAGCCGACAGAAAACACAATCGCTGAACTAACAGTGACGCCAACAAATTGGCAGACACGAACACAACGACCAATGGGGACCAGCGAAACGGCGAGACCAAACGTCAAGCACATCGAGGCATAAGCCGAAGTTCCGTAGGTAAACGTGGCAATCGGGTCAAAGGCAACATTTGGCCAGAAACAGAGCGCGGCACAGGAGGAAATCCATACGGCAAATGCAACCAGGAAATTCGCCGTACAAACAACAATTCGCCATCTGCCCATTAACGCCCCCAATATGCAAGAGAAACCATGTAGAATCCGCCATCATCTATGTACGTTCCAATATTCGGGAGGATGAGGTTTCAGCCGCAATATCCCTGCGAATGAATTGAGTCTCGGCGGGAATCTCAACCTCCCCAAGACGAGTCAAAATCCAGAGTCTGGCCACGCGGCTGACCAAACCTTGGAAAACCCGCTAGGTTCTGCTGCGTCGTGGCCATCGCATGATTCATCAAAATGTCTTCAAACGCGATTCGTTTCCGGATGCAAAAAACTCAAATGATGTGCCGCGTGGGAAGCATGAAACAGGTCAAATTGTCTGTTCGTCATGTTTCCAAAACCAGGGTGGGCGTGCATTGAATCACTGGAGGCACCAAACCTGGACACGCAGGTTTTGAATCGGTCGACCTCGTATGCGTCGTTCAAGTCGTCAGGTGGAATAAACATTCGAGCCGTCTTGATTCCATTGGGTGAATTACCGTCAAGCAGTTTGGGCAGCACAAACGAGCGAAGGACGGGACGAAGCGGGTACCCTAAGAGAGTCATCCAAAGCGGGTAGCCGTTCATATTGCTTTCGATAGTAAGTCGGAGATGGCAGCAGATCTGTGCGAGTGACCATTTACCAGATTTGGTGTAGCCGTTTTGAATTAGCCGTTCACATTCTTCAATCGCGTCGTCGAGGCATTCAAATTTGAGTTCTCGACGCATCGTTGTTCGTCACTCAATCCGACGTGGGACACGTCCAAAAAACTAAATCGGGAATAAAAATGGATGAGCGAAGCGAAGCCGGGGGCCACAGCGCCAGCGATTCATCTTTTTGATCCGTGCCAATCGATTCGTTACTTTCCGGATTGAACTTCTCTCTCGTTTGCCACCTCCACGAAGACCCCATCTTCTGGAGGATATCGCATCGCCCATATGCTCAATCGAATACTATTTTGCATCCAATCCAAGTTGATGGGAAGCCATTGTATCAGATGGTGGCTCTCCGACTACGGCGTTTCGCGTCGCGGCATCAGTCTCGAAATGAACCGACCCGCACGCAATTTGAAAGGCAAGGATCGAGAGCCCATGCCGGTAATCAAGCACTTCAATTTATCCAAATCGTCGGTGCCGCAACCATCAATATCGAGATTAACGGTGACATTTAATGACGAATTACGGTCAGAATAATCGTTGGACTTCTCGGTTTTCTGTGCAACGCTTTGTAGTGATGCATTCGAATCGAATCCTGTTGTTATTCCGTTTCTGATTGATCTACAAGATGGATTCCATGGCGAGCACTTATTTTGACTATTGAATCCATGTTAGGTGGCATGTCTTGGCTGAACTCAGCCGCACATTCTGAAAAAAATTTTTCAAAGCCACCAGGAATCGTCTGGATTAGCATTTCCAATGGCACTGAGTTCGGGTTTCTAAATGTATGAATTGACCTGCGAGGTGCAAAGACTGCCGTTTTCGGTGGAACCAGCATCCATTTGTTTCCAATGAAAAACTCTGCGCTACCGGAAATCGGCCAAAACCATTCGTCCTCATTTTCATGATAATGGGGTGGGGGACCGCCACCTGCAGGCGTGATTTCTGTCCACATCGAGAACCGTCCATCGGTATCATCTGACCCTAAATGGAGAATCATGGTGTCTCCAAATGCATCGATCCTTCGTGTTTCGTTGGGGGTCCGAATTAGCAGTTGGGGAAGTTCCATCTTGTGTTTCCAATTTCATATGAGGCTAACGGTTGAGATGATCGTGCTGAGTAATTGACAGTGTCGTTAATTAGGTTCAAGAATCCAACGCGAACGCGTTATTGCCTTTGTTCCGACGCATTGCTAATCGCCAACTTGCTTGACTCGATTACGTCAACCAGGAATTGTACCAGTGATTGGTATGAATCTGGAGGGTCAACTGTTCGCTGGGAATGCAAATTGACGAACCGTTATCTGGAATCAGAAACACGGCATTGACAGCAGGGACAACCGGATCAGGTGCAGAAATCCGAGTTGACGCTGTTTCGTTTCGAGAACTGCTGTTCATATATTACGCGGGCCAACTCAATGTCGAATGCTGTGGCTGTGCACGCAGCCATCAATCAGGTGCTTACCCAGCGAAATGATAAGTGAGAGTGCTTGCCTATTCGATAATGCATGCGAATTTGACGAAAAAACCTGCAATCCGCGGATCGCTGAAATAGACGGATGCGGCAAAGCCAAGAAGGACGACGAAACATGTGAACGACAACACGTATTTGCTTCACTTGGCACGCTGCTTCAGCCAATCCCCGAATTTCGATTCGTCGTATTAGAGACCCAATGTCAAACGTGCTGAGGCTTATCTAATCAACCGAGGCGGACAACGATCTCTTTGACCGAGCTGACAGTTGAGCTGAATCGCCGGAAGATCCGGTGACAACATCCATTAATGCAGAAAGGGTTTAGGGTGTCACAATGTTCGCCAACCCGAGTATCTGCCAAGTAGCCAAACGGACCCAGGTTGCCGACTTGGATCCAACATCATGCTATTCGTCCTTGCCCTCACTAAATCGTTGGCATTGGGGTGTAATGCGGCATCGGTTGGCATTGAAGTGTCGGAATGGAAGGCATGGATTCCAAGGGCCCAATTCGCAGGCTGAAGTTCCCCAGAGTTGGTAGACAGTGAGTCTCCGTATGTCATGATTGTATGACGAAAGGAAACTCAATGAAACGAACGCGACGAACATTTGCCCGAGATTATAAACTTGCGGCAGTGAAGAAGGTAATCGAGCAAGGCTTGTCGTTCACGGAGGTGGCGCGGGATTTGGGGATTCGAGACACACTGATTCACAACTGGCGCAAGGCGTTTGAGGCCGACGGAACGCGTCAGGCCGAGGTTAATCAAAGCCCATCTGTCGAGGCCCAGCTCAAGCGTCTGCGCGAAGAGAATCGTCAGCTGAAGATGGAGCGCGACATTTTAAAAAAAGCGACGGCCTTCTTTGCAAAAGAAAACGGTTGAGGCTTGAATTCGTCAAAGAGCATGAAAAATGCTGGCCAATTGACGTTCTGTGCCGCGTGCTGGAAGTAACGCGCGCGGCATTTTACAAATGGCTGGGACGAAAGGCGTCGGCAACTCAGGAGAAGCAAGAGTTGATCGTGTCCGAAATCAAACGCATTCATGCGCTCCCTCGCCATCAAGATTACGGCAGTCCAAGAATGCATCGTGAACTCGTCAGTCAAGGCGTTGAGTGCTCAGAGAATACAGTCGCAAAGCTCATGCGTGAAAATCAAATCCAGGCTCGCAATAAACCGAAATTCAGAATTTCAACAACCGATTCGAACCATAACTTACCGATCGCACCGAACCGTTTGAACCAGCAATTTTCCACCTCAAGCATCAATCAAGTGTGGCTCACCGATTTCACTTACATCCCTACTAAAGAAGGCTTCAGTTACCTCTGTGCGTTTAAGGATCTCTGTTCGCGGCGGA
>JAHEBQ010000065.1 GCA_024642205.1 Planctomycetaceae bacterium | reverse complement strand
TGATACTTTTCGAAAATGTTCACCCTCGACCCCATCGACTCCATAGTGTTTCGCCAATCGCTGATTGATGAACGAATTCCTGGTTTGCAGGATCTCGAGGATACTGGCATCTCGCTTGATCAAATCGGCGAACATCATCTTCGTCTCGGTCGCCATGTCGTGGCGAAGCGTATCGTCGATCCCTGGAAACAAATCGGGATCGGGCCTGAAATTCTCCAGGCTTCCAAGTTGCAACCATTGCGAAACGAAGTTCTCGACCAACGATTCGGATTTCGGGTCTTCCAACATGCGTTTGACTTGTTGGCGATAAACCTCGGGTTTACGAATTTTTCCTTGTGCTGCCAGATGCCGCAGTTCGTCATCGGGCATTGTGCTCCAAAGGAAATACGAAAGGCTGGTTGCCAGTTCAAAATCGTCAAGGCTGCGGATTTGACCTGTCGGAGCGGGGGCTTCGATCTTGTACAGGAAATTGGGCGAGACCAATACGGCCTGGAAGGCAAATCGAATCGACAACTCGAAACCTTCACCGGTATCGAATGCCTGATCATAGAGCGTCATCAGCCGGGAGATTTCTTCCTTCGACACCTGACGGCGGTAAGCTCGCGTCATGAAAGCCTCCAGGGCTTTTCTTGCCTCGACACGCTGCTGTGCCGGGTCTTTCGGTGATTTGGGGATCAGGATTTTGTGAGACTCGGGCAAATAACCGATGGGACCCTTGATCACAACACACGCCAGGTGCAGATTCCGGTCGCCTTTCTCCGGGTCGTAAAAATCATTAAGGAAACTGACTTCGAGTTTGTTCCTGCCTTGCTTGAGCCGCGCGACAAAGGGAAAAAATCCGTGTTCGTCTTCTTCGGCTTTGACGGTTTTCGTTCCCAACGATTTGCCATCGGCACTCAAGGACATCATGACTGGTTCACTTCCGGCCTGGTCACCAAACGCGCGAACGTCAACGTTGTAGTCGCCGGACTCCGGAACGCCGATTTCAAAATCAATCGTTCCGTTGGTCGACATCACGTGGTACAAGCCGTCAGGCCCCGAGCCTCCCGTTGAGTTAAATTGATTACCATTGATCGTCCTGTCAAATAGCGGTTTATCCGGATCGACGACGGCTTGAGAGGTGATTTCTTCGGCAGCCTGGAGATATTTTTCCATCAGGATGGGAGGCAGCGAAAGTACATCCGCAATATTGTCGAACCCATAACCAACATCATCGCCAGGAAAGTCATTGGCCGGTTCGTATTCCACTCCGACCAAATCTCGAATCGTGTTCTTGTATTCGGTGCGGTTCAACCGACGAATCGTCACATGGCCTGGATTGATGTTCGTGCAGTCGACGCTGTTGAGCAAATGATCGATCCACTCAAGCAACACCTCGTGGTCGCCGTCAGGTAACGGTGTTTCGTCTTCAGGCGGCATTTCTTTGGCGGCGACGCGAACGATGACCTTTTTCCATTGCTTGCGACCGTTGAGCAACTGGTCAAGCGTATCGAAGGCTTCGAGGTTGAAGCCTGATTCTGCTTCAGCGCCCCAATGGCATTGACGGCAGTGTCTCTTCAGCAGGGGCAGGATTTGGTCGGTGTACTGTCGTTGTATTTTTCGGAGATCGTCTTCTATTCCGGGAAATTCGATGGGAATGACGGGCAACGTTGTCGAACGAGTCGGGAAAACAAACGGATCTTCAGCGCGCGATGATTGCACCGACCAAACCACACCGGGAACAGCCAATAGTGAGCAGACGAACCAGAAACGTAACGGGCGTTTTGAGTTCATGCACGCATGGATCATCAATTCGACGCCTATGAAAGGAAAGGCTGCAAATGGCGACGATATGCCACCGGACGTCATTTTTAAAGCAATATCCGACTGTTTTTAAGATGCCGACACCCCAGCGAAAAACGCCTTTTTGCGGAAGAATATGGACGGTTGCCCAAAAAAACCGAGTTAAAATGCGGTTTTTGCACAAAAATAACCGTTTTGCCCGTGTTTTAGGGCAATGCTGTATTGAATTATTAGGCTAAGTAAGTCTAATTTCCGCGTCTCGTAATTCGGATGAACTTGTATTCCCCGAGTATTTAATCCTAAACCCCAACACCTACACCCATTGGAGGCAGCGTCTTATGACGAAGAAAAACGGCCCAAAAGCACCGACCAAATCTGAGATTATGAACAACATTGCCGAAGCGACAGGTCATACCAAAAAGGAAATCGCCGCGTTTTTTGATGCACTGAATCTCGAAATCGAGAAAAACGTGGCAAAAAAAGGCGGACCGGGGCAATTCACCATTCCTGGTCTTTGCAAAATTGTGGTCCAAGACAAGCCAGCCATGGCCAAACGTGAAGTTAGAAATCCTGGAACCGGCGAAATGGTTTGGGCGAAACCACGACCTGCACGGCGAGTCATCAAAGTCCGCGCGCTTAAAGGCCTCAAGGACATGGTGCTGTAAGCGTCGAATCCGAGTCGTTTGAAGACGATTTGAGTCATTCGCCTCGTTTTCATAAATCTAAGACAATCGAGGTTAAAAACCGCTGGGATTCGCCAGCGGTTTTTTTTTGGGGGGTGCGTCGGTCATGACGCAAAGCGTCCTGACGTCCGACGGGTCAATCCGACGTCGTTGTTGACGTGTGCTTGCGTGCGAAGAATCGCGTTTGAGGCTTGAGTCACCGCCGGAATAGAATCACCGTAAATTCGCGGATGAGAGGACGCGTCGGTTCGTCGAAGCTCTGAAAGCCGATGTAGCGTTGTTGTTCAACCAGCCCGAGACGGAATATTATTCGCCTGGTCGGGTAATCACCCACTGGTCCGCCGGAGCTTTTAAAAGCATCATATGTCGTCGCGCCGGATTGGAAGGCCGGCGGTCGGTCAATGCGAGCCTAAATTAAACCCAAGTCGTGATTCATGCCCCAGTTTTCCACACGAGCCAAAAACCTCCCTGCTTCGCCGATTCGTAAACTTGTTCCCTTTGCCGACGCAGCCAAGGCTCGAGGCGTTAAAGTCTATCATTTGAATATCGGTCAGCCGGACATCGAAACGCCGCCCGAGTTTTTTGAGGCCATTGTTCACGCAGATTTGAAAGTCCTGGCGTACAGTCATTCCGCTGGCACCGAGGAATTACGCTCCCAGATCGCGGCGTATTACCGGCGTTTGGGACATGAGATTTCCGAAAACGAGGTTTTGGTGACAACGGGTGCCTCGGAAGCACTTGGTTTTGTGTTTCAGGCCGTCATGAATCCAGGCGACGAAATCATCGTCCCCGAACCGTTTTACGCCAACTACGCATCGTTTTCGCAAGCCAATGGTGGTGTCGTGGTTCCGGTCACGACGCGCATCGAAGACGACTTTGCGCTGCCTTCGATCGAAGCCTTTGAGGAAAAGATTACGTCGAGGACACGAGCCATCCTGATTTGCAATCCGGGAAACCCAACTGGCGTACTTTACCCCCGCGAAGCGCTGGAGGAACTGCAGACGATCGCGAAAAAGCACGACTTGTTCTTGATCGCCGATGAGGTCTACCGGGAATTCGTTTACGATTCCAGCGAGCACTATTCCACATTGGGACTTGAAGGGTTGGAAGACAACGTGGTGGTGATCGATTCGATTTCCAAACGGTTTTCCGCCTGCGGCGCGAGGATCGGCTGTATTGTTTCGCGAAACAAGGAGCTGATTCACTTGACGCTGAAGATGGCGCAGGCACGACTTTCGCCGCCTACATTCGGGCAACTTGGTGCGACGGCGGTTTATCAGCTTCCCCCCAGCTATTATCAGGGTGTTGTCTGCGAGTACGTCAAACGGCGCGACCTGTTGAAGTCCGCGCTGGATCATATCGAAGGCGTTCTTTGCCCGCACATCAATGGCGCATTTTACGCGATGGTTCGGTTGCCGGTAGAAAACTCAGAGTTGTTTTGTCAGTGGATGCTGGAAGAGTTTTCCCATAACGGGGCGACTGTCATGATGGCTCCGGGAGCGGGTTTTTATGCGACGCCCGGGCTGGGAGAGGACGAAGTCCGCATTGCGTACGTGTTGAAGGAGAACGATCTGGCAGCCGCGATGGAGTGTCTGGCTGCAGGTCTCAAAGCGTACGCGAATCGGACGGTTTAAAGGCTTGGGGCCAGAATGGCTGAAACGACGGAAACGCTCACCTGCCGAGTCTCTCAGGTGGCATCCAAAGCCGTTGGAAATCGGACCTTCAATCCGAGGTGCCAAAAAAACGCTCACGAAGTACCTGGCCAAAACAAAGTCATGCGTGGCATCCAAGACCGGGCTCGACAACGGTTGACCGCAGGGATCGTTCTGGCAGCCGGCTTGCGTGTTGGAGCGGTTTTCCTGGTGGCGTAAACCGTGGGGAGGGATAGTCCCACGGAAGCTCTGGCGGGGCTCCTGAGCTCGCGTTACGGTCGCAATTTGAAAGCGATATCGCCGTTCGCCGTGGACGCGGCTTCTAACCGGCTGCCTGGGCTACTGGGATGCGTTCGGCTGCCTGAAATTCCCAAATACTGACGTTTTGTTGCAGTCTTATGGGTTGCAGTCGGGATGACGGTCTGCGGCGCTCGCCTTCCGGTGGGACTGGGTTGGCATGGCCAATGAGCCTAATTTCCATCACCAGTCTTTTCGGCGCTGGCATCGTCCGGAACTTTAGCTGGTTCGGTACCGGGAACGGCATCCGGAGTGGTGGAGTCGTCCCGCGATTCAATTTCTTCGCGACCAGATCGGAGTTCTTCGATTTGCTCCGTGGTCGGTACCCCGTCATTGGAATAGCCGTGGACACTCCGGTAGTCAACAAACGCCTGAAGCGGGAAATCATCGGGCCATTCGCGGTTGGTAACCTTCAGCATGTCTTGAAACTCATTGATGATTTCGACCAATTGATCCGCCAATGCGCCATCCCTGAGCACAGGATAGGATTCAAGGACTTCGGCCCATCGGGAGAATGCTAACAGGTGCAGGGTAATGGCCCCTTGCTTGGTGACCGTTTTTGTTTTCGTTTTGTAGTCGAAATCAAATTCATCGTCGTAAATCGATTGACGCCACATTTGTTGGGCGTCCCATAGCGCCTGCCGGGCACTGACGGTGAGATCATTCGATTCGGCTTTGTTTCGAGATCGCCAATACGTGTAATTGATCGTGCTTGAATCCCGATCGATCGCGCGAATCTGGGTCTGCTTTTTCGAGATCTCAAGTACGGCTCGATCTGCTTTGGCCCTATTCTCATCAGACGCTTCCCTGGCAATGGTTGCATCCACGTTGCCGTCGAGTTGAACCAGGAACGCGTTGATGTCTCGCACCATCTGGTTCTGCTCGTCGGTTCTCAAGTCGGGATCGAGCGCCATTACGGCCTTCTGCTCTTCAGAAAGTTGGGCCTGAACCATCAAGTCCTGCATGATGTTTTTTCGCGTGTCAGAGGGGACCAACGAGTCAATGACTGCCCGTTGAGCTTCGATATCGCTTTCATATTCAGCCATTTTTTCGAGTGATATCGTAATTCCCGTGGTATTCGATATTTCCTCCTGTCCGTATTCCCCCCACTGGACATCCGCATCCCGCCAGACTTCCTGAATCACTTCGTCGGAACGAAACTCTTCCTGAAGCGCAATTCCCTGGTTGCGAATCTGCGACGGTCGATACATGTAAAACAGCAGATCTCCTTCACGCTGTGGGCAGCTCTGCTCCTCAACCATGCGGCGGGAAAAATCGTACCATTCGTAGGCCATTCTCCAGCTGTCGGGACCATAGCTTATCTGGTCGTAGTCTTCAGGGTTGATGTAATCCGACATTTCGAGATGAAACTCTTCGTCTTTACGGAACATTCGACGGAACGAGGTTTTTTCATCTGACTTTCCGAACTTGTTTCCTGTGAAGAAGCCGAGTTTGCTGGGAACTCGATGGTCACGTTTGTTGTACGGAATACCCTGTTTTAGAAACGCCAGGCCTTTCTTGACCCAACTGTATCGATACTCGTAGTCATCGAATTCCATCGAAACGTTATAGGCCAGGTTGTGGGCCTGGTACTCCCAGACCTTGACGAAGTTTGGTTGAATTTTCGTCAGGGCCTGGAGCGTCGAGGCAAGCTGGTCGTAGTTTTCCTTCTTTTTGTGTTCCATCGCTTGCATCCAGAGCATGTTGACGGCAACACCCCGTAGCCCGAGCGAAGCCAGTTTCATGGTTTCGCTGGCCGGATCAATATCCGACATCTTGGCCTGAGAGAGGTTGTACTGGTCGCGCAATGACGAGAGCATGCCCCCGGCGTCCTGGATTTCCCCGGTTGCATCCCTGGTCTCGGGTCGGGAAACCATCGACAGCGGAATCAGCAAACCACCAATACAGGCGATGTAAATAATCTTGCGAAGAAATGGATTGGTGTTGTTCATTTGGCGATTTCTCGAGTCTTAAGTGCAAAATAACCAAGAACTGTCAGGCCCAGGCAAAACGCAATCGTGACGGTCAGCGCAGCCAGGATGCGATGGCTATCGATGGCGTAGCCGTAAGTCAGAAACTCTGAAAAATTCAATTGGGCAAAATTGGGAGCCAGGTAAGTCAGGGCCGACAATGACTGGACGATCAGTCGATCCGTTTGTTCGACAATGGTTGTGACAACGCCAGTATCAAGGTCAAGGACCATGTTCTTTTGGGTGACCACTCGGATGAGCGACTCGATCGGGCCACCCCCGGCATGACTGGCCTCCGTCATTTCTCGAATGAATGTCGTAAAGAACCCGATGATGATCATGACAAGCGTGCCAAGCATCGTGATCGGAGCACTGAGGAATGTGCTGAACGCGACCCCCATGGCGATGATAATCATCATCTGACACCAGATACCGACATAGCCTTTGAGGAAATTCCACCAATAAACCTGGTCGTTGGCCCGAAAGTAAAGATCGGCACGAGCGACCCCCAGATATTGGTTGAAATCGCGACAGGAGAGATTCAAACTGATTTTACCGTTGGCACCGGCGAAATCCTTGAACAAATCGTATTCACCTTCATCAATGAGTTTGCCGTCGGGAGATACGACCTTACCCAGAATTTTTCTCGAAACTGGGAGGATCTGAATCGAATACTCGTTTGTTTCAAAGTCGATGACGTCGGACACAAATTTATTGTCAAGCTCCGACTCGGGAACGCTTTCAAACTGCAAACCACCGGTCACGCGTTTTTCGACGTCACCTTTAAAAGTTCGGAAAACGCCAAGGGTCATTTCCAGGGGTAGTATGTCGGCATTGTCGAACAGGGATTCGTTAAAGTTTTCAAATTCAAACGAGGCTTTGGACAGCGAGGTTCTCGTCATCGCGTTACCCCCGTCGACGTAGCCGCGGTAGCCCCATTCCTTTCCGACGTTGAGCCCTTTTTCTTTCAGAATTCCCTGCCGATCATAAAACTTCAGGCTTTGGGCATAGATTGGAACCCGCGCTCGAAAGTAGCCGACAGCCGGCCCCAGGGAAATCCGCGCCGCCTCGCCCTCCCCTTCGATTGTGACGTTATGAGTGTGACCGCCGACGGGTATGCAGACGACGCGGCGATACATGATCCGTCCGTTTTCGAGCGTTTTCCTGTCGAGGATATTGGATTGGACCTGCGGTTCCGGGTCGTCCGCTTCGCGGATGTCTTCAACCAACTCAATGCGATGACTGTGACCGGCGACGGTATTGGTTTCGGCTTCCATGACCGCGTTATCCGAAACACGTCGACCGGTAATTCGGGAGCGTTTATCTTCCGGAATTTCTATAAAGGAAGCGATCGTCTGGGTCTCGCCGACGATCTGGTGATCATGGGACAATCCACGCCAAACAAAGAAGAAGCTGATGATCCCCATGGTCGCCAGCAAGGCTGTCCCGAGTAAGCCAAAGCCCACGATTCTCCCGAGCACGATTTCCGTGGGGCGAACAGGTTTGGTGACGACGGTGTAGATGGTTTTGTTCTTGATATCATCGGGAAGACTGAACGCACTGATCAGCATCCCCATCAACAGGACCAGCAGTTGCGTGCCCCATAAGACAAAATTCACGTAGATCCGGTCGGGGTGGTCACTCCCCGAATTCATGAACCAACCACCAAACAACAGCGACGCGGCAAAGATCCCGAACGTCACAAGGATGACTTTTCGGCGTAACGCCTCCTTGATTGCCAAACGCGCGATCGCGAACGTGCGACGGGGCGAAGTAAACAGGAAATCCGGGAATGCCTGAGCAATCACCTGGGCGACGATATAAAACGCTTCGAAAGGTCCGTGACGAAAAGCGGCCACGAGATATCCAAAAAAGACACCCAGCACGATCGCCGCCAGGACAATAAAGCCGAACAGGAGCGTTCCTGAGCCCAGCCATTGGGGATACGTTAAAAAGTCGTCGACAACCATTATTCAGTCAGTCCATCGTCTGCTTGATTTGTGTTTTGGAACCACCGAGAAGGAAATTTCTGATCTGCGTTTCATCAGAGAAATTTTCCGGCGGGGCGTTTCGCCAAAAAGCGGGTTTTCAATATTCGTCAGTTTTTGGCCTCGACGCCTGCGGAACGATGCCCCGGGCGCTCCTGGCTTTCCCGAACGATGCCCAGGAACAGGTCTTCCAAAGTGGACCGCGGATTTTCGACCGATACCAGGTCACCACCATGTTTCGCAATGACTTCTCGAATCTCCGCTTCTGCACTTTTCGATAGCCCTTTGGTTCGGATTTGTGTCTCGTCCGTGACTTGAAGTAGACTGTCGACTCGGCCCAGTTCCTTCAAATCTCCCTGGTACAAAATCGCAATCCGGTCACAAACATCCTGTACATCCGCAAGCAAGTGACTGCACATGACAATCGTCTTTCCCTGTTCGCGGAGATCGAGGATCATGTCCTTCATGTCGCGAGTTCCCAGCGGATCGAGGCCCGATGTTGGTTCGTCCAGCAAGATGAGTTCCGGATCGTTGATCAACGCCTGGGCCAATCCGATCCGACGGGTCATCCCCTTGGAGTACTCTTTCAATTGTCGCCGTTTGGCGAACGTCAATCCGACTTGCTCGATCAACTCGGCGGTTCGCTCTTTGCGAATTTTGGCAGGCATGTCAAACAGGCGGCCATAAAAATCAAGTGTTTCCTCAGCGGTCAGGAACTTGTAAAGATACGATTCTTCCGGAAGGTAGCCGATACGCTCGTTCTTAGTGACTTCGGTCGAGTTTTGGCCAAACACCAAAGCTCGTCCACTGGTCGGAAACAGCAGTCCCAGCAGCAGCTTGATGGTGGTTGATTTTCCCGAACCATTGGGTCCCAGCAAACCAAAGATTTCACCTTTCCGGATCTCCAGATCCAGGGCATTGAGAGCGCGGACTTTCTGCCGTCCCCAAAAGTCACGATAGATCTTGGTCAGGTTCTGGGCCTCCACGACCACATTGGGATCGTAGTCGGGATTGGTCTGCTCCAATCGTCCAGCCGTCGTGGACGCTTGGGCTGTGGAAGTGTCAGAAGACATTTTGAACGGTATCTCCGGTTGGGAATTTCTTATCGGGTTGTTTTATTAATTCATCGTGTATCGGGACCACTTCCTCCCAGTTCGTCGAACGAATTCAGGTGAAAGTCATCTCTTGATGGGTGGTCGGCTGGCCAAATGGACCTTCGATAAGATGGCGGGATGCCATCTCGGTATACGCCCACGACCAGTCAATGGTTCGAACGCTCAACGATTCGGGTCGACATTCAATGGTTCGAAGCCTGCCCTGGGTGAGTTTTGATTCTTGATCGGTATACCGTTTGCTGATTCGTCGATGGATCGTTTCAGGCCCCGTTTGAAAAGTCCAGGGCTTCCAGTGCTGTTTTCCGGAATATCCGGGACTAAAACGGGCAGCCGGACCACTGCCTATCATAAGTATCCCGTTATTCGAGCACCATGATAGATACGGAAAAAATCGGGTTCAAGCGGCCTTGTCCTTCTAATAATGCTCACAAACCGTTATGAAGTGATTCCGAGACTTGCGGCGATTGACATTTCCTGTTGCCGACCCAAATCAAGTCCACCTGCGGACAGGCGTTTCAACCCACATTTCCTGTAGCGTTTTATTCCGTCGCAATGAACAAACTAAAAACCGAATCGCCGACTTCGATTGAGGCCCACTTGGCGGTTTTGTACGGGCGCATTAACTACGAACGTCAGGATCGCGTCTCGCCACGCCATTTCAAATTGCGGAACATGCGGGAAATTCTCAACCGGTTGGGTGATCCCCACCTGAAATATCCGGTCATCCATGTGGCCGGAACCAAGGGGAAAGGGTCGGTTTCGACGATGGTTGGCCAGATACTGATGGCTTCGGGTCGCCGGACGGGCGTGTACACTTCGCCTCACCTGGAGACAATCCATCAGCGGATGGTCGTCGACGGTTTTCTGATTACGGATCAGCAACTCGTGGATACGTTGACAGCCCTCGATCCGGTAGTCCGTTCCATGGACGAAGAAGCGGACCGGCAGAATTACCGGCATCTGACATTCTTTGAAATTACCACCGCGGCGGCGTTTCATTTTTTTGCAGCACAGAATTGCGATGCCGTTGTCCTGGAGGTCGGACTTGGAGGACGCCTGGATTCGACCAATGTTTGCCAGCCCGTGACAAGTATTATCACCAACATCAGTATCGATCACACGAGGCAGTTGGGCGCCACGGTGGATAAGATTGCATATGAAAAAGCTGGTATCATCAAACCGTCGGTCCCGGTGGTCAGCGGTGCAACCGATCTCCAGGCCGCGGAAGTCATCGCTCGGGTTGCGGCCGAAAACAACTCGCCATTGTTGGTGCTGGAACAGGATTTTCGTTTTCGAGACGGGGTCGGGGAAGATCCGCTGTTTTCCTGTTCAGGCGAAGTCGATTTATGCCGCCAGGACCGTCTTTTGTCCGGCGAAGGACTTGGTTCCACGCGGCTCGATTCGGATCATGTCGCTGACCAATATACGGATCCCGTACATTCATTTCATGTCGACAACCTGAAACTGAGCCTCATCGGGCAACACCAACGCGCCAATGCTGCAGTTGCAGTTGCCGCGATTCAAACACTCAACGCCGGTGGTTGGAGTATTTCAAATGACGAGATTCGGACCGGCCTGGAGCGGGCTACGTTGGCAGGTCGAACGGAAGTCGTTTCACAAACACCCGCCGTCGTGATCGATATGGCACACAATGTGGCGTCGATCATTGCGTTGGTCGACGCATTGAAAAACGATTTTCCACAATGGAAGTCCGCTTCCAAACGGACATTGATCCTCGCGACCAGCCGAGACAAAGACGCGATCGGAATGCTTCGACCGCTGGTCGAAAATTTTGACCAGATCATTCTGACTCGTTACCAGGATAATCCGCGCGGAAAGTCAGTCGATGAATTATTGGCGATCGCCACGGAGATTCAGTCCGAACTCCAATCCGCTTCGCGTCGATTTGCTGAATTGACGCACGAACCCAACCCGGATCTGGCCTGGCGGCGGGTTAACGGCGGACTGGATGAAAACGAGTTGGTCTGCATTACCGGTTCGGCATTCCTGGTTGCGGAATTGCGCAAGACCGTCATGGGATCGCTTGGAATCGCCACCCGTTGAGCCCATCGCAATCATCAAGAACGTGAAATGCAGTCGATGGTTGCTCTGAACGTAATCCTGGCATTTGACCCGTTCGTCGTCGCAATCGTTCTGGTTGCAAGGGCTCACCACGGCCACTGTTGACAGAATGGAAACGTCACCTTCACCGTCGACGATGTCGACGCTGTAGCTGTCGGTCCAGCACCAATATTTTCGAGAAACCGTCGCAACGTCATCAGTTGCTGGCGATTTTGTGCGACCTCTGCCCCAGCGGCGGTTTGAAACGAATGGTCTGCTTCCCAGGAAAAAAACGCTCCAATCACCCTGAACGCCAAAGCCTTGAATACAGTCGATAGATCATCGAAAGGGTACTGAGGCTCGAATTTCCGGTGTTGATTTCTGCGTGGAACAACTCATCTCTGCGTGGAACAACTCAACAATGGCCCGTTGGGCCGGGTCAAGTGATTCTTGTCCGTGTTGCCCGGTTTTTTTCCCACGTCACAGTTTGGCGGACCAGGGCGCATTTACGCCCTCGAAAGTCCTTTTTGCCCAACCATTACAGCCCGCAAAATTTAACAGCCATTAATGAATGGCGGTTCGTCCTGGTGCTTCTCGAGGCGTGTTTGGGGCACGAGGGAATGGCGAAATCCGAGCAGTCCGCAACCCGTGACCGGAATCCGCCATTCGCATTGAGCAACTTGCGCAGACTTTGACGATCCGATTTTTTCGTGCAGACCGTTTTTTTAAATAATTATTGTTTTGTTGACTGTGAAGGCTAAGCCGATCGTTCTGAAACTGACGATATCTGAACCACGACCCAAATCGGTGCGCCGTGCGCCTGAAATTCAAATCAATGGAGACCGAAGTCTCCAGCACTTAGTCGAAGGCAAATCATGAAGATTCAAATTCCCGTATTCGTCGCACTTGCGATGCTGTTAGTTTCCACGTCGGCCTATGGCCAGTATGCTCAGCAAGCACCGCGATCTCAGCAAATTGGAGCGCCGCAACAAAACTGGACGGTTCCGATTATCCAAGCCAGTTCGGCACAGGAACCAGCCTTGTCGGTTCAATCAAATGCCGCCCCGGCCATGCAGGGCTCATGTGGTTGCGAAGTAGCAAGTTGTTCAAACCGCTACTTTACCATTTTTGGCGGAGCGTCAACATTCAATGATATCGGCTTCGATATCTACTCCGTCGACCCTGCCGGCTCTCCTTCGGATTTCAGCGCAATCGTCGAAGAGAATAACGGCTGGACCATTGGCGGAGGCATTGGTCGACGACTCGCCCCGCGGGTCCGTGGCGAACTTGAATGGTCCTACCGTAACGCCTCGCTCGACTCGGCTTCAATTGTCCAGAACGGAAACGTTCAGGGTCCCGCTGATCTGGATGGCCAACTCAACGTCTATCGACAGACAACCAACCTGTTTTTTGACGTCAATCCAAATGGACGATTCAACGCTTACTTCGGTGGCGGAGTGGGAGTTGGCTTTGTTGACCTGGATGCGACGGAGCCGACCACACCGATTGAAGCCCGGTTGAAAACGTCTTCGTTTGTTTATCAGGGCGTCGTTGGAGTTTCAGCAAAAGTCAGTAGTCGAGCGGAGTTGTTTGCCGATTATCGCTACACCGGAACCGACCACCTGGAAATCAGCGCAGCCTCACCTGCCGGTACGACTGACCTTGACGTTGATATCACCTCCAATGATATCTTCGTAGGTATTCGCATCTGGAGGTAGTGACGGTTAACCAAGTGACCCAGAAGATAGGGCCAGGAGTATTACTCCTGGCCCTCTTTTTTTGGCGGGTTGGTCCAAGCGGCGAGTTCCTGGAAAAAGACCGCAACTGGCCACTCACGAAGCTTTCGTCTAACCCGATTTTGGCGGGGCATGGTCACCGGAGATCGCAGTTCGGGCCATTCGATTCTGGCGGCCGTCTTCCTATCGTTGCTGCCAAAGGAGCACCACGACGCAGATTCCCGCCATATGCAAAATTGCAGCGGCCCAGGGCATGAGCCGGAAAATTAATTTGCGGGTCTTATGCCGAACGACTGATTGCCCGATCATCGCGCCGGGCCACCC
The DNA here is from genome assembly GCA_024642205.1 of Planctomycetaceae bacterium. Taxonomy (GTDB): domain Bacteria; phylum Planctomycetota; class Planctomycetia; order Pirellulales; family Pirellulaceae; genus Mariniblastus. The sequence continues at coordinate 22,027 of JAHEBQ010000065.1, read as the reverse complement.
TCCCAGAATCGCCAACCAGTGCAGCCTGGATTCGGGGATTCGCCAGCCGACCATTCTCGATTGACGCTTGTCCCATCCATAAACTGCAAACGTAACGACGCTCATCAGGGTCAAGCAGGCCAGGTAGACAACTATTGCGATCGTTTTCAATTTTGTTTCCACGAAGAAGGTTGCCAATCAGGATCAAATTCGCTGATGGTTGCCAGGCCCGGCGAGTCAAACTGTACCGTCTTTGGCAACATTTTGTCAGTTTGAGATTGAAAAAATCTTGAATTCAACGATGCTTGAAGGCAGCTCATTGGCCGCCGAGTTGTTCCTCAGGTGATCACTTCGCCAATTTGATGCGGCCGCAAACTTTGCTCAATTCCAAGTCCAGCAGCTGTCCATGAAAAAGATCATTACCATTGCCGTTCGCGAGTACCGTGCAATGGTCGGTACCAGGGCGTTCTTGATTTCGATCATCATGATGCCGATCCTGATGCTGGGAAGCCTGTTTGCCATTGAGCTGTTGCGAAATGCCGGGCAGGTCAAGGAACGGAAGATCGCGGTCATCGATCACACCGGAAGATTTGCTGACATTCTCAAGTTGGAAGCTGAAAAAAAGAACGCGCAGATCGACGAGGCGGAAAAAGCTCGAAGCCAACCTGGTGCGAGGGACCAGATCAATGAAGAGGACTTTCTCGGAAATGGGCGCGTCAAATACTTGATTGAGAGAGTTCCTGCTGAAGGCGTCACAGACGAAATGCGCGTCGCGCTTTCCGACCGAATTCGGAATCAGGATCTCTACGCGTTTTTGGAGATCCCCGCAAATGCGGATATACCGGGTTCCGGCGACGAGCAAAAAATTCGCTTTTATGCCCAGGACTCCAGCCTTTCAGAAGCCCGTGGCTGGATTGCGCAAGTTGTCAATTCGATTATTCGGACCGCGCGGCTGGAAGCTGCAGACATTGATCCGATGGTGGTGCAGAATGCCAGTACTCCCGTCAGTGTGGTTGGCATGGGGTTGGTCGAAAGAGCCGCCGATGGTTCGATCCGTTCCAAGGAGGAAGACGACCCGATGGCTGCGATCTTCCTGCCGATGGGCGTGATGATGTTGATGTTCATGGTCATCTTCATGGCGGCCCAACCGATGCTCGAGAGTGTTTTGGAGGAAAAATCGCAGCGCATTGCCGAAGTGCTGTTGGGAAGCGCTAACCCCTTTCAGTTGATGAGTGGGAAACTGCTGGGAACCGTTGCCGGTTCCTTGACGGTGTTTGCCATTTACCTGGTCGGCGCATTTGGCATTGCTGCGTCCAAGGGCTACACGGATCAAATCCCGTTTCACCTCGCGCCGTGGTTTGTCGTTTTTCAGGTCATGGGTGTGTTGTTTTACTCGGCGATCTTTCTGGCGATTGGAGCGTCTGTTTCCCAGCTTAAAGAGGCCCAGTCGATGCTGTTGCCGGTTTGGATGTTAATGATGAGTCCGATGTTTGTCTGGATTTTGATCGTTCGCGATCCGCTGGGGCCCTTGGCAACCTATTTTTCATTTTTCCCACCTGCCACTCCCACGGCGATGATGCTGCGGATGGCGACGGGTCAATCGATACCGCTTTGGCAGCCGTTGCTGAGCCTGGTTCTGATGACCCTGTCGACGCTGGTGATCGTCGTGGTCGCGTCACGAATTTTCCGCGTGGGAATTTTGTGGCAGGGAAAAACGCCGAAGATCGGCGAGATCCTGAAGTGGGCGGTGACGGGTTAACAGGCGTTTGAACGGATTCGTCTCATGCGGTGCATGGAAAGCAGGACCCTCCTGGTTCACGAGTCAATTCCCGTTTACGGATCCTGGCTTCGTGCCCGACTGAACCTGTCGTGAGATCCACTCGATGGAAACACCTCCCGGTGCCTGGCGGGCGACCAGCGTGGGTCGGAGATAGCGGACTTCGTCTCGCTGGCCGGGAATGCGAAACCGATCTCCTTTTTGGAGAATCGGTTTAGGTTCCGACATTGCACCAAACTCATAGGTGCCCGCGGCCTGGCAGGGAAACCAATGGCCGTTTCCTTCCTGATCACTCAGATAGAATTCCGGATACGTATGGTCGGGGATCCAAACCGCTCGAGCAGGAATCCCCTGAGCACGGCAAATCGCAATAAACACCGAAGAAAGCTCTTCGCAATCTCCGTGTTTGACCTCGATTGCCTCCAGGCAGCTGTGGATTTGTTTGTCGAACCGGTACTCGATGTTGTCGCGGACCCAGCGCAGGTTCTTTTCCACCTGTTCCCAAGCAGAAACAGGTGTCTCGTTCAATGAGTGGGCGATTTCCCGTATTTGTTTGTCATCACTTTCAATGTAAGGACTCGGCTTCAAGAACGTCTTGACCTCGTTCGGGACTTTACTGGTGAGCACGAATTTCGAAGTGTCGGTCGGCGCGATAATCAATCGCTTTTTGACCTTGAATCGAATCAACGCCGTCTCGGATTGACCAGAAGCGATCCGGTTGATTTTGAAAATAAACTGTCGAGTATGCGGGGTCGGATTCTTCAGGACGAACTTGCCAATGTTGTCGGATTTTTGCTCGACGAGTACTTCGATTTCCTGCTCTGGCCATTCCATCGGAATCGGAACTGTCGCCGTGATTCCACGAGCTTCCGCCGTCGCGTTGATTTTCAGGCCGAACTCCCAGACACTTTCGATCGGTTCGCTAAACGTAATACCGTTGTCAGTCGCCTGGGAAGTCGGTTCAACCCTCTTTTTCGAGTCAGGGGTTTGAGCCCACCCCGAACGGGCGATGACGATAACGAAGCCAACCAGCAGAAAGAGGCTGCGAGTGGTTACTTTTGAATCCAGACTCATAGTTCACATTCAACGGCGTAAAGGATGCAGTCGGCTGCCGTTCAGTCCGCGGACAAAACCTGGCGCTGAAATTTTACCGACGGTTTTGAGGTTCCCTTGCAAGTCGCGAATTCAGCGACAAACTTCTGACGGGCTTCTTTTTCGGGGACTCGAATGCTGTCCCCTTTTTGCAAAACGATCCGGGGGTCGGACATTGAGCCAAATTCACGAACGCCGCCCACACTGCAGGGAAACCAGTGTGCGTTGGCTTGTGAATCAACCAGCATGAACTCGGCATACTGCGTACCCTGAACCCAGACGAATCTGGCGGGGATTTTGTGAGCTCGACACATTGCGACGAACAAGCCGACTTTGTCTTCATTGCATCCCGCTTTGGCCCGAAACACTGCAACCACGTCCTGGGGTTGAGCCGTATTATCTTCGATGTTGTCTCGAACCCAATCGTACAGGGCCTCGATTTCCTCCCAGATGCCGGATTTGTCTGCCACGACGTCTTTGACCTGCTTGCGAAGTTTCGTGTCGCGGAAATTGATATCCGGACTCACACCCAGGTACGGTCGACCATCGCGATGATTGGATTTGGGACGGACGAAAACCGAAGTGTCGGTTGGCGGGTTAACCTGGCTGGTTGAAACGATGAAGGTCATCGAGATCGTGATTTCCTCACGGGCGTTGATTTGAGGAATGCTGGCGATCAGTTGTTTGACGCCCGAGTCAAGGTCCCGGTAACCGACATTGGCGATCTTGGTCGGGATTTCCTCTTCTGCAATGGTGACGCTTTGCTCGGGCCAGTCGGTGGGCAGTGGTATCGTCAGCAGCATGTTCTGGGCGATTCCCGCACCCCCACGGATACTGGCAATCACTTTCCATTTCGTGGTGACCGGATTGGAATAGGTGACGCCTTGAGCTGGCTGATGATAGAGCGACGTATTGCCCGAGGCATTGGGATGTTCGATTGAACCGGTGGCTTGATTGTCGGGCTGTTTACCGGCTGCTGCGGGCAAGCTTGATGCGGCCGGATCCGGTGGCACTGATCCCGGCTTTGGGTCGGCGTTGGATTCCTGCGCGCCGACCGGCCATCCACTCATCGCCAGGGCAAATGCGATTGCCAGTAAGGTTTTCGGGGCGTGTTTTGCAAAAGCCAGTTTCATGTTTGTGCGCCCTGTCGGTTTCATTCAGCGTATGCCTATTTTACGTCCTACCGCCCGGTTGTGTCCATAAAGTTGTCCTGGCCAATGCAACGGGGAAATTATCGTGAGATGCTCTGCCAAACCCCCGTTTTCAGTATTCGGGATGATATTGTGATCCGGTTTGTCATTCCCATGCAATTGGCGCTCAGGCGTGAGAATCCGGGGCGCAGAAAAAAAAAACGAGCGGCAAGCAAAATTTGCCTGCCGCTCGCTTGTCAGGGAGGGCAATTCTATCGTCCCAACCCAGGATTGATTGGGCGGTCTCGTCAGTTGGTTGGGGTGGTTCAGAAATTGGGAGGCAGAACTGTTTCGTTGGCCACACCCGTTCCATACGGTCCGTTTTGAATTTGTGCGCCTGCGTCGGGATAAACCGGTGATGGGTTTTCAATACCCTGGTTGTACACCGGCGCGCTCAGCGGAGCATTCAGGTTTGGATCTTCATATAACTGGACTCCCGGATCACCAGTTCCAGGATAATAGGACTGGCTCATTGATCCCGAAGTGCCACAGCTGTCGCAAAGAGGTGCCACGTTCGTTCCACAGTTGGTTGGTTGTCCAGCTGGTGCGTTACAGGTGCTGCAAGGGTCACCACCGAACCATGAACGGATCTTGGTTCGGACGGGCCGATTTTTAAACGGGTTATTACATGAGTAATCGTTGTAGGCACAACCACTCATCAATCCAGCCAAACCCACGCATGCCGCAAAATATAAAAACTTTTTCATCGGTACGTCTTCCCAAGCCAATCATGTAGATATCGCTGAAATCAATGATCTGATTTCGGGTGTAGAAACGTACAACACATCCAATGATGTGCAAGCTCAACGTGTGTATTTTTTACAACATCGCAGGAAATACCGAAAAAACGACTTGATGCACCTTATTGTTATACGGAATATCGGTTCAGCCGGTCCAGCTTTGCCAGCCTGTAACGATCTTACCGACTGGATCCTGTTACGCGAATCAAAAATGACCCATAGCCATTCAAGAAAACAATCGTGGTTGCCATTAATGGCAGTGCTTTGGGCAGGTTTGATGTTGGCGTCGTACGTCAGCGGTCAGGAAACCAGTGCGAATTCGTTCCAATGCGGATCGCAACAACTGCTTTCGGCGGAACCTGCCGTCGGATTGTCGCCGACCCCGGTCCTGCAGTCGGAGTTCAATATCACGCGAACCGATTCAACTCTCGGGTCCGCTGCCGGGCTGGTTGTCTACACATCCCGGACCTGCCTGAGAACGGAGCCGGTTTGTATTTGCGAACACGATGATATCTGGTTGATTTCTGCCCGCGAATCGCACGCTGCACCGGCGGATCTTTCGCGACTCAAATGTTCGCATCTGATCGATGGGGGCTGGCAGGACGCCTCGCTGGACGAGTTGGTCCAACTGCACTCCACTGACAAATCCAAAGTCACGATGTTGTATGTGCATGGCAATCGGACGGCTCTGAAATGGGCCATTTCACGAGGATTGCAGTTTTATGAACAAGCACTTCAAACCGAAAAACGGCCGCCGATGCGTTTCGTTATTTTTGCCTGGCGGTCGGATGTGGAGCGGGCGCGGATTTTTGCTGACTATGACATCAAGTCTCGCCGATCCGTTACGATCGGCGACACGTTCGGTCTGCTGCTTTGCCGGTTCGAAGATCGAAACATGGTCCTCGGCGGATTCAGCCTGGGGGCCCAGGTTGTATTGAAAGCGCTTTCCAAGCCGGAATTACAACTCCAGCAGGATCGGTTCGGAAAGTATCGAGTCGCAATTCTTGCGCCCGCTTTGAACCCGTGTTATATACAGTCTGACCTGATCGAGTATCCGCAGAATCCGTTGGTTCACCGGACCGAAGTTTTTCTCAACTGCGACGATCACGCCGTAAAACTGTCACAAACGATCGCTCGTCGCCGCACCCAATCAACGTTGAGGCTTCAGGATTTGGCCAAACGGGGTGAACCAGGTTCTCATTCGATCGGGATTTGCAATATCACTTTTGAAGTCAACGGTCGACATTCAGTCGTTAATTATGGCCGCTCGGCTTCGATGAACGTCAAGTTGGCGAGTCTACTGAACGCTACGTTTGAAGAACGAATATTGACTCCTGCATTTTCGAGCTGTCCCGGCGCGACGACAAACACTGAAGCGAGAATGGCAGATCCGGAACGGAGGTCGCCGTTTCCCGGTGAGCCTCAGCGGCGTTGAATTTCCACACGTTGAGGAAACATCGGCCCTCGTTACGGGACCATCCATTGGAATCTCCCTCCGGTGATCGGAGGGGAAATCCAAGATCATTCGTTTCTGAAATTGAGACCTCCCGGGCCATTCCCGTCCGCCTCGAGATCAAACAAGCTTGATCAATCACCGATTTTGACTTGCAATGGTTCGACGTTGTCATACGATGTTCGATTCATCTGAAGGATTCCGATTGGCGGTTCGACCGGCGGAGATGCAAGTGGACCGTATTGGCGAGACGGTGAGTTTCTCGCGTTTTGAGTTTTCCGGGCGAGGGATGCGATGTACTCGATGTTGATCATTTATTGCGTTTTGATCGCAATGGCCTCCTTGTTCGGCGGTTCCGTTCCCTCCCTGGTCAAACTCACTCATCGCCGGATCCAGCTGACGCTTAGTTTTGTATCCGGCGTCATGCTCGGTGTCGCGCTATTGCACCTTCTGCCTCACGCATATTACAAACTGGACAGTATTGAGTTGACCACGGGGATTTGCCTGTTCGGTTTGTTGTTCATGTTCTTCATGATTCGCATGTTTCATTTTCATCAGCATGACCTGGCGGTCGACCGGGAACATGATCACAAACACAAACAGTTGTGCGATCATGAACACGATCATCATCATGTGCATTGCGAAGACCATGGCGGCGGGATGGATCTCAGTTGGCTTGGGCTTTGTTTCGGTTTGGCCGTTCACACCATCATCGATGGGATTGCTTTGGCAGCCGTTGTTCAATCGACATCGCCCGTGGGTCTGTCGTTCGCGGGATTGGGAGTTTTTCTGGCGATTTTCCTGCATAAGCCCCTGGACGCACTTTCCATCACGTCGTTGATGGCGGCACGTGGCTGGAACATGCAAAAACAACTAACCGTCAATCTGGTGTTTGCGCTGATGTGCCCGTTGGGTGCGATTTTGTTTGCGTTTTCGATCGAGCAGAGCATCAACTACCGCGATACGATTCTCGGTGTCGCATTGGCTTTTTCCGCTGGTATTTTTCTTTGCATTTCTCTGGGTGACCTGCTTCCGGAAGTTCATTTTCACGCTCACGACCGCTTGAAATTGTCCGGCATGCTGCTGTTGGGCGTCGCGATTGCGTTCTTGATCGAGATGACGCATCAGCACAACCCGGAGGGTTTGCGCCGGCCACAGCTGCGTGAATCGGGACAACATGATCCGCTCGAAATCGGTATCCAGTGAGCCCTGGCCGGGCCCGATCCGGTTTGGTTCAAGCTGGAATCCAAAGGGACCGAACGGCTGCGACCGAATGCGGTTACCCGGCGTCCTTGAGTGTCGAAACCGGTAGTGCGGATTCAACAACCCGTTTGAGCTTCTCCAGGCTTTTGTCGTACTCCGACTTCATCTGCGATGAAAAGAACGAGCCAAAGTAGCCGTAAAAAGGGCCGCCAGGAAGTCTCCCTTCGCTGGTCCAGCGAACCTTGGTTGCCGATTTTACAGGAACCAGCTCGATTTGACTGATCATCTTGGGAAAGTTATCGAACGTCATTTCGTATATGATCAAGCGTTCGGGTGCGCTCTCGGTGATCCACAGCTTGCCGGACCCACGTATGTCGGTCCAGCTTTGAGCCGCACCGACGCCCTCGGTCTGTCCATTGTAGTGGATTTCCAGGTTTTCGATTTCCGCCGGATTCCACTGCCGCGACCAGTTCTTCCAGTTGCGAAGCGAATTGATTTGCGAAAAAATTTCAGAACTTTTCGCATTGATTTCAATTTCGGATTCGAACGAATAGGATCTTGGCAATAACGAACCAACGATTGCAAAAAAACCGATCACTGAACCGAGCAACAGGATCAGACGAAAGTAATATTTTGCCATCGATTCGGTTGGTGAAGACGTTAGTTTCTGTGGCAGCCTGGCTCGACACCCAAAACAACTGGAACAGGATGGACGCTAGTTCGGCGGCCGGGCCGAACGAATCCTTATTGATCAAGCTGCTTGATGGCCAGATTGCGAAATTCAACCGGATCGCTGTGTCCGGCCAGTCCGAAGGAACCTGAAGTGCGATCCTTGCCCGGGTGCGGACTGCCTGCCATAAACTCAGTGACATCAGCCAGATCGCAATTCAGGATGATCGTACCGTTAAGTTCGACTTTGATCGTCGAGCCCTGAACCGTTACTTCCTGGAAATTCCACTCGCCAGTTGGGCGTTGGTACCCGCGGTGGGCAGCAACCATTCCGTAAGCCGAGCCGTGATACTGACGATCGTCAAGCTTACCCGCAAATTTTTCATGCTCGTTATCAAGTACCTGCAGTTCGCACATTCCGACATACGCGGTGTCACCATTGCCGGGGTAACGAATCGCCAAGCCATTGTTACCGCCCGGAGGCAGCTTGAATTCAAGTCGGGCGACGAAGTCCGAATACTCCTGTTTCGTGTGAATCGTTCCACCTTTTCCCGCTTTGCAGCGGACACTGCCGTCGACGACCTCATAATTTTCCAGAGGACCGGCCCAGCCATCAAAGTCCTTGCCGTTGAAAATCGACTCGAATCCCTCGTTGCCTGCTGACGCGAGGATCTGGTTCGCCTCTTCAGATCCGATCTCGCGCACAAAGATGTTCCGCCAACGAATTTCGCCACCGTGCGTTTGCAATTGAATGGGCCCTTTGGCGACCAAAGGCAGATGGTTCTTCTTGTCCCAGTAGTTTTCCATTATGGCATTGTCGACGATGAGTTTTTCGTTGAGCCAGACACTGGTTCGCGATCCGAGTTGGCGAATACGAAATTTGTTCCACTGCCCAAACGGGTGATCAGCTAACACCAGCGGGTCCTTTCCGGCCGCGCCCTGGCTGTTGTTCCACAACCCTCCGGACCCCTTGTTTGACCCGATATTGAATTTCTTTTCGTCGGTATAGTCCCAGATCTGGACCTGAGGCGTTGCCTTGAGGTAAATGCCGCTATCAGCACCGGCGACGGTTTTGTACTCGATCAACAACTCGAAATCACCATAATTTCTGTCGCTCGTCAAATACGGGCCATTGCCGTCGTTGACGATTTCACCATTTTCAACGCGCCAAAATTCTTTGGTCTTCGCCCTCGCCGCGTCGATACGGGATGCTCTTTCGACATCCGACATGCCTTCAAGGCTGCGGGGATCGTACGTGGCAATTGCGTACCAACCGTCGAGGTTCCTGCCGTTAAAGATCGAATCGAATCCAGCGGGAACCTCTTGGCCCCAAGACACAGCCGAAAACAGGAAAAACGCGGACAGGAAAAACGCGGACAGGAAAATCCAATGTTGATTTGTGAGCAAGGAATGTTTCACGTTGGTTCTCTCGAAAATCGGCATGGTATTCGAAGGCAAATTGATTACAACATCTTAACCTTCCAGCATCGTCCAAACTACCAACCCTCCCCTGAGTTTTTCCGTTATCCCCGATTTTGGCTGTGCGGAGCTTGAGCCGATTCGAACTGGCAAAGATAAACCATGTCTGACGTTCTCCAATCTGAATTTACCGACGAGTTTTCCCGTTTGACCGCTGACCTGTTGGATCAATCTATGGCCAAGATTCGCCATTGTCTTGATCAATTGAGCGAGAACCAGACCTGGTGGCGGCCTGAACCGTCGATGAACAGCATCGGCAATTTGATCCTCCACCTGGCCGGAAATCTTCGCCAATGGGGAGTCGTGCCGTTTACATTAGCGAACGATCTACGAGATCGTGATTCCGAGTTTCACAACGCGGACCAGCAAACGAACAGCGAACTGATCGGTTTGCTGGAAACGGTTGTCGCTGAAGCGAAAGACCAATGGCAACATCTGGCGGCAGGGCAACTTCGCCGGAAAATCGAAATCCAGGGCTTCGAGGTTACGCACATGCAGGCGATTTTGCATACGTCCAGCCATTTTGTTGGACACACGCATCAGATAATCCAGCTGACGCGAATTCAGCGAGGCCCAAATTACCATTTTCATTGGACTCCCAATGAAGAACCGGGTGATTTGCCTATTTAGATGGGATCGAGGGGGATCATCGGCTCTGGGCAGCAAGGTTGCGCGTACACGTTCGGGCACCTACCCCGATGGATGCCGACACCTGCGGCGGTCGGGATTATGGGGAGATTCAGTGGCGGACGTGGCAGCACTGAATTCGGGTCGCTTCCATGAAGGTCCATTCGCTAGCAGACGTTCGCCGCCAGCGAGAGCCAAATTGACCTAGGTAGAACAATAGAGTTGGATTAGATTTTTGAAACTGGAAAACTTCCGCGTCAAGTTTTGGTGATTGCCCAAGCGACCATTGTTGCCGTACCCGCGGGTCAATTGGGTCGACTGTCGAAGGGAATCGACAACTGGTCATCGATGTAGAACCCTGTCGCATCGATTGGAAAAATGGAGTTGAGCAATGAAGCTTAAGGAACTAGCCATTGATGGCTTCGGGACCCGCCGCGATCTACGACTTGGGGGATTTGACGACGGTCTGTCAATCGTCTACGGAGAAAATGGTGCCGGAAAAACGACGGTTCGCGAGTTTATTCGGGGAACATTATTTGATATCAATGGCAGTCTTCCGGTCAATACTCGGCACTCAGCCGGGCGATTAAAGGTAACCAACGGGCGAAACGAGTTTCAGCTCAGTCGCGACGTTCAGCTTAATTCGGAAGTCGATATTCAAGCTTTGACAGACGTCAATTCGGATGGCCGCTTCGATACCATCCAGTCACTGGAGCAGTTGGCCGGAAGTCTCAACGTCGAGCTCTATGATTCCGTGTTCAGTGTGAGCTTCCGTGAAACTCCCACCAATGCGGTTCGCCTGGCCCGCGTCCTTCAAGACCAGCTGGGCGTTCCAAGCGGTCCCGAAACGGCTGGTGACGATTCGGGTTACCTGGGTTGGCAGCGCGATACCAAGGTTCGGCAACAGCAAATCGAGTCGCTCCGGATGCGAATCGCGGGATTGAACAGCGAACGGAACGGGTACGTCAATCAGATTGAATCGTACCGGTCGGACCGGCAGGAACAAGTTGAACAAATCGAGCGACAGCTATCCCGGGTTCAAACTCGACTCAACGAGATTCAGGCGTCGCCCTACCAGGATCAGCTGAAAAGTGTTGAGCGCGAGATAGCCCAATTGCGGGAATTGATTGCAAACGAACAGAAACAAGTCACCCATATTGCGCCCGATGATTTCCCGTCAGGCCTGTGTTCTGCGCTCTATCAACGTCTGGACGAAATCGACAACCAGATTCGGCGTTGGCGACATATTCAAGCAGACATTCAAAATCAGCGAGTCCGACTTCGAGACGAAATGCTGGTTTGGAACGAATTGACCCTCGATTCGGATGAGCATCCCTACCACCATGCGCGCGCCATTCTGGTGGCGCTGGAAAGTAAAGTCGATGAGGCTGAACGAAATGCCAACCACTGGGGCGATGCAGCCGCTTCACGCGTTGATACGTCTCAGATGGCGCGGACGCTGGGGTCACTTTGCCAGAGTATGCGAGATGATTTGTACGGGTTGTGTAATGAACTGGCCCACCAGTACAAGCACCTTCGCCACAAGGCTGCTGCGGCTGAATTAAGACAGTTGCGCCGATGTTACGGAGAATTGGGGGATAACATTCAATACCTGATTCAGCGGCGAGAGGCGTTGATCCACGAGATTCGGGAATTGGACCCGGCCGGCGCAGAACCGATCTTACGGTCGGATCATGCGTTCAACGAATGCGCTCAACACAATGGCTACCTCGAGGCTCGAAAACGGTTTGTGGGTAAGGTTGCCAGACCCATCGCCGATTCGCCCAGCCATGCCAAATCGACAAATCTTCCGTTGGAACATCACCGGTTAGCGATTTTGAAGCAGGAGCGTCGCGATCTCATTTCAACCTCAGCCAACGTGGAAACAGAGCTTATTCAACTCAATGCTCGTCGGGCCGAGTTGATACGTCAGCGTGATGCAATACGAGGTGAAGTGAATGTCAATGACTTGAACCTGAAGCTTCACGGGATCGACGATCAGCTGAAGTTGCTGAATCACGAGCTGGGCGAACTGTTGCGGCTAGTGGAGTTGAACCGCGATTTTCTGCCTGCGCATCCCAACGCATTGATTCATTCGGCGTGTGGCCTGCTGGGCCGCATTTCCGGTGGCGATCTTTCGCAGGTCTTTTTAAGCGAACCGTATCGTTCGCTTGATGGAGAACGGGAAGTCGGTCTTCAAGTCCGCGATCGATTCGGCAAAGTGCTCAATTTTTCCGCGATCGATCCTGGGCTCCAGGACCAGACTTATCTGTGTTTGATGCTGGCGGCGAAGGAGCAGTTGCAACGTCAATGCGTCCAGATCCCAACCGTAATTGATGATGCATTTTGCCGCATCCCAACCGAACGAATCACCGCGACGTTAAATGGACTGAAGGAGTTTGCGTCTCAAAGCCACCAAATCGTTATCCTGACCCAGCATCGATATTTGTCCGATCGGGTTCCAGGCGTGCCATTACTGGAATTGCCACCCACCATGCCTGCCGTTGAACCGTTTTCCAATCCTGATCGCCGCTCAGTCACGGGACCAAACACCAACCCGGCTCCGGAGACCGTTTGGAACCCGGATTCGTCGATGACCACCGAAGTTTACGCAAGCAGTTCGCTACCGCGACCCTATCCGCTTTCAAAATACCCCCGATCCAATTCGGCTCGCCCGATTCTGGATTACGACGATGCCATCAGCTTTCCGTTTCCGGTTTCCGGCCAGAATTTTGGGGGTGGAGTTTCAAGCCATGTGACCAGCGCACGACCGGCATCGCCGGTGGTTTCGCCAGTCGCCGTCAGTTCAATCGGTGACCGGCTGGGTTACGTGTCGAGCATCGACGGATTTACGAAACTGGAGAAAATTGGTTTTTTCGAGCCAGGTCAACTGCGGAGTTTCCAGGCCAACGGAATCGAGTCCGTTGCCGATCTAATGTCAATTGAGCCGAACCAGATTACGAAGCTCGGTTTCCATGCGGAGCAAGTGGAACGATGGCAGTCACAATTGTGGTTGCTTGTCAATTTGCCCGGAATGCGAATCAGCGACGCGCGAGTTCTCGTTGCCTGCGGTGTAACCGATCCACAGCAAATTGATACGTCGCATCCCCAGCAAATACTCGAACGCATTGAGAGATTCTTTTCGACCATGGAAGGGCGGCGGTTCGCGCAGGGGGCCGACTCGATCTCGATCGAACGTGTCAATGGCTGGTACCGGTCGCTGGACGCAACTCGACCTCAATGGTCCGAGGGCACAGGTTCAAGACTGGGATCAAACGCGGTCCGTGATCGAGATGTCGCGGAACCGGTCATTCACACGGAATCAATCCGATCCAATTCGTCGCCCTTCGAGGAAAAGGCACGTACCTATCAACCTCGCCCTGATGCCGATCTAGGCCAGCCTTCGCATCCAGTGCGGGCGCCCCGAATGGCCAGACCGCCCCGTATGAACACCCCTTTCACCGAACGCAAAATCGTTCCGCGGGTCGCCCCAGCCAGTCAATTGGCGACGCAAAAAACTGCCAGGCAAAATCCAGCGAAAATTCCACAGGTTGTTGCCAATCGTAAATTGAAGTTTTTTCTTGACTTGACCGATCACGTCGAGGCGGCGCCGTCGATTGGGCCAAAAACAGCCGAGCGATTTGAAAAGATTGGAATTGTCACCGTCACCGACTTTTTGAAACAAACTGCCGAGTCGATGGCGACGAAGATCAAGTACAAGCGAATTTCGGCAGATTTGATTCGCCAGTGGCAACATCAAGCTCGGCTCGTTTGCCGTGTTCCCAACCTCCGTGGCCATGATGCACAATTACTGGTTGCTTGTGGAATAACTGAACCGGAAGAGTTGGCGACGATGCAGCCGAAAAATCTCTTCAACATCATCGGACCTTTTTCGGAAACCAAAGAGGGTCTGAAGATCATCCGTAACGGCAAGAAACCGGATCTCGCGGAGGTCTCTCAATGGATCAGTTGGGCTGAACAAACCCGCTCGCTCCAGGCGGCTTGATCCAGCCATGATTTCAGACTGGGCGTCGATTGCCATAATCGTGGTGAGCGTTCAATCCAATCGAATTGTCAACCAAACCGACGGTAGCTGTGCGTCGGCCGTCTTTCATTCGCCATCGTGTAACGACCAAAAAACTAGGTCAAGAGTTCATCGAACTCGCAGCCTGCTAGACTAATGGGCCGGCTTGTTTGACTTCGTCGCTGGCCTTGTCCTCATAGGCTGCGAAATTTTCTCTGAATTTTTGCGCCAATGTTTTCGCCGCGGCGTCAAACGCAGCGCTATCTTGCCAGGTTCCCCGAGGCTGAAGAATTCGACCGGGAACACCAGTGCATGATTTGGGGACGTTCAATCCGAAAATTGGATCAGTCGTGTAATCCGCAATCGCCAGCGAACCGTTATGAATCGCGTCGATAATGAGTCGTGTGTATTTCAAACTGATGCGTGACCCAACACCGAACGCGCCGCCGCTCCAACCCGTGTTGACCAGCCAAGCGCTGGTCCCGTGCATCGTCATCTGATCCGCCAGCAATTCCGCGTACTTGGTCGGGTGCCAAACAAGAAAAGCCGCGCCAAAACAGGCCGAGAAAGTGGCCTCAGGGTCCAGCACGCCAACTTCGGTTCCGGCAACTTTGGCGGTGTAACCGCTGATGAAATGGTACATTGCCTGGGCAGGAGTCAGCTTGCTGACGGGGGGAATGACGCCGAACGCATCACAGGTCAGGAAAACAATATTCTTGGCGGAATCGGTCACGCAGGGGATTTTGGCGTTATCAATAAATTCGATTGGATAGGAACAACGAGTGTTTTGCGTGACGGAAACGTCGTCATAGTCAACTTCATGGGTAACGGGATCCTGAACGGTATTTTCCAAAACGGCACCATATCGAATTGCGTCAAAGATCTGAGGTTCGTTTGTGGCGGACAAGTTGATGCATTTCGCATAGCAACCGCCTTCGATGTTGAATACCCCGTCTTCGTTCCAGCAATGTTCATCGTCGCCCACCAACGGCCGAGCAGGATCGGCAGAAAGTGTCGTCTTGCCTGTTCCCGAAAGTCCAAAAAACAACGAAACATCGTGTTTTTCGCCGACATTGCACGAACAGTGCATCGAAAGCACGTTGCGTTTTGGCATGAGATAATTCATGATCGTGAAAACGCCCTTTTTCATTTCACCGGCGTATTCCGTTCCCAGGATAACCATCTCGCCGCGATCGAAATTGATTGCAACAGATGTTTCCGAATCAACACCCTCAATCGACGGGTCCGCGGCCAATTGACCCGCGTTGTAAATCACGTAGTCCGGCGTGCCGAAATCAGCAAGTTCCTGTGCCGTCGGCCGGATAAGCATGTTATGCATGAATAACGCGTGGTAAGCGCGGGAGCAAATGACCCGAATCTTGATCCGGCAACTCGGGTCCCAACCCGCAAATGCATCGAGTACATAAAAATGTGGGCACTCGTCCAGAAAATCGATTGCGCGTTGGCGAACTTTCTCGAACGATTCTTCGGACATCGGAATGTTGATATCACCCCACCAGACGTCATCTTCGATACTGGACTGATGAACGATGCGCTTGTCCTTTGGGCTTCGCCCGGTTTTATCGCCGGAGCTTGAGGCCAGTCCACCCGTGCTCGTAATCTGTCCCTGGTCATATTTGATGGCTTCCTCGTAGAGTCGGGCGGGTGCCGTATTTCTCATGATCCCTTGAGGAAATTCTCTCTGGCAGAGTAAAGCGATTCTTGATTTGGTTGCGGTAGCCATGTGAGTGTTCCGGCATTGAATAGTTGGTTTGGCGACTGAATTGAAGCAACGGGCCAATACGATTTTGGCGTGATGAACGGGTTTGGCAGACGTTCATTCAATCGTTCAGGTCCTGGTTAGCAGATCAGATTAACGTCCTGCCGAGATCTGTCAAAGCCAAACCTGGAGCCCTTGGCGCGATTTTTGGGTGGATCAATCCACGCACTGGCACCTAGCAAGTAACTTCCATATGTTGAATAATCCACAGTGACCGGCCCCCGGTGCCCGAAGAAATTGCTTAACGAGGATCCAGAGCCCCCATGTCTGAAACACCCGGCGCGCGTTTTCGCAAGGCGATGGCGGACGAAAAACCGCTTCAGATTCCTGGTACGATCAACGCCTATTGTGCGTTGCTCGCGCAGCGGGCTGGCTTTCGAGCGATTTACCTTTCGGGTGCGGGCGTGGCGAATGCTTCGTTTGGAATGCCCGACCTGGGTATGACATCGCTGGCCGACGTGATCGTTGATGTTGAGAGGATCGCAGCCGTCAGCGAGCTGCCGTTGCTTGTTGACGCCGATACGGGATGGGGGCACGCGTTGTGCATCGCCAGGGCGGTCAAATCGTTCATCAAATCAGGCGGAGCCGCACTCCATATTGAAGACCAGCAAGCAGCCAAACGCTGCGGTCATCGCCCCAACAAGGCGATTGTTTCCGCGGGCGAAATGGTGGATCGGATTCACGCGGCCGTTGATGCTCGAACCGACGAATCGTTTGTCATCATGGCGCGTACGGATGCACTTGCCAATGAAGGACTTGAACGATCCATTGAGCGTTGTCAACAATATATTGAAGCTGGCGCGGATGTGATATTTGCCGAAGCGATAACTGACCCGAATGAGTATCGGCAGTTTACTGGTTCGCTCGACGCACCGGTGTTGGCCAACATGACGGAATTTGGAATGAGCCCGCTGTTGACCGTCGATCAACTGCGTGACGTAGGCGTCGATTTGGTGCTTTATCCGCTGACCGCATTTCGGGTCATGAGTGAGGCGGCGAATTCGGTTTACCGAACGGTCCGAACCAAGGGAACTCAACAGGAAGCTCTGGGCCTGATGCAAACTCGAGAAGAGCTGTATAGGGTTCTCGACTACCACGCTTACGAACAACAAATTGACAAAGTTTTGAAAAAGGCGAACACACCATGACAACGACGAAAAAGAAAGCGGGAGGACTGGCTGGCGTCGTCGCCGGCGAAACCGCGATCGCGACGGTTGGAAAAGAAGGCAAGGGACTGAATTACCGTGGATATTCGATTCACGATTTGGCCGAAAATGCGACTTTTGAAGAAGTGGCTTTCCTGCTCTTGTACGGTCACTTGCCTGTCAAACAGGAGCTCGTTGATTTTACGTCTCGTTTGATCGGGGCACGATCGTTGCCCGAGCCGCTTTGTAGGACGCTGAAGGCGATTCCCGGAACCGCCCATCCGATGGACGTACTGCGGACCGGCTGCTCAATGTTGGGCGTCCTGGAGCCCGAAACGTCATTTGAACAACAGTACCAAACGGCGGAACGACTGTTGGCCTGTTTGCCATCGATGCTGGTTTACTGGTATCGCTATTCGCAGGATGGAACCGAAATAGGCTTCGATTCATCCGAGCAATCGATCGCAGGTTACTTTTTGGAAAAGATGCACGACGCAACGCCTTCCGATTTGCATCGACGCGTGATGGACGTGTCGTTGATTCTGTATGCTGAGCACGAATTCAATGCTTCGACCTTTGCTGCGAGAGTCTGCACAGCAACACTGTCAGATTTTTATTCCGCGATAACCGGAGCGATTGGAACGCTGCGTGGTCCGCTTCACGGGGGAGCCAACGAAGCCGCGATGGAGTTGATCGAACGATTTCAGACCGCCGATGAAGCCGAAGCCGGAATCCTGGCAATGCTGCAAAACAAATCGCTGATCATGGGGTTTGGCCACCGTGTTTACACGATTTCGGATCCGCGAAGTGATATTATCAAGGGTTGGTCGCGGAAGCTGGCCGACGCCAGCCGCGACACAGTGTTGTATCCGGTATCCGAACGAATTGAAGACATCATGTGGCGCGAAAAAAAGCTGTTTCCAAATCTGGATTTCTACAGCGCGTCGGCATATCACTTTCTGGGAATTCCGACGGCGATGTTCACGCCAATTTTCGTGCTCTCACGCGTTTCCGGTTGGGCGGCACATATCTTCGAACAGCGCTCCAATAATCGGTTGATTCGACCCGGTGCTGACTATATCGGACCCGAACAACGGGAATTCGTGGCCATTGAAAACCGGACGTCTTCGGTTGTCGACTAGTGGTTGCGTGGAGTATTCAACAGCCAGAGGCTAGGGCTACGGATAAAATGAATTTCGGATCTGACTAGCCATGGCTTTCATTTTGTCTTGCATTTCTCCCGCGGAAACTTCCTTCGAGTCATGTTCCGATAGTGAGCCTCATGTCGATTCGTTTTCAATCCGATCTGGGGCGACGGGTCAGGAGGTCAGGAGGTCAGGGATGGCGTTTGTTCTTGTTCTTAAACTGTAGTCTGGCGAAATGAAAGATGCTCAACGAGTTGCCCGGTGGCGAAGTGCATGATGGCAACACTACGTTCAAATATATCCAGCGGCTACGGAAACGCGATCAAAGACAGGGAAATGCGGTCGTCAGCGTGGCCACGGGCCTGCATGCAATACTGTCCGCCGTAATGCGGACTGCCTCCGAAACTGGCCGTCATGCGACCCAGAAAATCCGTCAGAACATGAATTTCAAACCAGACAAAGTACGAACGCGATGGAACGACACGGCTCAGGTACAGAAGGATTAAGAAATTTTATTTGCGGCAGGGTTTCAACCAGGTTGAACACCTCTCTTGCACATATATTACCTTGATTCTTGCAGGTCAAATGCAAACGTTGTTTTGACCGTCGATCCAAGATTGGGCACGAAGTTGATTCAGGACACATGAGTGTGTACCCCGGTACCGGTCTCACGGCTCTGATTGAGTCAGTTCAAATCGTTGCTGCCGAGCTAATGCAAAAGAAAGCGGCAGGAAGAAATGTACCTGCCAGCTGGTTGCAAGCTTGTCTGTCGTTGTTTCTCTAATTGACGGAACCACCGCCACCAAGTTTTGGAATCAACACGGATTGAATGACGACGTGAAACTCCAGAAAGTAACTGTCTCCAACCAATTCTCCACTCTCGACCACGAGGTCAATGATTTCGTGACCGCCAGGCAACTCCGCCTGGATTGACTCAAGCATCTTCCACGCCTCGCCATAGGCGTCAGATTCTGCCAGGGATGCGGTTTCTCCGAAGCCGATGGCAACAAATGGCCCGAGTTGATAGGTTGATTGCGCCTGCGCCTGGTTGGCATTTACCAGTGCAAGCATCAAGAAAACACAAATCGACAACAGTTGGGTTGCGCGAACCATGAGAGACTCCTCGAAGAAAAGAAAAGAACCGAACAACTAGAGGCCAACGGCAGCGGTTTTGAAGTGCGTTATCTTGTTCGGACGGATGTCCAGTCCTCGTCGGCCAGCCAATGAGTAGCCTGGAGTTCCAAGGGATTTGATAATCCTGCATGGGCCGGCTCCAGGCCGGCGTTGAACGTGCAAATCACACTGCGACATCAGGCACGGTTCATTGTCAAATTCGGAAACACTTTGCCGTGATTCCGACTTTTCCATGAACCTGATTCCGAATGAGAAGTGGAATCTGAAAGCTCGTAATCTCTATTTCGGAATCTGAGAATTTGTTCTGTCGGTTTTTTTGCAAAGAATTGCTAAATGTTCGGGGAACATGACGAGTTCGAGTTGAAGTCCCATGGAGACGTTCAAGTGGGTCACAGTATCAAGGGGATTCAACAAGCGACGCTGGCCCGGAAATACGGGAATAAATTCGGCGATATTGCTTCTGGAGACGGCAGATTGGGTGAACCCGGAGTTCGGCAACAAGAGAATGGCCCGATTTCTTGTTGTGTTTTGCCTTGATAGAGGGAAAATGAAAGTGCGCGGGAGTTGGAAGCAATGAACTTCTCAGGTTTCCAAGATCCGAGTCAAACGATTTCAATACCATCGGATGGAATTGATGTACCGAAGTTTTATCCCATTCCAAATGACGCTTTTTTGTCTCTCGGTTTTTGCCTTTGCATCTGGTTCTGCAATGGCTCAGGATCCTTTTTTGAAGCGATGCCAGGAACGAGTGGAAAATGCGGTCCCGCAATCACATGAGCATCTGCTGGCCAAGATACTGCTGACCAGCGCGTTGGGCAGGCAGGATCTGTCAGCGGCGCTTGTCAACGCAAGGGAGGCCGCTGAAATGGCGCGGTCGATTCAGAATGAAGCCGGACTGAATGTCGCCGAGGCACAGGTCAAATTGATTAACCGGATGATTAATCTCCAAGCTGCGCAAGATGTTGATTACATGTTGGAATCGGTCAAACCGCTCAGTAACGAATTGAAATTGCATCTGTTGTTGGCACAGGTTGAGGCCGATCTTTGGACGGGGAGATCTTCCGCCAACTTTGAACTTCTGTTGACGGCCTGCCGGGCGGCAGCAAAACAATGCGCTGATCCTTATTTGCTGATTCAACAAGAGGCTTTGGACCTTTATGTTCGAGTTTATCAACTGGAAAAGTCGCCCGTTTCGCCTGAGGTATTGCGCCAGCTTAACAAGGTCAAACAGGAGTCGGTGCAGCTTGAGTATCCTGCCGGAATCGTTGTCGCCTTGATGGTTGAAAGTTCCGGGCTAAGAAGTCAGAGGCGTTTTGATGAACAGATGGACGCGCTGGAACAAGCTTTGTCGCTGGCCAAAGCAAGCCATGACAATGTTCTCTCCATACGGGGGTTGGAACTTCTTTCGCTTGCCTGTTGCTCAAGACGCGAGTGGGACGAAGCCCGTTCGTATTGTCTGGAAGCCGTTCAACAGGCCGAAGCACTGGGTTCGCAACCGTTGATGTTGAAATCTCTTCAAAGACTGATGGCGATCGAGTTGAAGACCGGTCGGCCTCAAGAGGCCGATGAATATCGTCAGAAGATGGAAGCACTGGCCGCATATGAAAACCTGGACCTGCTGACCCAAAACTCTTTGAATCGTGTTTCTGCATGGATTTTTGAGCAATTGGACAATCCGGAACGAGTCGAGTTTTACGAGTCGTTGGTCTTGCGGCCTGCATTTGTCACCCTGATCCGTTCGTTGCAGCAGGATTCCAATTCCAGCCAAACAAGAGCATTTGAGTTGGCAATGTCAAATGAGGAGATCAGGAGAAACGCCGATACTGCGATGGAAAGACATCAAATGGACACGCAGCGGCTAAAAGAATCCAATGCTCTTGTTGTTGCGGAAACCAGGCAGATGCTGAATTTCTTCCGGAGCTACTCACTCGCGACGACGTTGGTCGTTGCCTTGTTCGTTACGTGGTTTGTCCTGATCAAGATTCGATCCCGGCTTAAAGCCGTCTCACGGGAACTTGAATCGGAGCGGGAAGCATCCTCACTAAGCAAGACAAAGTGTGATGAATTGGCATTGCGTCTCAATCGCTTGCAACGGATGGAAAGTCTCGGGTTGATGGCAGGGAGCGTCGCACACGACTTCAACAATATTCTGGTCGGAGTCATGGGTAACGCCGAAGTGATCCAACTCAAACAGGATTCGAAACCGGGATCTGAAACCGATGAATTTGTGCGACAGCGGATCAGCAGCATCATCAATTCTGCCCAAAAAGCGGCGAACCTCAGCCGTCAAATGCTGGCCTACGCAGGAAAGCAATATATCGCCCGGCGGCCGACCGATTTGAACAAACTCATTCGGCAGTACCAATCGGTACTTGAATCAGCGTGCCGCGAAAGTCAGCCGTTAATGCTTGATCTCTGCGCCGATCCAGTGGTCGCGAAAGTCGATTTGACCCAGATCGAGCAGGTTGTTTTGAACCTGGTCACCAACGCCGTCCAGGCATCGTCGGATAGCGGTCGGATTACAATTTCAACCGGATATCAAACGATTGACGATGTTGAAGACGATTGTTCATTATACGGAACCAGGTCA
>JAHEBQ010000118.1 GCA_024642205.1 Planctomycetaceae bacterium | reverse complement strand
GCGTAACAATCGTCGCCAAATTGGAAAGCAATTGGTCGATTGTCGCGCTGTTTGCCGCGGCCACTTCGAAGTGTTGAATGATCCGTTGATCCGTAAATCGGTAATCTGGTTTCGATTGGCCGGTCGTTTCGGAGGCTGCAACAACGACCCGGGCCCGAGGTGTTGGTTCGCTGGTGGGAGGTATTTGTGTCATGGTTTATGCTTGTCTTGCCCGATGGGCCAAAGCTTGTCGGCCGAGTCCGAAGCATTGTCCCGAACCGGGGTTTGATTCCCGGTTTTCGGGGCGCCCCGACATGAATCAGAGAAATGTGGTCAGTCCTAGATGTTGAGCGTGCAGATCTCGCCGCTGCGCAATTCCAGTGACTCGTTTTCGATGATCAGCTTGACCTCGACCGTTCCCGATTGGGCGTCGGTTTCAACCCCAATTCGATGCACTTTGCCCGTGATGGTCCGGTTTCCCAGCTCCAGGTTGAATTCTTTGCCGATTTTGAACTTGCTCAGTTCTGCGCTTGGGATCGCGAAAGTTGCCAGCAAACGGTCGACCTGGATAATTGTGACAACTTCCGGGTGAAGAGGTGAAAGGAACTCACCTTGGCGGCGGTGGATTTTGGCAACAACACCGTCAAAGGGAGAGAGAATTGTTCGGCGGGCCAATTGAACTTCGGCTCGTCGACACTCGATCTCTCGGACCGCCTTTTCTTCCTGGGCGGCCAGCACTTTTGCGTGGGCGATAGAAAGCTCCATTTCGGCACGGATAATTTCACTTTGACTGGCATGACCGTTTCGTTTCAGTTCTTCGAGACGGTTGGAGATTTCTTCCCGCTTGTTCAGAGTTTGTTCGGCAGCGACCAGCTGACTGGTTGTCTTTGCCAGTTGAGCTGCGATTTCAAGTTGAAGTTCCTGGACCCGGACGTCGAGTCGGGCGATCACCTGATCGGTTTTGACTAAATCCCCCTCTTCGACTTCAAGCCCGGCGATTGCACCGGTTTCGTCACTGGAGAGTTCGATGCTGCGAAATGGCTCGATGAAGCCGTCGATTTGCCCCTGGACCACGGAAGTTACCATGAGTGCTGCGATGCAGAAACTCACCAAGATGATGAGCAGGCGATGGGAAAAAAATGGCGATCGTGAAATGCAGATGTTGTTCATGGTATTTAAGGCTTCAAAATTACTATCGGATTCCCGTTAAAACCGGCGTTCGACAGAATCGTAGCTTACGTAATGAACCTGTTTGGCATCATGATGCGAAAACGGACAAATGAAGAGCGAATACGATCTACGATCCGATTTACCGTTGCATCGCGTATCGTTTCGGTCCGGTCGTAACGGAATTGACGGTTGCCGGGTTGCGATTTGTCAACCGCCCGTTGTCCATTCAAGAGGGGCAGGGCTTTCCCTGGAAAACGGCATGAACCGGATGCGCCACGCGCGGGACATCGTGTCAACCATGGAATGACCGACAAAGATATTTAGCCGAGCGGCAGCCAGTCGTTGGTGGCTGACCTGCAGAGCGGTTCAAATCATCGGTCAGCGATTGCCGCCAGCAGGGGCAGTCCCTTGGACTGGCTCCGAAGCTGGTCTCATTCAATTCGCGGATTTGTCGATGATCAGCTGCGGCAAATCGCCTTCAGTTGTGCTTCCGAAGGAAACGTTTTCGTGAATCAAAAGCGTTCCCATGGTTCGTTGGAGTTCAACTTCGGCGGTTTTCAGTTCCAGTTCGGATTGCGTAAAAACCAGCTCCGCAACGGTCAATCGTTCTTGCGCATCGAGCAGTTGATCCAGGACGGTTGTGGGTGTCTGTCCGTCCGCAATGTCGCCTTGAATTAATCCGAATGACTCCCAGCGAAGAAAGGTCTGATCAAGGTCGGCTTGCGCTGCTTCAATAGCTTGCAGCGCCGAATCGAGGGTCTCCTTTGCTGCTTTCACTCGTCGTAAGGCGATTTGCGACTCCGAAATGACGGAAAGGATCGTCTCGTCGACTTCAGCCCGGATTTTAGCCAATTGCAGCTGGCTTTGAGCGTATTGGCTGCGGGCCGCTCGATTGCGAAACGGAAACTCAAACTCCAACCCGACTGAATAACCTGGCTTGACTTCTCCGAACTGATCCTGGATCGCCTGGCCCAATTGGGAATCGCCCTGGAGAGCGCTCACGTAGGTTCCCAGCAGCAGCGAAAGTTCAGGAAGCAACTCGTTTTCACTGACATCGCGCTGGATTCCAGCAATCTTGGCACGCGCCATCGTTTCCTTGATTTCGGGTCGATGTTCGATCGCCGTGAGAACGACCTTTTCCAGGTCAATATCGAGTCCATCGGTCGAGGGAGTCTCGATTGGGATCATTTCCCGATTCTGGTCCCCTTTCCAATCGCGATCGGCGGTCAATCGCCGAATCTCCGTTTCCGAATTCCGAATATCACGCATCGCATTGGCGAGCGCGATTTTACGCAATGTGACTGCCGATCGAGCTCGCAAGATCTGGCTCGGAAGTGAGTCGAGGTCCCGACGTCCCTCAAGAATCTCAAGTACTTGCTTACCTCGGGCAAAGTTGCGTTGTTTCTGGAGGTAGGCGCTTCGTTTTGAGTAGAGTTCCCAATACGCACTGACCGTTTTCTGGATTTCATCCTGGAGCTCGGCGGCAAACGTGTCCCAGGCCGCTCCACTGGCCGATTGAGCAATCAAAATCTGGCTCTGGTTGTAGTAACGGCCTCGACCACGCAACAATGGCTGAGTTACGTTTAACGCCAGTGTCGCTGTGCCCTGGTCCTGAGGAGTAAAAAAGCTGGAGTTGCTGTTTTGAAATCCAAGCTTTTCACTAAGTTCATATTTTGCTCCGGTTCGAAGTTTCTTGCGAACTCCAAATTCACCGGTCCAGATATGATTCTGAAGGAACGACGATCCATCGTTGGTAATCGAGAGACTGCTGCCGACAGGGTCAACCCGGTCCTCGAACTGGCTGCGAACAAATGATTTTGGATCGAAATCTGAATCTGCTACGATGGTTTGAAGCTCCCGGATCATGGGGTTTTGGCTCAGTGCCCGGATTCGGGGTGAATTCTGAAGCGTGGCGTAAACGAGAGTGTTGGTATCAATTGGCTGTTCCGTGGCCGATGAACCGAGTGCCGTGGGGACTTGCTGCTTCCACCACGTCGGCGACTCAGCGCTGGACTCGGAACGTTGGTCAAATGGCCCATCGTTGTACGATCCGACGAAATCACCGTAGCTGGCCGGTGGGCGATAATCAATGTTGTCCGGGCTTATTGAATCAGGGCCGCTGTTCACGGCAAATGAGCTGGGATTGGGATCGTATCCAGGTTGAGGCTGTCCTTTGAACTCGTTACGGGCAGCCATTTTTGGATATTGAATAGGTTCGTTTGCGCCTGGCGCTTCCAATTCTGTTGATGCCCGGAAATCGAAGTCGTTGGTTCGGCCGTCGTCCAAGGAACCGTATGCCGCATCAAATGCCTCAACCAGTTTCTTGTCGTGTACTGGATCAGATACCTTGGTTCTGGTAACTCCAGAAACTCTCGCCTGTCCCACCGTCTCGGGCATGATTGGCAAGGAAGTGATCTGCAAGGCTTGGGTCGTTGAGGGACTGGTTGCCGGCACCGCCGGTTTGTTTGGAGGTGTGTTAAAGAGTGGGTATCGATGTTGAGCAGATACCGTCTGGCAAAACGTCGACAACGCGATCGCCAGCGTTATTCCACGTAGGTTCATGCATGTCAGATTCGAAAAAGGCGTCACAACAGACTCCAGCGTTGTAATAGGTATTACGATCATCATATGTTTCGCCGAAAAGCCGTCGAGTAAGCCAATCTGTTTGCTCAAGACATTTCATAAATCCGGATCGCAATGGAGCAGAAGGTACAACCGCTAAACTTTAAAAACACCCGCTTCCCTGCCAGCTCACCACTGAAGCTTTTTTTCTAAGTCCGTTCGCTTCGGCGTAACCGAAATATCTGACCCTACAGTTTGCCTTTCCGGACCGTCTTTCCCAAATAGTGCGTCTTGACACCTGTTTGAGAGCTAGGTTTTCCTTCGGAACGTGCTGCGCTGTTCGTGTTTCGCGCCATAACTACTGTCACGGAATGACAATGAATAAACCGCTTCAGCTAATTCAAAATGCATGGCAAGCCATCACCGGATCGAACCGGATTGACTTTGAAGCTCACTCGATACCGGTCTACCTTGAATCGCTCGAAGACCGCATCCTCTACGACGCATCGCCATTGGCGGCTTACGCCGTTGATATCAACGAATCGATCGAAGCGTTGCATGATCTTGATGCGTCGCTGAGTGAGTTAACTGATTTTGAATCATTTGCCGATTTGATGCCGGTGGCCACTCATGACGATGTTTTTGGCTCGGTGATTGGCCAGTCGAGCGACGATTTCGTTTTTCAATCCGCGCGCCAGTTGGTCGTGATCGATGGACGAATTGGCGAGCTCGAATCGCTGATAGAAGATGTCTTTGACGACGGTGGGTCAGGCATCAGTTTCGATGTGTTCCGTCTGGACCCACTTTCCAGCGGGATTGATCAAATAACCGAGTTGCTCGAAGCTGGCCAGCAATATGACGCGATCCATATCGTATCCCATGGAAGTGATGGTTTGCTTCAGCTTGGAAACACCCAACTGCGTGCTGACAACCTGAGTGATTACGAGGCACAACTTTCCAGTTGGACGACGGGCTTGGCCTTCGGCGCTGATATTCTACTTTACGGATGTGACATCGCGCAAACGGAAATTGGCACGAACTTCATCGATCAATTCAGCGAGTTAGTCGGAGCGGATGTTGCCGCCAGTGATGACTTGACGGGTGACGCTGCGCTGGGTGGGGACTGGAATTTCGAATACGTTGTAGGCGTCGTCGAATCCGATACGGTATTTTCGTCTGAAATCCAGGACAATTGGCACAATGTCCTGGCAACTTACACCGTGACCAATACCCTCGATGATGGAAGCGCTGGCAGTTTGCGGTGGGCCATCACGCAGTCCAACGCTTCACCGACCGTTGACGACACGATCAACTTTAATATCGCCGGCACCGGGACCCATACCATTAACGTCGGTGCGTCGTTGACTATCTCCGATACCGTGATAATCGATGCGACCACTGACGACAGTTTCGCCACCAATGGTAATCGGCCCGCGATCATTCTGGATGGCAACAATAGTTTTGCGGGAGATGGGCTGGTGCTCACAAGTACAGCCGATGGCAGCGAAATTCGCGGCTTCGTAATCAGGGACTTCAGCGGCGACGGCATCGAGGTTCAGACGGGCTCCGACAACAATCTAATCGCCGGTAACTTCATTGGCAGCTTGACCGTCACGGGCACGAATGCGGGCTTGGCTGAGGCCAATACCGGTGCCGGAATTCGAATCCTGGGGAGCGGAAACATCATCGGCGGTCAGACGAGCGCCGACCGAAATGTCATTTCCGGAAACACCATCGGCGCTCAGGTCCAGGGTGCATTCGCGACGGGAAATAGTTTGGTAGGAAACTTTATCGGCACCAGTGCAACAGGTGCTGTTGTTGTGGCCAACAGCACTTCT
Organism: Planctomycetaceae bacterium; assembly: GCA_024642205.1. Classification (GTDB taxonomy): domain Bacteria; phylum Planctomycetota; class Planctomycetia; order Pirellulales; family Pirellulaceae; genus Mariniblastus. The sequence goes on along the minus strand of JAHEBQ010000118.1, from coordinate 3,765 downwards.
GGTATCGAAATCTCCTCCGGAGCATCAAACAACGATGTCGGTGGGGTGACGGAGGCATATCGAAATGTCATCACCGGTAATGGAAACAACGGAATTTGGATCACGGGCGTCGGTACGTCGTTGAACACAATTCAAGGCAACTGGATCGGGTTTGGGGCTGATGGCGACAACCTTGGAAACTCGTACCATGGAATCGCTATCGAAAATGGCGCCTCAAGCAACCTGATCGGTGGCGATACGGGAGGAGCCGGAAATCGCATCGGTCATTCGAGTTTGGACGGTATTACGGTTGCGGGATCTGGTACCGGTAATGCGTTGCTGGGCAACACGATCACTGCCAGCGGCGGTCTGGGAATCGATCTTAACGATAACGGTGTTACTGCGAACGACTTGCCCGCAACATGGACTGCGACAGATCGGGATCCGGATAACGGGGCGAATAACCTGCAGAATTTCCCGGTGTTAACTTCGGCCCAGATGATTTCGGCCACTCAGTTAAGTATTGTCGGTTCGCTGGATGGCGTTGCGGGCAGCTACTATCGAATTGAGTTTTTTGCCAATAGGTCTGGCGATGGAACGGGTTTCGGCGAAGGACAGCGCTATCTCGGGTATGCAAATGTTGCCACGGATGGCTCGGGAGTTGCGGCGATCAATTCCACCTTGACGGCCACGGTGACGGAACTAGAAACGATCAGCGCGACAGCGACCAAGAGCAACATCACCTTTTCTTCGTTCACGGACACTTCGGAGTTTGCTCAGAATGTCGCGGTGACGAATACCGCTCCAGTCGCAGTGGATGAATCCTATTCTATCAACGCCAACACAACGCTGGTCGTCGGACCGACGTCAACGAATCTCGCGAACTGGTGGAAGTTCGACGATGGCGGCAGTAGCCAGACTGCTGTGGACTCCGGGCCGCTTGGTAATGCTGCGACTCTCGGAGCGACGACTGGAGTCAACACGGACGATCCGACATGGACGACCGGATATGTTGGATCCGGAGCACTCACTTTCGACGGTACAAGCGACTATGTCTCCACGTCCAGCACTGTTCCAAAAACCGCAAGCAGCTTTTCGATGTCCGCCTGGTTCAAGACCACGACGACCGCCGGACAGCAACATATTTTCTGGGAAGGTTACAGCACCGGGAACGGTTACGGTTCGGGGCCCGGAACAACAGCTCAATCCGAGATGGGCTTGACGATAGGCACGTATAACCAATCCAACAAGATTGTCTTCTTCCTGGGTTATGATGTTCCGGCCAACGGAGCGGACCCGATCTACATCGTTTCCGATTCGGACTTCACAGACACAACCAAATTTCACAACGCGACCGTGACGGTCACCGACTTGGGAGGCGGAATCTTTACCGCTTCACTCTACGTGGACGGAGTGCTGGAAGGGACGGATACCGGGATTCAAAACGACCGCTCAGTGTGGGGCGCACTGCAGATTGGCAAGCCTGGCGATAATTCACGATATTTTAGCGGTCAGATCGACGACGTTCGTATCTATGATACGGTACTGTCATCGGCAGAGGTGCAGAATATCGCCCAATCCGGGATCCTGTCGAACGACACAGACTTCGATAGCCGCCCGGTCAGCGTGAACACCAGCGTCGTTACGGGGCCAAGCAATGGAACACTCAGTATCAGCTCCGACGGTTCTTTTTCTTACACTCCGAATGTCAATTTCAACGGAATCGATTCCTTCACGTACAAAGTCAGCGACGGTAGTCTCGATTCGAATGTTGCCACCGTGTTTCTCAATGTTAACGACGCCCCGACGCTTGGTAACGGAACATTGACGGGTGTCAATGAAGATACAGCCAGTCCGGTCGGCGAAGTGGTCTCAACAATTTTTGGCGGACAATTCAGCGATGTGAATGCTGGTTCCAGCATGAGCGGGATTGCCGTGATTGGGAACACCGCCAATGCGGGCACCGAAGGCGCATGGCAATATTCAACCAATGCAGGTACCAACTGGTTTGACGTTGGAACGGTTGCCGATGACAACACGGCGCTGGCGGTTTCCAGTGCGACACTGATTAGGTTTGTCCCCGTCGGTGATTACAATGGCGCGCCGACCGGATTAACCGTACGCGGCCTGGACAATAGCTATGTCGCTGGATTTTCTGATACGGCCGGAAGCGAATCGCGAGTCAACATTGACACAACAACCAGCGGCGGCTCAACGGCAATTGCGGCTGCCGCGGCAAGCCTCAACACCACCATCGTGGCCGTCAACGACGCGCCGACTCTCGATTTGGACTTGGATGACAGCAATGGAGTTTCGGGCGTCAACTTTCAGACCAATTTCATCGAGGGATCGGGCGGAGTGCTGGTCGCCGACGGTGATGCGACAATCCTGGATGTCGATGACACTTCCCTGATAAGTGTTGACATCGTCATTACCAACGTTTTGGAAAACGGAAACAAGGAATCATTATCGGCCGATACCACGGGTACATCCCTGGCGGCCGTCTGGAATAGCGTAACTGGAACGCTGACTATCAACGGTCCGGGAGCAATTGCGGAATTCCAGCAAGTATTGCGAACCGTGATTTATAACAACACATCAAATAATCCGGATTTAACGTCTCGAGTTATTACATTCGTTGCCGACGATGGAGGTGACGTTAGCCAGATTGCGATGACTACCGTGACTATCTCGAGCGTCAACAGCTTGCCAACGATCGGAAGTAATTCACTCGTGATCACGGAAGGAGGGACGGTTATTATTGGGGCATCGGAGCTAAGTGCGACGGATCCGGAATCTACCGCTGCCACATTACAGTTTACCGTTTCAAACGTAAACTTCGGCCACTTCGCGCTTTTGATCGCTCCGGCTTCTCCGATTACGGCGTTTACCCAGGGACAGGTAACCGCGGGAAATGTCGTATTTGTTCATGACGGCAGTGAGTTCGCTCCCAGTTACGACGTTGCCGTCAGTGACGGTGCATTAATAGATGGCCCTTTGGCCGCAAGTATTACGTTCGCCAATGTTAATGATGCGCCAACGCTCTCCGACGGTATCCTCGCGGACATCAGCGAAGATACCGTTAGTCCCGCCGGCGACACAATCTCCAATATTTTTGCAGGGCAGTTTGCGGATCCGGATTCTGGAAGTAGTTTCAATGGTGTCGTGATCGTTGCCGACCCGACTTCAATCGAGGGAGTATGGCAATATTCCACCAATGGCGGAGTCAGCTGGAACCCACTCAATGCGGTCAGTCCATCGGCAGGACTCGTGCTCGATTCAACGGCCATGCTCCGATTTGTGCCATCAAACGATTACTCTGGTGGTGTTCCGGCCATTTCCCTTCACGGACTTGATGACACGTATTCCGGTGCCTTTACCATTGGCGGCACGCGAGAGTATATCGATATTGCGACGCGGGGTGGGGCAACGGCGATTTCCGAATCGTCTGCAACAATTCTTTCCACGGTCGTCGGCATCAACGACGCACCCATTGAATCAGCGATCGAAGGGACAAATGTTGCCTACACCGAAAACGACGCGGCGACCCAGATTACCAATACGATTTCAATCGGGGATCCGGACGATACGAATATCGAGTCGGCAGTGGTCCAGATCACGGGTAACTATACCAGTGGCCAGGATGTATTGGCGTTTGTGGACCTGGGCCCGATCACCGGTTCGTGGAATGCGGCGCTGGGCACATTGACCCTGGCCGGCAGTGATACGTTGGCCAATTACGAGGCGGCCCTGCGCTCGATCACTTACCAGAACACCAGCGATGGT
>JAHEBQ010000158.1 GCA_024642205.1 Planctomycetaceae bacterium | reverse complement strand
TGCAACACATTTGTTCAAAAACATGCTTAGACGCCCAACCCAAACAAAGTCGCTTCCCAGGTGGAAAAGAGTCTTTGATGTTGTCGGTGCGACAATCGGACTGATTCTGTTTTCACCGTTGATCATTCTGGTTTCACTGTACATCAAACTGGTTTCGCGAGGTCCAGTCCTGTTCAAGCACAAACGATATGGCTACCTTGGCCAGCCCCTCTTTGTCTGGAAATTCCGGTCGATGCATGTTGATGCAAACCCTGCTGAACATCATCAACATGTCATGAATATGGTTAGAGATGACACTCAGTTAAGGAAACTGGACACGGAAACCCAATTGATTCCGTTGGGTAAGTGGTTGAGGTGCTCGGCAATTGATGAGGTGCCTCAACTCTTGAACGTATTAAAAGGCGAAATGAGCCTGGTCGGTCCGCGACCTGATGTTTTGCCGATTGACCAGTATCAGCCATGGCAGCAGACGAGGTTTGAAGTCTTGCCGGGTCTCACGGGACTGTGGCAAGTCAATGGAAAAAACCATACGACATTCAATGAAATGAATCAGTTGGATGCGACGTACGTTGAACACCGATCCTTGTGGCTTGATCTAAAAATTGTTTTCCTGACCGTACCGGCAATCCTCAAACAGGTCGCTGAAGATTTGTTTTCGCCGGATGCATCCAGCTGAGTTCTGCACTCCTTGTTTTTCGAAAGCCACCCGCATGATCAAACAAAATGAAAACAAGTTGCTCCGAATCGGAGTGATTGGTCTGGGATACTGGGGCCCCAACCTGGTTCGTGTGTTATCGGAATTGCCCGGCTGCATCGTAACCGCGCTGTGTGACCTGAACACGAACAGGCTGAACCAGTATTGCGACAAGTTTCCGACTGCCTTTGGAACAACGGAGATTTCCAAAGTCCTGACCCGGGACGCCGTCGACGCGGTTGTCATCGCGACTCCCACCAAAACTCACTACGAACTTGCCCGCGAAGCGCTTTCGCAAGGGATCCATACCTTCGTCGAAAAGCCATTGGCCACGTCGACTTCAGAATGTAATTCGCTGATTGAGATTGCCAAAGATCAGGACCTGATACTGTTCGTTGGCCATGTGTTTCTGCATTCGGCTCCCGTGACGAAGCTGAAGGAAATGGTGCTCAATGACGAGTTTGGCGAAATCTATTACATGAGTTCCACCCGGCTCAACCTTGGCCCGGTTCGACACGATGTCAGTGCCCTCTGGGACTTGGCTCCGCATGACATCTCGATCATGCTCGACCTGATGGGATCAGCGCCCATCAGCGTCAATTGCTCGGGACTTGCCTATCTCAACCGATCGATCCATGACGTTTGCACTCTCAACATGCACTTCGAAAACAACCGGATGGGAATTATTCACGTCAGTTGGCTGGACCCCCACAAGAAACGTGAAATGACGGTCGTCGGCAGCAAGAAAATGGCGATTTACAACGACCTCGAGCCGCTGGAAAAAATCAGGGTGTACGACAACGGTGTCAATTACGAAAGCACGGCCAATCCAATTGGCAACTCGTACGCCGATTTCCAGGTCAGCTACCGCTACGGAGACATGTACTGCCCTCGAATTGCCGGAGTCGAACCATTGTACGCCGAGCTTTCGAACTTCGTCGAATGCATCCTGGAAAGCAAAACGCCGAAAACGGACGGACTCAATGGACTGGATGTGGTGCGGGTCATTGAAGCCGCCAATGCCTCATTGATGGAGAATCTCGGAGATGTCGAGATTTCACCCCTGACACACTCCATCGGAAACGTCGCACTGTCAAAATCGAATTAGCCAATGCCACCGCGATACACTCATCCAAACGCACTCAACGAAAGCAATACGGTCGGTTCAGGGACCCGGATCTGGGCCTTCGCGCACGTGATGTCGGGTGCACAGGTCGGTGACAATTGCAACGTTGGTGATCACGCTTTCATCGAAACCGGGGCCTCCGTGGGAAACAATGTCACGATCAAAAATCACGTTTGCATCTGGGAAGGCGTCACGATTGAGGACGAAGTGTTTCTCGGCCCCCACGTCGTATTCACAAATGATCAATATCCTCGTTCGCCCCGCATGGGGGCAGCGTTGACAAGGTACGAGCGACGCGAAAACTGGCTCCGGAAAACGGTCGTCGAGCGAGGATGTTCGATCGGAGCCAACGCGACGATATTGCCGGGCATTCGATTGGGCGCCTATTCCATGGTCGCGGCAGGATCCATCGTGACCCGCGACGTCAAGCCGCACGCCTTGGTGATGGGAATCCCAGCCAGGCAGGTCGGGATCGTTTGCCGCTGCGGTAACAAACTGGACGTCGATTCCGAAACCACTTGTCGCGAGTGTGGAACACTCGTATCGAATTTTGCTACCGAACGGCACTAACTACTTCCAAGTCTATCTTCAACTGTGACCAACCTCCATGAAAACAATTACGGACCAGATTCCATTCGTCGACCTTGTGAACCAGTGCGACGAACTCGCCACCGAAGTCATGCCTGCCATTGAGCGCGTCGTTCGGCGTGCAGCCTTCATCCTCGGGGATGAAGTGCAGGAATTCGAAGACAAATTCGCCGACTACTGCGACACCGACTATTGCGTCGGCGTCGCCAACGGAACCGAAGCGATCCACCTTGCTTTGCGGGCCGTCGGCGTTGGACCCGGTGACGAGGTGGTTACCGCCGGCAATTCTTTTGTGGCAACCACCTACGCGATCTCTCATACCGGCGCGATGCCCGTACTGGTAGACATCAACGAAACGGACCACAACATCAATGTTGACTTGATCGAGCGGGCGATAACGACGCGAACCAAGGCGATTGTTCCCGTTCACCTGTACGGACAACCTTCCAACATGGATGCCATTCGGCGGATCGCCGACCATCACGGCCTCAAGATTGTTGAGGACGCGTGCCAGGCGCATGGAGCGGAATGCGACGGAAAACGCGCGGGATCATTTGGAGACGCGGGTTGTTTCAGTTTCTATCCGGGCAAGAACCTTGGCGCTTACGGCGATGGCGGTGCGGTCGTCACTAATGATCCGGATGTCGCCGACCGATTGCGGTTACTGAGGAACTATGGCCAACGCCAGAAAAATGTGCACAGTCTGTTGGCATTCAACAGTCGCCTGGACACAATTCAGGCAGCGGTCCTGTTGGTCAAGCTTCCCTATCTCGACGACTGGAACAACAAGCGTCGCAAAGCTGCCGACCTGTATCGCCAGCAGCTTCAGAACTCGGACCTCGTCCTGCCGGTGGAAAACATCGGCTCCCGTCACGTGTATCACTTGTTTGTCGTGAAACATGATCAGCGTGACCAGCTGATTGAGCACCTGCAAAAACAACAAATATTCTGCGGCATCCATTATCCGGCTCCCCTTCATCATGCCGAACCCTACTCAACCATCCGTACCATTCCACGTGACCTTCCAGTGTGTTCGCAGCTGGCTAATAGAATCTTTTCGCTTCCCATGTTTCCTGGAATCACGGAAGAACAAATCAGTCGCGTTTGTGATGCATTGAAGTCCTTCGATGCACCGTCCAACGGCCTGAATGTCAACGGTGCAGCGCCAAAGGGCTCCATCTCGATTCCATGAGCGATGATTACATTTCCATGGGGTCCCCCCGAACTGCCCGGAATTTGATCGCTGAAAAAACGGACTTCCAGCGGGCCGAACATGCGCGGGTGGGATCCCGGTTGGCGTGTTGGTGGCGTCGATTTCTACTGGGAATCGTTGTCATTGAGATTCCACTGCAGGTTGACAAGTACTTTTACCATAATCTGGATGAAGCTGAATTTGGCGCCCTCAGTGGATTCAACATTTCGCTGACAACGATCTGTTTGGTTTTGCTTTACGTGCAGTGGCTGCCAAGGCTGTTGGTGGAATCGAGACCCATCCGGACCAACATGGCATTGACCGCATACCTGTTACTTGTTGCGCTTTCAACGACCTGGGCAATGAGTCCTCATTTAGCCATTTACGAGTCGTTTCTGCTACTGCAGTCGTTTTTACTGTTTATCTACGTGGTCAACACCGTTACCGACACAGAGGAAGTAATGTTCATTGTGGCCTGCCTGCTGATCTGTTTGGCAGGTGAAGGTATGATGATGGCGTTTACCAAAATCTTCAGCCGATCCGTCTCACTAGGTCCAATTAATTTTAATTTTCGAGACACGACCGGACGCGTCGGGGGATCACTGGGTGCGGCCAATCTCGCGGCAAGTTTTCTTAATCTATTGATGCCACTTTGTTTTTGTTTGTTTTTTGCTTCGACTACCAGACGCATGCGGCAACTGGCAGCTGTCGCACTGCTCTTTGGTGGCATTGGATTGGTGCTGACACTCTCTCGGGGTGGATGGATTGGAACAACTATTGCCTTTTGCATTTGCGTTGTCGTGGCATTTCGAAAGGGCTGGTTATCCAGGTCGGTATTGATCAAAGTTGCGGTTGGAGCGTTGATACTGATGGGAGCGTTCATGCCCGTCCTCGCCAATCGAATGTTCGGTGACGATAACGGTTCAGCTGAATCAAGAATTCCACTCATACAGATTTCGGCCCTGATGATCGCGGACCATCCGATGGGAGTCGGAGCCAATAATTGGGCTGTCGCCGGGGAAAAATACGCTGACCTGAGTGAGTTTCGTGAAGTATGGTTTTACACGGTTCATAACAAATATCTGTTGGTCTTAACTGAGACTGGCTGGCTTGGATTGTTGTCCTACCTGGGATTCATTCTGTCAGTGATCGGTTGTGGTTGGCGGGCCTGGAATCGCAATGATCGCTTATTGGCTCCGGTGGCGCTTGGACTGTCAGCCGCGATTTGCGGTCAACAATTCCATATGATGGGCGAGATATTCAGAAGTCGACCTCAAGTTCAGCTGTTGTGGTTGATTGCCGCTGTGATCGTAGTAATCGAGCGAATAACGGCGGCACAGCATCGTCCGGTGGAGGCCGAGCTTGCGTGAGTGATATTCAGACATCAAAACCGGAAAAACGCAGGTTTGCTGGTAACTTTGTCTCGATCCTGACCAGCGATGTGCTCAACCGTGGAACGACTTTCGTGATCTACATCGTCGTGGCCCGACAGTTGGGATCCCATGCATTTGGCCAAATGTCATTGGCACTGACACTGTTTTATTCGTTTCAGGTGCTTGCAGCCTTTGGCCTGCAAAACCTGATTACGCGCGAAGTCGCCAAGGACCGAACCCAAAGCGACCGATATTTTTTCAACGCATTACTGGTCGGGTTGATCACTGCGAGCGGGGCAACCGGCTTACTCGTGGCGACGGTTTTCGGATTGAAGTATTCGATCGAAACGCGCAACCTGATTTTGTTGACATCATTGGGCATTTTCCCATTCGTAATCGGTGCAATCTGTAACTCGGTAATTCGTGGCTGGGAGAAAATGCATCTAATCGCGTTTGCGCAGATTCCCGCCAACTTGGCAAAGGTTATCGCGACATTAATTGTGCTCGCTTACGGTGGCGGCGTATTGAAGGTCATCGCAATTCTTGTTGGATCGCAATTTCTCGGCGCAGCGATCCTGTTGTGCCTGACTCTAACTCGCCTGGATGTTATTCAATTGAAGCTGCTGGAACCCCGCTTTGCATGGTCCATGGCAAAACGATCGGCGACGTTTATGGGCATCGATACAGTTGTGGCCTGGTGGACCAGCCTGAATATCATCCTGCTTTCAAAACTCACGACGGAAACAGAAGTTGGACTTTATAATGCTGCAGCCCAAGTGCTGATTCCGCTGGCGATCTTTACCCAATGCGTTATGGCATCGTCTTATCCGATCATGTGTCGGCGGTTTGCCGCCGATTCCGTTGGTGCACGGGAGGTTTCCAGACGCTTGATGGAGCTATTGTTTTTGCTGGTCATTCCCGGTGCCGTTGGTGTATTCATGATCGCGGATCGGTTGTTGGCGATGGTTTACGGGCAAGCAGAGTTTTCCGGAGCTGCGAGTGTTTTGCGAGTTACGGTTTCGATCGTGATCCTGAATTCATTGACTGGCATCCTGGGTCAGTTGCTGATGGCCGGCAATCACGAGCGAACAACTTTGAGAATCGTGATTGTAGACTTGGTCACCGGGTTCATACTGGGTTGGGTTTTGATCAGTAGTTACGGATTAATCGGTGCGGCTTGGGCGGCGCTGTTGACTCGAGTGGTTGATTTTGCCCAACATTGGCGGCCTGTATCGCAGTTGATTGAACGGATCGACATTGGCCAACTTTTGTGGAAACCGGCATTGGCCAGCGCATGCATGGCTGCCTTTCTGTTGCTCAGCAAAAATTGGAATACGATTCTTACCATCATGACAGCCGCCGGGATCTATTTTGCTACCTATTTGTTGATCGAGTCGTGGATGGTCGGTGGGTTTCGAAACGTACGAACCCGATACCTGTAACCAATTATCAATCGAATTTCATCGAATAGAGTTGTTTTGAGGCCACGATGAAGGTTTTGTTTTTGTCAATTGAAAGTAACCGCGCGAAAACTCGCAGCGCCTACGGACATCGTTTGAATAAATTGAGACGTTCGATTGAGGCGCGCGGCATCCAGACGGACGAATTTTGTCTGCGTGATGCCAGGATTAATCGACCCATTCTGTTGCACCCGTTGAACTATCCGAGTGCCCGCAAGAAGTTACTGGACGCCGATTTTGTTCACGCGGGAGGAGATGCGGCTTACGCGGCGAAAATCTGGAGTCCGTTGATGCGGGCCCGCGTCATTCATGACATGCACGGCGACACATTCAATGAAGCTTTATTCAAGTGGAAGTACCAGCCCGGGTTTTCTTCCATGCATCAAATCATTCAATCCTATATCGCCGATTTCGTTGAGATTCGACGCGGCGGCAGGTTTCTGGTCGTTTCTCGCCCTATGCAAAATTGGTTGAAAAAAAGATGCGTGAGAAGTGTTGAAAATACGGCACTCATTCGAAACGGAGTTGATCTGAATGTTTTTTGTCCGCAGCCGACTCGATCCGGATCCCGTTTCGTGGTGGGCTATGCGGGAGGGTTTGTTGGCTGGCAAGGAGTCGAAAATCTTGTCAATGCAGTCGCCAAAACGTCCAACAAAAGAATTTCTCTGCACTTGATTGGAATCCGATCGCAGGATCAGGCACTGGCCGACAAGATCAAACTTCAACTGGGCGACCGTGTCACGTTGTTCAATCGAATGAACCAGGAACAGCTGGTTAAGGCCCTGGCAGAATCCGATGTGCTGGCCATCCCACGTCAGGCTCACCCGGCGTTGCGAGTCGCGCTGCCGACAAAATTTGCCGAATATCTTGCGCTGGGAAAACCCGTAATCGTGTCCGACGTGGATGAAACCGCCGACTTGATTCGACTCCATCAGTGCGGGTTGGTGGCTGAACCCAACGTCGAATCTTGGGCGACAACGTTGGATCATGCAGCCCAGTTGAGCGTCAGTGAACGAGAAAACATGGGTTCCAGCGGGCGAAGCCTGGCCGAATCGGAATTCGCCTGGGATCAGATCGGTCAACACTACGCGGATTGGTTGCAACACTGGATGTCTACTAATTGAACTCCGAGTTTTCGGTCGATGAACGAGGGGATAAAGGCCAGTTTCCGTTGGCGTACTCCCTGGCGTTGTTCGCCGAGAAACTGCGAGTCTACCCAAGCCGTCCTACTTCAACGAAATATTCTGAAAACCAAATCCATTTCATGAAGATTCTGTTCGTAACGAATCGCTACCCGACACCTCAAACGCCGGGGGACAGCCCTTGTATTGCAAGGCAGCGCGACGCGTTGGAGCAACTGGGCTACGACGTCGATCTGTTGTTCATTGACAGTCAACGCAGTCGATTGAATTACTTGAAAGCAGTCTTGCAGTTGTTTTGGTCGACGCAAATTTGCCGAAAATATGATATTGTTCATGCGCACTACGGCCATTACTGTGGCCTGGCAGCCTGCGCTCAATTTGCCCGACCCACGGTTGTCACGTTTCGCGGTTCGGATGTGCTTAACCCACGCGAGCGTCCGGTCAGTCGCCTGGTGGCCAGGTTCGCGAGCCGTTTGATTGTGATGTCTCAGGAGATGAAGCACGTTTTGGGGCATGAAGCGGCCCACATCATTCCCTACGGAATTGACCTCGAGTTACTTCAGCCGGGCTGTCGAGAAGCTGCTCGGGAAGAACTGGGTTTGGCCCAGCAGGTTCCGATTGTGCTTTTCCCGTATGATCCGTCGCGCAAAGTCAAACAGTTCAATCTCGTGGAACAGTCAATCAGTATTCTCAATAATGAATTTCCCGAGATTCAGGTGGTTGCCATTTACGACAAGCCCTACGAGAGCATTCCGGTTTATATGAACGCGTGCGACGTGCTCGTGATGACTTCGATGACCGAAGGAGCACCGGTCGCCGTTCGTGAAGCGATGGCCTGCAATCTGCCGGTCGTGTCGGTTGACGTCGGGGACGTGGCCGAAGTCATCGGATCGACCGAGGGATGTTCAATTGCAAGCCGGGATCCACAGGAGATCGCGGATCGGGTAGCTAGGATTTTACGATCCGGCTTGCGTTCCAACGGACGATCGGTCGCGATGACGATGGGAATCGCAACTTATGCTCGTGCAGTCGCTGACATTTACGATGGCCTCAGCAGGAAAAAAGCCACGCCGTCCATCCGGGTTTCCCGACCGTCCATCAAACTGGTGGCTGATTCGCAGCAGGAAGAACTGGTAAGCCGGGATATTGGCTAGTTGTTGCTAGAACCGCAGAACAGAATGAAACCAAAACCTGGCTGCCGAGTCCTGATGTTGTTGGAGAACAATGCCTACCCCTCCGATCAACGGGTGCGTCGGGAAGCCAACTCGCTGGCGGCGGCTGGATTTCAGGTCACCGTTATTTCGCCGGGCCGAAGCGACTTGACTCGGTACGAGAACATTCGCGGCGTGCACGTTTACCGTTTTACGCCACCGAAAGCGGGCGGCGGCTTCCTGGGTTATTTCTGGGAATACGGGTGGTCAATGTTCTGCAGTTTCTGTTTGACAGCGTGGGTGTTTTTTCGGCGAGGCTTTGATGTCATCCACGCGCACAACCCGCCGGATTTATTCGTGTTGATTGCGATCTGTTACCGAATTTTCGGCAAGAAATTCGTGTTTGATCATCACGATTTGTCACCAGAAATGTACAACGCAAGATTTCGTAACGGTGGACGAAAGAGTGTTTTCAAGGCCCTCGTATTTTTCGAGAGACTGTCTTGCCGATGGGCCCATCAGATCATTGCCACAAACGAGTCGTACAAAAAAGTCGAATGCGAACGGTCCGGCGTCTCGCCCGAGAAAATCACGATCGTTCGAAACGGACCGGAGATTAACAAAATGAAGCCGGTTACGCCCGACCCGGAAATTCTTAACAAGGCATCAACCGTTTTGGGTTTCGTGGGCGGGATGGAGCCGCAGGACGGCGTCGACTATTTCATTCGAGCCGTCGACTACATGGTAAACAAACTTGGACGAACCGACCTCTACGCCGTCATCATGGGCTCTGGCTCCGCGGTCCCCAGCCTGAAGAAGTTAACCACCCATCTAGGTCTGGACGAATACATTGAGTTTACCGGAAAAGTCCCCCATCAAGAATTGCCTCGCTACCTTTCTGCAATTGACATTGGTGTCGATCCCAATCCTTTCGATCCCTACAACGACCGGTCAACCATGATCAAGATGATGGATTACATGGCAGTGGCAAAGCCTATCGTGGCCTTTGACCTGACCGAGCATCGTGCCTCCGCCGGACCTGCGGCCATCTACGCATCACCTAACGACGAACAGGATTTCGCCAACAAGATTGTAGCGTTAATGGACAACCCGGACATGCGTGAAGCGATGGGAGCCAATGGGCGCCGGAGGATGGAAGAACGATTGGCTTGGCATCACCAGGAAAAAAACCTGTTTAAAGTCTACGCCAAACTGGGCTATGAAGCGGAGCGCGAAAGGGAACCGGTCGAACCACGCATCGAACCTGAAACCGCGGCAAGCGCAAATCACAACTAATCAAAATCAATGACGCTACACCAAAGCACTCAGATTCCCCGAACCTGGTTTTTCGTAGCATTGCCGTACGATCGAACCCAGGAAACGTCGCAACGATCCGGCTGAAATGGAGACGTCAACGCACATTCGCATGATAAATTCTGAAACCAACTTTCGCTGCGACGCTTCACATTTTGAAATTGCCGATCCCATCGAAGACAGTTCGTGGGACGAACAGATGCTGATTCACGCGAACGCCACCATTTTCCATACCTCCACCTGGGCGCGAGTCCTCAATGGAGCATTCGGATACAAGCCGTTTTATTTCTGCACTTATGACGGAAATCAACTGACGACCTGTTTACCGGTCATGGAAATCGACAGTCTGTTATTAGGCCGCAAGGGTAAAACATTGCCATTTACGGATCACTGTGACTTCCTGGGAAGCGATTTGGCGGAGAGCCGCCAGTTGTTAGACAAAGTCCTTGATTTTGGACGTTCCCGGAAATGGAAGTCGTATGAGTTACGTGGTGGTACCGACTCGCTGGAAAACGTGGCTGCTCAACGAAAGTGCTATTCGCATGTCATCTCCCTGGAACAGGGCGTCGACCATGTCTATGCAAAGATTCGCGGGAGTAGCCGTCGAAACATCAAACGCGCACAACAAAGCGGTGTCCAAATCCAGCATCATGACTCAATGGACTCGGTCAAGGCATATTACCGATTGCACTGCATAACACGTAAAAGGCAGGGATATTTTACTCAGCCTTTCGTTTTGTTTCAGAAGATTTACGAGGAGGTCATTGCCAAAGGATTTGGCTTCGTCTCTTTGGCCTTGCTCCATGGGCAGCCGATCGCCGGTGCCATCTACTTCCATGCCAACGGCCATGCCTCTTACGTTTACGGCGCATCGGACAAATCCTTTCAGCATCATCGCCCCAACAATCTAATGTTGTGGGACGCCATTCAACGGTGCATCGAACTCAAGTGTCAGGCGCTCGACTTGGGCGCTACCGAAGATTCAAACAACGGCCTAAGACAATTCAAGAACTCAATGGCAAGCACGGAAAAAACCATCCACTACTACAAATACGACTTTCGACAAGCCGAATTCATGAATCACAACGAGTCGCACTTGAACGATCTCCGATTGGCCGTTGGGAAAAAATTACCGACCTCGGTGCTCAATGCGGTCGGTTCCCTGCTTTACAAGCACCACGGTTGAAGTATGCGGCGGGAGCCCCGCTCCATCAGAGAAAATCCCAATGATCGAAACCACAATTGAACCAACCGCCTCAAAGCCAGGCAAGTCAATCCTGCCTGGCGGAACACGCTCGCCCGTAACATCACTGCCGGTCGCGGTGCTGATCGGGCTGGATACCATGCAAGGACTGCCGGCAGCGAGAATTCTGGCAGCCCACGGAATCCCGGTGATTGGAATAGCCCAGGATTCAACCCAGGCGCAGGCCAGAACCAATGTTTGCAAGGAAATTGTCTACGCGCCAACGAATGACGAAAGACTGATCCCAAGTCTGCTTGCGCTTGGTTCGCGGCTGGAACAAAAATCGGTCCTGTTTCCCTGCCAGGACACCAATGTACTGTTGGTGTCCCGACATCGGGATCAACTGGAAAAATATTTTCATATACTGCTGCCCGATCCTGACGTCGTGGAGATGTTGATGGATAAGGTCAGCTTTTACACCTACGCCCAAGACAACGGGCTTCCCCTTTCCAGGACGTTTTTTGTCAAGGACAAGCTGGAGCTCGAACAAGTTGCTTTGCAGCTAACTTACCCTTGTGTCATGAAACCGCGAGATAGCGCTGCCAGAAAATGGGAAAACGAAACGATCCTCAAAGCGTTCAAAATTGATGACGCCGAATCGTTGATTTCGACTTATCATCATTATCAAAAGTACACCGATTGCTTCATCGTGCAGGAGTGGATCGAAGGTGATGATTCCGATCTGTATTCTTGCAACTGTTACTTCGGTGCCAATTCGCAGCCGTTGGCGACCTTTGTCGCCCGCAAGATTCGCCAATGGCCACCCGAAACCGGCGCCAGTAGCTTGGGTGAAGAGGTGCGGAATGACATCGTCCTGGAACAAACGCTGCGGCTGTTTCGCAATGTAAACTATCGCGGTCTCGGCTACGTCGAAATGAAACGCGACAAACGGAAGGACCAGTACTTCATCGTCGAACCTAACATCGGTCGACCTACGGGAAGGTGCTCGATTGCCGAAGCGGGTGGCGTCGAATTAATGTACACCGCCTACTGCGATGCACTCGGGTTGCCGCTGCCGGAAAACCGCGTCCAAACCTATCAGGGTGTCAAGTGGATCCATTTGCGAAAGGACATTCAATCGTCGATCGCCTATTGGCGGCGCGGTGAATTGACGTTTGCTGACTGGTGGCGATCCATGCGAGGCAAAAAAGCCTATGCCGTTGCTTCCTGGCGAGACCCCTGGCCATTCATTTACGATTGGCTGCAGACATTCCGCTCGGTACTGTCCCCCAAAAAACGGAACAAACGGATGGTCAAACGGCCACCAGGGCAGGGCACCGATCCAACCCACCATGCTAAAACCTGATTGCCTTTTCTCCCAGTGATTTCTTTCTTCCTCAATGCTGCCAGTAATTCGACCAACCGTGTCTGGATCGAAACCGGATTGGCGTGTCGCGCCCTTTGGTTCATTGGCACCAAACATGTGTGTCCCTGTTGCGGATGGAAACTGCGCGCGTTTACTCATGGCGGCATGTCGTTGAAAGTGCGCCCCAATGGATATTGCCCTCGATGCAATTCAAAAGCCCGTCATCGACGGGACTGGTTGTTCCTGGCGGAAAAAACCAACCTCTTGACCGAACCGTTACGATTGCTGCACGTTTCGCCAAAATATGCCATCTCGCGTCGGCTGACCAAAATACCGGCCATTGATTTTGTTGGCGTCGACCTGGAAGGTCGTCCTCATGCACCGCTCAAAGTTGACATCCAGGACATCCCTTTCGAATCGAATTCCTTCGATGCAATCATTTGTATTCACGTCCTGGAACATGTCGAAAACGACACGTGTGCAATGGGCGAGCTGTTCCGAGTGTTGAAGCCGGGTGGTTGGGCCTTGATATCGGTGCCAATTGATTTCGATCGCGCAACGTATGAGGACCCATCGATCGTTGACCCGCAAGAACGCAAACAGCACTTTGGCGAAGAACAACATGTTCGTGCCTACGGTCGCGATTTCGCGGAGCGATTGCAGGCAAGCGGCTTCAATGTCCGGTTGGATCGAGGTGCGGACCTACCCGCCGAAACAAAAAAACGACATGGCCTGTTAGATGACGAAAATGTCTTTTACTGCACAAAAACCGCAACCTGAACAACCTCAACCGAAAGCCCAACGGCAAAACGTCGAGCAACCGGTTCGTCGACGTCTCACCACCGTCGCGTTGATTGGGCCCGATGGATGTGGCAAATCAGCTGTTGCCAAAGCACTGCTGGAGTCCAGTTCGCTGCCATTGAAATACCTGTACATGGGCGTGAACATTGAATCCAGTAATGTCGCTCTGCCCACGTCCCGCCTGATCCACAAATGGAAAGTCTACCAGCACAAGAAATCCTTGCAACGATTGGGCAAAGAGGTTCCAGCAACAGTCAGTCTTCACGGAGTCGAGCATCGAGTCGACAAGCGAGGCAGACTCGGCGGCGTCGGTCGCCTGCTCCGGCGCGTATCCGAAGAAGTGTATCGCCAGCTGGTTTCATGGCTTTATCAAATTCGAGGCAACGTAGTGTTATATGATCGCCATTTCCTGTTCGATGCCCTCCCCATTCCGGCAGACACCACCCGGCGACGATTTACCGAAACAGCTCATCACTGGTTTCTAAAAACACTTTATCCGCGCCCAGGCCTGGCAATCCTACTCGATGCACCACCAGAAGTCATGTACGCCCGCAAACAGGAAGTGCCCGTTGAATACCTGGAGCGGGACCGAATGAACCTGTTGCAAAAACGCTGTTATGCACAACTGTTTATTTCTGTCGACGCGACGAAACCCCTGGAAGAGGTTGTCTCAACCGTTCACGGATTGATCCATGAACATTGCGCCAATTAGCCGACTTCGGGATCGCCTGACGGCTAACCCACTTTTTTTAACGCCTTTCAACTTTATCAACATTGCTCGTTTGCACTGTGCAGACGCGGCGTCTTCTGAAAACTGAAATCATGAAACTTTTGATCGCCAGCTCACTCTGTCCTGATGCCCTGTGTAAGCTTCGCCGCCAACATGATGTGGTGTATGCCGTCAACGGCTCCGAAACCGAATTGTGTGAAGCCGTCGTCGACCGCGAAGTATTGGTATTCCGCAGCGGCGTGCAGATAAATCGCAAGGTCCTGTCGAACGCACCAGATTTGAGATTACTTATTCGCGCCGGTTCCGGACTGGACAATCTCGATTGCGAATTCTCCGAACAGCGCGGGATGCAACTCGTACGAATTCCTGAACCCGGTGCGATTGCGGTTGCCGAGTTGGCGTTTGGCATGATGATCAATCTGGCCCGACAGATTCGCTTTCACGACAGTGAACTGCGACGAGGCCACTGGACGAAACAACACGGCTCCGCGTATGTGTTGAATAACAAGGTACTCGGTATCATCGGTGCCGGGAATATTGGGAGTCGTGTTGCTCAAATGGGAATCGCCTGGGGGATGCGGGCGATTGGTTGTGTCGACGATCCATCCACCGCCGATCGCGAAGCTCTTCACCGCAAGGGCATTCAGGCTGCTGACCTGGAACAGGTTATGCGAAAAGCCGATTTCCTGTCGATCCATGTGCCGAAATCTGCGTCCACGTTGAACCTGATTGACGCGAAAGCACTGTCGTGGATGAGGCCCACTTCCTTCCTGATCAATATGGCCCGCGGTGGAGTCGTCAATGAAGCGGACTTGCTGGAGGCGCTGCAGAACGGCCAGGGACCTTGCGGCGCTGCAATGGACGTCCACGAACTGGAGGGGGACGGAAAGATCTCACCGCTCGCCGCTTTGCCCAACGTATTGTTGACACCGCATATTGGTGCGACGACCGTCGACACGATGCGAGAAATCGGAGAACGCGTGATTGAAACGCTCGAATCGTTTGCGTCTCTACCTTCGGGAGCATCCGGTCAGCCAGTGGCTTTCCCCATCGGCCAGTAGCGAACCCGAATGAAGCGAGAGACATTTTCTACATCCACCACGACAAACCTATTTACTACTCAATCTGCAACCAGGACAATTTCATGATTCGCAAAACAACGCAGTTGAAGCAATTACTGCATTCTTCGCAACTCGAGTTTCTGATGGAAGCTCACAACGGCTTGAGTGCCAAAATCGTAGAAGAAACGGGATTCTCCGGGATCTGGGGGAGCGGGCTGTCGATCTCGGCGGCCAACGGCGTTCGCGACAATAATGAAATGAGCTGGACACAAGTTCTCGACACTGTCGAGTACATGAGCGACGCGACAACGATTCCGATCTTGCTGGATGCCGATACCGGATTCGGCAATTTCAACAACGTCCGACGGCTGGTTCGCAAACTCGAACAGGTCAATGTTGCAGGCCTGTGCATTGAAGACAAGCTGTTTCCCAAAACCAATTCGTTCATCAACGGCGAACAACAGCCATTGGCCGATCCAATTGAATTTGCAGGAAAAATCAAAGCCGCGAAGGATACCCAGCAGGACCCTGATTTCTGTGTCGTCGCCCGCGTCGAGGCATTGATCGCGGGTTGGAGCATGAGCGAAGCGCTGCAACGCGCGTCGATCTATCACGAAGCCGGTGCAGACGCGATCCTGATCCATAGCAAGGCCGCAACGCCAAACCAAATTCTGGGATTCAAGAGTGAATGGCAAGACACATGCCCGGTCATCATCGTTCCGACCATGTATCACTCGACACCAACATCGGTTTTCAGAGAATCCAATTTTAGTGTGGCGATCTGGGCCAATCACTTGCTGCGAACAGCCATCACTGCGATGCAACAGGCAGCAGCAAAAATTCACTCCGAAGAATCGATTGCCGGAATCGAACAGCAGATCGTACCGATCATGGAAGTCTTCCGTTTACAAGATGCCGCTGAGCTACAATCGGCGGAGAAGACCTATTTGCCGGTCCCAGCAGAACCTGTAGCCGAAATCGTCCGGTGATACCTCTGGCGCAGCAAGAACAATTACCACCTATGACCATGAGTCTGTCTCCATTGAAAATCTCCCTGCTGACAATCAACCAGTGGCAATCGTATGTGGAAAGTCAGACGAACAGTTCGATTTTCCATCATCGAAACTGGCTGGAATTGCTGAGTGAGCAATATGGTTTCGAGATTCGGATTCCTGCCCTGATCGTTGACCGAAAAATTCGTGCGGCGATTCCGCTGCTTCAGACCCAGAATTTGCGTAGCAAAAAAAAGCTGATTTCACTGCCGTTTACGGACTACTTGCCCGTTCTTTCCGCCGACGGCCTGGCAACAGACGAGTTGTGTCAGTTGATCAATCAGGAATACCAGGAGAAGTTCGAAACGGTCGTGATTCGCGCCGACGAGACCGTTGCCGGCCTGGAACATCAAAGCCAGCATGTGCGACATGAACTGGCTACTGATTTTCCCATGGAAAAAATTGAAACGTCTTTTGCCAGCCCGATCCGGAGAAACTTGCGCAAAAGCGAACGTCAAGACCTTGTGTTTCATAAACGCAGTGACATCGAAGCAATCAATATTTTCTATCGGCTGCATGTACTGACCCGAAAAAAGCTTGGTGTTCCCGTTCAGTCGAAAAAATACTTCCTTGGCTTCTATGAAAAATTGATTAAATCCGGCTTGGGGTATTTGGGAGTTGTCTCGAAGCAAAACGTCCCTATTGCCGCTGTCGTCTTGTTGGGATTCAACGGCCGTTTGGTTTACAAATATGCCGCCTCGGATCCAACCGCACTTGAACATCGCCCCAATGACTGGCTGGTTTACAACGCGATCCGGTTGGCGTCTGAAGAAGGATATCGGTTTTTTGATTTTGGAATCACTGGCAAGAACCAGCATGGATTGCGGCGGTTCAAAAGCAAATGGGGTGCAGCCGAAAGTGAAATTTTCTACAGCTACATCGTCGGTCAGCCCAACATCGACGATGGCCAATCTCGGGCGATGCAGTTTGCATCGGTAGTCATCAAACGGAGCCCGACACTGGTCTGTCGCGCTCTTGGGAAAGCATTCTATAAATACAGCCAATAGAAATATGGAATTCAGTTTCTTTTTCAAAAATCGTGCCGCCCAGGAAAAAGCCAGTGCGCTGGTTGAAGCGGATTCCTGTAATTTTCGGCTGAGCCCAAAATATAGATTTTACTACCGGTTCGCGCGACCGATTATGCCGATCTTCGTTCGACAACTGCTACAAAAGGGGCGCAAAATCCCAACCGAGTTCGACTGGTACGAACCGAACGCGTTCATGCGTCTGGTGACCGAGTGTTGCGAGTTGGCGAAAGAAGAGATCACAACCATTCACCCCTGGCCCAACCGTACTGAATTTGCATTCGTCCTTACTCACGATGTTGAAACGTCGGTAGGAATGCGGCACATCGCCAGGATTGCTGATATCGAAGAAGGCCTTGGGTTCCGTTCGAGCTGGAACCTGATTCCCTACAAGTACAAAATCGACATGGGGCTGGTCAATGACCTGCGGGACCGTGGTTTCGAAATCGGGATTCACGGCTACAACCATGACGGCCAATTGTATTCTTCACGTCGCGTTTTCGAACAACGGGCCGTCGGAATCAATGTAGCGATCAAAAAGTATGGCGCCGTCGGTTTTCGCTCCCCGATGGTTCACCGAAATCTGAACTGGCTCCAGGCACTCGACGTCGAATATGACAGTTCTTGTTTTGACATTGATCCGTTTCAAGCAACTCCGGGCGGAGTCGGAAGTATCTGGCCATTTATTGCGGGTAAATTCGTTGAGCTACCGTACACGTTGCCCCAGGACCATACCTTGTTCGTCGGCCTGGGTGAACTCGATGATCGCATTTGGAAAACCAAGCTGGATTTCATTATCCGTCATCAGGGAATGGCGATGATGTTGACCCATCCGGATTACTTGACCAGCCGTCGAGAGTCGGAAACGTATTTTCGGTTCCTCAAATACGTCAAAGAGATTGGCAATTTCTGGCATGCAACACCGAAGGAACTTGCCCGCTGGTGGCGAAAACGAGAGCAAACAGTATCCTCTCTTTTGAATAACGACGCCACTTCAATCGATTATTCGGACGGCGATCGCGGTCGCTGTCACACCGATGCCGCTGTAACGTTCGAGACGGCGTTAGAACGACTGCCCAAACGTGTATGATCGGCAACCGGGGCATGCGAGTTCAAAATGTTTTGGGTGGCGAGATTGGTCCACGGTGCGAAGTCATCAGACACAGCTCCAACCCCACCTGCTTTGACTTTTGAGCGATGGTCACCATTGGCTGCATTAGCTCGTCCTTTGAGTTGGAGACGGACTGCTCTCGGGAAAATTCCCCGGCGCCGGGCGATTCTGGCCCGAATATTTCATGGGCCTGTTTTTTATGGGCTACAAGAAATGTCTTTTGCCTTGTAAAACGTTGGTTCTCACACGCCAACGTCTGCGCAACGCAAGATGCTGTATCATTTCAGGGCGTATCAGTGAGACCATGGACTTTTCAAGGGTTGATATGCGAGAAGTTGCTGCAGAATTCATGGACGGTCGACTGACCAACGACGCTCGAGCTCTGTTGTAAGAGGAGGTCAGTGGGACTTCGGCCTTCTCGACGTTTTCAACGAAGCCATCCCCGACCCGCGGAATCCGTTGACGACCAATCATCATCTGCAAACGATGTTCGCTCAGCGGATCTTCTCGATCCGCGGCGACTGCGGTTTCTGTCACTGGAAGCTAATGTGCTGGTGTCAAAAAAACACAACGTTTTTTATTATTGGGAAACCTGCCGTCACCAAGCACGAGAGTGTTATGCCAAAGCCTTGATGGACCAAGCCGAAGCCGAACAAATGCAGATGGGCGAGAAAGTTCGCTTGTTTGACGAGACCCGTTTAAAGGCCAGATCACGGGGTGTTGCGCACCACATGATCATTAGGTCCGAGCGACTCGAGCAAGGGCTCAAGACGCATTTCGTGGCCCCCAGGCTTTGATCAAGATCCTCAAGAACGTTTCGACGACGTTTATGAGATGCGTCGTGACCTGGACCGGATCAAGGAGCAGCGGTTGATGTTGTTCACCGGTCGCACCCGTTGTCATGGCTTCCAGGCGAACCG
This sequence comes from Planctomycetaceae bacterium, assembly GCA_024642205.1. Lineage (GTDB taxonomy): Bacteria > Planctomycetota > Planctomycetia > Pirellulales > Pirellulaceae > Mariniblastus. The sequence continues at coordinate 17,047 of JAHEBQ010000158.1, read as the reverse complement.
GTTTGGGTTTTGCTTTTGACGATCGCTTGCGTGCCAATGGATGTGCTGAGAAACGAGTAACTGGTCGACACTTCGCTGGCAACGGCTTGGTGCGATACGATTCGTTTCAAGGCATTCAAGATCGCAGCACGAGTCCGCGTCAAGGTGCGGGGAATTTGGCTTCACTTTTCCAGTAGCTATCCCTACCAGGCTGTGTTCCAAACGCTTTCTTCCCGGCTTGCGCCAGGTTCAGGTTGACATTCTGACGACCTAAAAAGTAAATGACTCAGCTTGGGAAATGGGGAAACTACGACGCCAAGGGGCTGAAATTGACAGCTGGCAACCTTGGGACACACACCAAACACCTCAACCTGCGACTAAAGCCACGGAACAAAAACCCTGGCTCGAATCAGCAATGAAACCGTCGGCGATCAATGAAAACAATCGAGCGAGGGCGCGCTTTGTCCGGAAACTCGTCAAGCGCGACATCGAGAAACCGGATGTATCGCGCCGGTCAAAAGCCTGACAGGCCGAAAACCAACTGGATTCAGTAAATTGAAGGCATCCTTGTCGGCATCCAGCGCGTGATCAACGGGTTCCCAAGTCTCTTGAAATCACGAGAAACAGCCCGCTCATTCAGCCAGAACCAGCGGGCGGTTAAATCTCATTCTTCCCTGAAGTAGTCGCTTCTGAGCGAGCCGTCAAAAACGGCCTGACTTCAAACAGCACCGCTTGAACCGCCTGCCGCTCTTGCATGGGCACAGATCGTTGCGACCGAGTTTTTCTTCCAGCAACTTGCCACCATGGACAACACGTATGCCCCGCTTGACTTGCGTTTCGCTGGGGTAGCTCCGTCGGCGTTTACTCATCGTTTCGAAAAAATGGATCGTTGTCGTTCTTGTTGGCGAACATGGTACACCTGCCTTTCCGCATCGTTCGATATCTTGGTAGGACACCGGCAACCATCGGGGGTTCGGACAACAGTTGTTAACGTCTCCAATCGGGCAATCCCCGCCGCATCATTTTTGATGATTCCTCAGCGTCGAACTTTTCGGGATCAAACAGACCGATCCATTCCCTGAAAGCTGCATGCTCCTCATGTTCAGGATCGGCAATAGCATCAAGAAACTCGGAATAGCCCCAGATTCCGCCGACATTTTCTGGAGGACAAGCTCGTTCCCCTTCAACACAGATTGGATAGCGACCGCCTTTTTCAGCTCTGAGGCATCCCTCAAACAACACTTCATGTTCCCAGCCATCGCCAAAGTCGTACTCGTAAACAAATGAAATTTGCTTGCCATCCTCTGGAATAACTTCCACGATCTTCGTCACGGTCGAGTCAATACAATCGAAGTCTTCGAAGCCATCGTTGAGAAGTTCTGGATCGCCATGTCGTGCGCCGGCGATCTTGAATTGGTGAAGATGCGAATTCGACCAGCCCATGGCGGTCTGGATATGTTCGTGCAACTTGTCGAGAGTACAGTTTCTTACTTGAATTCGACGCCATATCGATGGAGCTGATTCGTTCAACGTGATTTTGAACTGGTAGAGCCGATCGATCCTGGGAATTGATCCTGTGCCGTGGGACTCGTCGATGACTTTGGACGTCACGTCGATGATGTGGCGGAGCGAGTTTCGCTTCATGCCGTTTTCAGCACCTGGGATTGCTGAAAGAGCCTTCTTTTGAATGGCGACGATCTCATCAAAGGTAAGCCGAAGTACTCTCTGGTTGCGTGCGTCAAGCAGCAGCCGGTCGACAAATGCAGGCATCAGCTCCGCGACGACTTTTCGCTGGGCCAGAGTGAGTCGAGTGCTGAAAGTTGGTTTTGACATCTGTGGTCCCTAGCCCAAATTCCCATCATCCAAAACCCCGATTCTACCGAAAAACCGGGAGATTCTAAACTGCGACAGAATGCCAGCCAGGCGCGGGCGACAAGGCGGGCCTAAGAGAGACGGAAGCAAGGTGGACAGAATGCGCGGCAGGCTCAACTTTCAATTTGAAGAAATTGTGGACTCGAAAAACAAACGGATCATGGCGCGTCGAAATTGCCATGTTCTGAGGACATGGCTTCAAGATACGCGCCATTCAAATCGATCATCACCCCGGCGAACAGGATGAGCAACAAAATGCCGATCAAAAGCCGTCTGACAACGTCAAAAGCCGTCTGACAACGTTGGACTCGTCATGAAGTTGAGGTTTTTTGGGCCGTTCAGGTCTGATCACGGTGAGTACACACAAGATTTGCGCCATCATCCAGGGATTCCTTGTCATCCAGTCAGCCTCGAAATGCGACAAAAAGATTTCTGATAATTCTTCCATTTTTCTTCCCCGACGGCCACAATTAAATCTGTTTCAGGTGGAGAGGAAAAGGATGCAACAATTTTCCGCACTTCTGAAAGCCGCTCAGGCTGGCGATCGCGGTGCGATTGAATCGGTGGTCCGTCTTGTCGAGCAAGATGTGCGGGCGGTTTGTTTCGATTTCCAAATGCAAGGGAACGGACAGCTCAGTCGCAATGATTTGTTTCAAGAAGCGTGGATGAAAATCTGGATCCGTCTGGATCAGTTTGAAATTCGTGGAAAGGACGATTTGGTTTGGGTGATTTTTCGCAAATGGGCTCGAACGACCGCTCGAAATGTTATGTACAACGTCCTGGAGCAACAACAGGCTGCCAAGCGAAAGCATAGTCGGCCATTGACGACGTTAGACCGAAATGAGGTTGACGGACCGGCTGAAACGCCGAGCAGAAATTTGATTGCCCGGGAGAATGCGACGCGAATTAGCCAGGCGATCGAACAACTGCCAGAGGAAAGTCGGATCCTGATTCAAAAGTGTTTCATCAACGGGAATTCGGTGAAGGACGTAACACGACAGTTGAACTGGACGTACGAAACGACCCGATATCGACTATCCAAGGCAATCTCGATGCTGAGGCAATTATTGACTGACAGTAATTTTTGATTCGAAAGGAAGTTGAGATGTCTCTAATATTTCATTCAATGGTCGGGCCATTCCACGAAACGACATTCGCGTTGTTCTATGACCGAAGTGAAGAAAGTGTTGGAAAGTGGAATCTCGACTGGGACACCGGCCCCGATTGGCGGATTACAGATATTGTCGGTGACGACGTGAGGATCTTCAAGTTCATGCCGGGTGAAGCTGGAGAGATTCGAGTATTCCTTGTTGAAAAATCGCTTGAGTTCGAAGCTCGTCCAATCCCTGTTTTTGGTGCTGCTGAAATGCTAACAGCGTCAAATGGCGCCGCATTCACAGCGATTCCTCCAATTTGCTCCAATTCGACTTGCGGTAGCCATGCTTGCACGGACCCGACCAAACCGGATCTGAGATGCCCTGGAGGCAACAAGGAATGTTATAAGGCTTAAGACGAGTTTGAAGCCGACACGTAAATGTTTGTTCGGGTAATCGGAGCTCTAGCGAAGCTTGCCAAGTAACAGGATCGAGAAGGGGCTGTCCAGTCAATTGATCGGCGGTATGGTGCAATCGTGTCCAGCGACGATGAGTTCAGAAAAATCGACGAATTGGTCGAAGAGTTCCTGGAAGAGCTCAAGCTCGGATCCGAACCCGATGCAACACGCGCCCGTTTCCTCAGTGAAAACCGGGATATCAAGGACGAACTTGACGAGCGACTGAGGTTCGTCGAGAACGTTTTCTTTGCAGTCCGGACGGATCATGATGGTGACATTACGGGCAACGAACACACCACCGGGTTTCACGGTTCGGGGAAACTGCGAATTGATCCGCAGATGGTCACGCGAATTGAATGCCCGCATTGCGGAAACAAACTCAATCTAGTTACCGCTTTTCATTCCGAGATCACGTGTGGTGTTTGTGGTAGTGCGGTCACTGTCAAAGACGAGATCACCAAAACCTGCGCGCGAATTGATTTGCCAAGACAGCTGGGCAAGTTTGTAGTCCAAAGATTTCTGGGACAGGGCGGTTTTGGTACCGCTTACCGCGCGCGTGACACTGAGCTTAACCGAACAGTCGCATTAAAGATTCCCAGGGTTGACAGCTTTCTAACGGCCAACGCCAAAGAGCGATTCATTCGCGAAGCGCGAAACGCTGCCAAGCTGCGGCATTCCAACATCGTTCAAGTCTATGAAATCGGCTCGGAAAACGGCATGCCGTTTATCGTCAGCGACTACATCGAAGGCGTGACACTGCGGGATCTGATGACCGGCCAGTCACTCACCTTCAAGGAGTCGGTCAAACTGATGATCGAAATTTCGGAGGCAGTTCATTTTGCCCACGAAAACGGAATCATTCATCGTGACCTCAAACCCAGCAACATCCTGCTTGACATGAATAATAAACCTCATGTTACGGACTTTGGTTTGGCCAGGAATTTGGATAGCGAAATCACAATGACGCTGGACGGTGATATTCTTGGCACACCAGCTTACATGTCACCCGAACAGGCGACTGGCCAACAATCAAAAACTACGTGCCAAAGCGACCTGTACAGCTTGGGCGTCGTTCTTTACCGAATGATATGTGGCGAACTTCCGTTTCGTGGAAGCCAAAGGATGATGCTGCACCACCTGATGCATGACGACCCTAAGCCACCGCGGAAAATCAACGAGAAGATTCCGTACGATCTTGAAACGATCACACTCAAAGCCATGGCGAAGGATCCCACAAAGCGATATGTCTCTGCGCGTGCTTTTGCAGACGACCTCCGTCGTTGGTTGTCGAACCGCCCGATTTACGCACGGCCCGTCAGCGCTTATGAAAAGTTCACCCGCTGGTGCCGACGGAATCCTGGAATCGCGGCTTTGTCTGCCGCGATTACTGGATTGCTGGTTGTGATTACTGGCATGTCGATTATGTGGGCAATTCAGTCGGGCAATCTGGTCGCGATTGCCACCAAAAACAAAGATACGGCAATCGAGAACCTGGAAGAAAGCACTGCGCGACTTACCCAGCTCCACGTGCTTGGCGGGCTTCGTGAAATGGAAGAGCAGAACTACGCCTCCGCGTTCCAGTGGTTTGCCGGTGCAATCGAATCCGAACGTGAAAACGATCGTTCGCATCGGATCCGGGCCGGCATGCTGGTCAATCAACACCCGAAGCTATGTGTTTTGAAAGCTGCCGAAAGTGCGATTCGTGTTGTGGACGTGTCCGGTGACGGAAGGCATGGTTTGTTGGCAACTAGATCGGGGCAAGTCATCGTTTTCGACTTTGAGTCGGGGGAAACCACGAGCCCGGTCCTGGAACATGGAGGCCTGATTTTGGCTGCTACGTTTGATTCAACAGGAAACAGGATTGCAGTCGCGACTGCCGACAATCGCGGATTCCTGTGGGAGACGACTTCAGGAAGGAAAATTGCAGAATTTCAACACGATTCCCAGGTGCGCCACGTCCTGTTCAGCCCGGATGGCCGACACGTTGTGTCGGCCTCGGACGACGGCGTTGCCAAGATCTGGAACCCGGAAAACGGACAATTCGTTGGGCAACTGGAACATCCAGAACAAGAGTTTGAATGGCTGCGGTTCGTCGAAGATCCGAATTATCTGCTGACTTCATTGCCGGCGGCGATCGATGGTTCGTCGGAGATTCGGACTTGGGATATCGAAACGCAAACTCAAAAACTGCCATTGATGAAGGCGGATGGAAAGGTCACGTCAGTGGATTTCGATCCCAAAAACAACCGGATCTACACGGCGTCCCGAAACGGAGTTGTCGAAATCTGGAACGTAGACGACGGGAAACGACTGGGTGATCCGTTACAACACAATGACCGACTCAGTAGTGTTTACGTATCCTCAAACTCAGCGAGTCTGGTGACTATTCAATATAACGGTGAAATCACCGTTTGGGATTTGGAGCAGCGACAGAAACAACTCTTCCGCCGAACCAAGGCGATCATTGATACCGAGGTCGATTCCAACAAAAGGTTTCTCGCAATCTCTCACAATGATGGAACGGCGTCGTTGTACTGGTTGAACAACCTCGAAATGGTTGGACCCGGTCTGGCCTATGGTGGTACCGAAGCGTCGATCAGGTTTCATCCGGATGGGCGTCGGTTTTTGATTGGAGGAAACGGCGGAGTCGCCCGGATTTGGGACTTGGCGGGGCTGGCCCCGGACTTTCCATTGATTACGCACGACGCCGCCCTGAATGTTGCCCGGTTCAGTCCGGACGGTACAAAAGTCGTGTCGTGCAGTAAGGATGGCGTAGCCAAGATCTCGAGTGCAACGCTGGGTCAGATGTTCGGCCAGGAGTTGAAACACGAGGCCACGATTACTGATTGCTCTTTCAACAAAACAGGAAACCTGGTGGCAACCAGCAGTGGGGACTCAACGGCCCAATTTTGGGATGCAGCCACCGGGACACCGGTGGGAAAGCCGTTGCCCCACAACGCCTCGGTCGTCAAAATTCGTTTCAGTCCGAAACAGGGGGAAGAAGACTTCCTGATCACCGCGTCGCATAATGGCGAACTGGCAGGTTGGAAAGCAGGTCAAAACACACCAGTTTATCGACGAAAAATTCACTCAGCCACGATTGGTCATCTGGCGATCAGTGACGACGGGAATTTGGCAGCCGCGACGAGTCTGGATAAGTCGGCGTCAATTTGGATGGCGATGAATGGAGCTTCAATCGTCGACTCGTTATCGCATGAACAGACGACATCCAAGTGCGATTTTTCGCTGGACGGCACTTTACTGGCTACGTGCGGTTCGGATGGGCGGGTGAAGATTTGGCAAACAAGCGCCCCGAACGAATTAGTCCGTCAGCTCAAATTCACCGACCACGCTTGGGCGGTGAAATGGGGTTCTGACAATCAAACTTTGTTGACGGCCAATTATTCCGGTCAACTTGATCTGTGGGTAAATGAACAATCCGTTTGGGAATTTGAAAACGCCAAGTACGGATTGATGCATTGCCAATTTGATCCATCCTGGAAATTGGTGGCTGCCTGTGGACTTTTGAAGCAAACCAATATTTCACAACTTTATGGCTCAGGTGCGGCATTCTTGATTGATGCCGAGTCGGGGACACTGCTTTCTCCACCCCTGTATCATTTTGGTCCGGTGATTCGGACATATTTTGACCCGCAGGGAACGCGGGTCCTGACGTCTTCGGAAGATGGCTCCGCACGAATCTGGAAAATCGAAATCGATGAACGTCCAACCGAGACGATCCTTGCTCACGCGAACGTGCTTTCTGGTTTTGAAATCGACGAACGAACAGGTCTCAAAACCGTAGCTCCGGCAATCTTGGAACAACGCTTCAATCAGACGCAGGTGGTTAGTCCAGAAAGTTTTCGCTGCACGCAACAGGAAATCAACTCGTGGGCCGACTACATCAAATGGGTCGAAAGCAAATAGGGAATTGCGTTAAGAGATCGGGCAAATGGACAGCGGTTCTTTTGACGGCACATCTGGTAAATTCACGCTGTTTGCCGTTTTGGATATGCCGGCGACCGACCGGCTGTTCGATCAAGAGCTCAAACGGTGGCATCATTCTTTTCGTCACGCTTCAAAACTGCATTTCGATGCCACCGACGATTAATTGTCGTTTGGCAGGATCGAAGTCTCCGGCGGGCGTAGTGGATTGTCAACGGCTGACGCCGAACTGGCCGACACTCTTCCGCCTTCGTATTGGACCGACACGCCAGGCGCCATTGGGTAACCGGAAATGCACATGTATTTGATGCAGGACGCGCAGACGAAACCGTACATCGTTGTCAACGAATTTGGTCATTAGGCTTTTGACTAGGGTCAGATCCCCAATGCCCCCAAGATGACCAACCGGACCATCCGAGTCAGGATTGGTTTCCAGAATCGGAAGTGTGGGGCAATCCACGGGGTACTCAAAACAAGACCCTGGTTTCCGGTTTACCGAAAACACGGGTTGAACAATGAACTGGTTGGAATATCCCGAGAACCCTTAAGATTCGGGAACAAACACATTTTGAAACTGAATCTGAGACAAAGGTACTTCAGGATTCACTGCCTCTACGGCCCCCACACCGCCGCTTTTGCGACAGGCACTGCCGGGCCTACCCGCATCGGATGGTGAAGTGTTGGATTCCGCAGCTTGCCAGGGATCAGAAGTCACCGCAGAATACGGATTTACCTGATTCGTTAGCGGTAAGCCATTCGGCATAAGAACTTCTGTTCGATACCGGTTTTGCGGAAATGCCACTTGAAGAGTCAAACTCATTCGCACCTTGCGGATTTTGGACCGCGGCGACCGAAGTTACGATCAAAATTCCGATTGAAACCAATCCAACCAATCGTTTCTTTTCTCCCCTAGCCGATTCTTCCAGTCAAACGTGTCGCGTTCATCTTGCGGAGGATTCAATTGTCAAGGTCATCGGTTTGCGAAACTCTTCGCTTTACCTCGCTTGCCTCAAGCTCGGATATCCAATCAGTCGTCGATCAATCAAGACCCATCGATTTTCCGTTATCTCTTAGACATACGCGCGACTTTTCTACCCCGTTTTTTTCCCCGCGGAAGAATTGATAGCGAGATGATTCGTGGAGGACAAATCGCGAAAACCGCCAATTCCCGCTTAGCCTCCGGCCTTTACCGATTCGACAAAGCTGACGCACCTTTACGCCACTTGAAATCGCCAATTTGATCCGAAGTGAAGCATGACACGGTAGCGCGCTGTTCTACCGAAGCACCCGCCATTTTGCGTTGGGTGAAAGTTAAGCGGCACGGCACCAACAAAATTGGTCCTGACAAATCAGGGTCCAAACTGAAATGCAAACTGGATGCGATGATTGTCACCCATGATCCCGTTGGCGACCTCTCGCAAACCGTAATCATATTCCAGCCCGATTCCAAAACCCGGACGCGGCGACCAGATCAGATTGATGCCGCCATTGTGGATCGTATCGGCGGAGGTAACAGGCATCAGCGGTGTCGATTCGACATTCGAATATCCATAGAATAAGTTTGTTTGCACCCGCTCTGTCAAACGACGTTGGTAGGCCGCATAAGCTCCGATCGCGCCCAAGGTTCGGAACCCTGCAACATCTGGCCCGGCAGCCGAGAGACTTCCCGCCAGGCCACCCAGATAGCTGCCGACACCTCGCCCACCAACGACTCCCATGCGGCTGTCGTTGCCTTCGTTGAGGTTGATTCGACCGGTCGCAGAAATCCCCCAACCCGTTTTGAGCGTCTCTTGAAAGGCGGCATCTTCGAAACCAATCCCACGTACCAGCGTTGCCACTTGAAATGTGCCTCGGTCCTGGTTGATCCACCGCATTCTCGCGACGAAATCCGGCCACCGCTGTAAAAACTGGTCGTTGACCGGGTCGACGAGTGTAAAGTCAAACGATGCCGGATCCTCAAACGCAATCGCACCTACCAGTCCCTCCCTGAACTGGCGCGACAATCGAATCAGTGGGGGCCGACGAAAAATCGCGCCGGCCGGAGCTGTGATTGGAACCAATTGAGGAAGAGATCCGGGGTCCATGAACGTCGACCAGGTCTGCCCCCCAACAACGTCAACATCGCCGGATTTCCATTCACCATAAACATGGCGAAGCCGAGGATCGATATCGTTTTGCAGGAAATCCAACTCAACGTAGCCGCGCAACAAACCCAACTCTGTTTTTGCTTGGGCGTCAAAAGACAATCGCGATTGTCCGCCCGTGAAAGTTGTTTTCCCACGGCGCCGCGCCAGCGTGGTTTCATCGAGAACAATGGTTCCGGGGAAAGCCGTACACCAGAACCTACAAATCCTGTGTCATAGATTCCATCGAATCGAGTATAACCGTCAATTCGCAGGGAAACGTCGGTTCCCGGTAATCGAATCGCGCCGCGAAAGTCACCGGCCTCAACCACGCTGTCACGATTAAAGCGTCCTGGATCCACGGGTGGGGGAAGCAACTCATCCGCTCCCACCATCCTCTTCTGCATTTGTTGTCTCAGCTCTTCAAGCTCGGAACGGAGGGATTCAATTTCGTTCGGCGAATCAGCTGGCCCGTCCGAATCAGCGTCTTGAGACCAGGCAACGATCGCCAGTTGAATGGTCAGTGTCAAGATTACTGCTAGCCTTTTGACCCAGTTTTGCATTAAACCGTTAGCGTTCGATAGAGATTTTGTTAGCGCACAACACCAAGCAGCATTTTCGGCTGTTAAGGAGTAGCGAATTTAGGGAATTAACCAATGTCGCAGACTCGGCGACTTGGTTCGAAATGGCAAGATCGTCTTGCTCACGGGTGAAACTTAGATCAGGTAGCAAGGGTCGAGTTTTCAGCCCAAATGCCAAACCCGATGCCAGCATTCTTCTCCAAATCGTTAAAGTTGTCGCAGTTTAACAACCGAACTTTTACGAAGATAAACACCATTCTCGGCACTTGAATTTTCCATGCTCTCCTTGGCCCCAAGTTTGATCCGATTGGCAATGCTGGGAGTCGCCTGTCTGTTGCCTTCCATTGTTTTTGGTCAATCCGGGACTGCGCGGGATTTGGAGAATTCGGAAATTGAACGACTGGAATCCGAAGTTCGGCAGCTTCGTCTGGTGGTCGAGCGCCTTTCACAGGATGCGAGTCAGAGAGTGACTCAGCAGCCTCTCGAGCAAGCTGTTTCAAATGCTGACCCGTTTCGCGAGACCGGGTCGGGCGCACCATCCCCAGACGATGTGGTTCAGTCGTCCGGCCAACAGGACGTGGGGAATTCGCTTACACACCCCACGTTCCAGGCCCGTCAAAACCGAAATGAAATCGGTACCAATTTCTTCCAATCCAGTGACGACTTCACGGCAGGCCTGGTCATTGAAGGCAACGACGTGGCAATGAAGTTTGGTGGCTATGTCAAGCTTGATCTCATTCAGGATTTCAACGCGATTGACAATACCGACCTGTTCGATGTCCTGACGATTCCTGTGGGCGCTCCGGACCGGACCAACAGCCGCTTTCACGCTCGCCAAACGCGACTCAATTTTGACACGCGCTGGAGAACCAATGAACTGGGCGTGGTCCGGGCCTTCATTGAGGGTGACTTTTTCAGTGACGGCGACCAATTCCGGTTGCGACATGCCTACGGCAAAGTCGGTCGATTTCTCGGCGGACAGACTTGGACGACGTTCGCCAATCTGGATGCTGCCCCCGCGACGTTAGACTTTGAAGGTTCGATTTCGGCAATCACCCTGCGCCGTACGCAAGTGCGCTGGGAAGCACCAATTTTCAACGACGATCTTAATCTGGCAGTTGCGTTGGAGGATTCCGAAACCGTGATCGAACTCCCGCCTGGCGGCGCGATTACGGGTGAAACAAGAACGGTCTCGCCGGATATGGTAGCGCGATTGCGCAGGGTCCGCCCCAACGGTAACTTACAAGTCGCGGGTATCATTCGCGAATTGGGATTCCAGCCGACGGGCCAATCGGTGGTCACCGCCACCGCCTGGGGATTGAATTTTTCGCAATATCAGGAACTGACACCCAACCAAAAAATCTATTGGCAGATCAACTATGGCGACGGAATTGCCAGCTTGTTGGGAGGTCTGCCAGATATTACACCAGTGGGTACAGATAATGCCGCACTGCTTGGCTACCTCGGTTGGATGATCGGTTCCACGCGTGAATGGAACGAAAGACTGTCTTCAAATCTGACATTTGCCGAAAGCCACTTTCAAAACACTTCGGGTCAACTACCCACCGACGTCAACAACCTGACCTATCTGGCCGTGAACACGATCTGGACTCCGGCGAGACGTTTCTCCGTAGGCGTCGAATACTTGTATGGCAAACGCGAAGACATTGACGGCGGTAGCGGAATCGCCAACCGGCTTCAAATCTCCATGTTCTATTACTTGCCTTAACGACAGCCAGACAGCCGCATGGTGATCAGGAATTCCCATCGTTGTTGGTAACTTCAGATTCTTACCTTGGCCTCAGTCGGCTTGCTTGCTCTCTGTTGACTCAGTTAGCTCCAATTCCATTTGGTTGTTATGCCTCGCTGAGGATCCGTCTCATTTGCTTTCATCACCCGTTGATTTGCCGATTCGGATGAATTCTCCCGGCGGACCGGTGCGAATATCGAAAACGATAGCCGAAGCCCGCAACGCGAAAGCCGCGGCACAGGACAAAGCCTCGCCAGGAATTTCCGAGAGCCCAAAATACCGGAGACTTGCGTAACTGAGCGAGCCCACGAGCGCGGCCGTAGCGTAGACTTGTCCGCACAGAATCATTGGCTGCGTATTGGTCAATACATCGCGAATGACACCCCCTCCGGTCGCGGTCACCATCCCCATGAACACAGCAATGATAAAAGGTGATCCAAACTCCAGCGCGACGTGGCAACCGACAACCCCGAATACCGAAAGCCCCAAAGCATCCGACCAGATCATCCCCTTGCGGTTGGAAATGTCGTGTTTGATAAACAGGAAGGTGATCAGCGCGGCCGCCACGCACAGAATCAACTCAAGTGGATTTTGCGTCCACCACACCGTCCTTCCCAGCAGCAGGTCACGAGTGGTCCCGCCACCAATTCCGGTAATCGTGCCGATCAGCACAAACCCCAGGACATCCATCTTGTAGCGTGCCGCCGTCAGGGCGCCGCTGATGGCGAAAACGACATCGCCAAAGTACATGATCGCCAGGGTACTGATGCTTAATGACGACGCGGCCACCGGGTCCGGCATAATCTATTTCTCCATGAAAAAAAGCGCCATGAAATTGAATTAGGATCAGGGGGAGCATAACTTCCGCTTTTTTACCCTCTCCTTTTGGGAGCATTGATGTCTACACAAGTATAGGTAAGCCGAAGGCTTTAAAGCCATTAGCCGGCGGTTGAGCGTAGCGACCACCGCCGGCTCCCGACGCATACGTATATCGCATCCTGAAGGGACGCCAGCAATTCCGTGAAAAGAGCGAAACGACCGGCCCTCGGTTTCGTCGCTGCGCTCACCGCTCCGCCCACGAAGATCTTCAGGAATCCAAAGGGTGCTCAGCAATATTGGTTCCTGCCCCCTTTTTTGACTCGGGATCTAAAAAAAACATTTAGCCGATGTTGCCAAATTTCGGTATCTAAACTCTGGCGAATCCAGCTACGACGACATTCACAAAATCGTCCGACTTCGCCGCACCGGTTCACAGCATCGTTCGCTGGCGTCGCGTTTCGTTCCCGGCAATTCGCTCATTGCCGACGCATCAGCGGCGGGGCGGTCCATTTACTGTCGAGCGCTTCGGCTTTCGGCCAATAAAGACGTAGGACGAGGAAAAAGGGACCCTCGGGTGCGGGCAGCCAGTTTGCTTCTTCGTCCTTCCCGGGTGACTCGTGTTGAATTAACAACGTGAGGCCACCATCCGCGTCTCGTTTGAACTGCGGCAACATTGGTGAATTGAGCAGATATCGGTCGAGCGGATTGGCGGATAGCAGGCTCGAAGGGAGTTTGTACATCGTCAGCGACCAGAATGCGTTGACGGGTGGCAATTGTTCTCGCGCAAAGTGCAGGCTGTAGCGGTTGGCCCCATCCAACTTCTGGCCCTCGGAATCCACAAGGTAAAGCGGGTACATCGCTTCTTGTTTGGAGTTGCCATAAATGCCAATCACCGCCGCGGCCATGCGGTAGAGGTAATTGTTTTTGAGAAACGCCCGCGTGCCGAAGCAATCTCCAGAGACCACTTTTCCAGCATCCATCTCTCGCTTTAAGGCAGCAAAATCTGTCCACGCATCGGCCATCCCCTGTTTAATCGCCGATTTCACTTCGGGTGAGAGTTTACTGACGTCAAAGTTCCTGCCTGCGCCGATGCCAAGTTTGGCAAACCGGTCCATCAGGTCTTTTTCGGACGCGTTCGTCGGGCAGTATTGCAAAGTGAAGTTCAGGATATTAAAGAACTCCAGCGACGTTTTCTGCTCCTCCGGCGTTAACGGCTTGATGAATTCGATCGCTGGCGCGGGCTCCGGTGCAGGCTGCTCCAGAAACTCCGAAAGCGGCTGTGCCTTGTAGCCCGCTTGCACCTGCTTGACGTTTTCGATGTCGTCAGGATTGAAAAGTTGCGTTCGATAAGGTGCGAGAACCAACTCCGTTTCGGAGCGAAAGACCTTCTTCACGCCCTGTGGTGTGGGACCTGACCAGTGAGGCCCGGCGATGAGAAAGCTGCCACCATCGTTGCCGGTCGCACGGCTGCCAATGTAGTCAAAATTAAATGTGTAGGCATCGATCAGCTGGATGCTGAAGTAGCGATTCTTCTCAATCGGCGGAACCGTGAGCACGATCGGTTCGGTGCGCAAATCCATGCCGAGAAATGAATACGGCGTATCCGAGTTTGGGGTTTGGACCGCTTTATCCTCAGGCGTGAACACGCGCGCAAAATTACGAAGCTGGTTCCACGGGGCCTTGTATTCGGGATTGGTCCGATCCACAAAGTAGGCGTATTGAACGCGATAGCTGTCCACCATCGGATAGCCATAGATATAGGCTTCCTTGGCAATCTCGCGAGCTTCTTCTGGCGTCACGTTGGTCTGGGCGCGGACGGTCTTGATCTCAGCCGATACGGCCAGCACCAGACTCAAGACCATACAACCCAATAGCGTCGCATTTGTTTTCATTCTGATTCTTCTTTCTAGTTTCAGTTGCTTGATTGTGTTTTTGTAGATCTTCATTTTGAACCATCAATGTTTGTGAAACGGTTCTTCCTCATCGTGGATGGCCTTTGCATTCGGGTCGTCCCAGACCTTCTCCGTGACGCGCATCCAGTTGCCGCCCCAGATCTTGGCAAGGTCCTCTTTGCTGTAGCCGCGAGCCAGCAGCGCGCCGGTCAGGTTGTAGAGGGTGTTCGGCAGTTCCATGCCTGCGGGGTAATAATAGGGCGGCGGTGGATACGCCTTCGGATCCCATGCGCCGCTATCAACCATCTGCTTGTAAATCCCTTCGATCTTGGCTTCGTCCATGACGCCGTAGGTAGTGGCGTCATAGTCCAGACCCATCGTGACGTGGTCCGGACCGACAAGCTGGACCATGTAGTCAATCATTGCCACCATATCTTCCATTGTGGGCTTCTTTTTCTTCGAGACGAATGCTGGATAGGCGACGGCACCGGCAAAGCCGCCGGTCGCCGCGATCGCCTTGATCAAATCGTCGGAAACATTCCGCGGGCTGTCGAGCGCGCCGCGTGCATTGGCGTGCGACATGATCACCGGTTCCGAAGAGGCCTCGATCGTGTCCATCGCACTTTTCATTCCCGTATGGGCAACGTCGACAATCAAACGTGCCTCGTTGCAGGCCTTGACCAACTTCTGCCCCAGAATGCTGAGCCCGCCGTCGACACGTTCTGTGATGCCGTTCGCATAGGGATTCCGCGTGTTGTAGGCCATCTGCAGGACACCCAGACCAAGCCCCTTGTAAAGCCAGACCCGATCCAGATCCCATCCCAGCGGAGTCGGACCCTGAAAGTGAAAGAAGATCCCCAACTTGGCTTCGCGCTTGGCTGTGCGAAAATCCTCGGTGTTCCGGATCAGCATCAATTCCGGCCGGGTCATGATTTGTTCGGCAACCCACGACAGCAGCTTGGTCGTCAGTTCCTCGCCTTTGTTGCCGCCGCCAACCGTGAGCGACATCGCGTTCACGCCGCCATCGATCCACATGTTGAAGTCAGTCGGGTTCAGCGTTTGTGCAATCATCGGGCAGGCGCCGTCGATCTTGATCATGCTGTCGTGAACGGCGCGGAAGTTATCGGGATACGGCCCGCCAGGTTGCTTCGCGCCATCGGCATCGGGTTCCTGGCCGAAAGATCTCAAGCTGGGAGCCAGAGCAAGTCCAGCTGCAGCGAGGCCTGTCAGTTTGACGAATTCTCTTCTGCTGTTGGTTTTCATTCTGTTTCTCCGTTTTCGTTGTGTATATTTGAATGTGCCTTGTAGATCAACCGTCACACACAGGTCACTCCGGTTTTGCGACGGTATGGATGCTTCGAAACGAGTTTGTCGTAATATTAGCAGAAATAACGCCTGCCAGATCCGAGGTCTGTTTGGCGCGCACCGGGCTGTTCAACCATTCCTGATAGGCGGCTTCGTCTTTCCACGTGCACATCACGCAGACGAGACCGGGATCCTCGGCTGAGAGCATGGTCTCGCCATGCAGAAAACCGGGGATCGTCTCCTGCGCTTCCTCGACACAGCGGCGTTTGATGTGCGCTTGCGCAATGGCTTCGCCATTGCCGTCGTGAGCCTTGATCATCAACATCGTCCAATAACTCATCTGGTTTTCCTTCTGCAATTATTGGTCTTTCGACATAGACTTCTTACCCCCGAGCACCGTGCCCCAGATCTTGATGTCCTTGATGCGCTCGAAGTTGACTTCCATGGGGTCTTCTTCCAAGATGCAGAGGTCTGCGAACTTGCCCTTTTCGAGGCTGCCGAAACCTGGTTGTGAAACAGACGTTGGTTCAGCGAGTCTTCCGCCAGGTCCTGTCTGGTTTCGGCATCGACGACCACGAGGCTGCCATCCAGCCGGATCGCCGGATTGGTTAGCGCTTCCATGGCGATCCCGTGCGGGTCGGCGACACCACTGGCCTCGAGCACGATGGCGTCCGGCGGATCGTCGCGCTCGGCGATTTCGATCAGCTTGTTAGTCAAATCCCCGGATACGGCGCAGCAGGCACAGCCGTTGGTGGAGCTGATCATGTCGTCGGTCTGCGACGCCACTAGCGGCGCAGCGATGTTGATACCGCCGAAGTCGTTGACCAGGACTACCAGGCGTCGGCCGTGCGGCGAAACGAGTAGACGATTCAGCAGCGTCGTCTAAACTGACCCCAGGAAACCACCGATGATGGTCAGGGGCAGCGACCGCGAACGGGCAGGCAGATTACGATGCCTCATCTTGAGAGCCGCGAAGATGATTTCGTTGATTCCCTGGCGCGCTTCCAATGCCTGGGCGCGCATCGCCGCAGCGTCCTCGGCTGACGCGCTGGAATCGGCCGCCGGAGAGATTTGTTCCAGTGATTTTGGCTCAGGTGTAGTCATAGCGCTAGGCGGCGTGGACATTCAATATTGTAACGGAAGTCGTTTTTGCCGAGGATTTGGTTAACTCAAGGAGGAGCACCAATGGCAAGGCGACACGAACTGACGGAAGAACAATGGCAACGGCT
>JAHEBQ010000018.1 GCA_024642205.1 Planctomycetaceae bacterium | reverse complement strand
GGGTCCTGGGAGTCGGTGGGACCAAGGGAAAAAAGCCGAATCCACGAAAAGACCAATTCAAACGCAACCAGGCGGCGGTCGGTGCGATGGATGAATTCAAAGACAATGTCGCGGTCGTACATACGGACCGGTTGTGGGACCAGGAAGCCGACGCAGTCTTTCAACAAGGCTGGAAAGAACATCCGGACGACTGGGCGGCGGTTGGTTCCGATCGTCCCTATCATTACCTCGGAAGTGTCAAATGCTATAACCGTATGGGTGGCGCATTCGCAAACGCGCTGATCGAGTTGATCGACAGGAAACGGAAAGCGAATTCCAGTCCCCACGAAGGATCCTCTTCCATCCCCGAAAACTTCAAATCGAATAATCTGGTCGCCTGGTGCATTGTGCCGTTTGATGCGAAGAATCGCGGACCGGCAGACCGGGCAGAGATGGTTCGCCGGCTCGGGCTCAAACGCGTTGCCTACGACTGGCGGGAAAAAAACATTCCCGAATTTGAACAGGAAATTCTGGAATACAGGAAAAACGGACTGGAATATTTTGCCTTCTGGGGTTGGCACGACTCAATGGAGGCCTTGATCAAGAAGTATGGAATCAAACCCCAGATCTGGGAAATGTACCGTGGCCAGCTTCCGGACGGATCGGATGCCGAACACGTCAAAGTCGTAGCTCAACAATTCTTGCCAATCGCCGAAAAAGCAAAATCGCTCGGATTGAAATTTGGAATATACAATCATGGAGGCTGGCCCGGAGAACCAGCGAACCTGATTGCCGTTTGCGAGGAGCTCCGCGACAATCACGGCCTCGACAATGTTGGAATCGTATATAACTTCCATCACGGCCACGAAGATGTTGAACGATTTGATGAAAAATTCAAACTGCTCCTGCCTTACCTGATTTGTTTGAATTTAAATGGTATGGCGGATCTCAAAACCGCGGATGGAGATTCGAACGCGAGCCAGATATTGCCAATCGGGTCAGGGGTCCATGAAGCAGGCATGATCCGGACGGTCCTGGAAAGCGGCTATCAGGGACCCATTGGTGTCCTGGGACATCGTGCCGATCTGGATGCCGAAGAAAGCGTCGGCTTGAACATCAAGGGTTTGCACAAACTGGTCGAGGGGATGTAAGTCAATCATTGGGCCGTGGTTCCTTTCTGCCCATGTGACAGGTTGTTGGGATGGAACTTGTTTGGCCAAGATGCATGACGACGGGATGGGTTGGCCTGCGGAAGGGGATTTCCGGCAGCAATGGCGCGCGAAGAGACAAGTTCAATCATGCCCGGTAATTCAAAACTCAAGCTCAACCAATGGCAGTTCGACAACCGGTTTGTCAATCAACTGCCGGCGGATCCCGAGTTGACCAACGGGCGACGGCAAGTCCTCGAGGCGTGCTATTCACGGGTTGCGCCGACCCCGGTTGTTCGGCCCAAACTGATCGGGTTTTCACGTGAAATGGCCGAAGAACTCGACCTGGATCCCGCCGAATTCGAGACCGATGAGTTTGCTGCCGTCTTTGGGGGAAACAAATTACTCGATGGCATGGACCCCTTTGCGATGTGCTATGGTGGCCACCAATTTGGAAACTGGGCGGGGCAACTCGGAGATGGAAGGGCCATCAACCTCGGAGAAGTGGTCAACCGGAAAGGCGCGCATTGGACTTTGCAGCTCAAGGGAGCAGGACCGACACCCTACTCCCGGACAGCAGACGGGCTGGCGGTGTTGCGGTCTTCGATTCGGGAGTTTCTCTGTAGCGAAGCCATGTTCCATCTTGGCGTTCCGACAACTCGCGCCCTTTCGCTGGTGCTGACAGGTGAACAGGTCATGCGTGACATGTTCTACGATGGCAACCCGAAAAACGAATTGGGTGCCGTCGTTTGCCGAGTCGCTCCATCGTTTACCCGGTTTGGCAATTTTCAGTTGTTTGCAGCACGGGGTGACCTCAAGAATCTGAAACAGCTGGTGGATCATACCATCCAGGCCGACTTTCCCGAGCTTGGTGCGCCCAGCCCTGAAGTTTACGCCGCCTGGTTTGAAGACGTTTGCCGACGCACGTCCGAGATGATCATTCACTGGATGCGAGTCGGTTTTGTGCATGGTGTGATGAATACGGACAACATGTCGATTCTTGGACTAACGATCGACTATGGCCCCTACGGCTGGCTGGAGGACTATGATCCGGGTTGGACACCGAACACAACGGATGCCTCGGGTAAGCGGTACCGGTTTGGAAATCAGCCCCTGGTGGCTCACTGGAACCTCTACCAGCTTGGAAATGCCATTTTATCTTTGGTCAATGAAACGGAGCCGCTTCAGGAGGGATTGGATCTTTATTTGAGCGAGGTCGAATCGGGTGCCAACCGCATGCTGGCGGATAAACTTGGATTGAGTGAATACGTTCGTGCAACCGACGATCAACTCAAACAGGAATTGTTCGAAGTCCTGACCCTTGTGGAAACTGACATGACGATCTTCTATCGCCGGCTGGCCGACATTCCGGTTGATGAATCGTCCATTGATTCGATTGTCGCGATTCTCAGTGACGCTTATTATTCGCCGGAAAAAATCGTTGGCGAAACGAAGTCGCGGATTGCCAGCTGGGTGCGGCATTATCTGTCCCGCGTGAAGATGGAGGGTACCACCGATGAAATTCGCCGCCAACGGATGAATCGCGTGAATCCCAAATTTGTCTTGCGAAATTACCTGGCTCAATTGGCGATCGACCGATCAGAAGCGGGCGATCATGCGATGATCCACGAGTTGCTTGACGTCTTGCGACATCCCTATGACGAGCAGCCCGAAAAAGAAAAGTTCGCGGCCAAACGGCCAGAGTGGGCTCGGCATCGGCCCGGCTGTTCGATGCTCTCCTGCAGTTCGTAGTCATTGGCCCTTGACTCGGTGAACAACCAGTCACGCCAGGAGCCAATGGTCACATGCATTTTAACACTGGACCTGATTTCTGCCGGACGATTTGGCTTTCAACGTCATACGACTGACTCGTTCAATCAGTTGGGTTACCGATTGATCGGATGCTCGATCCAACTCGACAATTCCGATACTGACGGTGATCCTCAGCGGTTGGCCCGAGGTTGTTGAACATTGGCTCAAATCGGTGGCACGACGGACTCGTTCGCAGACAGTCATCGCCTGCTCGAGGTTGGTGTCCGGCATGACGATGCAAATTTCCTCGCCGCCATATCGACCGACCCAATCCGCTGCGCGAATCGACCTGGTGATCGTTTCGGCGACGGTGCACAACGTCCGGTCGCCGGTTGGCCAACCATGAACTTTGTTGACTTCGCCGAAGTGGTCCAGGTCAACCAGCGCGATGCACAGGTCTCTGTCATTGACGATCGCCATGTTGAACTCCTCGACCAGTTGCTTGTCCAGGTACCGTCGGTTGAACAGTTGTGTCAAGGCGTCCGTATTTGCTTCCTTATGCAATGTCATCATGATTCGCCTGCTTTGTTGAGTCACAAAATTGGTCACTCGTTCGCTCATGACGCGGGCTTTGTTTTCGAGGCTGATGACTTCCAGTTGATCGCTGTCAACTTGCGATACATTGACGATTTCGGAATAACAGACGACTTGGTTTCGTCCAATCGCCTTGGCGGCGAACAGGGCTTCGTCGGCTTGTCTGAGCACCAACGAGGGCTCGCAGCTGGCAAGTGCGGTCGCAACGCCGAAACTGGCCGTCACACCCACGAAGCCCTGCCACTGGTAGCCGTCAACTGTGTCCCGAAGAATGGTAGCGACCCGTTTGGCAATCGACTCATTGGATTGAACCAGGACTCCAAATTCGCCCCCCCGCGTTCTTGACACAAGAGAGTTTTTGCAGATCGATTGGACGAGCACTCCCATTTGTCTCAAGATTTGGTCTCCGGCCTCGACGCCTGCCTGGTCATTGATGGATTTAAGGTGGTCGAGGTCCATCAGGATCAATGACACGGGCTGGAAAGGGCTGGCTACCTGGCAAGCGGATCGTAATGCCTCGATCAGTTCTTCGCGGCAATAGGTCCTCGTCAGGGAGTCGAGTCGCCGGTCGTGTGCTTTGGTGATGCGTTCCCGTCGCCATCGCGTTAACGATGCTGGTTCACCGACCATGGAAATATCATCGGAGTCGCGAATCCAGCCAACTGCTTCTTCGACCTCATGGGGTCGAAGAAAGCAGATTACCGGGACCTGAACCGCGAGGTAGGCGGTCTTGAATTCCTCGAAAGTGGCGAATTCTGACGACGCGAGACCGACAATTTCGGCCTCCCGATCAACCGGGCAGCGATTTGGCCGAAGGGGCTGGGCGTAGGACAAAAGCTCGGAAACCTGGTTGCATGCTGCCGAAAAATCGAGTCTTTGTAGGGAGAGGTCCATGGATTGCTTGTTTGCCTTGTCATTGGGTAATTCACCCGGCAGTTTTTTGAAACGCCTGCTTTCGAAGGCCTGCTTTGAAAAATGGCTGCTTAAGTGGTGCCCGCCAAGGTCTGCACCATCTTTAACATAGGTCATAAATTTTCCGTATGCAGGTGAATTTTGCTCAGTTGGACCGGATCCCGATCCGGCTTTGGATCATCAATGGCAGCAGTCCAGCACTGGCGACAAGAAAATGTCTTGCCAGGTGGCATGCCATGCGAAGCCAAACGATCCAAAAGGAATTTCGCAAGAATTCTTCCATCGTGTCACCTGGTATCCAGGTTGTTGACATGGCCGGCCCGGATGGCTTTCGGTTGGATAAATCCGATTTGCACTGTCGATCAAACCAGGAACAAATAGAATTGGTTCAACCTACAACAGCGAAAAAGTCATGCAGAACATCATTTATCATTATGACGTCATTGTGGTCGGAGCCGGTCATGCGGGTACCGAAGCTGCAGCCGCGGCTGCGCGGTTGGGCGCTCGCGTCGCATTGATTACAACGAACCTCGATACCGTCGGGCAAATGAGCTGTAACCCGGCAATCGGTGGTGTCGCCAAGGGTCACCTGGTTCGGGAAATCGATGCGTTGGGTGGCTTGATGGGGCGCGCGATTGATGCGACGGGCATTCAGTTTCGGATGCTCAACATGCGCAAGGGCCCGGCGATGCACAGCCCCCGATCGCAAGCGGACAAAAAGGGATATCAAAACTGGATCAAGGCCGAAATCGAACACCAGGATAACCTGGACCTTCGCCAGGAAGTGGTGCTCGATATTCTGACCGAAGCGGTGGATGGAACCGCGAATCCGGGTTCCCATAAAGTGATCGGTGTGAAAGTCCGTGGTGACGTTGAGTATCATGCTCCGGCGGTGATTCTGACGACGGGGACATTTCTTTCGGCGCTGATGCACACGGGTGAAGCCAAAACGGAAGGGGGGCGGGCGGGCGAAGGCACCACGACCGGGATCAGCGGCGCATTAAAACGGATGGGGTTTGAACTGGCTCGATTCAAGACCGGCACACCTCCCCGCTTGAACGGGCGCACGATTGACTATTCCAAAACCGAAATTCAACCCGGTGACGATCATCCGCAGCCTTTCTCTTTTTTGACCGACAACTTCCATGTTGACCAGATCCCTTGCTGGATAACATTTACCAATTCCGCGGTTCACCAGCTGATTCAGGACAACCTGCATCGCGCTCCGATGTACAGTGGCCAAATCCAGGGGAGCGGGCCGAGGTATTGTCCCTCCATCGAAGACAAAATCGTCAAGTTCGCGGACAAGGATCGACACCAGTTGTTCCTGGAACCGGAAGGCCGTGACACGCTCGAAATTTACGTCAACGGTGTTTCTACGAGTCTCCCGCGCGACGTTCAGGACGCGATGTTCAAGTTGATTCCAGGATTGGAAAACGCTCAGATCATGCGATACGGGTATGCCGTGGAATACGATTTTTGTCCTCCAGATCAGTTGCGGCCTACGCTGGAAACAAAACAGGTTGATGGACTGTATTTCGCTGGCCAAATCAACGGCACGACCGGCTATGAAGAAGCCGGTGCCCAGGGGCTGATCGCGGGAGCCAATGCGGCGTTGAAACTCGACGGCCGGCCGGAGTTGATCTTTGACCGCGATCAGGGATATATCGGTGTTTTGATCGACGATCTTGTAACCTGCAGCGTCGATGAGCCGTACCGGATGTTCACCAGCCGCGCCGAATATCGTTTGTTGCTGCGCCAGGATAACGCGGACCGAAGACTAACCCGTAATGCAGCCGAGGTCGGCTTGGTTGGGGCGGATCGAGTTGCTCGCTTGAACCAAAAGGAATCCGAAATCACTCGCGTCAAGCGGTTGCTTGATTCCATTCGCGTCAATGGTGTTACGCTTCACAAGACTCTCAAGCGCACAGAAACGGAATGGGACGAACTGGTTTCGCATCTGCCTGAGTTGGGCCACGTCTCCGAAGAAGTCAAACTGCAAGTCATTTATGATGTCAAATATTCGGGATACGTTGATCGCCAACAGGCGACGATCGACAAACACAAGCGGTTGGCGACCAAAAAAATTCCGGACCATTTCGATTATGAGGGGCTGCTGCATTTGCGGAAAGAAGCCAAAGAAAAGCTTGGCCGATTTCGCCCAACCAGCTTGGATCAGGCACAGCGTATCAGCGGAATTACCCCTGCCGATATCGCAATGGTCATGCTTCACCTGGAAGGCAAACGGAACAAGTGAAGCTGGCTGCCTATTGCGGTGAGGGGCCCAGATGGGTGAACACGAAGCGGCTTACGCGACGGACAGAGCCGCTTCCTATCGGGCTTGCGAAAGAAAATTTTGCCTCACTCCGCGAATAAACGCTCGATTACCTCCCGCGACCGGCAAGGCGTAGTTGTGTTTGGTTGTATACAAGTCAGACGTCTACCACGAACCTGGGAGTAAAATGCTGTTTGGCAGCGGAATTTGCTTGGAGTGGTTAACGAGCGGCAAAGATCGATTATCATGAGGCGTTCAGGCTGGAGCTGGAATCAGGTTGGCTTTTTGTGTTTTATATTTGGGAAATTTTTGAAAAAGAAATTTATGACAAACAAGGCTTCAACGTTTCACACCACGGTGTTTACTTTCCTTTTGGTTGCTGTCTGCGCCAACCTTGCCCTTGCCCAGCATGACATCCCCGGTGACTTGAAAGCATCGCTGGACGCGATCAATCAAAGAGCGGTGACGTCGACTGTCGCATTCCTGTCCTCCGACGAAATGGCGGGGCGCGATACGCCGTCACCGGAGTTGACGATTGCTTCCAGCTATGTTGCCGCGAGATTTCTGGGCGCGGGTCTGAAAGGACTCGGGGAAGATGGATCGTATTTCCAGAACAGCGAAATTGCCACGACCCTCGTACCGCAGGACGGAATTGTCGTCAAGCATGACGGAGCCATGGTTGAGACGTTTGGAATGTTGAGCGCCGACTCGGAACCGTATGTCTATCGTGGTGAAATCACGCTGGTCACCAAGGACAGTCCCGGCGACGCGAAATACACGGGACCGGTTTGCATGATCGTTGATGACTTCAAGGAGCGGCGGGATCAAAGCAACTTTCTACGCAGCTTGGCGCGACTCCGCCAGAATGGCGCGACTGCGATCCTGGTTCAAGTTGACCCGAATCATGAACTGGTCGGTCAAGCTTCGGCCATGACTGAGCCGAAAATGGTGCGTTCACGTGGCGGGGCAGCCGGGCATGTCGTGTTGGTGAAAAAGACCGATACCGGCGGAATCTTTGACCTCACGCTTCCAAAGCAAACCAGCGGCAAGGCGACGGTACGTAACGTGATCGGGATGATCCCCGGGAGTGATCCGGAACTTGCCAAAGAAGCGATTGTCTTTACAGCCCATCTCGATCACATCGGAAGGCAAGGGTCGACTGGCGATACCATTTGCAATGGAGCCGATGACGATGCGACCGGAGTGACCGGCGTATTGAGCCTGGCGGACGCCTTTGCGGCAATGCCGACCGCGCCAAAACGAACGGTTATTTTCATGACGCTTTGGGGTGAGGAAAAAGGCCTGCTCGGTTCACGCTATTACTGTGCAAATCCGCTATGGCCACTGGATAAGACCGTCGCCAATATCAACATCGAGATGATTGGCCGGCCAGAACCAGGCGCCAACGGGAAGTGCTGGTCAACAGGTTGGGACAAATCGAACTTGAGTGAACTGATGAGCGTCGGTGCCAAGAAAGTGGATGTCTTGATCTTTCAACATCCCAAGTACAGCGGCGACATGCTGTATCGCGCCAGCGACAACGCTCCGTTTGTTGATAAAGGCGTGATCGCCCACAGTTTTTCCGCCGGGTCGCTTCACGAAGACTACCACAAACCGAGCGACGAATGGGAAAAGCTTGAGCTCAAACACATGACCAGGGTCATCCAAGGTCTGTTCGCTGGTTCACTCCCGATTGCCAACGGTGACGTGACACCCCAAAAGAATTAACTCGGCTTTCGCCAGGTGATCGGCCACGACAGCGGGGCATGGATATCTCCAGCCAACCTTCCGTCACCTGAACGTCAATGCAGGGATTCAACAATGACAGAGGCATCCGGAACAATGCGGTGTTGTCTTGATTTCCATGATCGGATTCGCTTGATTAACATTCGCGACCTGAATGAAGATTTCCCAGATCACCAGCGCGACGATGAAGTGGAGCGCAATTCCCGGGGGTTGGTTAAATCGCCGCTTCGTTGTCGCCGGTATTTTTTGGGCCGACAGTCTATACTTTACTTGTCCTCGCTTCCGGGAATGAAAGTTTTCAGGTGGTTGTGTGGTATGCCACGTAATGGATTCTAACGTATGGTTGGTTCCCGTCGTTTCCAACAGGTCAGCAAGATGAATCGAGAAATTGTCATTCGCCTGCTCTTTTTTGCCTGTTCATGTTTTGGAATCACCGATTCAGTCTTCGCGATTGGTTGCTCTCAGAGAGATTGCAATTCTGAAACGTGCTCGGAAGGCAAACCAAATGTGCTGTTGGTGATGCTCGATGATTCGGGGTGGACGGATTTCGGGTGCTATGGAAGCCAGATCCAAACACCAAACATTGATCGGCTCGCCACGGAGGGGATCAGGTTTTCGGATTGCCACGCGGCGGCCCCCAATTGTTCGCCTTCGCGGGCCGGGATGTTGACTGGACGCATGCCGACAAGGATTGGGATGTACAGTTATATTCCAGCGAATCACCCGATGCATTTGCGCGACGAAGAAATCACAATTGCAGAGATTCTGAAACCACTGGGTTACGCCACCGGGCACTTTGGAAAATGGCATTTGTCCCGCCTTGCGTCGGACCAACCGCAACCAGCAGATCAGGGTTTTGACTATTCGCTGGGGACCGACAACAATGCGGAGCCTTCCCACCACAATCCGGTAAATTTCGTTCGAAATGGGAAAGCTGTTGGAGAAGTACCGGGATACTCCTGCCAAATCGTCGTTGACGAAGCCAATCGCTGGTTGGAATCAGTTCCAGAGGGTCAACCTTTTTTTTCTTGCATTTGGTTCCACGAGCCTCATGCGAAGATTGCTTCGCCGCCGGAGCTGATTGAGAAGTACCAGGACCTTTATCCGACGATCAACAAACAGCAAGCCACGTACTACGCCAACGTCGAGAACGTTGACATCGCGGTGGGTCGACTTTTGAAGAAGCTCGATGACCTTGGTCGCGCCGACAATACGTTCCTGTTCCTGACAAGCGACAACGGAGGTCTGAATGAATGGTCCAATCAGGGATTGCGAGGGAAGAAGTCGTTTGTCTATGAAGGTGGTCAACGTGAACCTGGTATCCTGCGCTGGCCCGGAAAGGTGAACGCGGGCACGGCTTCGGATGTCACCGTCAGTCATCTTGACTTGCTTCCGACCATTTGCGAGATCGCTGGTGCGTCGGCGCCGCAAGATCGCAAACTGGACGGAACCAGTTGGACGCCGATCTTTACCGGAGGTTCGATTATACGGAAGACGCCTTTGATGTGGTTTTTTTATCGAGTCACCCCGGCTGCAGCATTGCGGCAGGACGACTGGGTGATTGTTGGTTATCTGGATGATCCCATGAAAAAGCATACCCACGGGCTTACCCAGCCAGATCTACCGATGATCAAATCAGCCCAACTCACTCGATTTGAACTCTACAATCTGAAAACCGATCAAGCACAAAAGTTCGATCGGTCGGCAAGCGAGCCGCAGCGATTCAGCGCAATGAGAACCAGGATGATCGAATTGCATCGCGAGATCGTGGCAGAAGGCCCGGAATGGGCGTTTTGAGCCAACGATTATTTTTTTTCAACTGGTTCTTTGTGGCTGGCTTGAGTGACACCCGAATCGGAAGGCACTTCGTCAGGAGACTCCGCGATTTCATCGGGACGGGTCGCCGGCGGAATTAATGGCCCCTTCCTGAATACGTGCTCCTGCCCGTATTCCACGGGTTCCGCAGGCAATTGCCGGGTCGCAATTGCCTCAGGATCTTCGTTTTGGTGGTGAACCAATCCGTCGAAGCCCCATCGCTCGTTGGCCAAGTCCTCAAGCTGCGGAGTGGGAGGCAACTTCTGACCGGCAAATCGCATTTCCTCGTAGATGGAGCCCTTTTGAAACGGACCGGCACCGAAATACCAGGTGTTGCTGCTCGTGCTTTCTGCCTTGGCGATCCCCGATTGCCAAACCGGCCTGCGGGTTTCCCGGTCGTAGGCAAATACAATTACCTTGGCAATTCCTGATTGGGCGTTGCTTTTTCCAAACGAAATTTCTGGAATGGCGGGAATCGGAACGCTGGACAGAATCGCAGCCGCCGACGTAATGGAACCCGATTGGGGGATTCCGTATACCACTTCGTGACCATCGGTACCCAGCGCGCCGACACGCGGTTCGACGACGATATCCGCTGTTTCGCGAGTGTCCTGAATCAGGCACTGGGCAGCCGTCAATTGTTGGCGAAGCGAACTGATGATGTATTCCGAGTTTACAAACCCGGCACTCTTGACCGATTGCAGATACTGGGCATCCAGGAAAACCTTTTTGCCGCGCAGCGAATGGAAGTCAATCCGGCTGATTGCCTGATCAACCGCATCGGAAATCAGCAATTGTTCCGTTGCAATTCGTGTTGTTGTGGTTCCGCAGCCAGACAGACAAAGAATCAACATCACAACCATCCGCATTGAAAGGTATGCGCAAAACGGTTTTGCCGATTGGCGTCGGCTGATAACGCCATGTTGAAAGTTTGGTTTCATCACTTGTTGGAAAATTGAGATCGCCGGTGGAAGTGTGCAAAGCGGTTCTTGATCGAAATTCAAAGGGACTATAGGGAAATCGTGGGATCGAGGAAATGGAGACCCGGCATCAACATGCCTCCAATCCGGCAGAGAATGCGATCCCGAAACCAACCTACGGTTTATGCCAGAGGCACTCAGACTGTGGTGCTTTACCATTCGTCGTTTCATCCGCAGCTTTCGTTTTGTTGTGATAAGCTAAATGAATAACAAGCCAAGTCTGGGAGAGTTGGGTCTATCAGAGGAGATAGAAAATTTCAATTTTCTTTGTCCAGAATCGATAAGTCACCGACGGGTAGGGGTTTATGAAAAACCAATCAATCTTGACCAGCCTCGCAGGATATATATAATTCGGTCGCGTTGGCAAGATTGGCAATTTTGGATAGAACGGTCATGCTTGCCGAATAGCACGGTTTAGTAGTTTGTGGTGAATACAGCGTTAGCAGTTGTTTCCAACCGGATGCGATCAATAACGCGATTCCAAATCAACGAAAATGTGAAGCCAGCGAAAAACACATTTTGCCGGTGCCACCCGACCACCTAGGGAGAGGATGGTTTCATGAGTATCAAGACAGTCTTTACGACCGGCGAAGCGGCCAAAATCTGCAAAGTCAGTCAGCAGACGATCATTCGATGTTTTGACAATGGCAGTCTCAAAGGATTCCGAGTTCCTGGCAGTCGTTTTCGGCGAATTCCGCGTGAACAGTTGTACTCGTTCATGAAAGAAAACGGGATTCCGACCGAAGCCCTCGAGAGCGGGAAACGCAAATTGCTGATCGTGGACGACGATGAGGAATTGGTAGAATTGATGGTTGACGTGTTTGCACGGGACGGACGATTCGAGATTAAAACCGCCAACAACGGCTTTGGCGCTGGGATGCTGGTCAAGGAATTTCGGCCGGACTTGGTGATTCTGGACGTCATGCTTCCCGATATCAACGGAAAAGAGGTCTGCCAGCGAGTTCGCAACGACCCCTCCATGAAATCGGTCAAGATCATCTGTATTTCGGGGATGGTCGAGCAAGACAAGATCGCCGACCTGCGTGCTGCGGGAGCAGATGATTTCATGAACAAGCCATTTTCCGTGGACGCATTGCTCGAACGCGGATGTGAAATGCTTGAAATGGACAGCAACAATACCGCTGCCGGTTAGCGGACGTCGGATTAGATCACTTTCCGATGCAAGGTACATTACGGTTTTAACAGAACCAGACGCACCACGGCTTCGTCGTAGGTGCGTTTTTTGTGGATTCGAAAAACGGGTGCAGCCGTGCGTTGGTTACCTATTCGATTGGTCGAACAGAACGATGGTCAGGTAATCCAATTGCCCTGCCCCGTTACCGATTTGATTCGGCTGGCCAGTGTTTGTGCGGATCACGAGTCGGACAAGCGTCTCCATCAGCTCTTGCGACTCAATCCCACGTTGCTGCTGTTTGCATTGGCCAATTATCAAAACGCCCAGGGTTCGTCGCCGGATTCCGCTGGAGACTTGATGGCATGGAGCCGATTGAACTTGATTGGAGCGATCGGTTGTTTGGGGGTCGGATTCGGCTCTGGGCGATGGAATATCTGTTCCAGGAAACGATTTCAAGTCGATTTTGAAAAGTTCCTGCGGGCTCGCAACAATCGACAGCTAAGTCGATCGTTACAGAGATTTCTCCGGCTGAACTGTGGCCTGGACAAGTCGACCTGCAAGGCAATTGTCGCGCGACTGGTAGGGAGAAACCTTCGCGCGGATCAATTCAAATGTAAACAGGTTCGGCGTACACAAACACATATTCAAGCCGTTGATGAGTGGTTCAGCCGAATCGGCTTCGATCTCGATGTCGCAGGTCTGATTGATTTGGCCGAATCGAAACTGGAATCGACCGCCAGGTTTGCGGTGCGCCTGCAGGAAGAGAAACTGGCGTCAATGAAACAGCTGGCTTATGGGGCGAGTCATGAAATCAACAATCCCCTCGCCAATATTGCGACGCGATCCCAAACCCTGTTGGCCAACGAGGCCGATCCCGAAAAGCGGCATAAGTTGTCTGTGATCTATGAGCAAGCCATCCGGGCCCACGAAATGATCTCGGACATGATGCTGTTCGCTCATCCACCTGCACTCAACCTCAAGTCCGTTTCGATTCGACTTTTGATGGCTCGAATCGTTCACGAGATGAAACCTGATCTTGCGACCGTGCCCGAGATTGACTTGAAAGTGTGGATCGGGGCCGGCGTTGACAAAATTGAAGTCGATCCTAACCAGTTCTCAGTTGCGATCAAGAACCTGGTTCAGAATTCCATTGAGGCACTTCGCGGCGAGCGGGGACGAAATCCAACAATCGAGATTCGGCTTGCTCGATCGGAGTCGCCGGGTCTGTCTGTCTCCATCTGGGACAACGGTCCAGGAATTTCTGACGAGGTAATCCGCCATATGTTCGACCCATTCTATTCAGGTCGGGAAGCCGGACGCGGCCTCGGTTTCGGGCTGTCCAAAGTCTGGACGATTGCAAAACTCCACGGCGGTTCTTTGCAGTATGACGAGTGGGATAAGACCGGAACGACGTTTGTTGTTTTTTGGCCATTCAAAGCGACGAGGCACGAGAGCGGATCTGCACCGGTGTTGACGATCTGCCAGAATGAACCAGGCGCCGAAGACGAAGCGGCCTGAGGCTGCGGCTTCAACTTTCGATTTGCAAGAATACCGGGCCAGCAATTCACCCGGATCATTGGCAGCCAACTCGACGGGCCGCAGGTCTTCGAGGCAGGTTTTCTCGCAAGAGTTTACGTCTCTGCCGCTTGGACGAAACACCCCGTCTGTGCAGTCGTCATCAAATGCCGCGGCCTTGCTTCCGGACAGGTTCCGACGCGCGATACCTTTTTCCGTTGCCTTGTTCGCTCAGATTGGCGAGTCTCGCCTTGAGCCGGATCCAGAAAGGCTTCATGTTCCAATGCCGCCTGCTACAGACTTGTCCAGGCGATTCTTGGGTCGGTCGGGGGCTGACAAATTCCTCCGTTCGTCCTGGACTGACCGATCGTAATCCAACGAATCGATCGTAGCAAATCGTTACGCTACATCCTGGTTTCGAACGTGATGGTCGGATTGCCGTGTCGCCGATAGTGAATCGATTTCCGAATCGGATTACCTTGCTTCGAGCAGGGCGATTGATGGAAATCGTCCCGGTGCGGGAGAATAACCAGCGTAAACCATCAAGCTTCTTGTATTTCGAACGCTTTGAGTCACTCCCTTGATTGACAAGGGGAGCCTGGCGCAAAAAATAGTGACTTCGGCCAGAGCAATAAAAAAACCGGCGGATGTCGGGTGAATTCATAGCCACAATGGGAATCCATGAAAACTGTCATCAACGAGTCCAGGACTCCGTCGTTGTTTGCTGCCCTTTTGCCTGTTTGTGTGTTGATCGGGTTGTTAGGCGTTAATGTCTACCTCTATGGTGAGGATTCGTCTTATGGTCCAAATCAAATCGCGTTGTTATTGGCGGCGGCCAGCGCTACGATCGTGGGTCTCGTTCTCAAGTTGCCGTTCTCGCAAATGTTGCGTGGCGTCGAGAAAGCGATTGGTTCCGCGCTAACGGCGATGCTGATTCTGTTGCTGATTGGCTCGTTGGCCGGAACGTGGATGATGAGTGGGATCGTTCCTGCCATGATTTATTACGGGCTGGATATCTTGAACCCTCAGATCTTCTTGTTTGCCACGGCCCTGGTCTGTGCCGTCGTTTCCGTGGCCACAGGCAGCTCCTGGTCAACGGTTGCTACCGTTGGAATTGCGTTGTTGGGGATTGGATCGGCACTGGGTATCAGCGAAGCGCTCGCCGCAGGGGCCATCATTTCCGGGGCGTATTTTGGCGACAAGATTTCACCTTTGTCGGATACGACGAATCTCGCATCGGCGATGGCGGGTACGAATTTATTTACACATATCAGGTATATGTTGTGGACGACGATCCCCAGTTTTACCATTGCTCTGGCAATTTACCTGGTCATCGGTTTTGGATCCGATACCAGTGCGGTTGCTCCGGACACTTCGGCACTCAAGTCAGAGGTCGCTTCACAATTTGACACGCTCGGCCCGGTCCTGTTTGTCGTCCCGCTTGTGGTTCTGGGGATGGTGATCATGAAGTTTGACGCCGTGGCGGCACTTTTTGTCGGTGCGGTCCTGGGAGGTGTGTTTGCGATCATCTTCCAGCCGCAGATGGTGACACGGATCGCGGCGCTCGATGATGTCGCCGTCAAATCGAGTGACGGTTCCAAAGAACGGGTGGCTCCAAGCTACTTGAAACGGTCCTACGTGGCCTTTATCAACTCAATGGCGTTCGAAACGGCCCGTTATTCCAGCGAAGAGACAGACGAGTTGAGTGCCGAATTGGAAACCGCCAAACTGGATAGTGCGCGGCGTCAAACGAACAATCCCGATTTGACCGCCGAAGAATTTGAAGCTTCCGGGATGGTCCTGGACGAATCATTTGCAACGCTCGAAGCCAAGGTCTCGGCAGCCAAACTACTCAAAGGCAAGGGCATGGTGGGAATGCTCAACACGATTTGGCTGATCATCACGGCCATGTGTTTCGGCGGAGTAATGGAAGCCTGTGGATTGTTGAAACGGATTACCGACCCGTTGGTCGGATTCGCACAATCCACGGGATCATTGATCGCGACCACTGTGGGCAGTTGTGTATTTGTCAACACGACGGCTTCGGATCAATATCTGGCCATCGTGGTTCCTGGCCAGATGTTTCGAGAGACTTACCAGGAACGAGGACTGGCACCCGAAAACCTCAGCCGAACGCTCGAGGACGCGGGCACCGTAACATCAGTACTCGTCCCCTGGAATACCTGTGGTGCGGCGCAAAGCAGCGTGTTGGGGGTTTCCACCTTCGTTTACGCCCCGTTTTGTTTCTTCAATTTGATCAGTCCACTCATGTCGATCGCCATTGGATATTTCGGGATCGGCATCGCAAGACTGAAACCAGAAAATAAACCGGAACCTGAAGACTCCGAACCGTCCCGTTTCAAGACTTGATCATTGGATCAGATGACAGAAAATGTTCACTGCCTGAAACTGTAAAGTGACCTAAATGGCTTTCATTAATTATGTGTCGCCTGAGTTGATTCCGGAATCTGATCGGATTTCTGACGATGACAATATCTTGCGAATACACAGCGTTCACAGTCGTGTCCTGAAATTGCATTACCAGCTTTATGTTGAGCTCATGCACCGACCCAGCCCTATCACTCGCGTGCAGCGTGAGATGATTGGGACCTTGGTTTCGTCCTTGAATGGGTGCGTCTACTGAAGGGAGCACCATGGACTGGGTCTCAGTCGCGAATTACAGGCAGCCGGCGCCGAAATTTCGGTGGCTGAGCAATTGGTATCGGATCTGACGTCGGACTATGGGAAAGCCGTTCTGATGCCACGGGATCGCGCGATGCTTGATTACTCCGTAAAGCTGACTCATTCACCGCAGGCGGTAAATGCGGACGACGTTGAACGGCTGCGGTTACATGGCTTTGATGACTTGGCGATTCACGATATCTGTTTGGTCGTGTCGTACTTTGCGTTTGTGAACCGAGTCGCCAACGGACTGGGGGTCGAAATGGAATCCGACTCCGCTCCCTAATGCTCTGCACGCGGATTTGAAATCTCCGATCTTCAGCGTATTTGAGCCAGGCACAAGGGATGAGTCGATCTGGCTGTGCTGGAGTTTCGCCAAGGCCAGCAGGATTCGTTACCGCAGATTGTTGTCAGCGGTCGCCGCAACACACAAGGTCTTTTGATTGGTCGCTTCACGACGAGCGATCGACCATCGATTCTCCCATCAGCCTACGCTTCAACGTTGGTTCCTTTGCGCTCGTTCGGGCGTGAAGTCACAAGGGAAAAGATCCGGTTTGGATTTCAATTGAATCGGGTGATTTTCACTTACGAGAGGCGTCATTAAAGCCGAATTGGATTCTGCTAGCGGTGCCAACTAGCAAATTCAGGCGGTAAGTCGCAGCTGGAGATCATTGAGCTTGGCTAATCGAACCTGATCTGTTAAATGAAGCTCCCTATTTTTCGCAGATTGCCAGTCGATCGTTGCGGTTGCGATTCGTGCGCGGATTGAACCAATATTATCTTGGAAGGGAAGATCATGAATCGCTTCTTGAAATACATTGTCTTCGGAATCGGATGTTGCGGTATTGGCTCGGCGTTGTCGGGCGCGACTGTCGGACAGGGAAATACGGCGTCTTTGCCGGGAAACGGACAAGCGTCGCTTAACCAGACAGGCAATGAAATTGCGGCCCTTCCCTCGAGCTCGGATATTGCGACACTTCGAACTGGCTTAAACGCGACAAGCGTCACGTCGGGCACCGGTGTACGGCCTTATTCGGCGTTTTATCGCCAAGTGTCCTCCCAGGACACCGTCTACCGTTATCCGGCATCTGGACCTCCTCGCGTTGCCCGCAATTTTCAATCCGATCTTTCAGCATTCCACAACAACGCCAACGCAAGCCTCACAAATCAAATGTCACTCGGTTCAAACACCGCGACAGGAAATCTTGGCCAGCGAATCCCGACAAACAGCCAAGCGCCGGTTTACAACATGTATCCCAATGCCGGTCTGTTCCCGCAAGCTTCACGTAACATCAGTTCGCGCAGCCCGGTTGAACAGCAGCGTTCGTCCACGATCTCTCAACGACCGATGTTGTCTTCCCCGACCGTTCAGCTCACTTCCGCACAACAGGCCCAGGCCCAGGCGATTCAACTGGCTCGGCAGGCTCAGGCACAGCAGGCTCAAGCCCAGTTCACGTTGGCCCAAGCCCAGCAAGCCCAAGCCAGGGCTGCCCAGATTGCATTCGCGTCACAGCCAACGGTTGCCTACCGGCAATCGATTTACCAGCAGCCTACTCTTGGTCTCGGCAGTTCTCAGGTTCGGCTCGCGCAGAATTCCAACCCTTCGCCCGCTGCTTTTCAAGCACCTGCACTCAATCAAGGAAACGGAATGGACGTCCCACCATTGAACATCCAGATCCCCGGACAGCCGGGGTTTAATCAGCCTGTCCTGCCGGCCAACGGTCAAGTGTGCTGTCAGCCGAACTATCAGGTTCAGCCTGGCGCACTGGCCGTGCCCTGTGCACCGCGAGCGTATGTTCCCTTGTTGAAGTTGCAGAACATGCCCGCCGGTACCTACCTGGGACAGGGCATCATTGGCCAGCCTACGGCCTATGTTGATGGTCAGCCGGTGCGCAACCTGCTTCGCTATATTTCACCCTAGTGCTTTATCCAGATTTAGTGTTCGGGTAGTGGACGAGATTACGAGTCCTTTTGATCCAGAAAACGCATGGGCCCGAAGCCTTGTCCACGACGACCAACCGTTATCCGGAGATCCGTGGCCGGCGTCGATTGCCAGAGACCTTCACCGTTATCGCTCGCATGGCCGTTGGCCCGGTGGCACGTCTGTCCTGTCGCAATACGGACACTTTGTCGGAATGACATTTGAGTCCTCCTCGATTTCGTCGCTGCGGTAGCCGACAGTATCTCGCCAACCGCACTCCAGGCACTTCAATTCCCAAGCGTCGATCGTCAGGTCCCCGGATTCAAAATGGTTGTATTTGCAGACCAGCGGGCACTCGCTTCGACCGCCTTGAAGGCATTTTCCGTTCGGGGGTGTTAAAGGTTTCACTGGAATCTCGACAGGCACAAACATTGGCGCTTGGTTCTTGGAAGCGAACCATTAAATGTAACCATCGTAACAACGACGCCCTGAATCGCTACCCTGTTAACTGACCGAGTTTGTGTGGTTGAAAATGAAAATCCGTTAGCCATTACGGGAATGACAACCATGCATTTTGTGATTTTCGGTGTCGCAAACTGGTCGGCAGGTTTTTGCGCGAGTGTCCAGGGGGACGATTGCTCCGGGCATCCTAGACTCGGTGTCCGGCGATTTGTCGCTTATCGATGACATGAAGAAAGGCTTCGCGGCTTGATTGAAAAGCAGGAGGCTTGAGGGTCCGCATGTCGAATTGGAAAACGATCCCGATGAAGCCGGATACATTTACTCTGAAGGGACCGGGCGCGACTTGATCAGTCCACCCCGGAAGCCGCGAAACGTTTTCAAGAACGATGGCTGGACTCAAGACCGCATCCAGGCGAACGGGCACCGGATTCAAACCTGGTGTACCGGGATTCTGGTAGAAAACCTCGAGTTGCTGGAGATCGAATAGAGACAAGGGTTCCTTGGATTGCAGGTTTACGGTCCTGGGAAAGAAAAGTTGGGCCCTTCCAGTTCCAATGGCCGAACATCCGGATCAAGGAGCTGGCCGGCAAAGAAACGCATAATGTCAAGTATTCCGAATCGAACCACCCTCCGAACGGCATCGGGAGCCTGTGTCCGCTCGTTCGATGTTGGCCGCATCGTTTTCGACGACAATTGCGAGTAGAATGAATGGCCGACAATCCAGGGCAGACTGCCGTCGCAACCTTGATAGACCACAATGAAAACGACAGAGGCTTGAACAACGATCATGGGAAGTTCCAAAGATAAGAAACGTGGCAAAACCAAAAAGAAAAAAACACTCGCCGAGAAAGCCGACAGGTTTATCTGTTACCAGAAATCGGTTCAGTCTCCCGATCATGAGGTCGAATTCTTCGAACAGGCCTTTCGCGACGCTTACCGACGCAAACCCTACAGCTTGCGAGAGGACTTTTGCGGAACGTTTTCCGTCTGCTGCGAGTGGGTGAAATCCAATCCGAAACGAACAGCAATGGGAATTGATCTATGCGGCGAAACACTGCAGTGGGGCCGCGACCATAATCTCGCCAGGCTATCTGATTCCCAGCAGGCACGGGTGCGTTTGATCGAACAGGATGTCCGCAAACGAAACCGCCCCAAAGTTGACATCGTCGCCGCCCAAAATTTCTCCTTCTGGATCTTCAAAACCCGGTCCGAAGTTGTCGCATACCTCAAAGCAGCGAGGGCAAATTTGAAGCCGGAAGGCATCATGATCATGGACATGATGGGCGGTGGTGATTGCTATCTCGAAGGAAATGTCGACAAGCGAACGATCAAAAAAGGGGCAAAGGGATTCAAATACCACTGGAAACAAATCAGTTATAACCCGATTACCCATGACGCCAGTTTTTCAATCAGTTTCCGGTTCAATGATGGAAGCAAGCTCGAAAATGCGTTTGAATACCATTGGCGATTCTGGACGATCGCAGAGGTTCGCGAGATGCTTGAGGAAGCCGGGTTTAGCGAAAACCATGTCTATTGGGAGGGTGAAGGCGAAGACGGGGAAGGCAACGACAAATTTTCAAGGCAGGAAGTCGCCCCCAGCAGCGGGTGTTGGATCGCTTATATTATTGCCGTCAAGTAATTTGCGGGCACAGAGAAAGACGTAACAGAAACCGCAACCTCAAAACGCATATACATTTCATACAGATTGATTTTTCGGAATGCGACCAGAAACTTGTTCTTGGCCATTTCAGGATCATCAATCACAATAACCACGATCGTTTGTCTCAAGCCGATTCGCAATGCGCTGTTTCCAACAACCTCCGTTTGGCGAACACGTTTTCCTGCTGGTTCAAGCCGGGAAATTTGGGTGCCCTGTGTTCGCGTGCCTGGTAATCGCGTTGCAGTTTTTCCTGGTCGCTGAGGCAGCACAGGCAGTCGACGAGGGCCAGCAGATTTACTCGCTCAAGTGTGCTTCGTGCCATGGATCGGCGGGAGAAGGCAATGAGGATCACTTTGCCGATCCGCTGCGGGGAGACCTCTCGCTTGCAGAGTTGGGGAAGCTGATCACCGAGACGATGCCGGAGAATGACCCTGGAAAATGCGTGGCTGAAGAGGCCCAGTCGGTAGCAGAGTACGTATTCGAGAATTTTTATTCTGCCGCTGCTCAGCGACGGCTCAAGGAAGCAAGAGTTGAGCTTTCCCGATTGACCGTTCGCCAATACCGCGAGTCGGTCGCAGATCTGATTGGCAGTTTCAAGGATTCCGTTCGGGTGCCGGATGCAAGAGGAATTCACGGTGTTTATTTTGCCGCCCGACACTGGACCGACAAGAAACGGCTTTCCGACCAAACTGATGAAACGATTGATTTCGGCGAAGGCGTTCCTCATTTCGATCCGACCGGCGAATATCGGTCGATCGAGAAGGACAACGACCCCAATAAAGATGTCAATCTCATGAACCAGGGCTTCTCCGTTTATTGGGCTGGAGGGATCATTGTACCGGAAACCGGACTTTATGAGATTACGGTCGAGTCGAAAAATGGATTTGATCTGTACATCAATGACATGGATCATCCGTTGATTGATCGAAAGGTTCGATCTGACGATGTCGTGGAGCATCAAGCCTCGATCTACTTGCTGGGTGGCAGGTCGTTTGGTTTGAAGCTTTATTTGTTTTCCTATCCTCAGCCTCCTGCCAGGATTCGACTGCTCTGGCGGAAGCCGGGCGGACCACTCGAGGTCATTCCTGCGACTGCGTTGATCTCCGAAACGCCGCCGGAAGTTGCCGTTGTTTCAACAACGTTCCCGGCTGACGATTCCAGCAGTGGATATCAGCGTGGCGTCTCCGTTTCCGAGCAATGGGATGCGGCAATCACTGAGGCCGCAGTCGAAACGGCGAATTGGGTTTCCGATCGGATCTGGAAACTCGCGGGTACGAAAGAGGCGAGCGACGATGCGGTTCCGCGAGTGAGAGAATTCTGTTCGCAGTTCGTCGCGCGGGCATTTGGGAAGCAACTGACCGATGAAGAACAATATTTTTTTATTGGTCAACATTTCGATCAAGAACTTTCTGTGAAGGACCAGGTCAAACGTGTTCTTATTTTGGCGCTGAAGTCGCCTCGATTCCTGTATCCGGCGGTTGAACGTCGCAGTAAAGACCGTCAAATGGCGCGACGAATGGCGTTGCACCTCTGGGATTCGCTGCCCGATCATTCGCTGTTGAAATTGGCCGACAAGGGTGAGCTTTCAACGCCAGAAGCGATCAACCACGAACTTGAACGAATGGTTGAGGATCCCCGCTCGAAAGAAAAGCTCCAGTCGTTTTTTCATGCGTGGCTCAAATCCGAACACGCGACCGAAGCGACCAAGGATCAACGGTTGTTTCCCGAATTCGATCAACGGCTGGTTTCTGATTTGAAAACGAGTCTTGAGCTTTTTCTCGACGACGTGATCTGGACCGGAAATTCCGACTTTCGCGAACTGTTCCTTGCCGATTATTTGTACGTCAATGACCGGATGGCAAAATTCTATGGAATCCAGTACGGGGGCACCGGTTTTCAACAGGTCAAGGTCGACCCCGACACTCGTGCAGGCATTCTGACCCATCCGTTTCTGATGACTGGATTGGCCTATTACAAGGACAGCTCGCCGATCCATCGAGGCGTGTTCGTTGCCAAGCAGTTTCTCGGCCGCCGGCTTCGGCAACCCCCCAGTAACGTCAAACCGCTGACGGAAGAATTCAATCCAACGTTGACAACTCGCGAACGTGTCGAGTACCAGACGAAGGAAAGCGGCTGTATGAACTGTCATTCCGTAATCAATCCTCTGGGTTTCTGCCTTGAGCATTACGACGCCGTCGGCCGTTTTCGAACCGAAGAAAAAGCCAAACTGATTGATGTATCGTCGATTTATGAAACGCCTGACGGAAGCCAGGTGGAACTGCATGGTGCCCGGGAGCTGGCCAGTTTTCTCGCCGATAATGAATTGGTGCAGCGTAATTTCATTCAGCAACTGTTCAATTACTACGCGAAACAGTCGGTCCATGCATATGGAACTGGCCAGCTCGATCAATTGCAGCAGCGATTTGTTCAGTCCGGATTCAGTATCAGGCAGTTGTTAATTGACATTACACGGGTTACTGTTGAATTTGAAACGGCGGATCCGGAGTAGAAACAAGTTGCACGATTGGGAGCGTCGCTTCGTGAAAGAACGCTCGTTTTTTGTGCCATGACCAGGTGCAGATGATGGAACGGATGGCTGAGTGATGTTGCAGCCGCAAAATAAACGGTCAGGACACAGTCGGAGAAATCCATGATCAAATCAACCCATCGTCGTGAGTTCATTCGTGGGGCCGGCGCCTTCGCGCTGGCTTTCCCGGGTCTTTCGAGTTGGTCAGGATTGTCGTGGCTCGGTCCCGCTGGCGATCCGGCTCAGAAAAAACGTTTGATCATCATGTTCTCGCCCAACGGGATGGTCCGGGAGGGCTTTTGGCCGAAAACGGAGGGACCCGATTTTGAAATGGACCAGGTGCTCAAGCCACTGGAATCGCTCCGTGAGAAAACGCTCGTGGTTCATGGTATCTGCAACAAGGTTCGCGGTGACGGCGACAATCACATGCGAGGAATGAGCTGCTTGTTAACCGGGAATGAACTATTTCCTGGCAACATTCAAGGTGGAAGTGATTCGCCGGCGGGTTGGGCAAAAGGAATTTCCATCGACCAGGAAATCAGGAATTATTTGCAGTCAAACCCAGCTTCCAGAACCCGATTCGGAACGCTTGAGTTCGGCGTTCAGGTTTCCAACCAGGCTGATCCGTGGACCCGGATGGTGTATGCCGGACCGAATCAGCCGATCGCCCCGATTGATGATCCCTACCGGATGTTTGAAAAAATGTTTGGCAAGGTGAAAGACCGGGAGAACCTGCTT
This sequence comes from Planctomycetaceae bacterium, assembly GCA_024642205.1. Lineage (GTDB taxonomy): Bacteria > Planctomycetota > Planctomycetia > Pirellulales > Pirellulaceae > Mariniblastus. The sequence continues at coordinate 88,290 of JAHEBQ010000018.1, read as the reverse complement.
AGTATTCTGGATCTGGTTCAGCAGGATATTGAATCAACCAAATCGGTGGTCGATGCCCGTGATTTGAAGTTGTTGGATTCACACAAAAAATTTGTTGACAAGATGAGCCTGGATTTGAAGAATTCGGGTAGCAGGACGTACGCGGTTGACCCACCAGAGCTTCCCAGAAACGTGGCCAATACAGGCGACAATATGCCTGACCTGGCGAAAATGCAGATCGATCTACTGGTCAACGGATTGGCTAACGATCTCAATCGAATTGCCACGTTGCAATTCACGAAATCGGTAGGCCAGGCCAAAATGCATTGGCTGGATGTGAACGAAGGACATCACGAGCTTTCGCACGATCCGGACGAAAAACAGGAGAGCCAGGACAAACTCCGCCGGATCAACACGTGGTACTGTGAGCAGCTCGCTTACCTTTGCAATCAACTTGGGAAAGTCGAGGAACCGGGAACGAATCAGTCAATGCTTGACAATACACTGGTTGTCTGGACGAACGAACTTGGTCATGGAAATTCTCACACGCTGAATAACCTGCCGATGGTCATGGTTGGAGGCGGCTTCGGTTTCGAAATGGGTCGCTTCACGAAAGTCAAAGACGTATCGACAACCCGTTTGTGGCTGGCTATCGCACATGCCATGGGTCACCCAATGGAGTCGTTCGGTTTGGCGGAACTTTGCCAGGACGGACCGGTCAAGCTCTAACGGTAAGCCGATCGCAGGCATGCCGCACTGCGTAAATTCATTATCTCGAGACGTGGCCCGGGGTGCGGGCAGCGATCCTGGCTGAATCGAGACTTGGGAAATGTGATTCCGGATCCCTACTGGACCACTCTCGTGGGCTGGCTGGCGTTTGTTTCTCGCAGCCAGCTGTCCAACCGGTTGGTCAGTTCGCTGGCCTTGTCAGGGAGGATTTCGGAGAGATTTTTTGATTCGCTGATGTCATTGTGAAGATTGTACAGTTCCACCGAATCATCGTCGTATCGTTTGATCAGCTTGAAATCGCCAATGCGAATCGCGCTGCCTGGTCGGTTGTTTTTATGGAATGCGTAGTTGGGGTAGTGAAAGTAAATTGCATCACGATTCAGGTTGCCCGTCTTTCTCAGGATCGGAATCAGCGAAACCCCATCCGGCTGGTTCGATGGGTCCGGTGACAATCCGGCCGTATCGAGAATCGTGGCGTGAACGTCCATGCTGATGACCGGCGTTTCGCATTGGCTACCCGGTTGGACTTTGCCAGGCCAGCGTACCAACATGGGGACGCGGATTCCACCTTCGTAAAGGTAACCCTTCTCTCCCCGCAAGGGTTGCACATTGGCCGCGAAGGGTCCGTTATCTGAAGTGAAAATCACAAGTGTTTCGTTTTCCAGTCCCAAATCGTCAATCGACCCTAACAAGTTCCCGACTGCCCGATCCATGCCTTCGATCATGGCGGCATAGGTTGAGTTCTCGACTCCCAGACCCTTGCGAGCTTCATACTTCCTGATCAATTCAGCGGGAGCCTGGAACGGGTAGTGGACGGAGTAATTCCACCAACAGACAAAAAACGGCCCTTCCCGATGCGCCCGGATAAAGTCGCTGCACTCCCGGCTGCAGCGATCCGGCAAGTAGTCACCAACGGCCTCCGGTGCGATGTTCGGAATTTTATATGGCTCGAAATAGCTGGGCGGTCCGCCGAACGAACAGCCCCCGATGTTCACGTCGAAACCCTGGTGTTCTGCGCGGAGTTCCGGTTCGGTTGGGCCTGCTGAATTCTTCGGCTGATGAGACAGATGCCACTTTCCAACAAATGCCGTCGCGTAGCCGGCGGCCTTGAGTTGTTCCGCTATCGTGACTCGTTCCAGCGGCAAGTGGCGGAGCCAGTCCGCCGTCTTGATGTCGGTGCCCGGTTTTTGAAAACCAGCCGGATGTCCTGGTGCGTGATTGGTGATGTTGAGCCTGGCCGGTGATTCCCCCGTCATCATCGCAGCCCGTGTGGGTGTGCAAACCGGAGATGCCGCGTAGGCGTTGGTGAACAACATCCCGTCGCGCGCCAATCGATCAAGATTCGGCGTATCCAGATTGGCGTTGCCGTAACAGTGCAAGTCCTTCCAGCCCAGGTCGTCCGCCATGATCAGGATAATGTTGGGGAGTTTTTCGCTGTCCCTTTCATCTGCGTTTGCAAGCGGAACAACCGAAACAACGACACAGGTTACGGCAAGGTAAAATGCATGTTTCATCTCAAATTTCCACTCCCCACGATGCCGTTTTGTGTTTGTCGGCATAAAAATGACTCGGAACAAGACAACCCGCCCGACAGTGAATCGGTCTCAATGCCGAGCGGTGGTCCTGGCACCTGCGAATTACCCGATCGCCGCGACGACTGCGTCTCCCATTTCGCGGGTGCCAACGATAGGTTCGCCGTGATTGGCGATATCGCCCGTTCTCAACCCGTCAGCCAGCACCTCGCGTACTGCATTTTCCACTTTGTTTGCCAATTTGGTATTGTCAAAGGTTGTTCGAAGCATCATTCCGACCGAGAGGATCGTGGCCAGCGGATTGGCAATATCCTGACCCGCAATGTCCGGGGCCGAGCCATGAACCGGCTCGTACATACCCTTGTTGTCGGCATCGAGCGAAGCCGAGGGGAGCATCCCAATCGAACCCGTCAACATGGACGCCGCATCGGACAGGATGTCGCCGAACAGGTTTGTGGTCACGATCACGTCGAACTGCTTCGGCGCTCGAACCAGCTGCATGCAGGCGTTGTCGATATACATGTGGGAAAGCCCAACATCCGGGTACTCAGATCCAACGTCCGTGACGATTTCACGCCAGAGTTCGGAGACTTCCATCACGTTGGCCTTATCGACACTGCATACGCGCTTGTTGCGTTGACGCGCGATTCTGAAAGCCGTATGCGCGATTCGGCGGATCTCCGGTTCGCGGTAAACCATGGTGTTGAATCCGAATCGCACGCCATGATCGTCGGTCGTCAGTCCTCTTGGTTGTCCAAAGTAGATGCCACCGGTCAGTTCCCGAACGATCATGATGTCCAGACCGGAGACGACTTCCGGTTTGAGAGTTGAAGCGGCAGCCAATTCAGGAAACAAAAATGCCGGTCTTAAGTTGGCAAACAGTTCGAGTTCGCTGCGCAGGGCCAGTAACGCGCGCTCAGGGCGATGTTCGCGAGTGATGTTTTCCCATTTCGGACCACCGACCGCGCCCAGCAAGATGGCATCCGCTGAGCGGGCCAGCGCCAGGGTATCGGGCGGAAGGGGGTGTCCGTGCAAATCATATGCTGCGCCACCGACGGGAGCGGATTGCCATGTCAGGCCGGCTGAAAATTCGGCGTTGAGTTTGTCGATTACGCGTAACGCTTGCTCAGTAACTTCCGGCCCGATTCCATCGCCCGGTAAAACTGCAACGGTGCCAGTTTTGGTCATCTGCGGTTCCTGTTTACAACGTGCGTTCGATCGCTATGGCATTTTGCTGCCCGAAATAGCGCTCGTTTGGTTAGCCAATTGTGATATTCACCCAACGACGGGGAATTTTATTTCAAAAAATACGGCATCAGTTCCCAGCCTTTGGGTTTCGCCAGTTCGCTCGCCGCGGCAATCGCTTCACAATACTGCTGGTTCCCGTCCGGCTTGATTCCGGTTCCACAAATGGTAAATGGCACGTCGCCATGCGTGTGGGTCTTGGTGCTCAAATATGTCGGATGGTCTGGCGTGACAAGGATCCGGAACTCCTCGCCGCTCTGATCGAGATGCCGGAGAATCGGAGCCACGATGTGTTGATCGATCTCTTCCAATGACTTGATTTTTTTTTCCAAATCGCCTTCATGCGATGCTTCGTCCGGGGCTTCGATGTGAACACAGACAAGATCGTATTTTGCGAGTGACTCGATTGCGTACCGGCCTTTGGCAGCGTAGTCGGTGTCGGTATATCCCGTCGCGCCAGGGACTTCGATGCAATCCCAGCCGATCAGTTTTGCCAAACCACGAAGCAGGTCAACCGCGGTGATCATGGCACCATCGAGCCCATGAAGTAACTTGAATGCGGCCAACTTGGGTCGGCGACCCAAGCCCCACAACCAGATGTTGGTCGCCGGTGGTTGACCCGATTCGACGCGAAGACGGTTCACCGAATGGTTGCCAAACCAGCCGGCACTTTGATTCATCAGTTCGCAAAGCAAGCTGCTGCCAGGTCCACGAGGGAAATCTTCGGTCACCTTTTGATCCGTAAGATCATGGGGAGGCGTGGCTCGGGTTTCGCTCGAAAACGGAGATGGTGAATCGGGTGTGGCCCGCAACACGAGCAGGTTTCGGTAGCTTACTCCGGGGATAAACTCCAATCGCGGATCGGTCATGTTTTCCTGGGCCGTCGCCAGCAATGATTTGGCTTCCTCGGAAGAAATGTGTCCCGCCGTGAAGCTGTTCATTGTCTGGTCCTGCACGGTCACAAGGTTGCAGCGGACACACCAATCCTGGTCCCCCAATTCGATTCCCTGCGCCGCGGCTTCGAGGGGAGCCCGACCGTTGTAGTTCATGACGGGGTCGTAGCCAAGCAAACTCATATTCGCCACGCTGCTGCAAGCCGGAAGGTGGGCCGGAGTATGGTTCGCCCGTCCGACAACGCCGCGTCTCGCAATTTCGTCCATGGCTGGCGTTTCGGCCACTTCCAGTGGCGTTTTTCCGTCAAGCCTGGTTTGCGATTCGTCCGCGCAGCCGTCGGGGATGATGATGACGTATTTCATATATCTTTAAAAACTTAAACTTGAACCAAAACCTCAACTTGAACTCAAACCTGAGCTCGATGTCCTTCGAAGTTGAGGTTGGAAGCTCCGAATTCAGACCGCCGACTTCCGACTCAACTGAGAATTCTAAATCGTTCCGGCGAATCGGCAACGGTAGGCATGTCGGCAATCTGCTTCATTGCCGCCCGAGCCGCCGATTCCTTGGCATGATGTGTCATAATGACAATGGGAACCGTTTGTTGTCGATCGGACTGAGTTTCGTGTTGATAAACCGAAGCGATTGAAATCCTGTGTTGACCCAGCCGTCCTGTGATCTGTCCCAGCACGCCCGGTTGATCCACGACGTCGAAGCGCATGTAGTAGCGCCCTTCCAGATCGCCTGGCGAGGCGAAGTCGACTCGTTTGTGTCCGTCGGCCCATAGCTCAAGTGTCTTGAACGTGATGGCTGTCCGTCCCACCGCAGTATCGATCATGTCGGCAACCACGGCCGAAGCCGTTGGCATCGGCCCTGCCCCCTGCCCGTGAAAGAAAACCGGCCCAACCGCATCGCCCACGACGCTGATGGCATTGAAATTTGCCTTCACTTCCGCCAGTGGCTCGCCGGATTTCACCAGCATCGGTGCCACCATGAGCTGGACTCCCGAGCCAACAAGTTTCGCGAAAGCGATCAGTTTGATCCGGTAACCCAGATGTTTGGAAAACTGCATATCACATTCGTCGATGGAATCGATTCCCCGCCGTGGAATCTCAGACCAGTGAACCCGGGCCCCAAAACAGAGATGCGCCAGGATCGCCAGTTTTTGAGCAGCATCGGTTCCATCGACATCCATTGCAGGGTCGGCTTCCGCCAAGCCCAGTTGCTGGGCTTCGGCAAGAGCTGACCGATAGTCCGATCCTTCGCCGTCCATTTTCGAAATGATGTAGTTGCTGGTTCCATTCAAAATCGCCCTGAGGGAGACGATCTGGTTTGCCGACAGGCATTGGCTCACATTGGTGATGATCGGGATTCCACCAGCAACCGATGCCTCGAAGGCAATCGAGCGGCCCAGCTGCCTGGCGCGGTCAAATAGTTCGGGACCATGCTCGGCCAAAAGTGCCTTGTTCGCCGTCACGACGTCTTTTCCGCTTTCCAGCAGCTGTAGCATGATTGTTCGAGCTGGTTCAATTCCGCCGATCAACTGGGCGACGACCTTCACCGAGTTGTCGCGGATCAATCGCGACAGGTCATCAGTCAATACACCATCCGGCAAGTCAACGTTTCGAGGCTTGGTGATGTCCCGGACCACGACATGGGTCAGCCAAAGAGTGCGACCTGCATGTCGCGCGGTACGGTCACCATGATCGAGCAACAGTTGAGCGACGCCCTGTCCGACGTTCCCCAACCCAACAATCGCCACGCCGGTTTTTTCCATTTTGATGATGTACTAATTGTGTGAAGAATGTGTCAAACTCGTCATCGTAGAGGTATGGACGATATTTCTCAAGCGAACCGAACACGGCGCAAACGATCGCCGTTGCAGCGGGACTGCGGTCTCCCATGTGTTGCCTTGCCAGCCATCGCATATTGCCCGTGGCGGATTGAGATTCCGCTTTTCGGTGGCTCGACGCGTACCCCGTGGGCGACTGCTTTCGACATATACGACGAGCCTCCCGGGTGGAATAGGCTGTCAATTGCCCAATTCTTCGCCGCAGCACCAAGGCGAGGAACTGGATCGAAAGGGGCACAAACCCAGCCGTGACATCAAGTCCTTCGTTCGGACGATGGAACCGGTATTAGTCAGATTCTCCGAGTCTGATCGCCGAAAACACGTCGAAATGCTCCACTCTTCGCAAGACGACTTCCGGCTTGTCTGAAAAGCAGGTTTTGTTAGACTTTCATCGAAGTCATCGGGCTCGCTGCCCCCATAAGAACCACCCGACTGGTGGAATTCAGGACGGATGGCTGAGTCTGGTTTAAGGCACCGGTTTTGAAAACCGGCGTAGGGGTAACTCTACCGGGGGTTCGAATCCCTCTCCGTCCGCTGTCGGCATTCTGATATAGGCCTGTCTGATTGTCTGGACGCTGATCATTGTCTGGACGCCGATCATTGTCTGGGCTTCGATCATCTTCTGGACGTTGATGATTGTCTGGGCGTTGATGATTGTCTGGGCGTTGATCAACTCTTCACCGTCGAACCTGCGACAATGAACTTCAGCCGCAACTCCCCGGTCCCCGGCGAAGATTTGGAAGTCCGGCGGTTGTCGGCGTATACTGTGGCTGCATTCCGATTCGTTTATCAAAGGAACCCACGCAGATGACCAAGCCAGCAGTTTTGTTCAGCACCTTCTTCGCTTTGACAATGATTTCCTCTGTCACCAACGCACAAAATACCGAGAAGCCCTCGGAAGCAAGATACGATGCGGATTTGGCCAAACAGCTTGGCGCCGATGAGTATGGCATGAGGAGCTACGTCTTTTGTATTCTCAACACGGGGAAGGCGAAGATTGATGATCCGGAAAAATCGAACGAGATTTTTCGGGGACATTTCGCGAATATGGCCCGTCTGGCTAACGATGGGAAGCTTGTACTTGCCGGACCTTTCATGGAAGGTGCGCCCAAGCGAGGGATGTATGTTTTCAATGTAACGACGATCGAGGAGGCTGAGGCACTTGTCAAGACCGACCCGGCGGTCCAAGCCGGAGTTTTTGAATATGAGTTAACGAAACTTTATTGCTCCGCAGCATTGATGAAAATCAATGAACTCCACGGGAAGATCAGGAAAACGAAGATCGAATAATCAAGCCGCATTCTGCAGCGACACAACCATTACCGGTCGTGGCGGATTCCACACTGAATGGGGCCTGGTTTTTTGAGTGGGCCCGAGCCAATTTCGAAAGGTTCGATTTGCCGGGTTGTTGCCGCGCGAATTCGATCGAGTCGATGTTCCGCGAGTCAGTCTCAAGCAGGTTTGCTCGTTTCCGGGGACTGACTCATTCGACGATTTCGAGTTGATCAAGTTTGTCGACCACTCCGATATCGCGGTATGCTACCGCGGCGGCACAGACAATCGTGTTGAAGCGGTGCGGCGGTTTCTTGAGGGCCCAAACCAGCAACCCGGGAGGCCTCAACGGATACCAGGTTGGGTGCAAAGCTCGTTGATTTGCTCGTTTCCTACTTGACACCCCTGCATTGTCGAGTGACGATATTTTGAACAATTCGGTTGCAGATGTTTCCCTTCCGGGCCGATCAGAAATGACTTTCCGAAGATCGGCGGTGATATTGAGCGATGTCGAAATTCCAGCCTGGACACGCAATTCCAGTGATCGAGTTTCGGTCAGTGCATTGATATCCCGAATGACAAGAGATGGTTTTGAGTCACCCCCCAGTATGTGAACGATGAGTCATAAAATACTGAGTCCGTTTTTTGCCCTGTTGATTTTCGTGGCACATCTGAATTGTGTCGTCGAGCATCAGCTGATCGGCGAAACGGCGAAAGTTGATTCCATCGAAAAATCGACGACCGCAGAAGTCCCAGTTAATCGTCCGGTACACGAGCATTCAGACGCTTGTGATCATGGATGCATCTGCAAAGGGGCGACGCTGGCCAACAGTTTTTTGTTCGAGCAGTCTGATGTTGAGAGTTTCTGTGTTCAGTTTTTTGCGACGGAGCCATTTTGCCTGTCGTTTGAGCGGCCAGAATCATCGTCCGACAAATCGCCCCGAAACACCTTGGGCGGTTCGCCGCTGCGCGCGCTCGAGCGTTGCGCTCTGCTGCAGACATTCTTGATTTAGGCGCATTTCTTCGCCGCCTGAGTTTTTTATTGTCCATTGATTATTCACGTGTGGATTGCGTGTCCAATGGCCTTCGTGGTTCCCTGTCGCGTCCGCCTGCAGCTTGGCCTGGTGACGCCCCAATTGGTGAAGAGCATGTCTATTTCCGCACATCGTCGTTTTGGCTGGTCCCTCATTCTTGAATGGCTTCAACGGGCTGGAGCATTCATTACCGTTATCGCAATCGCGGTCTTTGGATTTTGGGGCGGTCATTTTCTGTTGCCTGGGCCAGAACACTCGGAGGCTGAATCGGATGTTGTTCAGCTGGAGGCATCCGTTGGATCCAGTCAGGTTACACTTCCGAGTGAAAAGCTCGCCGCTGCCGACATCAAAATGGATATCGCCCGTTTACAGGAATTCCAGGCCCACAAAGCGGTTCCGGGCACGATTGTCTATGACGCGACCAAGAAAGTCGAGCTTCGCGCCACGGTGGACTGTATTGTGAAGAAAACACTTGTCCGCTCGGCGGAGCAGGTTATCCGGGGACAGCCAATCCTGATCGTGATTGGGCCGGAAGTGGGTGCCGCGCGCAGCGAGATTCGCCAATGTGAATCGACCCTGGAGCTGATGGAAAAGGAATACGCCTGGACGCTCGATACGCACACCAACATGAGCGAGCTGTTGGCGTTCCTCGTTCAATCGCCAACATCGGAACAAGTCAAGACGCAGTTCGAGCACAAAAACCTGGGAGAGCACCGAAGCGCCATTCTCTCGGTCTACGTCGAACTTGAATTGGCCAAGCGCGTCGCCAGTCGAACAGACCTGCTGGAGTCGCAAGGGGCGATTTCAAGCAAGGACGCGGACCAGCGAAAAAGCGTTCTGGACGTGGCAGCGGCAAAATACAATTCAATTCGTGAAGAAATGTCCTTTCAAAGTTCGCAGCAGTTGACTTCGGTCAAGGCCAAGCTGGATGCAGAAAGGAAGCGTCTGGAGATTTGCCGGGAAAAACTGGGTGCCTTGCTCGGTCCCCATACCAATAGCACGAACAGCCAAATCAACGCCGGAGGGTTGGCCGAATTCGTTGTCACCGCTCCCCGCGATGGGCAGATCGTTGAACTTCAGGCTGTCGAATCTGCGAGATTCGAACAAGGCGAAGTCATGGCTGAAATTGCGGATACGAGCGATTTCTGGATCGAGGCCCAAATCAGCCAGCGAGACTGGTACTCGTTGAAACTGGAGCCGGATCAGCAGTTGACCGTACGCGTACCGGCCTGGCCCGAAAAGAAATTCACGGCCGCTGTCAAACATATCGGTATGTCGGTCTCGAAAAGCACGATGGCGATTCCCGTGGTTGCTGAACTGAATAACGCTGACAATCGGTTTCGTCCCGGCATGTCGATCTGGGTCGATGTTCCAACAAGCGAGCGCCGATCCGCGTTTGTGGTGCCGGAAGGAGCAGTTCAAAGAAACGAGTCGCAGGTGTTTGTGTTTGTTCAGACGGACGACAGGACCTTTGAGTCTCGCAAGGTTGTCCTCGGTCAGGAATCGGAAGCCCGGATTGAAATCAAATCGGGCCTGAGTGAGGGGGATCGAGTCGTCGTTGAAGGGGCGTTTTTCCTGAAGTCCGAGTTGTTGTTGGCGGAGGAAGAGTAGCGGACTGGCTTTATTCATTCGGCTGACAGCCAGGCTTTCATCTTCGATTCGGCCTGAGGAAGCCACCATCCGACATCCAAACTGACTTGTGCAGAGTACCGGCAACATGCTTACCAAATTAATCGAATTCTCATTGACCAATCGATTTCTGATCATTATTGCCGTGCTGATGGTGGCCGGGATGGGTGTCTACAATTCGCTGCGTATTCCCATTGACGCGGTTCCGGACATGACCAATACGCAGGTCCAGATTCTGACGGATGCCGGTTCACTTTCACCGATCGAGGTGGAGCAGTACGTCTCGTATCCGGTCGAAGCAACCATGTCAGGGCTACCGGACGTCGTCGAAATTCGCAGTATTTCGAAGCTCGGGTTGTCCGTCGTTACGGTGGTCTTCGAGGAAAACACGGATCTCTATCACGCCCGGAACCTGATCAACGAAAGGCTGGCCGATGCGAAATCGCGAATCGGTGGCTATGGCGATCCGCAAATCGGGACACTTACCACGGCGCTGGGCGAAATCCTGCAGTTCGAAGTTCGAGGGCAGGGATACACACCCATGGAGCTGAGAACGATTCTCGAGTGGCAAGTCGCGCCTCGCCTCCGAAGTACGCCAGGCGTCACGGAGATCAATTCGATGGGAGGGCACTACAAGACGTTTGAAGTCCAGGTCAACCCGGAAGAACTAACGAGTTACGAACTGACACTGGAGGATGTGACATTTGCGCTGGAAAGCAACAACATGACTGCCGGTGGTGGTTATATCGTCCATTATGGGGAGCAGCGCTTTGTCCGCGGCGAAGCACTTCTGAAAAACGAAGAAGACATCGCCGACGTCGTGGTCAAGACGCGGTCCGGCGGGATTCCAATCCTGATTCGCGACATCGCCACGGTGGCATTGGTGCCACTCACTCGCCAGGGAGTTGTCACGCGCGATGGTCGTGGTGAAATTGTCACCGGAATGGTCATGATGTTGCGCGGCGAAAATTCGCGAACAGTCGTGGAAGCCGCAAAAGAAAAACTTGCCGAAATCGAAGCTTCGCTTCCACCAGGCGTGAAACTCGAGATCATCTACGATCGTTCGGAGCTGATCAACCGCACGCTGCACACGGTATTGAAGAACCTGCTTGAAGGTGGGACGCTCGTGATCGTGATTCTGTTTCTGATGCTGGGTAATTTTCGTGCGGGGTTGATCGTGGCGATGGCCATTCCGCTCTCGATGCTGTTCGCATCCAACTTCATGGTCTTTGCGGCGATCAGCGCCAGCTTGATGAGTTTGGGCGCGATCGATTTTGGCCTGATCGTCGACAGCAGCGTGATCATGATTGAAAACTGCATCCGGCGTTTGTCCGAGTGCTCCCATTCCCTGCCGCCAGGTCGGTTCCTTACGCCGGTCGATCGGATGAAAACGATCAAGGACGCGGCCATCGAAGTTCGCAAGCCAACGATGTTTGGCGAGTTGATCATCGCTGTGGTCTACCTTCCGATTCTTTTCCTCGAAGGCACCGAGGGTAAGCTGTTTCGTCCAATGGCGCTGACCGTGTTGTTTGCCCTTGGCGGTTCGCTGATTCTGTCCTTGACGCTGATGCCGGTATTGGCCTATATCGGGCTGCCTAGACGCATGGAAGAAAAAGACGTTTGGCTGATTCGCCTGATCAAATCTGTTTATCGACCGCTCGTCGCCGCGGCCGTTCGGGCTCCTGCCGTGACTCTGGGTGTCGCACTTGGCGTTTTGACTTTAAGCCTGCCGCTGGGCCAGCATCTGGGAGCCGAGTTCATGCCCCGGCTGGAGGAAGGCGATCTGCTCGTCGAGGCATCCCGCTTGCCGAGCGCCTCGCTGGAAGACGCCGTACCCCGTTCGACGGAAATCGAAGATGTGATCAGACAATTTCCCGAGGTTAAAACGGTCTTTTGCAAAACGGGACGCCCCGAAATCGCCAATGACGTCATGGGTGTTCACCAGACCGACGTGTGGGTGATGTTGAAACCCGTTTCCCAATGGCCCGAGCCGAAAACACGAGACGAATTGATCGAGGAATTTTCGGCGGAATTGAACAAAAACGTACCCGGGGTGTCGTTCGGATTCACTCAACCAATTGAAATGCGGGTTGATGAACTGGTCGCCGGCGTGAAGGCCGATGTTGCTCTCTTGCTTTATGGCGACGACATGCAGGTGCTGGGAGAAAAAGGCCTGGAGATTGAGAAGCTGCTCCGAACGATTGACGGTGCGGTGGACGTCAAAGCGGATTATCAGGCGAACATTCCCACGTTGGCGGTTCGGACACTTCCGGATCAGCTTGCCCGCTATGGCATTCCGGCCTCGGATGTGATGGCTGCCGTCGAAGCGGTGGGTGGTCGGCCCGTGGGGCAGATCTACGAAGGGCGGGCACGGTTTCCGATCCTGGTGCGTTTGCCTGAGGCCTGGAGGCAAAGCGCAAAACTGCTGGAGCAGGTTCCGGTCAAACAGGTCAGCGGCCAACCCATTACGCTGGGGATGTTGGCTGATATTCGTCTGGAAGAATCGCCACCGGGAATTGAACACGAAGCAGGGCGACGACGGACGTTTGTCTCGGTCAATGTTCGCGGCCGGGATGTGGCCAGTTTTGTCCAGGAAGCAAAACGGCGCGTGCGCGAAGAAATCGCATTGCCCGCGGGTTGTTCCGTTCAATGGGGCGGCGATTTTGAAAACCTGCAATCGGCAAGTCTGCGTTTGGCCATCATTACACCTGTTGTCCTGCTGATGATTTGGGTTTTGCTCTACAGTTCATTCGGGTCGATGCGTTTGGCCCTCCTGATTTTCATTGCTGTTCCGATCGCAGCCTCAGGGGGCGTGATCGCGCTCTGGATCCGAGACATGCCGTTCAGTATTTCCGCTGGTGTCGGATTCATCGCCCTGTTCGGCGTTGCCGTCTTAAACGGCTTGGTTTGGGTCAGTGCGGCCGAAGCGATACGAAAGTCAGGGATCTCTCCAACGGCCGCGGCGCTCGATGCCGCCGAAAACCGCCTGCGCCCTGTCCTGATGACGGCCCTGGTGGCAAGTTTTGGATTCCTTCCCATGGCGCTGAGCACCACCGCTGGTGCCGAGATTCAACGTCCTCTGGCCACGGTTGTGATTGGGGGGCTGGTTACCTCAACTTTGCTGACCGCGTTGGTCGTGCCGGCGATTTACCCCTGGTTCGTCGGTTCCCGTCGAACGCCCTAGTTTTCTGCCGAAACGACTGGGTGTCCGGCTTCGAAGCTGCACCGGGAATTAACAGTACGAAGGTCGTCGAATGATTTGTTCGGAGCCGTGAGCCCCTGTGATCGGTGTCGTTAGTTTGCGTCATCGGCTGATGGATCTCGACATCCAATGCGGGGCTGAACGGAGTTCGGGCTTTCGTTGCGACCCGCTTCCTCTTCCCCCTTCTTGGCCAGAACCAATGTTGTTCCAGCAGCGCGACCTGCTGTTCCCCCGGCGATACGTAATAGGGGACTGGTAAAGATCGGCGCGTTGGGTGATATAGTCACCACCGAAAGGGCCTCCGAAACCAGGGTGGAACCGAGGCGAGAATAGGTCAGCGGATAAAGTTCGTCCATCCATTCGCCTTGCAGATGGTGCTCGGAAAACGTCAACACGTCCGAGCTGGCTCGCGCGTTGTGGTAAAGCGGGACAAAAGGGACGTATTGCAGCATCGCGTACGCACCCACGCCCAGACGTGGATGAATTTGGTATTCCTTGGCCAACGCAGACTCATAAAGGGCCTCAATCGGTTGCGTCGAGTTCAGGTTTAACGTGTTGGTAAACGGGTCGTAGTGATCCGAGTGAAAGGCCCGCATGGGCAGAATCGTATACCGCAACCAATTCAACGTTCCGCCAGTATATTTCCAGATCGGCCCGACGTCCGGATTGGACCTAAGTCGTTGCCACTGTTCACGTGGCCGGTAAATACGAATATCGATATAGACTTCGTTCAGCCCGTTGACCGCGAGGTATTCGCTTGCCAGATCGACCGCGTCTTTCCGTTTCCGTTGCTCGACGACCGGATCAGGTTCGGGTCGTCGAGTGATTTTTCGAAAAAGCGTTTTTGGTGACTGAACGATCGATTCGATTCGATCGACTCCAGGGACGTCTCCACCATACGAGACAGGATTGGGGGTTGCGACAACGTACGGTTGAGCCCTGTTGAGTATCGGGTTGACGCCATATTGATAGCGTGGGGAAATACAGCCAGTCGACATGGGAACAGCCACTAGCAACACCGAAACCCAGATCATTCGGAACGCTGAACTGATTTCTGTAAACAACTCCGCACTCCTGGTGTCCTTGGCCAGTGATTCGTATAAGGCAGACCGTGGAAACTCTGGATTCAAAACACCATTGCATGGAATTGCTCAAAGACCGCCAAAACCTGCTAGCTGGATATTTTCAATTACATCGGTGAACTTTGAGTATCGGCGAATTAGCAACCGAACATTTGGAAGTCCATCGATTTACCGGAATCAATTTTGACCGCTGGCGATTTTATTGCAGAAACAACCGAAGACGAAAGACACGAAACAATTTGCGGCGTACAGGACCGGTGGACTTGACTGTATTTCATGACTTTTATTCAACCAAGCTAACTGAACAACCATTCATCAAAGAATCAAATAGTTTTCTTCAGGAACTCGGTCTTCAGCACGATGGCGGTTTTGTTGACACGGCCTTCGACGTGCCCCGGGTTGGAGGTCAATCGTATGTTCTTGACGATCGTGCCTCGTTTGGCAACGAACCCGGTCCCTTTGACATCCAGGTCCTTGATGATCTGGACCGAATCGCCATCCCAAAGCCGTGTACCGTTACTGTCGATCGTCGGGTCGTCGTCCAACGGATCGTTTTTTGCCCACTGGAGCAACGGTTCCTCGAGATAAAGCTGATCAAAAAGATCTTGTGCCCAACCGAGTGAGCTCAGGCGTTTCAACATCCGCCAGGCGACGACTTGAACCCCCGAAATCGGACTCCACGCGGATTCCTGAAGACATCGCCAGTGGTTTTGGTCCAGATCGGATACTCCTGTAATTTGCGTCCGACAAGCGTCACAGATCATGACACACTTCAATAATTCGGGCTCGCCAGAGGGAGGAATCTCGAACACGCCGAGGTTTGCTTCGGATTTGCAAAGTTCGCATTTCGATCCGGAGCGTTGATTCAGTTCGCGGTCAAAAAGGTGTGCCATCGACTTATCCGGCAAGATATTTGGCGAGCATTTCTCTGGTCGCAGGTTTGTTCAATTCCGATTTTCCGAACCCACGAATCGCTCCGGATTCAACTGCGCTGTTTTGAGCGTCCAAATAATTCGATACGATCATCACTGGAACGTCGGCCGTCGAGGGTTGGGATTTGAGCTCGTAAAGAATCGCCATCCCGGCAGTTCCGTCTGCGTCCAGGATGCGGTTGATTAAAATCAGATCGAATGGTGTGTCGAGAGCGGATTTAACTGCTTCGTCAAACGAATGCGCCCGTTGGATCTCGACGTCAAATTCTCGCTGCAGGAACTCGGTGATTCTTGCGTGGTCGGGATTGCATTGTCCGACATCAAGCACTTTTCGTGACACGGTTTCACCCCAGATTTGGTAAGGCAGATGAATATTGATCGGATCCGCGATCACGGACCCACCGATGCCGGCCAGGGTGACTTTCTCTGCACCTGCCAAAGCCCGAGGCTGACATCTGCGGTTGTTGACCCATGGGAGCCATCATCCCGATGCGGTTGTTTTTAACAGAAACGACGATGTTCTTGAAGGGACCGCTGCCTGCCGCTCGATTGGCCATCAGATTCCATTAAATCCTCTTGGGTTGCCGCAACCATTCGAAGTGCGATTACCGACCAGTCGAAGAGAGCCGGTTTCTGGCACCGTCGTGAAACCCGGGAAAGTGATGGCCGCAAACTGGGCGGTCGTCCAGAGAGCCGTCTGGGGAGCCGTTTGTCAGGACCAACGGAGTCAGTACATCACTGGATTGCAGCCCCTACTCCCGAGTCGCGCGCTGCAGCAGCCCAATGACGGTTACGAGTTCAGCTTCGTCGCAATCTAACCATGCCAGTTCACGCCCTCGTTTTGGCACAGTTGGCACCGAAGGAGTCTTTCAATCCCGGACCACTGCTGCAATCCTCCTTATGGATTGCTGCGAAATGAACTAAGCTAGAAACCCATCGGGATGAGTCACACGTTTGAGAAATCCATGCTTGCCGACGCCAATATTTTACTGATCATTGCGGTGATTCTTGTTGCCGGGACCGTTTTCGGGAATTTGGCAAAGCTGCTGCACCTGCCTTCAGTCACGGGACAGATCATTGCCGGTGTCCTGCTGGGTCAATCTGTTTTCGGCGTTTTTGACGAAAAGAATTTGCAGGACCTTGCCCCGCTGGTGGATTTCGCATTGGGGCTGATGGCAGTTGCCGTTGGTAGTCATCTGAATTTCCGGCGATTGATGGTTGCTCGACGGCGGCTGATGATGCTGTTGTTGTTTGAGGCTACGCTGACGCCATTGATTGTCTTTGGCGCACTGATGATGTTCACTGATGTCACGTGGTTCATGGCGTTGCTAATGTCCACCATTGCCATCTCGACTGCTCCGGCGACCGTGTTGGCAATCGTGAAGGAGACGGCATCGAAGGGAGCATTTGTAACAACGCTAATCGCCGCTGTTGCTCTCAATAACCTGGTTTGCATCATCATGTTTGAAGTTGCCAGAACCATTGCCCAGGCAGCGGTGTCAGTTGATGCGACGGCCACGAATTCGATTGCCAGAATGTTGGTGCCTTTGTCCGGGGTGGGTGCCAGTCTGTTGTTGGGGTTTACGGTGGGTGCTTTGCTTGTCCTGGGGACGACGCGTGTCGTGCGGATCGACCGGCTAACGGTAATGTCGTTAATTGCAATCCTGCTGACGACTGGACTGACCGAATATCTTGGCCTTTCGGTATTGCTTGCGTGCCTTTGTCTGGGCGTGACGTTGGCCAACCTCTCGCCAGACAAAGAGGAAATCGGGCACCGGGTTTTCGGCAGTTTTGAGTACGCTGTCTTTGCCATATTTTTTGTTGGTGCGGGCATGGCCTTGCATCTTGATTCGCTTCGCTGGGGAGGATTGCTAGCGGTCGTCGCATTTTCGGGCCGACTCGCGGGAAAGGTTGCCGCCGGGTACTTCGGCATGAGGTTCGGCGGAGCGACGTCACGGTTTCGTCGCTGGATCGGTATCGCCCTGACGCCGCAGGCCGGTTTGGCCGTTGGGTTGATGTTTCTGGTAACGGAGGACCCGGCCTTTGCATCGATTCGCGAGTTGTTTCTCGCAGTGGTTTTGGCAATGGTGTTGTTGAATGAATCAATCGGCCCGATTCTGACGCGATTGAGTTTGAAACGCTCGGGGGATTTCGGTGGAGACCGGGCTCGGGTGCTCGATTTTCTTTCAGAGCACAACATTACAACGGAATTGATCGGACCGGACAAAGAATCCGCCATTCGTCAACTGGTTGACCTGACGATCAACGTCCACAACCTTCCGATCAGCTCGCAAGAACTGTTCGATGCGGTGATGGAAGGCGAGGCCGTTTCTTCGACCTGTGTCGGTGAAGGGTTGGCGCTTCCTCACGCCCGACTGGACGTCGGTGACAATATCATTGGTGCGATGGGGATCAATCGCACCGGGCTGGCACTCGATGCCATCGATAACAGGCCGGTTCATTGCATGGTGCTGATTATTACCCCAACCTCGATGCCAGAGCGACATCTCGAAGTCTTGCAGGCGTTGTCGTTGTCCATTGGCCGAGACCGCTACATTCAGCAACAGCTCTATCACATTGATTCGCCAGGTCATGCGGATGAGCTAATCCACCTGGACCAGCAGTTTGAAGACTGGAATTACTACCTGGATCAGAACGAGTAGCGTCATTGGCGGCCGGGACTCTTGATTTCACTCGCGATCCGAATTGTTTTTCGACTCGGTCAGCCGACAACACTCAGCCGTTCAAGGTGTGGCCAAGCCTGGATCAGAGTCTCCATCAAACCGTACAAATCGTGACACCCTGCTTGAGCGACCCGATCTTGTCCTCGCGTCGCGGCATAAACTCCTGTCCAATGAATCCTTGGTAACCTGTTGCCTGGATTGCCCGAATGATAGCCGGGTAATAGAGCTCCTGTGACTCATCGATCTCATGTCGTCCGGGGACACCGCCAGTGTGAAAGTGACTGATGTGTTCGATGTTTGCTTGGATGGTTGCGATCACATCGCCTTCCATGATCTGCATGTGATAAATGTCAAACAGCAGTTTGAATTGATCGCTTTCGATAAGGTTGCAAAGTTCGACTCCCCATTGGGTGTGGTCGCACATGTAATCCTTGTGATCGACTTTGCTGTTGAGTAGCTCCATTGACAGCGTCATGCCAAGTTTTTCGCAAAGCGGAATCAGTCGCTTGAGACCTGCAGCACAATGATGCATCCCTTCCTCATCACTCATCCCGTCTCGATTTCCGGAAAAGCAAATCACATTTTTTGCACCTGCGTGATACGCGTCGGAGATTTGTCTCTCATACGCTTCGACCAGGACATCGTGGTATTGCGGGCGGTTCCAGCCAAGTTCGATGACACCGACCTGCCTGCCATCTCCTGCGACAACGGTTGGAAACGTGATCATCGCGCAGGTCATATCGTGTTTTTTCAGAACGACCATATCGGAAGGGTTGAGCAATTCGACGGACTGAAGCCCAAATTTCATGCCGGCGACACAAAGGTCTTCCAACTCAATCTCGTCATAGCACCATTTGCAAACGGAATGATTGACGCTCCTTCGGCTCGATCCAATTACCGGATTTGCGGAACTTTCTTCCGACTGGAGTCGGGTTTCCAGCGACGAAACAAATGCCTTAGCTGCGGCGGCTCCCGGCAATGTCCATTGAGACTGTGGTCCTTCGTTCTTCTTGCTCATGCCTGGGTTCACCGGGTTGACAATGCGGTTGGTTGAATTCAAGTTCCGTTCGGTGCGATAATTCCAAATCAGTGTAACCGTTCCGAACTTTCGTTCCCACCAACCAGTCCGTTGCCGGGTCGGGTATGGCGGATCGAAATACCGTTTTTCGCAGCCTGCCCGGTTCATGGGAATGGCTGGTTTCTGTCACAGCCAAAAAAAAGGGTTCGTCGTGGTGGACGAGGCTACGGGTCCTGGCGTTTTCTTGTTCAACAGGACTCGTGACCAGTTCATGTCGCAAGAATCAAATCTTCGCGCTGAACTGGGTTCAGGGCCGGGCGCGATTTCCTGGTCCACGTACGGCGTCTGGATTTTATGGAAATTGCCGGATTGAATTATCTCATGCACCTTTCACAGAATCCTCGGGGAGGCTCCTGACTACTGTTCGGTGCTGGCGACGAGATTTTTTGGAGACCAGGTCCCGCATCGATTCAAGTTTGCCGAAACAAAGTAATCGATCTTCGGGTTCAAGCGTCCGGTCCGAGCGGGGATTGGGAATGACTTTGCCAGCCCGGTAGAGCGTCAGGGCATTGATGTCGCGGTCCTGAAACCCAGATGCATTAATGCGTTGACCAATGAACTCTGACCCACGGGGAATATGGATTTCGGTGACACCGTAGCCTCGACTGACCGTCAGCCGTTGGCGAAGATCAATTTCCGGGAAGTCGACCTGGGCGGCGATGTAGTCGATCATGGCCCCGGCGATGTCGAGTTGTAAACAACGCTCGACTCCTTCCAGTCCGGGCGATGAGTTGATTTCCATGATTTGAGGGCCATCTTTACCTTCGAGCATGTCGACGCCGGCGATACGAAGCCCCAGAATTTGCGTGGCACGAACTGCCGCTTCGCAATAGCTTTCATCCAGAATCACGCGTTCCGTTTTTCCACCCCGATGAACATTGCTGCGAAACTCCTGGCCTTGAGCCACGCGCCGCATCGCACCGACAACTTGATCTCCGACGACGATCGCGCGGATGTCGCGTCCCTTGCTTTCGGAAACAAATTTCTGAATCAACACATTTTGTTTTTGGCTTTGCAGCAACTCGATAATGGATTCAGCGGATTTCTGGGTTTCGGCCAGCAGGACTCCGATCCCCTGGGTACCTTCGAGAAGTTTGATGATCACGGGGGCTCCCCCGACTCGCGCGATTGCCGGCAGGACATCTTTCTTGTCCCGAACAAACGTTGACTCGGGGATTCCGATTTGATGACGGCTCAGGATTTGTAAACATCGGAGTTTATCCCGTGAGTTGGCAACGCCTGCAGCAGAATTGGCGCAGAAAACATCCATTTGCTCAAACTGTCGCAAAACCGCCGTCCCAAAATAGGTGATCGAAGCACCGATCCGCGGAAGGATGGCATCGTAATGCGAAAATCGTTTTTGCAGGTAAAAAAGTGCCGGGTTTGCAGGTGCGACGTCGATCGAGAACTTCAGCGTGTTATGCACCTGGCAACGGTGGCCTCGACGAATCGCGGCTTCGCGGAATCGGCGGGTACTGTAGCACTTGGGACTGGTTGAGAGGATGCAGAGCTTCATGAGTCGCGCTTTCTGAATTTTTTCTTTCGCTTTGGCTTTCCACCGTAGTACGACCTGCTGGCATCAACCAGGAATTTCCCACGAAACGCTTCTCGACCGAGTAACATGCGAAACCCCATCTCGTTACGATTGGCCAACGTCAATTCAACCGGCCAAATCTCTCCCAACAATGCCACATTGGCGAGAATGACCGGCCGATTAGTGGTTTTGCCGGAGGAACTCTTGACCAGTCGAAAATCGATCACTTTCGCTTCGGCCTGGACACTCCTCTCCGGATATCGATGATAGGGGTGAATCTTGAATTGGACGTAAGTGACGCCGTTGTTGATGACTTCCTGTACCTCGGTCGCGTGGAGCGAAGACGATCGCGCACCGGTATCGACCTTGGCTTTGATCCGTTTGAGCGCCAGATCCGGAAGGCCTACCCATTCACGCCATCCGATCACCGGCAGGTTGGTTTTTGCTTTTTCATCCACGAGAATGTCCATGACCAAAAGTTAATATTGATGATCGTACTGTTTTTCCGTCGATTTAACGAGCATCATGATCGATTCGCTGCCGCGGTGATTGACTTGTGTCGACCCCGCATTAAATTGGCACCGCGTATGTTCAATCGGAAGTCGTGTTGATCGACGTTGGGACAATCATTGAAAATAAGCTCGGAAACTGGTTGAATGAGACTGCGATTCCGGGCGACCCGAATTCGAGGCAGCGGACAAGACAGATTATTAACATTGAGCCGAAAGTTCCTTTTTCATGATCAAACGAATCCTTGTAGCCGGTGGCGCCGGGTTTTTAGGCTCGCATTTGTGCGAGCGATTGGTTGAAGCCGGTCACGATGTGATTTGCCTCGATAACTTTTTTACCAGCCAGAAATCCAATGTTGCCCATTTGCTGGGGCGGTCCAATTTTGAGCTCATTCGTCACGATATTATCGATCCGATTTTGCTCGAGGTCGACGAAATTTACAATCTGGCGTGTCCCGCCGCTCCGGGCCACTACCAATATAACCCGATCAAGACGATGAAAATCTCGATTCTGGGTTCGATCAATTTGCTGGGGATGGCCAAAAGATGCAATGCAAAAATTTTCCAGGCTTCCACCAGTGAAGTTTACGGTGATCCCGAAGTTCATCCACAGCCAGAATCGTACCGCGGTTGCGTGAATCCAATCGGGCCCAGGGCATGCTACGACGAAGGCAAGCGGGCGGCGGAGACTCTGTTTTTTGATTATCATCGGATGAACAAAACCAATATACGCGTTGCCCGGATATTCAACACCTATGGACCCAGGATGCATCCGTTTGACGGCCGCGTCGTCAGCAATTTTATTCGCCAGGCACTTAACGGCGAAGACATCACCATTTTCGGTGATGGCTCGCAAACGCGTTCGTTCTGTTATCGCGATGATCTGGTCGACGGGTTCTTGCGTTTGATGGCAGCGCCCAACGATCTCATCGGTCCAATCAACCTGGGGAATCCCGGTGAGTACACAATCAAGCAGTTGGCGGAGTTGACCATTGAGTTGGTTGGAAAAGGAAACAAGTTGATTTATGAACCCCTGCCTCCAGACGACCCAACTCGGCGTCAACCCGACATTTCGTTGGCTCGAAAACATCTTGACTGGGAGCCAAGGATTCCGTTGCGAGAAGGATTGCAGAAGACCATAGAATGGTTCAGGTCCATCAACCCCGACGACTTTCGACCGCCTACGCCCAACTATTGATTGGTAAGTAGCCGGGCCTGGCGATCGACGCCCGACCATGGACTTCGTTGGTGTCGATCGACACGTTTGATTCAGTTGCGAAATTGTTTTTTTGACAGGGACAGGAAATGGTAAATCCGATCGTTGTTCAGTCGGGTGACGGGAATAAGATGGATTACGTTCGGTGTCCAATGGCGCTGGCGGTTGTCGCGATCGGGATTTCGTTAGTGAACGCGTTTTCCCATTCGTTGAACGCCGATGACTGGAATCAATGGCGTGGCAAGGATCGAGACGGAGTTTGGCGTGAGTCCGGGGTGTTGACGGAATTCACGAAAGACGATCTGAAGCCGGTTTGGCGTCAGCCCATCGGAACCGGCTATTCCAGTCCCACCGTTGCCGATGGACGAGTTCTATTGATGGACTTCGACGAGCCGAACCAGAATGAGTCGATTCGGTGTTTTGACGCGAGGACCGGAAAACCGATATGGAATCACACTTACCATTCCGAGTATCGCATTGCCTATACGGCTGGGCCCAGGGCAGCTGTGACGATCGATGGGCGTAATGCCTTTGCGCTCGGCGCGATGGGACGATTGCATTGCGTCCTGGTCGCTGATGGTTCAGTCGTTTGGTCCAATGATCTCAACGAATCCTATCAGATTTCCGCCGACAAACGGATGCCAATCTGGGGAATCGCGGCCAGTCCAATTGTCGTTGGCGATCTCGTGATCCTTCAATTGGGAGCCCAGCAGGCGGGCGTCGTCGCTTTCAACAAACTGACCGGAAATGAAGCCTGGCGCGCACTGGATGACCGCGGCCAGTATAGCTCTCCGGTTTTAGTCAGGCAGAATGGGCGCGATGTCCTGGTGTGTTGGACGGGAGATAGCGTTGCTGGCCTGGATCCGCTGACTGGAAAAACCTACTGGCAACATCCTTTCAAGCCGACGCGAATGCCGATTGGAGTAGCGACGCCGGTCGTGCAGGGCAACCGGATTTTCTTGACGTCGTTTTACGATGGAGCAATGATGCTGGAGTTGTCCGAAAAAGACATGACGGTGGCTGAACGCTGGCATGAAATCGGACCCAACGAGCGGACCACCAAGGCAATTCACTCGATCATCAGTACGCCGATCTGGATCGGTGAGCATATCTATGGTGTCGACAGTTTCGGTCAGCTTCGATGTATCCGGGCCAGTGATGGCACCCGAGTTTGGGAGGACTTGTCGGCCGTCAAGCAGGATCGCTGGGCCACGATTCACTTTGTTCCCAACGGTGATAACATCTGGATGCTGAACGAACAGGGTGAGTTGATGATCGGTCGGCTCTCACCAGCCGGCCTGAAAATCGTCAGTCGAGAGAGTATTTTGAAACCTGATCAAATGCGGAGACCCAATCGCCAGGGCGGGGTTTGCTGGTCGCATCCGGCGTTCGCAGACAAATGCATCTTTGCTCGAAACGATAATGAACTGGTTTGCATCAGCCTGGCCAAGCCCTGACGGGAATCTCCGGGAAGCACTTCAAGATTCGTGATTCCCAACCAGTGAATCCCCGTAATTATCCCAAGGAACTGACTGTTGACGGAACATTCCACCGTATATGACTGTATTGTGATTGGATTCGGCGGAATCGGCAGTGCTGCGCTGCGCGAAGCTGCCAACAAAGGCTGGCGTGTCCTGGGAATCGATCGTTTTGGCCCGGCGCACGATCGTGGCAGTTCTCATGGACAGACGCGTATCATTCGTCGCGCATATTTTGAGCATCCCAATTACGTGCCCCTCGCCAACCGGGCCTTTGAGATGTGGGACGAACTCAACAAACGCCATCGAACGTCAATTGAGATCAAAGAGCTGATTACCAAGACGGGGTTGCTGCAGATCGGCCGTCCCGAAAGCGAGGTGATCGAAGGTGTTCTGCACAGCGCGCAATTGCACGATCTCAGGATCGAGCAATTCACACCCCGTGAAATTCAGCTTCGCCTGCCACTATTCAAGATCTCGGAAAACCACATTGGCTTGTTTGAACCCGATGCGGCGTTCTTACGAGTCGAGTTGTGCGTTGCGGCCATGGTCAATCAAGCCGTCAAACGCGGTGCCGAGATCTGTTCCGACGCGATCGTTGAACGCTGGTTTGTCGAAGACAGTGGTGTGGTTCGGGTTCTGACGGACCAGGGTAATTTCAGGAGCAAGCGGCTGGTCATTGCGACTGGAGCATGGAGTGCTGAAATGCTGCCCGATCTGCCTCTCGGACTTCAGGTGTTGCGCAAACAGCAGCATTGGTTTCAACTGGATCGCGTTGACCAGCGGATCGAGAACGGATTTCCCTGTTTTCTTCTGGAACAGGACAACGGCGATTGTTTTTATGGTTTTCCGGAAATTGATTACCTGGGGATGAAAATTTGCGAGCATAGCCGGGGAACGCCAATTGTGGGCCCTGGGACGATGGATCGTAGTCTGAATCAGGCGGAACTCGATCGCACCACTGCGTTCATGAAATCGCACCTGAACTTTGGTCGCCAGCGGCTGGTTCATCACAGCGCCTGCATGTATACGATGTCTCCCGACGGGCATTTTTGGGTCGACCGGTATCCGGGGTTTTCCAACGTGGTTTTCGCGGCCGGATTGTCCGGGCACGGCTTCAAATTTGCACCGGTGCTGGGCCAGCACTTGATCGAATTGCTGGAAGGCGTATGCGCACCAGAGTTGGAATTTCTGGGCGTTGCGAATCGGTTGGCGGATTCCAGGCAATGACGATTGCCCGGGTCGAAAATTCAAAACGCAGTACGCGGCATCCAGTGTTCGGTACCCGGTTTCTGCATGTCCTCGCCGTCGCGTCTTGTAACTAAACCTCGCATGGCGGTTTTTTCTCAACGATGTGCCTCGCCGGTTCGACGGTCGATTTTCTTCGATCACGAAAGATGCGGAGTGAGACCGTCAGGGATGATGACGATTGCGAAACTCGGTTCGTAATGTCACAATCGTTGATTCGCGACGTATCCAGGAACCGGCGGATCGGACTGAGCCTCGATTCCCATACGTCCAGTCGCCTTGCAACAACAGAATAGAGGATCCAGTGACGACGGAACGTACGACAGATGTAGTGGTTATCGGATCGGGCCCCGGGGGCGAAGGGGCGGCGATGCAACTGTCCAAGGCTGGCAAGCGCGTGGTTTTGATCGAGCGGTTCGGAAGGATTGGCGGTGGATGCACCCACTGGGGAACGATTCCGAGCAAGGCTTTACGTTTTGCCATCTATCGTTTGACGGAAGCCCTCAACAATCCGCTTTTGCAGAATTGCGGAATCAACGCCAAACCCAGTGTTGCCGAGTTGACCAAATCTGCCCAGCAAGTCATCGCGAGCCAGGAGACGATGCGTCGGAATTTTTACAATCGCAATGATGTGGAAGTCAAATTCGGGCACGCGAGGTTTGTCGATGCGAACACGATATCGATCAATGAAGGAGAAACCATTACAGCCGACCACGTGATCATCGCCGTCGGTTCTCGGCCGTATCATCCAGAAGACGTTGATTTTGATCACCCCCGCATTTTCGACAGCGACACGATTTTGAGCCTGGATCGCAAGCCTCATTCCATGACGGTCCTGGGGGCGGGCGTTATCGGTTGCGAGTATGCGTCAATGTTTCGCAACCTGGCGATCAAAATCAATCTGGTCAACGGACGCGGTGAATTGTTGGATTTCCTGGACGACGAAATCAGCGATGCACTGGGGTATCACATGCGAGAACGAGGAGTGGTTATCCGCCACCATGAGAGTTACGAGAAAATTGAGCCATTGGACGATGGCGTGATTGCTCACATGAAAAGCGGAAAGCACTTCAAAACCGACGTTTTGCTGTGGGCGATCGGGCGGACGGGGAACACCAATGACCTTGGGCTGGCGAACCTGGGTCTGGTACCAGACAGTCGTGGATATCTGAGTGTCAACGAATGTTTTCAAACTACGGTCGAAAACGTGTTTGCCGTGGGAGATGTGATCGGCTTTCCTTCACTTGCCAGCGCCGCGTATACTCAGGGCCGCGCGGCCGCGATGCGAATCTTGGGCACGCACGAGGATCATTGTAAACTGGTCGGCGAAATTCCATCTGGCATCTATACCAGTCCCGAAATCAGCTGCATCGGCAAAACGGAAAAAGAGTTGACTTCCGAGAAAATTCCCTACGAAGTTGGGGTGGCCAACTTCAAAAGCCTGGCTCGGGCCCAGATCATTGGGCAGCGTGTCGGCATGCTCAAAATCCTGTTTCACCGGGAAACGCTGGAGATTCTCGGAATTCACTGTTTTGGTTCCAGTGCCTCAGAAATCATCCACATTGGCCAGGCGATCATGGCTCAACAAGGTTCCGCCAATACGATCAAGTACTTTACGGAGACAACATTCAACTATCCGACGATGGCGGAAGCTTACCGCGTCGCTGCACTCAACGGTATGAATCGACTTTTCTGAAAGTCATCGCGTCTGCAGAATGACTGCTCAATCTCCAACTGCCTGCAGCAACTCGACCGTTGACGTGTGCAGGCCGTCATGCGGTCAGGCAGATTCCAACATGACGGACCAGTCAGTCGAAAGAAAAAAGGCTTTCCGGAAATTCACGGAAAGCCCCTCTTGATCGCCACGCAGGATGGGTTGCTGACGGAGAAATGAATCGGCTGATCGGTTGAATCAGTTCGTCATCGACGATTGGATGTTGATGAACCGTAAATCAGACCAGGCAGCGGAGCCGGCGATGATACATTTTGAGTTGCCACGCCTGGAGATGTTACCAGAAAGCTGGAATCGGCTGGTGGTGCAGTTACCACCTCCTTGGTTGGCGCAGCCCCCTGATCGGAAGTTTCCATTACCACAGGCTTTTGCAGGGTCCACTTGTAGGTACAGTTTGGGCATTCGTAGGAATGCGTTTTCAATACGTTGACGGTTTTCGTTTTTGACGTTACCGGAGGGCAGTCTTTTTTCCAGGGCAGGCGAACTGGCGGTACACAAATCGTTTTCTGCTCGACTTGAAAGCAGGTTTTCTTGATCTTGCTGTTGTCGACTTCAAGCTTGCAGACCTCGCATGCGCACTGAGGACACTCAACACAACCGCATTGGGTGTCACAGGTTTGACATGTCGATTTCCGATGAAGCAACCGGCAGCGTCCATCGCAAAGCCGTTTTCCACATCCGCACTCGATGGCCGTGGTGGCAGCTACGTGGTTGACCATTGCACTCGTACCCAGCATTCCTGCAAACGCCATCGACAGGGCGGCAATAATTTTCATTCCGTTTTTCATAATGATCACTCTGTGAATAGATTCGTATCGGGCTCTGGTTTGATTGAAACAACACGATGCTGGCGAGACTAAAAGTCCACCATCCATCGAACGCCTGCGATCTGGTAGTCACCCTGTCCCAATCCATTGCGGCCCGACGAGAGGTCGCCCAAGATGTAGTTGAATTGCATTCGAGCATAAGGATTCCAATACCAGTTTACGCCGAATGTGTAGGAGTTCGCCTCACCTCCCTGGATGTCAAAATCGTTCAGGTCAGCGTAGGAGTATCGAAAGGCAACTTCCCAGGCACCCTTGCCAAGTTGGGTGTTGCAATCGCAATCTCTGACCCGGAAGAAGTTCTCATGAGGTTTTAGTCGGCCCAGTGTTCCGGACTCCCGGTCCCACGGATGATGCTCACCGGTCAACATGTACGAGACTTGAGTATAGCCCCCGTCGAACGCAACATCCTCTCCAACGGCGTCATTACGATCGACATTGGTTCGCATGTACTCCGACGTCCAGTTGAATGCACCAATATTGATAACCGATTCCAATCCGATCAGTGAATTGGAATTGGCTCCATCGATTCGTCCCGTGTCCAACCAGCGGGCGGTTGTGCGTGCTTCAGGACGCGTCCGGTAGCGAGCCTGATTGTTGAGGCTTCCAGTGCGACCATCGGGCGTGCCAACCATTCCGCTCAACGCAAAGTGAGCATAGCCCCGGCCGCCGGAAGATTCGTCGTACCAGGCGGTGCGGGCAATTCGAGCGGCAAATTCAGCCTGGTAGTGGTCACCAACGTACCCTGCCTGGTTTTGTGTCAATTCCTGATTGTATACTCCATACCGCCAGTTCCAGCCTTCGTCTTCGGAAACACCATAACTGGCGATGCCAAGCCGTCGAGAGTCCTGATTGAACGCCTCGACAATAAACGGTCGCTCCAAGAAGACGTTGTATCGACTACTGTTAAGGTGGTCCAATCCGTACGGTCGTTTCTGATTTCCGATCAGTACCGTTCTGAGCAATGGCAGATCTTTGAAACCAAGAAATGCATCGCGGTACGATGGGTTGTTACCACCGGCGAATTCCAATTCGATCTTGTAGAGCATGTTGTCGGTAAGATCACCCGAGACACCCAGTCGCATTCGGCGAAACTCTACCCGATCCTGTGGATTGATGCCTTCCACCGGAATGATGGTGTCGTCGACACTTGGAAATGCCCAGTAATCGAGGTGGAGTCGACCAAAGAACTTCATTTTTGGGTTCTTGTGACCGCTGACGACAAATTCCGGAACGGCACTCTCGAGTTTGTCGACGGCTTTGTCTTGCGTCTCCAGGTCCTTTTCCAGCTTGGAAAGCCGTTCGTTCACATCCTCGCTCGCGTCGACCGTTTCCTCCGCGGGCTTGGAATCGAGCTTATTCATCACGTCGTTTTCCAACTCGGCCAACCGCAATTCCAACTTGCGAACGGTATCCTTCAGCTCTTGTGCCGCAGCGTCGTCCTGGTTGTCGTGAGGGCCCGTGTAGGAAGCCGGACCAACATTCGAGCGAACATCGGGTTGGTAGTATGGCTGTTGACCAAGCGCGTCCGAGCAGATAATTCCGAGGACAATTACCGCTGAGGCAGCAAACTTCGCTAGCATGGCACTACTTCCGTAATAAGAGTGTGATCTCTGAATACCGGAAGATTCGGAAAGGTGGCCATCGGAACCACATGATTATGCTAATCATTTTCCCGGAAATGACCGGACCCAATCGCAAGAACCGAATAAACGTCAAATCTTGACATTCTTGATCCACTCAAGTTTGCCCGATCGTCAGCGTCAAGCCCGTTCAATTACCTCAACTCACAAATGCGAGGCTACCGATCTAGACGGGAATCACGGCGAGGATTGCGGCAACCGGATGTTCGTCATTGGTATTGGGATCGAATCTTTGGGAGTTAGTTTCCCTCACGGAGTTTCTTTACAACCCGTTCGGCAATCAACTCGACGAGCTGTTCCATGGAAACATCGCCTGCACGGCGTGTTCGCGAGGCAAGCTTTTCGGGGTCATGACTCGATACCGGACGAACGCTCGGATGGGCCGGAAAGGCCAATTGCTCGAGTTCCGAGTTCGGCCAGCTGGATTTGAAAGACGCGAAATCGGCGATGTTTTTCGACCAGTCCGCGGCTTCGGAACGGGGGTCAGAAAACCCCCAGTCCTTCCGCATGGCCAACAACTCACGGCCTTTTTCAATCGGCAAGTACCGAATCCCCCCCAATTGACGAGCCAGAATCAAGATTCGACAGTAAGCATCCAGGATTTCTGTCAACCAATATGCGGTTTCGATATCCGATTCGTAACTGACAGTGCCATGGTTGGCGAGCACGATAATGTTCGTTCGGTCCACAAATGGCAAGATCGTCTCGGCAAAATTCTGATTACCGGGCGTCGCATAGGCCGCGATCGGGACCTCTCCCAAAAAGATATCGGGCTCAGGCAGGACGCAATTGGGAATCGGCTCATGGGCGACCGCAAATGCAGTGGCATAGGGTGGATGGCAGTGGACCACGCTCGTGATTTCGGGCCGCTGTCGATAGATCTCGATGTGAAGCAAAACCTCACTGGTCCGTTTCAGTTTCCCTGCCACTTGTTTGCCGGTCATGTCAACCGTGCAAATGTCGTCTGGCGTCATGAATCCTTTGCAATGCCTTGTCGGCGTACACAAAACGGTATTGTCGTCGACGCGAATCGAGAGGTTGCCTTCGTTGGCGGCCGCAAAACCTTTGGAATAAATTCGTTTGCCGATATCGCAGATGTCCTGTTTCTGTATTTTCATATCGGACATGGTCGTATCCCTGTAGATCGGAGGATGGGTCAACATCGTATTTGTTTGCGGGTTTTGATTCCGAATCAGACGCTCCCGTTGGGGTGCGTGAGCTTTTTTGCGGACCAAAATGAGACGATCCTTGGCTTACATTATCTTCACCCGGCGATTGGATATCGTCACGTGGCCCGCGGCAATCGAGTTGATTACCTGCGGATACAGTTCACATTCTTTCTCAAACACGCGCCTCGCCAGATCCTCGGGAGTATCATCGTTGAGGACCGGAACCGCAGTCTGCGCGATGATGGGGCCATGGTCGTATTGGTCGTCGACAAAATGAACGGTACATCCACTGATCTTGCATCCGTACTCGATGACGCCGCGATGGACGCGAAACCCGTAATGGCCCTTGCCACAAAACGAGGGGATCAGGCTCGGGTGGATGTTGATCACACGATTCTCAAAATCGCACGGAATCTTGACGCGACGCAGGAATCCCCCCATCACTACGAGATCGGCTTTGCATTTCCGTATCGATTCAAAGATCTCGCTGCTGAACGGCTCGATTCCGCTAACGTCTTTATGGTTGATCACTGTCGTGCGAATTTTGGCATCGGCCGCAATTTCCAATCCACCGGCGGTGGGATTGTTGGAGAGAACCTGGACGATATCGACATTCAATTTGCCACGGTCGCGACATTGGACCAGGTTCTTGAGCGTCGTTCCGCCACCGGAAATGAGCACCGAGATCCTAAATCGATCAGGCATCGGTGCCACCTGTCACCTGCATGTAGATTTTCAGGCTGCCTTCTCCGACTTTGCAATCTTCGCTTTCCACCGAAAAGTCTGGGGTTTCCTGAACAAGTATTCTTGCCAGTGTCTCGCGTTTCAGATACTCGGCATTTTCGGTGATCGCCTGGTGGAGCTCATCGGAGTCAGCCACAAGGTAAAGATCGATTCGATCCGAGCGTTCCAAATCCAGGCCTTTACGTCGTTCCTGGACCAGCCGGTTGACATCGCGTGCGAGACCAGAGCGAATCAACTCGGGCGTTAATTCGGTGGCCAGTACGATTACCGCTTGTGGGCCTTGAGCTGCCGCCCAGCCTTCGTTCGCCTGCAAGCGGACTTCGACATCGTCCTGATCCAGTTCGATGGCCTCGCCGTCGACGACCAGGCTCACCTGGTTGTTCTGCGTCAACTCGGAAAGGATCGCGGCCCCATTGGCTTGCTGAAACGCCTGCTTGAGTTTCGGCATCAATCTGCCGACGCGCGGACCCAGACGCTTGAAATTCGGCACAATCTGGTAAGTCACAAATTCG
Source organism: Planctomycetaceae bacterium (assembly GCA_024642205.1). Classification (GTDB taxonomy): domain Bacteria; phylum Planctomycetota; class Planctomycetia; order Pirellulales; family Pirellulaceae; genus Mariniblastus. The sequence goes on along the minus strand of JAHEBQ010000018.1, from coordinate 56,540 downwards.
CCGGCATCGGTAGTGTACGTCACGCTCTGTACGTTCAGTTCGGTTTTCAACAACTCGCCATGTGCTTCCAGCCAGTCCTGGTCAACAGGGTCGTTGAGCACAACGGTTACGCCTGACAGTGGCTGACGGACTTTCAGTTTTGCGTTCATGCGAGCCGAAAGTCCGGACGACGCGATTTCCCTCAATAACCCCATCCGCCGCGAAAGTGCCTCATCGATTTTGTCCGGATTCGGGGTGGGGTAATCGCAAAGGTGAACACTCGCGGTTGCCCGACCGTCAAAAACGCTGGTCAGGTTTTGCCAGATTGTTTCGGCCATGAACGGGACAAATGGCGCAACCATTTTGGCGGTTGTCGTCAGGCATTCATAAAGCGTCCAATACGCGTCCAGTTTGTCGGGCGAACGTTTGTCCTTGGACCAGAAACGATCACGACTGCGGCGAACGTACCAATTGCTCAATGCGTCAACGAAGCTGGAGATCCGCGTGCATGCGGAATAGTTGTCGTACTGATCCATTGCCCGGATCACGATGTCGAGCGTCTGGTGCAATTCACTGAGAATCCAGCGATCAAGTTCGCTGCGTCGATCCAGCGGTCGATAGCCTTCGCCGCCCACAAAGTCGCCCTCGGCGAGTTGACCCGGATCAGTCAACGACGACGGAGAAAATCCGTCCAAGTTTGCGTACTGAACAAAAAATCCATTGTAAACATTCCAAAGTCGAAGCAAAAATTCCGGGATGCTCTCCTTGATTTGGCGTTCGCTGTATTGGATCGAGGTCCAGGGCGGTTGCTTGGCAAAGAAATACCAACGCAGCGCATCGGCACCATAGTGGTCGAAAATTTCCTGCGGCGCGCGGTAGTTGCGAAGACTCTTGGACATTTTGCCAACCGTCTGAGTGGTGCTCGAAGGAGCCGCTTTTGCTTCTTCCGGCGTCAGATAGATGTTCTTGTCCTTGTCTTCCCACCACTCCGATAACATCAAACCAAGCACGATGCAATTCCGGAATGGGTGTGGGTAGGGAACCGTTTCATGACCTTCGGCCGCGTCCTCCCCAAACAACAAAGTGCTGATGGCCAGTTGGCTGTAAAACCAGCCACGCGTCTGATCCAGGGCTTCACTGATGAAATCGGCCGGGAACTGGGCCTTGAATTGCTCTTGGCCCCGATGCGGATACCCCCATTGTGCGAACGGCATCGCTCCACTGTCATACCAGCAATCGATCACTTCGGGGACACGTCGCATTCTTGCTCCCGTTTCGAATGGCGAATCGTAAGTGACGTGATCGATGTAGGGCTTGTGGACTTTGAGGTCGTCCGGCAGATTCGGGTTGTCGGCTTTGGCGGCCTCCCAGACGTCCATTCCGCGGGCACCGGGCTTGGAAACCAGTTTGTCCCAGGAGTCGATTGCTTCCGCTCGGCCGGTACTTTCGCAAACCCAGATCGGCAAGGGTGTTCCCCAATACCGTTCGCGAGAGAGTGCCCAATCGACGTTGGATTCCAGGAAGTTCCCGAACCGACCGTCTTTGATGTGTTCCGGAAGCCAATTGATTTTTTGGTTATTGGCCAGCATCTGGTCTTTGAATTGAGTGGTCCGGACAAACCAGCTTTCGCGCGGATACTGGATTAACGGATCATCGTCCGCACGCCAGCAGAACGGGTATTCGTGCTGATATTGCTCTTGATGGTACAGCTTGCCTTCTTCCTTCAGCCGCCGTGCAATCGGTTTGTCGGCATCTTTGACCCATTGGCCCTCGTAGTCCGATGCTTCCGACGTAAATTTTCCGTTGGGTCCAACGGCGCAAATCATCTGCGGCCCTTGTCCGTTTTTGAAACGGGCCTGTTCGGTGACCAACAGTTCGTAGTCGACTTCGCCAAAGGCGGGCGCTTCGTGAACCGCGCCACTGCCACTTTCGGTCGTCACGAAATTTGCCGACGTGACACGCCAGGCAACGTGCTGGGATCCACCATCGACCAATTCACCCGTCTGGTTGCCTTGTGACTTGTAGTAATAGTCAAACGGAGGCTGATATCTTTGACCAACGAGTTCCGAACCCATCTCGGTCGAAATGATTTCGAGTTCGCGTTTGACCTTGTGGCTGATCGTTTCCACCAAATCCCTGGCGAAAATAATATTCTGATCCAGCTCCGGATCGTGAACCGTGACGTACTCAATGTTCTCATTGACGGCGGCAAACTGGTTGCTGGGCAATGTCCAGGGTGTCGTGGTCCAAACCAGCAGACTGGTATTTTCACGGTCAAGCAAAGGAAACAACACGTAGACCGAGGGGTCCATCACGGTCTTGTAACCTTGGCCAACCTCGCCGCTGCTCAGGGCCGTCCCACCCTGCGCCCACCACCAGATGATCTTGTGGCCCTGGTAAAGCAGCCCACGGTCAAAGAGATTCTTCAGCGACCACCAGACAGATTCGACGTAAGTCTGGTGATAAGTTACGTACGCTTCGTCCAGTTTGACCCAGAAACCAAGCCGCTCGGTCAGCCGTTCCCATTCCTGCATGTATTGCCAGACGGACTGCTGACACTTTTGAATGAACGGCTCGACGCCGAATTCCTCGATTTCTTCCTTCGAGTGAATTCCCAGCTCTTTGCAGACTTCGACTTCGACGGGCAGTCCATGGGTATCCCAGCCCGCTTTACGTTCGCAGTAATAACCCCGCATTGTCTTGTAGCGCGGGAATAGGTCCTTGATCGCCCGGGTCAGGCAATGTCCGGGGTGCGGCTTGCCGTTGGCGGTCGGCGGGCCTTCGAAAAAGACATATCGTGGGCCGCCGGAACGTTGCGCGAGCGACTGATCGTAGATCGACTGATCGCGCCAAAACTCAAGGATGGCTTCTTCCTGCTTGGGAAAACTCGGATTGTTTTCAAAAGGTCGGAACATGCTGGATGCCTTCAGCGGTGTAGACATATCTTTGGGCTCTTACGCGGTTAGTTCGGCTCGTATTCGGGCGACTGGCGAACGATCATCCCGTGCGTCGGAATTGGAAAACGTACCGACCAGGACGATGCTTCAGCCAGTTGATGATTTCGTGCGTCAAGAAACGGCAAATTATCTCTAAACTGCCGCAACGTGTAAATGACGCCAGCGAATCCCTTATTTCACCGGGACATGTCGTCGAGGTCCCCCTTACGGGGTTTCAAGGGTAGACGAGAGGGAACCAACTGCCTCGATGGCATTGTCAGCATGAGGGGTAAATCCGCTTGATCCAAGCACCGGCATCGAACTTACTCCAGCAAAAAGGCTCACCAAGTACGGTCTGAGAGCAAGGGAGTCACGCGAGCAATACGTCGACCCACGGCTCGACGTTTTTCCCTTGATGACCTGGCTACTTTTTCTTCTTTTCGGCTTTCTTCGAATCAGCGGATTTCTTGGGACCGGTCTTGGCCGGGTCCGTCAGATGTCCAAACTCTTTGTCGAAATCACTTCCGTACCGATCGTCTTCCAGATCGTATTCCCCTACGATTTCTTCCTCGAAGTCATCGTCGAAGTCCTCGTCGAAGTCGTCTTCATCAAACTCGTCGACAATCTCAACATCGAGTTTGTCGATCGGAGCAGCAGTCACGTCCAGCAGCGAATCGCTGCTCTCGTCATCCTGGCTTACATCGTCGTCATCGCCAGGTTCGTCCAGTGGATCCAAAAGATCGTCGTCGTCCATTTTTTCTCCGCGTCAATGTCCATCAAAGTCGACCATGAGTCGACTTTGATTGTTAATTCCAACCCAAATCGTCAAATTGCTGCGTGCTGCTGAAATCGAGCAATGGTAAAGAGTATGTGGACATCGGCGGATGTCAACCGAGGAGGTCAAATGTTGCAAAAAAATGTGTTCCATGGAAGATCACGCCCCATCCGGCGATTCCGATTCCGGACCGATTGGGTGGTCAAACGCCCAGACTCCTGTTTCTATCGTCGCGAGGCGATCAGATTCGTCAATCCCGCGTCACGATAAATTTCGCCAAGCCGGTCTCCGAGGCGGACCATCTTCTGCGGGCGTTCAACCACGGCAGAGGCCCTTGTCGGAGCAGACAGGTTCAGGGCACAAAAAAAGCAGGGCCAGCAAATGAATGCCGACCCTGCTCAACACGGGGTGAGAAAGCCTTGTTGATATGGCTTGAGGCCACAACGAAAAATAGTCTCCAAATCGTGGCCATTCATAAGGCCTGCCGGCTTTTGATGCAACCTGCCCAAAAGCTTGAACGGATAAACCGGTTATGAGTTCTATTCGGATGAACCTGCGTTTCGCAGAGGATGTTTCGTTTTCCACAACTCGGTGCTAGGTCGTGTATTCTGAGTTGAACCGAACGTAATCCACAGTCAGGTCACTGGTCCAATGCGTGGCCGCTCCCGGACCTGAACCGATTTTCAAATCGATCAACGTTTCAAACTGACTGGAAATTGACTGACTAACCGTTGGCGGATCAAAACCGACGGGTTGGCCGTTTCTGAACACGATAAGCCCGTTGAGCGTGAGATCCGTTTCTTCGACAGTCATGGGAACTCCCGCATAACCGGCCGCCGAGACGATTCGCCCCCAGTTTGGATCCGATCCTGTGATCGCAGTTTTGACCAATGCGCTGGCCGCGATGGTACGCGCGACTCGATCAGCGTCCTGCTCGGACTGGGCGCCTCGAACGTGAATCGTCACCAGATGACTTGCTCCCTCACCGTCGGAGGGAATGCGTTTCGCCAGTTCGATACAACTTGATGTCAGTTCGTCCGAAAAATGAGCCAGTTCGGTTTCCGATTGCAAAACGATTCCGGAGCCACCGCTGCAAACCAACAGCAATGCATCATTAGTACTGGTATGACCCTCCACGCTGATTCGATTGAACGACTGTTCGGCAGCTCGGGTCAATATCCGTTGTGCATCGGACGCACTGATTTTTGCGTCTGTCATCATCACCGCCAACATCGTCGCCATATTGGGACCAATCATGCCAGCCCCCTTGGCCATTCCGGCAATGTTAACTTCAGCGTCACCGAAACGAATTGTCTTGGCAACGGTCTTTGGTCCATTGTCGGTTGTCAGGATCGCCGTTGACGCGGTATCAAAACTGTCCTGCGAATCCGACTGCAATGAGACGGCATTTCGAATTCCGGTTCGGACCTTTTCCATGGGCAAAGGGTGTCCGATGACACCGGTTGAAAGGACCAAGACCTGGTCATCCGAAGCATTCAGGAGTCCGGCGACTTCAATCGCCATCTGCCGGTTGTCTTCGGTCCCCTGACTCCCGGTACAGGCATTCGAGTTTCCAGAATTGATTACGACAGCGCGAAAACAATTTGTAGGTGTCAGTTGACGATTCCAGTCAATGCTCGCAGCACGCACCACGTTTTGCGTGTAAACGCCCGCCGCGGTACCAGCGGAACGCGTTGAAATGATGGCCACATCCAACGATCCAGATGGTTTGATCCCGCAGGAGGTGCCGCTGAACTGAAACCCTTTTGGAAGCCCCATCGATTGCCACCTGAAATGAAGAAAAATTGTTTTGAGTTCGGTTGAGTCCGTCAGGCGTTATCGGCGAGCCCGTTCACCAGAACGAAAAATTGTACGAATCGGCCGGATTTACAGTAGCCCCAGCGTTTCAGGCAATCCAAACATCACATTGAAGTTTTGAACGGCCGCTCCCGAAGCGCCTTTGATCAGGTTGTCCAAGACACTCACGATGACGGTCATGTCTCTGCATTGTCCCACCGATATGTCACAGAAATTAGTGTGAGCGACATCTTTGGTAGTCGGTATTTGACCCGTGACCCGAACAAATGGCTCATCGGAGTAGAATTCGGAAAGCTCTGCGAACAGGTGTTCGGTCGTGATTCCGGACTGTGGTTGCAGATAAATGGTGGAAAGGATCCCGCGATCCATCGGAATCAAGTGAGGCGTGAAGGTCGTTGAAATATTGACTCCGGAGAAACGCCTGACAATCTGGTCGATTTCCGGCATATGTCGATGGGTCCCCATTCCGTACGCGGTCACTGATTCGTTGCATTCGGGAAAATGAAATTTGAGGTTGGGTGTGCGTCCTGCACCGGAAACACCGGTTTTGGAATCGACGATGATAGGTGACGCCTTGATCAAGGATTTTTTCAGCAAAGGAGCCAGGGGGATCAGCGCTGAGCTCGGAAAACAGCCCGGGTTGGCAACCAACTGAGCGATCTTGATCTGGTCACGAAACAACTCGGGAATGCCATAGGCAATTTTCCCAACTCGTTGCGCGTCGGGATGCCTGACTTGATACCAGGTTTCAAATGTTTCAACATCGTTGAGCCTGTAGTCAGCGCTAAAGTCAACGATCTTCATGCCTTTCGCCAGCAATTGCGACACGATTTCGGCCGACGCCGCGTGGGGCAAGCAACAAAACGCACAGTCAACCTGCGCTGAGAATGTATCGATCTCAAGCGGAGAAAAGTTAAGGTCCAGCCGTTCCCGCAAACCGGGATGGACTGCTGATAGCGGGGGGCAGGATTCATCCCGCGAAGTCAGCTGCGTAACCTTGACTTCCGGATGCCGCAGTAGAATGTTCAAGAGTTCCAGGGCGGTGTAACCGGTTGCCCCAACAATACCAACTCGGATCATCGTTTGTAATTTCAATTGGGGCAGAGGTAATAAAATGACGTGAATTGTGCCGAGTGCGATGCTGATCCAGGTTCATTCGGCAAACCCGGCGGCTATTTCGGTTCCTGCTCGAGCGTCGGATCGGTGACCGCCAGGACCGTCTGGAAGTTGCCGAGTTTGGAATAGACCCGAACCGAGATCGGCTGGTTCATTATTTTTGGCAGGATTTCACCATAGTTAATGAGTTGATCTTTCATCGCTTGCTTTGTTTTTGCATCCCGCAAGAACTGGGATTTCTGTCGGTCGAAGTCGTCCTTTTTCATGGAAACAGGTTTGGAGAATTGTTCATACGTCAGTTGAGCCCGGACTGCGGCCGCGTCAAGCGTAAGAGCTAACTCCTGGAGCGTTTGCATTCTTGGCACTGGTTTGGCCTGTCCTTGTACCAACAGCATCAAATTTGATCGAAGCTTTAATCGGGATCGGAGTTCACCGGAGACTTGAATCCACAGGAACCCAGTCTTGTCGTCCCTTTTCAGCCAGATTCGGGCGGGGTTTCCCCGCTCGACTCGACTGTTTGGAATTCTGGTGTCAACATTTGGGATCTGCAGCGGAAGCACTTCGACGACAATATTTTCCGGCTCTGGCATCGCCGGAATCAGTACTTCAACTTCGTTCCAAAGTGCTTCGGTCGTCAAGCGAAGATCGGCAATCTTCAAGGGAGTTCTCAGCGTCAAAACAGTCGATTCGTCTTCTGGAAGAATCAACTTGACGAAACAGTTGCAGAGGTAGGGTGCCAGCTTGCTCGCATTCTTGTCCGAAACGGCTTCCGGGAGCCACTGAAAATGGAAAGCCGTTTCCGACTTGCGGAATAACGCAATCGGAGTCGCATCCTGGTTAGGGCTTTTCCTGACTCCGACAATCCACGTCTGGTTGTCATCCATGGAGCGTTCCAGTTCAAACGTTGTTCTTCCCTCAACCGCGCCTGGTTCACAGATCAGCTCTGCTCCCAAAAGGTATTGTTTCTTGATGATCAAGTCCGCGATTTTTATCTCGGCCGTCGATTCCAGCGGCGGCAGATCGGTAACGCGAGGGAAATTGGCGAACACGCCGTTGGAATCGGGAACCGCAGCGTCGGTATGGTTGTCAGCCGGCGAAGTTTTCATCGGACTTTCGTCGCCGACCATGACTTTGGCTTGGGAAATCCAGTCTTTGTATTCGGCGATCTTGTTGGCAGTTCCCCAGCCACCCTTTCGAAGCGCCGTTTGAATTTCTTCCGGACTCATGGCTGCAATTTGTTCCAGCGACGTGACTTCCCCGTTTTGAAGCGTCGCCTGAGTTTTTCCCGCAATGCCTCGGATGACGGTCAGGTCATTGTGCACCGGTTTCATGTCAGTCACTTCCCCGTCCGCCATCGCCGCGTTATCCGTCGGCGAAAGTTGAGTTGATTTGTCGGGCTCGGCCTCGTTCTTCGTCTCGATTGCCGCTGTCGAGTCGGTGGACTTTGGCAAGGATTCAGGATGGGCGGATGGTTCACCCGATGACCCTGGTTCCGCCGCATTTTTGCCGGCAAACTGGTCATCTGACGACGGGACGTCAAGCTCGTTTTTCATCGCCGGCGAAGCTGGTTTTTCTCTGTCAGTCGCTTGATCCAGCTTCACTCTCCTGTTTTTCGATTTGTCCAATTCGCGTTGGCCGGTGCCATTTTCCATTTCCGCCAGGAACTCGCTCATTTCCTCGTCTGTCGGAATCGCGGGCGAAATCTGGTTTGGCCTTGAAGGTCGGGGCGATGGATTGAGCGTTGCTTCTACGCTCGGAGGATTCGTAATTGCGATCCTGGGTTCCTGGACGGTACTCGAATCTGAATCTTCGATTTCCACCGGATCGGCGACCGGCGGAGAGAGCTTGCCCAGCCATGCGATTCCGCCATACACGGAACCTCCCACAAGCATCAGTGCAATTACCAGCGACGTCCCGATGACGGCGATGGGGTTATCCTTCCACAAACGTTTCAGGTACCCTGGATTGATCGATTCCGGCGGTAGCGGCATATTCTCCGGAGCACGCTGTTTTTTTTTGCGTGGGGTCGACGTGGTTTCGATTGGCTGCTCAAAGCCACCAGGATCGAATCCCGTTTGCTTCGATCCAACGGCCAGGAATTGTTCAAGAGTTTTGGTAGTTTCAGCGACCGATTCGGCAGTGGCATCACTGAGTTTTTCAAACGCAATTGCCAGCTGGTTTCGTCGCTCAGGATTGGAAATGTTGGCTTTTTTCAGCAGGAAGGATCCGATTCTGGCGATCGCCGAGAAATCCTGTTCCGTTCTTGGCTGGTCTTTGTTCCCGGATATCTGATGCCGCAATGGCGAGAGGGGAAGGTGCTGAATTTTGACTTGCTGATGACTGTCCAGCATCAGGTCTGCCGGACCGATGCAACCGTGAATCACTTCATGTTGATGAGCGTAGCAGATACCATCGACGGCTTGACTGATGATGCGGGCAATCATCGTGTCGGAAAGCGTCGAAACGTCGATATCCTCAAGCGATTTCCCCTCAACATGTTCGGTGACAAGGTAATACCGTCCGCCTTCCTGATCAATATCGTAGACATGAGTCAGATTGGGATGATCCAGCTGTGCGGCGAGACTGGCCTTTTGAATAAATCGATCGCGGCTGGCTTGATCTTTGGTTAGCGTGAACGGCAACACCTGGATGTCGACTTTGCGAGCCAGCGACGTATGAATGGCCAAGAAGCGATCGCCGAATTCGTCTCGGTTGATTCGGTCCAGTAACCGGTAGCTTCCAATGTCCAATCGGCTGCGGCCAGACATCAGGTATTTAGCTTGCCATTTCGTCGCCAGGGCTTCGCGAACCAGTAGTACTGCAATCGCTTCGGGCGACTCCTCGGTGACGTTTTCAAGCAAATCGGCAAGTCGCTCCGGGGCGACAATACCGCTTTTCCTGATTCCTTCGAGGAAGTCACTTCTGGAGATATTCGCCATGACGCTACCATTGATAGTTCGCTCACCCGACGACTTTATTCTCGCACTGGACCGTCGAAACTTCAACCATCGGTTTCCCGTTTATCAGACAATCCCAAGCATATTCTTTGAATTTCGACGTCTGACCGTCGCATCAAACTCTGGAGACGTCACTGATTTCGAGGCAGCAAATTGAATCCCAAATAAGTCGTCCAGGAACGGGTTGTTGGCGTCGCACCAAAGCTCACAAATTTCATTGCTCCAATAACCAGCGGTACTGAGCGTCCAGACCCCGGGAACAGTTTTGGATCGAGAAAATCAAGTTGGCTGTTTCTCGAAGATTCACTTTCAATTCTTCGAGTCGCTGTGGGTCATTGATCAGGTTCAGGATTCGTTCGGCCAGTTCAATCGGATCATCGGGTTCGATCAGAAACGCGTCAAATCCATCACGAGAAAGAATTTCCGGCGAACCACCGACACGAGTTGTGATGATCGGAAGTCCGCTCGCCGCAGCCTCGAGCAGCACGCGGCCAAGAGGTTCCTGGCGAGCAGGGTGAACGAGGATCGTTGCAGTCCGCATCAGCAAAGTGATATCAGTTCTCGTTCCCAGCCAATGAACATTGTTCTTGTACTTTGACAATTCGATCATGCACTTGAGCTGATTTTCGAACTCCACCGCTTCCTGCTTTTGCGAGTGCCTGCTGCCTGCGATCAGAAGCTGGATTTGCGGAATGAGTTCGGCGACCTTCAGGAAAGCGTCAATGAGCGTGTCGACTCCTTTTCGAATCCCGATTTGTCCTGCAAACAGCAATACCGGCGAGTCAACAGGGATTCCGAGTTCTGTTCTGATCGGACAAGCCACCCCAGCCTGATCCGAGCCAGCCATCGGGAAGAACAGATCAGTGTCGACTCCGTTGTAAACTACCAACGTCTTACTCAGGTCAACTCCCTGGTTGCCATGCCAGGTGCGTGTCGCAGCCGATACGGCGATAATTCGATCAAGCATGTTAATGTCAGCAACCGCTTGCTTGCTGAGCTTCAAGATGTCGCGCAGGTACCCGAGGCTTGGTTGCCTCAGTGAACGGGCGACCGGACCGCATATCCGGCTGGTCGAAAGGCTGTTGCAGTGGATCAACTTTGGCTGCACGAAGCCAATGAGATTGGCAATGTCAGACCGGATTTCAACCTGCGATTTTCTCTGACCGTCAAGTGTCTTGAGAGAGAAGTCGTGGACAACGATATCTGCAGCGTGGAGCGCGTTGGCGAATTCCGAATGGGCGGGAACGGCGGCATGGAATTCCCAACCGAGTTTCATCAGCGCCGGTGCAACGGCCAGGAACGAATTCTCACCGCCATTGCGCGTCCCATATTCTCCGACAACAAGGACTCGGTGGGGCATGTCAACTCGAGGGGCTTCCTGGAGCAGGAACTTTCAAATGAACCGTTGCCGATCGCCACCAGGGACTAGATTCGGCTCAACTCAATGGAATCTTTGTTCAATTCCTGCTGGGTGTCACCAGGACTGACAGTTTGGTTTTACCAGTCGCGAAGTCGTCGCCAACGACAAGGCGCCTCTCTTCCATTCGGGCCGCACCGGCCAATCACTCAACGGCGTCGGGTCGCAATGGCTTTCGCCGTTTCCCGGGAAAATTCAACTCACGGTCCAGGTATCACCGGCATGGAAAAGCTTGGCCAATTCGCCCTTTCCTTTTTCGGCAATTGCATCCTCGATCTGGGAATTAATCATCTCATCGTAGGTCGGTCGATCAATGTCACGGAACACACCGATGGGTTCGGGAAAATCCGGATAACGTAACCGGCTAAGCAGGAATGCGAGTTGCGAATTGACCGCTTTTTCGTCGTGAAACAACAGGTCGTCTTGTGCGACGTTGGCAAGATCGACAATTTCCGGCACGAAACCGTTCAGTCGGATCCCCTTGGTCCCTCCCGCAAACACAAGGGGTTTGCCATGTTCCAGAACAAGTGTCGTTTGTTCCTTGGTTTCTTTGTCCTTGGCGTAGTCCCAAGTTCCGTCATTAAAGACGTTGCAGTTTTGGTAGACTTCAATGAAGGAAGTCCCTTTGTGGCCGGCGGCCCGTTTCAGCATCGCCACGAGGTGTTGAATATTGGTATCGATCGTCCGGGCAACGAAACTTGCTTCCGCTGCAACTGCGATGGAGATGGGGTTGAGCGGATAGTCGATCGAGCCACGTGGTGTACTTTTGGTGACCGAGCCAACTTTCGACGTTGGCGAATATTGACCTTTTGTCAATCCGTAAATTGCGTTGTTGAACAAAACAATATTCACATCAACATTGCGGCGAACAATGTGCATGAAATGATTTCCACCGATACTCAACGCGTCGCCATCACCGGTAATGACCCAAATATCGAGATCCGGGCGAGTTGATTTCAATCCTGTCGCAAACGCGGGTGCCCGACCGTGAATGCTGTGCATCCCATACGTATTCATGTAGTACGGAAAACGGCTGGAACAACCAATCCCGGAAATAAACACGGTGTTCTCGCGAGTCGCCCCGATTTCCGGAAGGACTTTTTTCATCTGAGCCAAAATCGAATAGTCGCCACAGCCGGGACACCAGCGCACGTCTTGATCGGATGCAAAATCGGCAGGTTTGAGGACAGGAAGTTCGGTGGTCATTGATCGGGCTTATGGGAGTTGATGGTTTTGAGTGGTAATGGGAAAACGGGCGGCCGCGCGGGCTATTTGGAAACCGCACATTCGGCAAATGCCCTGATCCCATCCACGATTTCATTGACATGGAACGGTTTACCCTGGATCTTGTTAATCCCTCGAGCATCAACGAGGAATCGCTGCCTGATCAATGCTGAAAGCTGACCAGTATTTAGCTCCGGCACAACCACGCGATCGAATTGCTCGATGATTTGACCGAGGTTCCTCGGGAATGGATTGATCCAACGAAGGTGCACGTGTCCGACGTCCATTCCCTCGGCGATGCAGGATTCGACTGCCGTGTGACACGCACCGTATGTTCCGCCCCAACTTAGAACCAACGTTCCTTCCATTGATCCTTCGATCTTGGCTTCGTCGATGAATTCCGCGACCTTCTCGACTTTCCTTGCCCGCGTTTGGACCATGTGTTGGTGATTGTGCGGATCGTAACTCACGTTTCCGGTACCATCCTGTTTTTCCAGTCCGCCGACGCGGTGCATCAGGTTCGGTGTACCTGGCAAAGCCCAGGGGCGTGCCAAATTTTCGTCTCGTTGGTAAGGCAAAAACCTCTCACCGTCGTTTGGCTCGGTCGGGTGATTGACCTTGATCTCGGGAAGGTCGCTGACATTCGGGATTCTCCACGGTTCGGCGCCATTGGCGATGTATCCGTCGGAAAGAATGATGACCGGAGTCATGTACCGTGTGGCAACATGCCACGCCTCAATGGCGACGTTGAAACAGTCGCTTGGACTGCGGGCCGCAATCACGGGCAGAGGCGACTCACCATTTCGCCCGTACATCGTCATCATCAAGTCAGACTGTTCGGTCTTTGTTGGCAGTCCTGTGCTGGGACCACCTCGTTGGACGTCGATAATGATCATGGGAAGTTCGAGAATCAGGCCCAATCCCATGCCCTCTCCTTTGAGCGCGATTCCGGGGCCGCTGCTGGTCGTAACGGACATGCTTCCACCAAACGCCGCGCCGACTGCCGAGCAAACGGCGGCGATTTCGTCTTCGGCCTGGAATGTCCGCACACCAAAGTGCTTGTGCTTGCTCAACTCATGCAAAATATCGCTGGCCGGTGTGATCGGGTACGAGCCAAGAAACAGCTCCTTGCCACTGAGTTTCGCCGCAGCGATCAGCCCCCAAGCCAAAGCCTGGTTACCCATGATGTTTTTGTAAGTGCCAGGTTCCAGCTCCGCAGCGGGTACCTGGTACGTCGAAACAAAGTCTTCGGTTGTTTCCCCGTAATGCCAGCCCGCTTTCAGTGCCAGCCGGTTTGCTTCGGCGATTTCCGGCTTGGAAGAAAACTTGTTGTCGATAAACCTCAACGTGGGATCGACGTCACGACCATAAAGCCAGAACACCAACCCCATCGCGAAAAAGTTCTTGCAGCGATCGGCCAATTTGACCGAAAGCCCAGTCGGCTCAACCGCTCCCCGCGTCAGCGATGTCATCGGAACCTTGATCGTTCGGAATTTGTCGATCGTTCCGTCTTCGAGCGGGTTTGTCGCGAGCTTGGCCAGTTTCAAATCCTTGGCTTCAAAGCTGTCCGAATTGACGATCAGAATTCCTGTGCTTTTAAGATCGGCCAGATTCGTCACCAGCGCCGCGGGATTCATGCACACCAACGCATCCAGGCCATCGCCAGGCGTAAAAATCTCCTGGGCCGAGAATTGGACCTGAAATCCGCTGACACCGGCAGTGGTTCCGCGGGGAGCCCGAATCTCCGCCGGAAAGTCCGGGAATGTCGCGACATCGTTGCCGGAAAGTGCAGATGTATTGGTTAGCTGGGTTCCCAGCAACTGCATACCATCACCGGAGTCGCCGGCAAGTCGCACGGTAACTCCGGAAACAGATTCAGATGGTTTCTGGGTAGGAGGAAACTGATCGTTGGCACTAATCATTCTAAGCTCGTTGGAGACAGACTCGATCAAAGCTGGAATCAGAATCAACAGGTACAAGAATTCGAGCTAAGAATCAAAGTTCGTCGGGAAGATACGTCGAACGCTAACCAAGATGAATTCTGTTTGAAGATTCGACGACTATTTTAGATGAATTGAGAGTTGGAAAATATAAGCGCTGAAAAAAACAACGCGGCTGATCTAAAAGTAATTCATGCCCGGGTTGAGCTTTTTGAATTCGAAGATCTCGATTCCAAAGGGTGAATTCTGTCGCGACCAAAGAGGAAGTTTCCCAAATATCTCCGGTTTTCGAAAGGGGGAAAACTCTGTTAGAATCCGAATCCCATGCCGATTTTGGCCAAATTTCACCCCCCTTCAACAGAGGTTTATTCACCGCGATGGAAAGATCACTCGTTCTACTCAAACCTGACTGCGTCCAGCGACGCCTGGTCGGCAACATCATTTCCCGTTTCGAGGAAAAGGCGATCAATATTATCGCGATGAAACTGATTCAAGTTACCCCGGAACTTGCGAAACAACATTACGCCGAACACGTCGAAAAACCGTTTTACCCCGGCCTCGAAGAGTTTATTACCGGTGCACCAGTGGTCGCAATGGTCGTCGAAGGCCTCGAAGTCATCCGTGTCGTCCGGGATATGCTGGGGGCAACCAATGGGCTGAAGGCGGCCGCCGGTACGATCCGAGGCGATTACAGCAGCAGCCGTCAAATGAATCTGGTTCATGCTTCTGATGGGCCCGAAGCCTCACAACGCGAAATCAACTTGTATTTTTCGCCATCCGAGATCTGCCCTTACAGCCCGACTTTGACGCCGTGGTTCAAAGCAGGCGACGAATAAATGGAGTTTTCTCGAAATTGCGCCAGCCGAACCTTCAGGTCGGCTGGGGCTTTTTCTCGACTTTCCAGGGAATGGGTCCGCTGACTTCCGTCTGCGACATATTGGCGCAGAGTGATATTAGGACAATCAAACACCGGCTTCGCGCGTCATAATATTGGCTTGACCAAGTATCGTGGTGACCCAAAAATTGTTCGCGGGTTGAGAACTCCTGATGTCGGCTTCTGGCAATGCGGGTCGAACGCGTTTGCGACGGTCCATGGCGCGATTTGTTGGTGCCCGAGTCCAAGTTCTCGAGCACACCATAGTTTATGATCATTAAAGGGCCAGCAACCTCAATTCAGTGAAAGCCCGACTCTTGCCGACTTCCTTTCAAAAATTGAGATGGCAGATCCCGTTTGGATTGATGGTTGCGCTTCTGTTCAACCACAATACTTGGGCTCAGGACAAATTCGAACAGCCACCGATCCTCTACAGCACAACCAAGCCGACAGACCCGGTTCAGCAACTTGCCGAGAGGCTGGCAACCGGGTCGGCTTCGCTTGAGTGGAACGACGAGCACGGTTATCTCGAAGCGATCCTTGCCAACCTGCAAATCCCGGTTTCTTCTCAAAGCCTGGTTTTCTCCAAGACCAGCCTGCAAGTCAGCCGGATTACGCCCCAGACACCGCGCGCCGTTTATTTCAATGACGAAACCTATGTTGGCTGGGTCCCCCATGGCAACGTGATCGAGATTTCTGCCGCCGACCCACACTTGGGCGCAACGTTTTATTCAGTCAAACAGGAAAAGGCCGATTCGCCGATGCTCCTGCGTGAAACGGCTCGATGCCTGCAGTGTCATGGGGCAACGCATACGAGAGGTCGACCCGGACATATCGTTCGTAGTGTTTTCCCCAACGAGACAGGCATGCCGGAATATTCACTGGGGACGAGTCTGATCAGTCACCAGTCCGATTTTCATGAGCGATTTGGCGGATGGTATGTCACGGGAACCCATGGTCAGTTGCGCCATCGCGGAAACTCATGGCTGCCAGTGTCGGAAGCAAGTTCGGTTCGCCGACTTCAGCGAGAACAGTCCGAATTGGATACTGAAGCTGGAGCCAATACCATCGATTTGAAAGGTTTTTTTGACACCTCCCCCTATTTGACTTCGCATAGCGATATTGTGGCGTTGTTGGTGCTCCAACATCAGGTTTACATGCACAACGTCATTACGGAAGCGAGTTTTGCCGGCCAGCAAGCAGCCTATGACCTGCAAGTGATGAACAAAGTGTTTGAACGCAAGCCTGATTTCGAATCCGAATCAACCCGACGTCGGTACGATTCCGCGGCCGATAAAGTGGTTGAAGCTTTGTTGTTTTGTGGCGAAGCGGAATTGAACGGTCCAATCCTGGGCACCAGCGAGTTCGCCACCGAGTTTCAAAAGCGTGGTCCGTTCGATTCCAGCGAACGGAGTCTTCGCGAGTTTGATTTGGAAAAGCGCATGTTCAAGTACCCGTGTAGCTTTTTGATCTACTCGGATAGTTTTCGCCAACTACCGGAGAGCGTGCATTCTCGAGTCGTCAAACGATTGAAGGATGTTTTGTCCAGCGAAGAAGTTTCAAAAAAATTCGCCCATCTGAGTGCAGCGGATCGGTTGGCGATCAAGGAAATTCTGGAAGAGACTGGTGTCCTGGAGTGACGTCCGCATGAAAATACGATTCACGATTCGCGGGTTGTTCCTGCTGACGACGATTCTTGCAATTCTCCTGACGTTCGGACTCTGGCTGGCCAAGTCACCGTTGTATCTGGTTGTTTTCCTGTATCTTCTTCTTTACTTCGGCGTATTCTTGTTCTTGTATGTTTTTCGCTATCGTCAACAGCTCAAAGCCGCGCGTGTAGCATGGCAGGACCATCAGCTCGCTCGCGCCTTACTCAAGGAAGAGCTGGCCAGCACGCAGGCTATTCTCGCCGCGAAACCGCTCGATCAACCTTCTGGCGATCCGCTCTGAACCCCGTTGATCGGATCGCGCGTTCGATTCCACGAAATTCAAAGGTCCTCCTGAACGTCGCATGCGGCTGCCAAACGGTATCGGTATGCAGGCGACTTAAGGTCCATCCCTTGCGGATACAGCGCCCGGATGAACAAAATGCGCGTTAATTCCAGGATCCAGTTCCTGGACGAGAATCCATTCGAAACTGATTTACAAAATGCAATTCACTAAAATGCACGGTGCCGGCAATGATTACGTCTATATAGATTGCTTTGCCAATGAGATTCCTGCCGACCCGGCTTCACTTTCGATTGCTGTCGCGGATCGACACAAAGGGATCGGTGGCGATGGCCTAATCCTGATCTGTCCATCCAGCGTGGCGGATGCCCGGATGCGAATGTTTAACGCCGATGGAAGCGAAGCCGAAATGTGTGGCAATGGAATTCGGTGCGTCGCGAAATACGTTTACGATCACGGGATATGTCAGAAAAACCAGCTGAAAATTGAAACAGGTGCGGGTATCTTGGCATTGGACGTTGAGACGGAAAACGGTAAAGTTCGTCAGGTCCGTGTCGACATGGGGGAACCGATTTTGCTAGCGTCCGGGATTCCGACGACGATTGCTGGAAATCCGAAGGCGAACAACCATGTCGTCAACGTGCCGATGTCGGTCGGCGGCCAGGAATTTCAAGTGACTTGTGTGTCAATGGGCAATCCGCATTGTGTAATTTTTGTCGACGAGGCAACCGACGATTGGGTACTTGGGTTGGGTCCGAGAATTGAAAAAGACGCACGCTTTCCCGCCCGGATCAATGTTGAGTTTGTCGAAATCGTTTCTCGCACCGAGGTCCGGCAACGAACTTGGGAGCGTGGGTCCGGCGAGACGTTGGCGTGTGGAACGGGTGCAAGTGCTGTTTGTGTCGCGGGTGTACTGGCGGGGCGGACAGAAAGAAAATTAACGAATCACCTGCTTGGAGGAACCCTGTTTCTCGAGTGGGACGAGAAATCAAACCACGTTTTCATGACCGGTCCGGCCACGGAGGTTTTCAGCGGAACGTGGGATGAAAACCAAAATTGAACCAGAAGCAAAATTCGAAATCCGAACACACTCGCGCGGTGCGAATCAAAGGCCAAATTGATTGGGAGGTACCCCGGCGTGCGTGTTGAATTGTTTGGGAGTTGAGAATTGGCGAACGGTTTGAACGAGCGGGTGTCTGCTTGTTTCGACTGATGATCAATTTTGGGAATTTGCGAACATCGGAATCGGAAAACGCCATCAGGCAAGGATGCTGAAGCGAGTGTCAGAAGCAACGCTAAAACAAAAGATCATGGGTCAACTCAACGCGCTGGTCATGCCACGCGCACTTGATCTTTTGAATTTCCGTATTCGCCATTATGACCGCTCGGTTGATCCGGCCAGGCCTGAATACAATGAGCACGTGATTTTTTCGTTTTGGCATGAGTACATTGTCGTTGTTCTGCCTCGCTGGGGACACACTCCACTAACGGTGCTTTGTTCGCAGCACCGGGATGGTGAATGGGTCAACCAGACCGCCGAATCGCTTGGCCTGAGTATCGTCCGCGGCAGTTCGACACGTGGTGGGTCCTCTGCGATTCGCCAAATGAAAACGAACTCTCAATTCTCCAGCATCGCAATGACACCGGATGGCCCGCGCGGACCCAGACGAGAGATGGCCATGGGGCCGGTCTACCTGGCTTCGTTGCTGGGAATCCCACTGGTTCCTGTTGGTATTGGGATTAGCAACCCCCATCGGTTGAAAACCTGGGACCAGTTCGCGATTCCGCGTCCGACGTCGCGCGTTCGCATGATCTTTGGACCGAAAATTCGTGTTCCTCGAAAATCCAAGCGTGACAAACTCGAGATATGCCGCTCCGGAGTTCAGGTGTTGATGAACGATTTGACGGTCGAAGCCCAGCACTGGGCGGATTCGAAGAAAAAGATGGCTGGCCAGCAGCGTTTCGTCCGCTGCCGTCGAACGAATCGATTGGTATTCGAAAATAAGCCGTCGACGAATCTCAAGTTTGAATTGGTTGGCCAGGACGAACCAAACCCGTCCAACCGACGCGTTGGCTGACCGGGGTTGTCGGCAAACTGAGCCACCGGCGATTCCTCCCCGGTGACACACGGGACAACAGAAATTCGTGTTCCTCGGTTGCTTCGGCCGGAATCAAGCGGATATATCATTTCGCACATTACGTTCGCGAGCGGATTCTGGACGCGGGACACCCTTGTCGAAAGGCTTGCAAACTGGGGGTCAAATTCCGGCGGATCACCCACCCGAATCCTGGAGCGGGATAAGTTCTGGCCGGAGAAAGGCCCTCGAATCAAACCGGCTGTCCTTAGCTTCGTTTACATGACCAGAGTACTTTTCGTACAGAGGAATCATTGCAGAGCGGTCCTCTCCTCCCGCCAAAACCCTCTGGGCTTCAAGTTTAACCAATAACGCTCAACTTGCATTCTTATCTGGTCGCCCGTCAGCAGTTCAGTCGGACGAGCTCCTGTCCAGCGGTCTGATTCTCCGGATACTTCGATCGGGAGTCCGTTCGCCTCGGGAAATCTGACTTGTGCCGCGATCGAAATCGCCAATTGAAAACGCGCTTGTGGATAAACGGGTGCCCGAAGTGTCTTCTCAGACCAGCCTGAAGGGTCAGCCCAAAGACCGTCCGTTGGATCAATCCGCACAATTCGGGCACGACTGCTGCGCGGCGCATAAACCTGCCACGCTGGCCAGTGGTCGCAGATTCCGAACGGTTGAGTCAATGGAAAAAGTAGGACAAACATGGCAGTCACCGCCGCGATGGGTTCCGTAAGGTAACCTGTTCGATCTGCGTCGCTGCGCAACTGGCGCGGCTCGCCGGTCTTCGTCCCGGTTGCTTCTGTTTTTTGCCAAGCATCGAGATTCGGGGGATTTCCAAAAAGCAAGACCGCTTGAACCACAAAATACAAGTTCCAAAAAATTACGCTCAGGCCATCGACATTTCCCAAAAGCGCGGCAAGCAAAGTCATGTGCATCATGACGGCAGCAAACACGGCGATTCGCCGAATTCCGGGAATCATCAAGCCGAGACCGATGAGCAGTTCGGCTAACGGAAAACTGAACACAATCCGGCTTCGAATCCAGGGTGACCAGGCGGAAGTATCCACACCAAATTTATCCGCCAACCACCAGAGCACCTCCTCGCCGACGGTATGGATGAACTGGTAGTCGAATTTGCTGATCGCCGAAAATATGTAAATACTGATCACGATCCATCTCATCCAGGTGATCGCGTTGCAAGGTCTCGCGGCCGCCATGATGATCGCAAATGCCAGCAATTGATAAACCCATGGCTGCAATCGGTGCTGGTTCAGCAAAACGAGCAACGATACAACGATTGCAAACATCCACAACGATCCCAAAACGCGAGATCGAGAGCTCGAAAACAGCCCGATCGTCAAACTCAAGCCGCCAATCGCCAGCGCGGCCCAATCCACCCAGCCGGGTACATCGATCAGGATTTCGAAAAACGGGATCTGCGGAAATTCAGTCTGCGGTGTCCAGAGTTTCCAGGTCGAGGCAAAAAGCAATAACGCAAATCCCGCCCAGACCCGCGTGATTCTTCTCAGTCGTTGATCCATCGTTGCTTCGGTCAAAGAATCTGTTTCGAAAAAAATGCGACAGAAAGTTGCAAGTCATAACCGATAAACTGGCCTGGCGAGGGTCACTCCGACCGCGAGCACCTAGCCATTGTAGTTTGTGTTGCGTGCCCTCGAAATCGGCCAAGCTCAACGTTCAAACCAACTTCCCCGACGATCTTTCCGAACAAGCCCTTTGGCCAACAGGTCAAACGGTTTTCTCGTTGTGACGCCAAAGTTTACGACGTCGAGTGAACAGGTCAAACAGATGATTCGAGTAATCGAAGTTTGGCGGCGTAATCAGCCTCAAACGCCCTCAACTCCTTAAATGTCTGCCACTCGTCGTGAGCGGAAGCAGTCTCAGCGATCCGAAATAACCGGACAGTCTCGCCGTTGTTGTACTCGCCATAAGGGCTCAGCACACCGACCTGATCGTCGAGGGAGAGTCCCTCATGCTCTTGTTCTCTGTTGCTGACCCGAGCCAGTACAACGCATCGTTTCTCCAGTTTCACCAAAACGGCCGTCCCGGAAAGGAAACTGACCTCAACTTTCGACGAGGTCTCGTCCTTCCAGTCAAAAACCACCAAAAAGGCAGAAAGCGAAGTCTGCCTGGCTCGCTGTTCCATCTTCAACCAGTCGTTGGCGAGAAAACTGAACACCTGGCGGGCCTGGTCTGCGGCATCGCCTGTTTCCTGGTCGAGGCGTTGGCCGTCCACAAGTTGACGACCGAGAAGCCTCTGCTGTTCATCGTACTCCGTTGACTGCCGTTCGTACCTGACATCCGCAATAGCCCCGCAGATTTTTGCTGGGCAGTTTATTTCGCTGCGCTTCGACAGGCGAAAGCAACCCTTACGTCTCCGAGACGCGAATCTGTTCTTCTGGATAACGGCGGGTCATGATCGACCGAGCCACCATTCGTACCTTTACGAATAACCGCTTGTTTGTTGAAACTGCATTCGACTGTTTCCGTCCTTCATGTGCGTCCATTTGCCCAATCATTCAACTGCCTTGAAAATCAAGGAATCGAACTACGCTGGCCGCACTGGCAACAGAAGCAAGCTTTACATCGTGGGCAAATTTCACAACACAGGGAAATCTGTTGTCGAATTCAAAACGTGATGCTTCTTCAACTGTCTCAGTATTCCAAACTCGAACCGTCGGCTCGGCGCTTCCAGAGACCATGTGCTGCTCATTGGCGGAGATGTCGATGCACACCACTGGCTCCTTTTCGCCCGCGAAACATCTGATTCCCTTGCCGCTTGCATTTGGCCCAAGCTGAATCGTATGATCATCGCCGGGATAAAGCTGGCCATAAACTTGTTACCTCCACTGGGGGTAGGCAAGCACCGGCCATCCGGTGAATTCGCATTACAGTTTCCGTGCGTGTCGTCTGATGACATATCAAGAACTTGGCCGACAGCTTTAGGCTTCTGCCACGGCTTGTAAACAACAGTGACAACGAGCAGTAAGAAGGATCAACAGCGACGTTACCGAATAATTGGAGAGTGGCCTCCAGTGAGACGAATCCAGAGACTTACGGAAATTCAACATTTGAAGACTACATTGTCTTTCGTTCGCCAGACCAGTTCGAAATGTCAGCAACCAGCTGTTGGTAGCTGAGTTCTGTTTCATGATGCCTGGCTCTGTTCTCACTCGTCGGGCGATCAAATCATCTGCCATTCTCATGCCAACGGTTATCGCTGTTGAAGCTGTCATGCTCCAAACACGTCGCCTGACGAACATCGAAAAGTTCGATTGATCCATTAAACAAGTTTGGATAAAACCGCGTTGCCTGAACCTCTTTGTGCTCTTGTTTAAGATTTCGATTTCAAAAATCATAAACAAATCGCTCAAGTCTATCGGGCCCGAAAAAACGACGACGGAAGCTGATCCTGCCAGCGTGCGAGCGAGATTGATGTAAATGCGACTTGCCGATGTAACGCCTCAACGGAAGGTGACAGGCTTGGCCGGCAATTCCAACGGAACGATCTCGACGATCGAACAGGATTGCGTCAGCTCTTGGGAGGCTTCACTCGAAAAGCTGCGGGAGGAATTCGGGCGGTCGATGGCCGATTTTTTTTGCCGACGAGTTCGAACCAACGGCGAGAATGTTCTACCGCGCCCATGAGATGCCGCGGATTTCCGACGGGCTTGTCGCGATCCACCAGGTTGGCCGCAGCATGTCGAGTTGAAAACTGCAAGGATTACACGAAACCGATCAAGCCAATGGCGATACGGGTTTGACGATGCTCTCTCATGAGGCGAAGAATCTGGCGGAATTGTGAGCGGCAAAATCGAGGTTACGGTCCGAAGCCAGACTGAGGTTCTGGGTCTGGGCGACAGCTATTAATTCAGCAGTCGCCTGACCTACCGGTTTCGAATTCCGGGGCCGGACGCATGTGAGATTATCAGCGTTTGCGCGCCGCCCACTTTTGACCCCAGAATTGCTACCGCGTGAAACGAATCGGTATTTTTCTGTACCTCGTTATTCTTCTGACGATCGATGCGGACACTTCCCGGCGAATGAAAGATTTGCGAGACGACGATGCGGGAAGCAAGCAATTTGGTTTTTGGGTGTCGGCGTTCTCTTCACGGGCGACCTGCGAATCGGCATGGTTACTGATTGGAGTGGTTGGTCGTGTGGTATTGTTGGAGCCGGGCCATTGTCTGGCCGAGAAACTGGCCGAGAAACTGACCGAGAGCGGCGAAAGCGTGTTGTCGTTGCTGGTTGCGGCATCCGTTCCGGATTGCGCATCGGGATGGTAAATCGCGATCGTCCTGGCGGCCATTTTGTCGACGGTTGAATCGTTGTCTGTTCTGGCATCAAGCGCTTTTGCAAGAGACGGCTATCGTGACGTCCGTGATCCACACCTGCCAGACGATCAACTTTTGGGGCGCAGCCGCATGTTTACATTCTCGTTGGCTGCCTGCGCATTGGTCATCGAGTTTTCGGTTGCTGCTGTTGTGCCTGGTCGAACCGTTTACTGGTTTACGATTTTCGGATGGCCGGGAATTTCAGCTACCCTTTGCCCGGCGATGATTCTGTCGCTGTTTTGGTCGAAGCTGCCGGCGCGAAGTACAATCTGTGCGATGCTTGCCGGCTTCTTGAGTATTCCTTTCCTTAAATGTGTCGCCACAATTTCCGGTGATTGGCGGGAGCGTTGGTGCAAGGTCAGAATTACCTCCCGTGTTTGTCGTTTCCGCCTTCGTGACGATAACTGTCAACATGCTGGATTCCAGGGGAATGACCGCATGGGCGGAGGTAAGAAACGATTTGCGCGAAACTGCACAGAACCGGCCCCTCAAAACGTGAATTTTTCAAACGGCTAAAATGCGACAATTCGTTTCGTAACAGGTCGAACCCTCAAATCATCCTAACATGGAAGGACATACCCTGATGCTTGAATCACCCTTGCTTAACAACGTAGCTGGCCATATTGCGGGACAATGGTGTGTCGCAGACTCAGGGAAAACAATGCCCGTGATCAATCCGGCCACGGGGGAAACGATTGCCATGGTTCCCGTGATGGGAGAATCGGAAACGGTTCGGGCGATCGAATCCGCATCGCAGGCCTTATCGACTCCAGTTACCGTTGAACAGCGTCAGGAATGGCTCAATCACCTGGCCGATTTGATTAGCGGCCATTCGAAAGAGCTGGGTCGGATTATCACGCACGAACATGGGAAGCCTTGGAAGGAAGCCCAGGGCGAAGCCGAATACGCCGCCAGTTTTTTTCGTT
Organism: Planctomycetaceae bacterium; assembly: GCA_024642205.1. Lineage (GTDB taxonomy): Bacteria > Planctomycetota > Planctomycetia > Pirellulales > Pirellulaceae > Mariniblastus. The sequence goes on along the minus strand of JAHEBQ010000018.1, from coordinate 32,195 downwards.
ACTACGCTGGCAAGGTGGATCATCTGAGGCCTCGGGTTCTTAGCGAACGTCCGCGCGATCTGAACTGGACGGTTTATAGTCGACCGGCCGGTGTGGCGGCATTGATTACACCCTGGAATTTTCCACTGGCAATGCTTGCCAAAAAGTTCTCTGCCGCTCTGGCTGCGGATTGTTGCAGCGTAATCAAGCCATCGTCCAAAACGCCGTTGTCGGTAGTCGCCTTGTTTTCTTTAATGGAGCAGGTTGGACTGCCCTCAGGTAAAGCCAATTTGTTGCTGGGCCCGGCGGGCGAAATCAGCGACGTATTGTGCGCACACGAGGCGGTTCGAATCATCAGCTTCACCGGCTCGACGGGAGTCGGCAAAAAATTGATGGCCGCAACAGCACCGAATTTGAAACGATTGGCCCTGGAATTAGGTGGCAACGCTCCGTTCATCGTGTTTGATGATGCAGATATCGACCTGGCTATCAGCAGCATCATGTCAAACAAGTTTCGCGGTTCGGGGCAGACATGTGTTTGTGCGAACCGACTGTACGTGCAAACCGGAATCGTGGACGAGGCAGCCGACAAGCTGGCGCAACGGGCGAACGAGTTGAAGGTCGGAAACGGTATGAACGAGGGAATCGAAATGGGACCGCTGATTGACCGTAACGCGTATGAGAAAGTGGATCGACATGTGAAGGATGCGATTGCGAAGGGGGCAAAGCGGATCGCTGGTGATCCTTCGGTCGAAATCACCGACAAGGGGGGAACTTTCTATCCGCCAACGGTGTTGCGTGGCGTCACGGCGGAAATGGAATGCGTCAACGACGAGATCTTTGGCCCACTCGCTCCGATTATTGAATTCAAGGACGAGGAAGAAGTTGTCCAGGCCGCGAACCGAACGGAATATGGACTGGCGGCGTATGTGTTTACTGCCGACACCGACCGCGCGCGACGCGTAATTTCACGTTTGATGTTCGGCCATGTCGGACATAACACCGGTTCCGGGCCAACCGCCGAAGCGCCGTTTGGAGGAATGAAACATTCCGGATTTGGGCGTGAAGGTGGAATCGAGGGACTTCATGACTTTATCGAACATCAGACAGTCCCCAGTCCAGACTGATTGTTGCCGTCGCGAGACACAGCGGAACCGAGGGGCGAGGCCCTGGTGAAATAGTGTTGAGAGATGGCTGGTTTTCGAAACATCTCTCCGAGGAATTCTAGTACGCGCGAATGGACCGACAATTTGGCCGGCCCGGGCCAAAACCTGGTCGAGGTCGACGTGAAGGTTTGTTTGCCGTTCAACGATCGACTGGCAAGAAAGTCCTAACCGTGACTTGTCGCACTGTCTGGATTTGAATTGCCCCCACCCTGCTGGAGGGCCTGGTCGACGATTTGCTCTGCGCTCATTGCTTTGCCACAAGGCGGATTGAAGATCAATTCGCTGACATTCGAATTCGGCAGATTTGATTCCAATTTGCCTAACAATGCATCTACATCGACAACGCAACCACTGGTTGTCATGATATGTTGAACCAATCGAATGAGTTCTGCGCGGGTTAGTCTTGCCATGTTCACAGGATAGGGTTCTTTCCTCCGATTGCCTATGGACCGGGAAGATGTCAGGCGGAAAGAACCAAAATCGATCGACCAACGTAAAGCAGGGAATGATCGGTTGCAGATTTTGGATCAAGAGAATTGAGATTGAAATGATCACGTTATTGGCGAATGTCGAGCAACTGGCATTGGGTCCTTTCGGCCAAGCGAATTCCATCAGGAAAATGACCGTCGCCATGATTGTCGCGTTCGTTGTTTCGACGGGTCCGTGTGTCGCCCAAACCGAACAAACACAATGGGCCCAATGGCGGGGGCCGCTGGGTTCCGGCGAATCACCGACTGCCAGGCCGCCGACGCGTTGGAGCGAAACGGAAAACGTTCGCTGGAAAACGCCCCTCCCTGGGTTGGGGCATTCGTCACCGGTGGTTTGGGGGCCGACGGTTTTTCTGACCACTGCAATTCCTGTGGGTGAGAAATTCGCCCCGATCCACGACAACGCACCTGGCTCACATGACAATCTTCCTGTCAGTCAGCAGTTCAAGTTTTCGGTGATTGCGGTCAATCGTGTCAACGGAAAAATAATCTGGCAACGTGACGTACACCAGGCCGTTCCGCACGAAGGTGCTCATGTTTCGGGCTCGCTGGCATCGGGGTCGCCGATGACCGATGGCCAACATGTGTTCGCGTACTTTGGGACATACGGCATTTATTGCCTCGATATGGAGGGGAAACTCGTCTGGGAAAAATCACTGGGCAAAATGAACACAAAGCACGCCCACGGCGAGGGTGCATCTCCGGCCTTATATGAGGATACGATGGTGGTTAACTGGGACCACGAAGGCGATTCGTTCCTCGTTGCACTCGACAAGAACACCGGCGCGGAAATCTGGCGAGCCGCACGCCAGGAAGTAACGTCGTGGTCGTCGCCGATCGTCTATTCCCATCGCGGTCGGGCGCAAGTGATTGTTGCCGGAACTGGAGCGGTCCGTGGATACGATCTCAAGACGGGAGCCGTTATCTGGGAATGTTCCGGCCTCTCGAACAATATTGTCGCTACTCCGATTGCGCAGGACGGGATGGTTTATGTGGGGAGCAGCTACGAGATCAAGTCAATGTTTGCGATCAAGCTGGACGGTGCGCGTGGCGATATCACGGGAACGGAGAATGTCGTATGGCAACGAGCCAGCCGAACGCCCTACGTGCCGTCTCCCCTGCTCTATCGAGGCTCGCTGTATTTCCTGCGACACTATCAGGGCATCCTGACGATTGCCGACGCCAGAACGGGTGACGAGACGATTGGCCCGTTTCGGCTTAACGGTATCCGGGATGTGTATGCTTCGCCTGTCGCGGCTGACGGGAAAATCTTTATTACCGATCGAGACGGGGTCACATTAGTCATCAGCCAACCGGAGATGCCGAGACTGATTTCGGCCAATCAGTTGGACGATAGCTTTAGTTCATCGATCGCGCTGGTCGACCGTGAGCTGTTCCTGCGCGGCGAAAAGTTCCTTTATTGCATCGCAGATGGCCAGGAATGATGTCCGCGTGGCGTTGGGCCAGGCCAATTGGAGTATTTTGAGATTTATTCTTGCAGATTGAATTGGTCGTTCGCTATACTTACGAAACAGGGATTTGTTAGCCGCTTGCAGCCTTTATCTGCTAAAGAGCCTTCCGAAGATCGCGCCATGTTGGAAGATACGCCGCGTGAATCTTGTTGCCGTCTCGGCAGTCGCTCTTTCGCAGGCCGTTGCAGTGTCCAGCCATCTCTTGGAATTGACCAGACCGTTGCCGGTGTGTCCTGAAACGAGGGATATCTTCGACGGTTTGGCCAATCAGCCATTCGTAACCGGAGCAACATGTTCATGTCCACGATAAACCAGGATCGTATTCGATTGTCCAAAAACAAACCGCCATCCGGCGACCTTCCAGCGCTGACTGCCGCTCGCAAAGCGGGGATCTCGACGATTTCCGTTCACGCGGGTGAAGCACGCCAGAAGCCGACCAACTCGATCACCGACCCGGTGGCGATGGCTTCGACGTTTACGTTTGAAAATACTCAAGCGATCATTGACTTTATCGAGAACGATGAGGACCGTGGCGAATACGGTCGGTATGGAGTCCCAGGTGAAAAGGTCGTTGAGCGAAAACTGGCCGCGTTGGAAGGTGCCGAAGAGGGAATTCTGTTTTCCAGTGGCATGGCGGCGTTGGTTGGTTTGTTTAATGCCAAACTCAGTGCAGGGGACGAAATCATCTTCTTTGACGAGTGTTATCACCGTTCACGGGAGTACTGTCGCCGGCATCTGTCCCGGTTTGGGATCGTGACGCGCCAAGTCAAGACCGGTGACTACGACGCGATGGAAGGTGCAATTACCGGGAAAACCAGGTTGCTGGTCAGTGAATCGCCGACCAATCCACATTTGAGTATTCTCGATATGGATCGATTTGCCACGATTGGCAAGAAGAACAACGTCGAAACACTGATCGATGCGACTTTGGCGACACCGTTTAACATTCAACCGCTCGGATACGGTGTTGATTACGTGATGCACTCGGCGACCAAATATTTTGGCGGTCACAATGATTTGTTGGCGGGCGTCGTTCTCGGAAGCAGCGAAAAACTTGCTGAAGTTCGGGCACTTCGCGGCGTGATGGGATCGGTGAACTCGCCACACAATTGTTATCTACTCGAGCGGGGCCTCAAGACGTTTGAGCTGCGTATGCAGCGACACAACGAAAACGGGCAACGCGTTGCCGAGTACCTGGAATCACATCCCCGTGTCTCACGCGTACTTTATCCAGGTCTTGAATCACACCCGTACTTCGAGATTGCCCGCCAGACGATGCCAGGCTTCGGCGGCCTGATCACGTTCGAAGTTGCAGACGCTGATTGGACGGCGACTTCCCGTGTCGTTGATGCGACTCGACTTGCGCGAATCGCGCCAAGCCTCGGCGGCGTCGAAACACTGATCGAGCAACCGCTGGTAATGAGTTATTGGGGATACACCCCTGCCGAGCGGGCAACGTTCGGAATTACCGACAACATGATTCGGCTGGCGTGCGGCATCGAAAACAGCGAAGACATTATCGCTGATCTGCAGCAGGCATTGTCGGTTTGAACCTGGAATTGCCAATCGCATTGTCAATTATTTACGCATCCAGCCTGCCTGGCGAACACATGCCGGAATTAACCTGCACCCGGGCGTACTGGAAAACTACCGCCGGGTAGTTGCGCGAAGTTGGTCCAGCAGCGACTTTTTCGCGACCGAACTTTCCTTGACTGGCGGCGACACAGGTGCTTCCAGTCGCCGAGTGGTTTCCGGATTTATCATATTCCCCTGTACCAAACCGTATTTGACTCCATGATCGGAATCGACAACCGGGAATTCTACGGACATCGAATGGGCGGCTTCGTATCGAAATTGACCCGGACTGGACTGTCTCGATCGGTTTGCAGCCGCCTGTGCACAGGCAGCGCAGCCACCTTGTTGACCGTTACGTCTTGCTTGCCTGCAATCGGCACATGTGCAGCACTGGTCACCACAGGATCCGTCATAAATCCGTTGGCGAACGTCGCCCAGTTGCTGTCTCCACGTCGTCCAGGGTGCGACTAGTGGTGGCAACATTGGCTCGTCATCCGGTTTCCAGCAAATATATGGCGAGTTGCGTTTGGCCTGTTCTCCGTCGCAGTTGTAGAACCATCCCGAGTTGCCGGTCTGGGTGTTGAACCAACGACCACGCGTCCACGGGTCGCTTGGTTGGTAGTTCACGACTGTGTCACCGCCGGATTTTTGGAAATGCTGCGCAGCGGCCTGGTCGCAATTACAGGTTTGAAAACAAAACAGGCCGCTGAAAAATGCGGCAATGGTCAACAAACGCACGGGGCTCTCCCAATAGAGGTTGGATCAGTCTTAGTTTCGACCATTACAACCGATGATTGCCGTGTTCTTGTTAGCGTTGGGAAAATCGCTTCTTTAAGATTTTCTTGCCTTAGATACCCAAACCGGGCAATCGCTACAGATTTGCATGGAGCTTGGCCTGAAACAGGATTTCAGCTGGCCAAGATAATGACAGCCGTTTGCGGGCCCATTCAGGGGTTAGCTCCGGGGGCGGCGAAATGAAAATCCGGGTTGAAAACCGAATTCGGCGCTAATTTCGTTGAGTCCCGGAGGATCTTGGCTTCCAATTGCACCATACTGGCTGGAAGGCTGGTGGACGATGCCAGTGACGATGTCATGCATGGGTCGGAATTGAAACACACAGAATAGGTGCCAGATGAGCAAGCGTATCGGATTTCGTAAGGGTAGTGCGTCGGTTTTGCTGGCTGTTTTCATATTCTGGGTCGCTCCCGGCGTGCGAACGCAGGGGCAAGAAACGCAAGCAACCGAGCCAACCAAGGCGGATCTTGTCAAGACACTGGAAACCTTACTGCCGTTGCTGGAAGCCGAAAATTACACCGCTGCAGCCGAATATGTCATGATGCCACCAACCATGAACGCGAATATGTTGAGCGGCATATTGAAAGCCAACGAGCTTTCATTGCCGGGAATCAAGCGGCTGGCGAGGGACGCGAAATTCGGCAAGGCGACAGAATTGTTTGGCGCCGAGCGGGCGGCGATTTTGGCGAACAAAATGGGAGCCGACGTCAATCAATGTTATGGCTTTAACCACGAAACCAAACTGGCGACGGCTGAAATCATTGCTCAGTGGGACGGGTCGAAATTCAAACTGGTTCGAATCGACGACGTTGGGAAACTGGCAGGGGTTGAGGCGGACATGAATTCGAAATCGGCGGCCGATCCAAAGCCGGAGACCGGAGCCGAAAACGAAGATTCGGACGCCGTATTGAAACGAGCCGCGTTGGCGATCCAGGAATTTCAAGCCGCCGTCGAACAAAACCCCAACGATGTTGCATCGCGGGCAAAACTGGCCATGGCGTTGTACCAAATCGGAAACTATCCGGCTGCCTGGACCCAGTTGATGGCGGCAAACCAGGTCGAGCCGAATCACGTCGGCGTCACACGGGGACTCGATGCGATGATCAACGAATTTACCAGGCAGGGAGTTTTTACGGTGGGAGTTCCCACCGAAACTGTCCAGGCTCTTCTCGGAGAGCCCTCGGATGTACTGGACCTCAAAGCCCGGACGCGTTGGCGTTACGCACACTGGGGGATCGATTTTTCGGACGGTCGTGTTGGTGAAATCATTGATCTTCGCGGCGCAGACAAAGCGCTGTTCGAACCAACCGAAAAAATATCGACGGATTTGGGAGGGCAAACCTGGAACACGGGCTTCCGTCGCAAAGAAAAGGGAAAATCCGTCGCCTACTACTTTGTCCCCGGCGAAACGATTTCCAACTACACTCAGTTGATCACCGTTGAGCGCTTGCTTGACGTGCCGGGCACGATGGAAGCGATTGGTAGGAAGTTGATCGAGGACGAAGAGAAACTGGTCCCCGGTTCCATGCACCGAGTGCTGCAACCCGGCGAGGACTCGATGATCCTGGCGGCAAAAATTCCGGGAAATCCAAAATCGCAGACCCGCCATCAACTGATTCGATTATGGAAAGGCCCCAAGGATCTCTTTCGTTTGACTTATACCGCTGTTTCGGAGGACGATCCTTCCCAGGAAACGCAGCAGAAATGGATGGGTATATTCCAAAAGGCGACGTTGGACCGGATCGAGTGAATGCCGGTGATGGAAGCGAAAGCTGCGGCTGGTGCGACCCGACTTCCGAACACAATAAAAAGGGGGAAATCGATGCAAGTTGCTGACCGCCGAGACGCGCTCCGACTTCACTTGTCCCTGCCATACCTGCCCGGCAGATTGGCGTGGTGTTTTCCGGAACATCCGGCCAGCTTCATTTCAAAGGCGGCGTTTTTTTCGATTGCGATTTTTCCTGCTTTTTCTATCCTCTCTCATGGTCGTGGCGACTTCGATGCCGGGCGGCGACTTGCAGGTAGACGGAAGTCGAGGCACTTCGCGAATTCTTTGCGAAAAACGGACCTCCTCCTGTCCGCGGCGATTCAGTGGGGTGGTAGTTGGTCATGGAGGGTTATTGACGTACCACGATTTCGGTTTGATCTCCTGGAGTGACCATTGTGTTAGTGAACTGCCGAGGATGAATCACTCCAACTGCCTTGGACGATTGGGGAAGGCGGTTTACACTGGCAGATTCAAACATTTGTCACGATTTGGGAGGGCCTCATGGGTCGACCGAAGATTGGAGCTGTTTCCTACCTGAACACCAAACCGCTCGTGGCCGGTCTGGAAGAAGCGGCAGCTGACTTTGAGCTTGTCTTTGATTTGCCGAGTCGATTGGCGGATCGACTGTCGACCGGCGAGCTGGATGTTGCTTTGATCCCTGTCGTCGAAGCGGTCACGAATCCCGATTACACGATTGTTTCGGACGCCTGCATCGCCTGTCGAGGTCCGGTTTGGAGCGTGAAACTGATGAGCCGGGTGGCTGGACACGAAATTAAGACGCTTGCTCTCGACGAAGGATCGCGGACCAGCTGCGCCCTAACGCGGATTCTGTTGAATCGCAAGTTCGGCATTCAGCCTGATTGTCGTCCGCTTTTGATCCATGACGATTGGCGAAACGTGCAATCAGATGCCGTGTTAATTATTGGTGATCGCGCGATGAAGGCGTGTGATCCGGAATTTCCCTTTGTCTGGGATCTGGGTGAGACTTGGTGCGATTGGACGGGAAAGCCATTTGTGTTCGCGGTTTGGGCGGCCCATTCCACCAGCGATGTGAATCGTCTGGATCGAATTCTCTCGCTGTCTCGCGATCGCGGTCTTCGCGAAATCAAGGAGATATCTGTCCAGCAGGCTCCCCGATACGACCTCAGCCAGGACGAATGCTTAAATTACTTGCAGGATAATTTATACTTCAATTTGGGAGTCGACGAAAAAGTCGGAATGGACTTGTTTCTTCGAAACGCTGCCGAATTATTACTGATTCCAAATTCTTTCCAACTTCAATTCCATGATTGCCAAACTGCTGGATAAAGCCGTCGCCGGCGAGCGACTGTCGCCCGAAGAGGGACTCGAACTGACCGACTGCAACGATTTGGCGATGCTTGGCGCAGCCGCCAATGCGGTGACGCAAAGGATGCATCCTGAGTCCTACCGGACATACAACATTGATCGGAACATCAATTACACCAATATTTGCACCGCAGTTTGTGATTTCTGCGCTTTCTACCGAAGTCCCAAACACGAAGAGGGCTACGTCCTGGAGCGGGCAGAACTGCTGAGGAAAATTGAGGAGACGATCGCTCTTGGGGGCGATCAAATCCTGCTTCAGGGCGGTCTGCATCCCAAATTCAAACTTGACTGGTATGAGGAGATGTTGACGGACATCAAATCGCATTTCCCAGGGCTGAACATTCACGGCTTTAGTCCACCGGAAATCTTCCATTTCAGCAAAGTCAACCATTGCTCCCTGGAAGAAGTGCTTTCTCGGTTGAAGGCGGCCGGTTTGGGGAGTCTGCCGGGCGGCGGTGCGGAGATCCTGGTCGATCGTGTACGTAGTGAAATCACTCGTGGTAAAGTCATGACGGATGATTGGCTTGACGTGATGCGCGTTTGGCACAAGCTGGGTGGGAGAAGCAGCGCGACCATGATGTTTGGACACGTCGAGACGATGTCGGAGCGAATCGAGCACCTCGAGCGGTTACGCCTTCTTCAGGATGAAACCGGTGGCTTTACTGCGTTCATCTGCTGGACGTTTCAGCCTGATAACACCGACATGTCCGATATTGCGCCGGCTGGAGCATTTGAATATTTGAAGATGCAAGCCATCTCAAGGCTGTACCTCGATAATATTTCCAACATTCAGTCCAGCTGGGTAACACAGGGCTTGAAGATCGGCCAGCTCTCGTTGGTCTTCGGTGCCAATGACATGGGTAGTTTGATGATCGAGGAAAACGTCGTTGCCGAAGCCGGAACGGTTCATTACCTGACGCTCGAGCAAATGCGCGAAGCGATTTCTTCACAGGGATTTACTCCACGGCAACGGAATGTGCATTACGAGCTGTTCGACGCGGCGCATGAGCAGAAGGCTGTACTGGCAAACCAGGAATGGGCCAAACAACAGCAGGCCGCCGCCAGGGGAGAAGTCTATCAATTGGCGTAATGGTCAGTTGGCCGCCAGGCAGATCAACCGGAATTGGGTTCGGCACTCGCTTGGAATTCGACCAATGGACGATTGCCAGGCAGATCCTTCATGGTGATTTCACATCAGGTGTTCTGGTACCCGAGACTGCCAACGCAAAGACGACGCCACCGATCGCAACGTCGTCTTCGTCGCAGGCAAAGTTGATCCCCGAAATGACGTAGCTTATTTGGTGTCCGGTGTCGGGTTGGTTGGTGTTGCCGGGTGGCCATGATGAGCTCGAAGGAACTCGACCTGAGTGCGCAAAATGGCGTTTTCTTCGCGTATCTCCATCATGGCTTCCATCATTGCAAGCCTGATTTCGGCGGCCTCAACTTCCATTTTCAAACGTTCATTTTGAAGGCGAAGTTCGATTACGGTTTCGGCTGCCTCGATTCGTGGGTGGTTGACCGCGTTGTCGCTCGCCGCGACATAGCTAACCAATTGAACTCCCCGGGCGGTACCCTGACAACCAAGAGGCCTCTTTTCCTGATTGGCATTCGTTGCGCAAGCCGATGGGCAACCTTCACAAGTCTGACATTTCGTTTTCTGCTCACATACTGGGCATGAGTTCGACGCGCTGATGTTGGTGAAAAGTCGATTTGAGCCTTTGATTGGAACGCCGTTTTGGACTGACGGACAGCAATCACACTTTTCAGACTTTGATTCTTGTTGACAGGCCGCACATGAACTTGAACCACCTGGCGCGCATTTCAACACCTGAGCCGAAGAACATTGCTTCTGGCTGGCGTTACATGACAGAGAATTTTGTTGGCAGTCCTGGCACGAGGCGAACGCCTCTGGTTCGCCAGTACATGGCGAAGCTGGTTTTGAAGTCCCCTTTTCGATGGGGGTGGAACATGCGTGTCCGTTGCATGAGTCGGTATCGGCCGCGGCAAAGAAGGAAGGGTGAGCAGATGATTTGACATTGGTAAACAACTCTCCCATTACCGGCAGGTTGGAAAGAAACGGGATTGCCGCGGCATGAGAGCATTCACATTCGATTTCGATGCATCCATCGACTTTTGAAGGATTCCCGACGTTTTCCTGGTGTCCGACCGCAACCCGAATTCCCAGAGGAAAGTCAATTCCCGGAAACTCAAATTCGAATTCGTGGGTGTTCGCGGTCTTAGCGACGGGGCATTCCTTGCATTTTTGTTTTGACTCCTGAGCGGCGGTCCAATCGTTAGAAAGGCACATCGTAGAAACCATCACGATCAATACGACAGCAAATAATCGCGGCATGTCCAACTCCATTTGTTTGCGGGCCATTTAAAGGTACATTCGAGGAGCATAAATAGATGAGAAACGGTTCTCCGGCAAGGCAGGCTTGACTCAACAGGAATGATAGCTGGCAACGCGGGGCTACATGCCTGTGGAACACCATCAATCAAATCCGGAATAGATTGACTTTTCGTTCGATACCGATAGCTGGGTTTGATCGCCTGACAGGAAATCGTGAATTTTCTTTCCTGTGGGTAATCAATGTCGGTGGATCGAGCGACGCGTTACGGCCGGAAAGCGGTTCCCTCAATTAAACAACGAACTGAATTTGTCATCTGGTTGATGGCGGTGAGTCATGACAGCGACTAGACTGATCGGGACTACCGTGTATTGATCGAAGGAGCATGACCATGCCGAACATCTCACGTCGTATGTTTAACCAGGGTGCACTGGGTTCGCTGCTGACTTTTTCGTTGCTGGAATCGTTGTTTGTCAAAGACGCATTTGCCCAGGAGCTCAAACCCTTGGCGGCGAAATGGCTGGCGGACCTCAACGCCATTGGGCAGGATGTCAAGCATCGCAAGTTGACGCAAGTCGAATGGCAGGAACAGGTCGAACGATTGATGGCACAAGCCAATTTGGCGGATCTGATGAAATTTGTCGACTTTGAAAAGTTGACAAAAGGCCTGCCACTGAGCGACCGGGGTGAGCTTGCGGTCAGCAGAAAGTTTCCGGAGGTCGAAGGCTTACCGACAAAACTCGTATTTGGTCACCAGATATTTGCATTGAAGAAAGATCGTTCGGTCGCTCCGCACGGGCATAACAACATGGCGACCGCATTCCTGATGCTGCAGGGCGACTGCCATGGCCGACATTACGATCGGGTCGAGGATGGTGAGGATTTCATGATCATCAAACCGACAATTGACGATCAATTCACAGTCGGACAGTACTCGACGATTTCCGATTACAAAGACAACATCCACTGGTTTCAGGCGAAATCGAAAACGGCATTCATTTTCAATATTCACGTACTCAATGTGAACGCCGAAATCACCCAAGGGGGGCGTGTGTACGTCGATCCGTTTGGCGAAAAACTTGCGCACGGCCTGGTCAAGGCAAAAACACTCAGCAAGAAACAGGCTTACGACAAGTTTGGGTAGCCTTGATTCCGGGATTACAGGAGTAATTCCTGAATCACTCCTGTACTGTCGGCGAATCGAATCAGCTCCAGCCCCAGGGATGAGGCTTGAGTCAACCAGAGATTGGCCAGTGGCGTCCCGTCAGCGCAGTTGATGTGTTTGCCCGTTTGGAGTGTTCCGCCGCCACTTCCAGCCACCAGGATGGGCAGATCGTTGTATTGATGAGTTGACCCGTCGCCGAGCCCGGATCCGTAGGTAAACAGCGTATTGTCCAATAATGTTGATCCGTCGAATTCCGTGATCCCGTCCATTTTCCTGACCAGGTAAGCAAATTGCTCCATGTAAAACCTGTCGATTTGCAACAGTTGGTCGACGAATTTTTTCTGATTGTGCGAAATCTGGTGATGGCTGACGGGTTTATCGAACAATCCTTCAAACATGAAGGGCGTATTCCATCGCTCAGGACCGACCATGAAAGTAGCGACATTGGTAAGTCCGGTTTGTAAAGCGGACACCATCAAATCGCCCATCAGCCGGATATACTCGCCGCGGGGCATGTGGGCTTCTGGTGGTTCCTCAAACGGCACCTGGTCCAGTTCGCTTTTCATTTTTTCCATTCGATCGATTTGTTGTTCAATCGTGCGAATGGAATCGAAATACTCAGAAAACTTTTGCCGATCGTGATAGCCCAGTTCCTTCTCCAGCGACCGCGCATCGTCCATTACCAGATCGGTAACGTTACGGATTTCCTGAATTTCCCTGGTTCCGAACAGCCGCCGGTAGGCTTTTCGTGGATCGCGAATCGACGGCGCAACATGTCCGGTTCCGTACCACGATAAATTGTCAAAGTAAATCGATTCAAGGTTGTCTTTGTGGCTGTTGCAACTGAATTCCAACGTTCGAAACGGAGTCTGTAGTCCGATCTTGTCTGCTACCAAGTGGTCGAGCGTTCGATCGAGCGGCCATGCCGATGATTTGATCGAAAATGGTGCGGCGCTGCTCAGAAAACAGGATGCACACTGCGCATGGACGTCGGTACCGTTTTGAAATGTTCGATCCAGACCGGTGATGAGGGAGAGTTTCTGTTTTAGTCCTTCCAGTGGTTGTTGGGTCGGCGCCAGTTTTAGATCCCGTATTCCTGGCTTGGCGTCCGGGCGAAATACTTCTTTCATGTTGCCGCCATTGAATTCCGGAATCTCAGCTTTTTGTTCTCCTGGAAAGAAGCCTCGCCGTACAACTCCGATCGGGACGTAATAGACGGCCAATCGTTGTGGTGGACGGGGCGGAAAGGCAGCGGCAACGGACAAGCTTTCAAAAAACGGCAGTGAGAGCACTGCACCACCGGTTCCACGGAGGAAAGACCGTCGAGAGATTATCGGCATGGAATCCTCTTTCAGCGCGGCAGGGCCGGCGGGTCGACGACGGAAATACTTGATTTTTCCTGTCTGGGGTTATACTTTTGCCGAAATGGCTGGCTGAGTACGATTTGTTTGATCAGCGGACGAATTCTGTATCCGGAATCCGCTGACTGTTCAACGATCGTATCCAAAGCCAACGAGTCCGCGGCGACCACTTCCCGTCCGAGCGCGAACGACATTAAATGCTTGGCAAACGCCCTGGTAAAACGTTTTTTTTCGTGGAGAATTGCGTCTTTGAATTCGACGATATCCCGGAATTCATGTTGTCGAAAAAGCACTCCCGTCGGATCGATTTCACGCCCATTTTCGTACTTGTCACGCCAGATTCCGGTGGGGCCGTAATTTTCCAACGCGAATCCAAGCGGATCAATCTTTACATGACATCCTGCGCATTCGGTTCGGTTGCGATGCGCGGCAAAACGTTCGCGCAACGTCATATCCTGGGAAGCGGCCCCATTGTCTTCAGGCAGTGGCGGAACGTCGGCCGGTGGGGGTTCCGGAGGGCTGTTGAAAATCACCGACGATATCCAGGCTCCGCGCGTGATTGGTTGAGTTCGGGTCGGATTTGAAGTCATTGTCATGACCGCCGCATTGGTAATCACTCCACCCTGTCGTCGATCCGTGACTTTGACACGAGTAAAGGGAATCCTGGTTGGCGTCGTCTTTCTGGATTGAGTTCCATCTTTGTACCACGAAATCAACAGTTCACTGCGGTAACTGAAATCTGAATCAACCAGGTCCAGAATCGGTCGGTTTTCAATCAACACGGTTTCGAACACCAGCAAGGGTTCCAGCATCATGTGCATGCTGACACGGTATTTGGCAAAATAGAATTCCGGGTACAGATTCGGGTCTGGGGTCGAGGAAATGATTCGTTCCAACTGTAACCACTGCGAAGGAAAACTGTCACAAAACCGTTTCAGTTTTTTGTCGTTCAGCATCCGGTCGACCTGTTGGTCAAGCATCCCCGGTTCGTGAAGTTTTCCAGCCTTCGCAAGTTCAAGCAGTGTTTCATCGGGAATGCTGCCCCACAGGAAATACGAAAGCCGGGAGGCCAGGTCAAAGTCATCCAGAGGTTCAGCTTGTTCGCCTTCGTTCACACGATCGTAAATGTACAAAAAACGTGGCGAAGCCAATGCTGCGGAGGCTGCCATTTTCATGGCATCGGAAAATGACTCGCCCGATTCGATTCGCGCAATCACGTGCTTACAGTACCGGTCGAGCACGTCTTCCGGAACTGGCCGACGAAATGCACGTGTCAGGAAGATACGCAACCTTTTTTCGACATCCATTTTGAGGTGCTCTGTTTCCTTCGGCCGGGAGAAAAACGAGGACCAGGTCCCGCAGCTTTTCTCATGGAAATCGGGGCTTTCCACGATGGAACGACTGAGTTTCAGAAAGGATTCCAGCAGCAGCGGCGAAAGTGACAGGTGGTCTCCCCGATTGTCAAATCCGTGTTCGGCTCGCAGATCCTGCGGAAACGGGCCGACGCCCGCCAAACGCGATTCAATCAACTGGGATTTACCCAATGGTCGAGAGCCGGCGTTCAGCTTATCCGGCATTTGTCCGGACGATGGATCGAAATACCCGTAGTCACGAAGCATCCGCTCCGGCAACGTAAAAACCACCGGTTCAAGTTTGAACAAATCCTGCACGGCATTGTTGTATTGGAACCGATTCATCCTCCGAATTGGTGATCGCGGAAATTGACGATGCGACGAAATCGAAGCGTGAAGCAGTTTCCGCAATTCACTGACCATTTGCGCTCGCTGTTCGGAACCAGGTTGCGGTTGGCCCTCCGGTGGCATCGTCTGCGAATCAAGAACATCGATGAGTTTTTCGACCAGTTCCGGATTGTTGGTCAGTTCCGAGACTGATTTCAGTTCGAACAAATTGAGATCGGCTTCTGCTTGGCCATCGACGCCATGGCATTTGTGGCAGGACTGTTGAAACGCGGGTTGCAGGAATTCGGAAAACGAATCCTCATCCGCGGGCGCTGATGCAACCGCAAACACCATGTTGACCAGAAGTATCAAGGCGAATTTCATTCCGGCTATTGTACAAGAAATCTGCTCCAAACCGGGCGGTTCGAAAACGAAAATTGTTGAATCGGGGGACGAAAAAGCTACGACGACTCTCGTTTTGACGCCCATTCCGGAAACCGCGAATTTTGAAAACCAACCGGTTGCTCATTGTCAGTGCGGTCGTGTTCTCGCAGTCTGCGATTGCTCTGGCGCAGGACGATCCGGCGAAGTGATCTGATCTGGCCAAGCCGATTTCTTTCGCGATTCGATCCAAGTCAATCGACAAGCATGGTGTCGGTCGAACCGCTCGGATCCACCGCCTGGTGTTGTCCTGATTCTGTCGGACGATTCCGGTTGCCGTGACTTACCGTGACACCAGCCTGTGTGGTTCAACGACGATTCCGATCCTGCACAATGTGGCTCTGGGTCGCGCCGGTGCTCGGTTCACCAACGCCAATGTGACGGCGGGATCCTGCAGTCCTTCACGCGCCGGGTTGTTGACGAGCCGACCCCACGAACTTTGTTTTTGAGTAACGGCCTTAAAATTGCTGTTCGAACTGGAAAATGAAAACTGGTCAAATCGTAACTCAGCGCCTGGTCGGTACGATCTGGGAGCAACCAGCAGAGCTCCATCCTCCGGGTTCACGGCCTCATCCTGGTTCGATCCAGAAGGAGATGACGCGCGGGGCTAACTGAGCCAACCTCGCTGTGCTGATTTTCGGATGTTTGACCAATTCGAGCGCAAGAAATACTTTTTCCGCCCGCCAATGTCTTTGTGCTGTTTCAACGGCCCCGATAGGATAAGCTAAAGCTGATCGCAAAGTCCAATTTTCATCAGGAACGGCTCAATTACTCGTTCTGGGTGTTTGACAATTGATTTAGGTGGAACGTGAAAAAAATACTGTTTGAAGCAACCCTGTTTGTTTTATTGGCGACCGTTGGTGCATTCGCAGATAAGCCAAACATCATCATCATTCTCTCGGACGATATGGGTTATTCTGATATTGGATGCTACGGCGGGGAAATTCAGACGCCGGTACTGGACCGATTGGCCGGTAATGGTTTGCGCTTTACGCAGTATTACAACACGGGGCGGTGTTGCCCGACGCGAGCCTCGTTGTTGACGGGTCTGTATCCGCATCAAGCCGGGGTCGGTCATATGATGAATGACAGAGGAGTCGACGGTTATCGTGGCGACCTGAATCGTTCTTGCGTTACGATCGCGGAGGCCCTCAAGCCGACCGGTTATTCAACGTACTGTGTTGGCAAATGGCATGTTACGAAAGAGACATTTCCCGATTCGGAAGCCGGAAAGCACAATTGGCCGCTTCAGCGCGGATTCGATCGCTACTACGGGATTATCAATGGGGCATCGAGCCTTTGGGATCCGAACTCACTGACTCGCGACAACCAGCCGATCACGATCAGGAACGATCCGGACTACCAGCCGGATGAGCCGTACCATTTCACCGACGCCATCAGCGACAATGCGGTCAAATTCATCAAAGAGCACAATGCAGAAAAACCGTTTTTCATGTATGTGGCTTACACGGCAGCCCATTGGCCAATGCACGCGCGTCCTCGCGACATTGCGAAATATCAAGGCAAGTACGACCAGGGCTATGATTCCATTCGCAAATCACGGTTGCAAAAACAGAAACAACTGGGAGTGGTTGCACCTGACGCCGAGATGTCGCCGCTGATTGGCGATTGGGATAGCGTGGAAGACAAGGAATGGGAATCGGCTTGCATGGAAGTCTATGCCGCGATGGTGGATCAAATGGATCAGGGCATCGGTCGAATCGTAAGCACACTTGAATCCCGGGGAGAGCTCGAAAACACGCTGATCATGTTCATGCAGGATAATGGTGGATGTGCCGAGGCGGGGGGGCGCAAGGAACAGGGGCCGCGGGTCGAACGTGCGGCCAAACCAACCCTGCCACCGATTCCGAACGACCTGCAGCACTATCGCGGCTCGGAGCCAAAGCAAACCAGAGACGGGTATCCGGTTCGAAGAGGACATGCAATGCCGGGTCCCGCGGATACGTTCATTGGGTATGGCCGGAACTGGGCGAATGTTTCCAATACTCCGTTTCGTGAATACAAACATTTTGTTCACGAAGGCGGGATTTCAACGCCACTGGTCGTACATTGGCCAGCCGGATTCAAAGCAAGAAATGAATTGCGCTCCGAGCCATCGCATTTGGTCGACATGATGGCGACCTGCGTCGACGTTGCCGATGCCCATTACCCGGACCTGTACAAGGGACATCCGATCACACCGGCGGAAGGGAAAAGTCTGTTCCCTGTTTTTCTGGGCAACTCGCTTGATCGGGAAATGATTTTCTTTGAACACGAAGGGAATCGCGCCTTGCGAATGGGCAACTGGAAACTTGTCGCCAAAGGACGAGCTGGCCAAGACGATGTTAACTGGGAACTTTACGACGTCAAAGCTGATCGTAGCGAGCTCCATGACCTGTCGCTGCAGGAGCCCGATCGATTGGAAAAGATGAAAACGCTTTGGAGGAGCAAAGCCGGGAATGTCCAGGCGATTCCCTGGCCTGGAAATTCTCAAGCGAAAAAAAAATAACCGGAAAAGCAAGGCGCCTGACCCACCGTGCTGGCCGGCACGTCAATATTTGATCACCGGGAATGATGTACGCAGGATCGTTGGACGTAGGTCGTTGGTGAACGGGTCGCAGCATGATCGAGCAGATCGAATCCCAAGTTTGCTGACGTCGAATGAGAATCGAATAAGAACCATGGCAGACCATTCTCATCGCACGAGGGATCGGGAATCAACCTCGGACCAGGCAACATCTGTGGACGTCCTGTCGGCCTGGGTCAGCGATGCAAGAACGCGTTCGTTACAGCTGGTCATGGATCTCGATGACGAGCAGTTGATTGTACCGAGGTTGCCGATAATCAATCCGCTGCTTTGGGAAATCGGGCATGCAGCCTGGTTTCAGGATTACTGGATCCTGCAGCATGCGGCCGGCCAAAAACCGATTCAAGCAAATGGGGAGAGTCTGTATGATTCGATTGGAATTGAACACGATTTGCGTTGGGACCTGCCGCTGCCTCCACGGGAGCATGTTTTTGACTACGTGAACCGGGTTCGGGAGGCCGTCCTGAACGTGTTGAATGGAGGAAAGCTGAACGACGAATTGATGTACTTCGTCAAACTGTCGGTATTCCATGAGGATATGCACACCGAAGCATTTACGTACACGCGGCAGACTCTCGCTTATCCCGAACCAACATTCTCGGAAGGGGACGTCAAACCGAATGTGGCGTGGGTTGGTGATGGAGTTTCTGGAGATGTCGAACAGCCTGGAGGCGTCCTTCAGTTGGGGGCCTCGCGAGATGCCGCTTTTGTGTTTGACAATGAAAAGTGGGCTCACCCGGTTTCGATCGAGCCGTTTGCGATTTCCCGAACTGCGGTGACTCAGCAGCAATTTGCGGAATTCGTAGATGCCGATGGCTATGACCGCAGCGAACTCTGGACCGAAGCAGGATGGCAATGGCGGTTGACGTCACGGGCCCGGCATCCGGTCTACTGGCAACGAAATCGGGATGGTTGGGTTTGGCGACACTTCGATCAATGGCGGCCGTTGGATTCCAGACTTCCGATGATACACGTAAACTGGTTTGAAGCGGATGCGTTTTGCCGTTGGGCCCAACGGCGTCTGCCAACCGAATCGGAATGGGAATTTGCTGCCGCCGGTGGCTCGGATGAACTCGGTGAAAGTCAGGCTGGCAAGCGGCATTACCCCTGGGGAACGATGCCGCCCGACTCGATGCGTGCCAACCTGGATTGGCAAGCCATGGGTCCCGTGGACACGACGGCACACGTTGCCGGTGAAAGTCCATCCGGGTGCCGCCAGTTGATCGGAAACGTTTGGGAGTGGACCGCGACGACGTTTGAGCCATATCCGGGTTTTTCGGTTGATCCGTACGAAGAGTATTCCCGACCCTGTTTCGGAAACTGCCAGGTGCTGCGTGGTGGCTGCTGGGCAACACGATCACGACTGATCCGCAATACCTGGCGAAACTACTACCAGCCTGACCGTCGGGATGTGTTCGCAGGATTTCGCACCTGTGCGCTGCGAACGTGAAGGAGCCATTGATTGATGACTTGAATCGAATACTCAGGTAAGATTCATTCAGGGCGACAGTATTGTATCGAGAGCGACTGATCGCGGAGAATCATTGATGATAAGTTGGGATACGACGCGAACGTTGATCGAGCGGACTTTGGTTTTCTTGATCCTGGCAATACCCGTTGGCTTCTTGAAACCTGCGTCCGCACGGCAATTGCCGGTTGACAACGAGGTCTACTGGTTTTTTCAGCCGGTTTCCCAGCCAGAGGTTCCCGATGTGCTGGACGAGGCGTGGGTTCGCAATCCGATCGATGCTTTTGTTCTCGCCCAGCTCGAGGCCCGCAAGATCGCTCCTTCACCGGAAGCTGACCGCCGAACGCTTATCCGACGCGCCACACTTGACCTGCTTGGCTTGCCGCCGACGACACAGGCCATCGAATTATTCGTCAACGACCCGGCTCCAGACGCCTATGAAAATCTGATCGACCGACTGCTGGATTCACCTGGGTACGGTGAGCGACACGCCCGTCATTGGTTGGACCTGGTCCGGTATGCTGATTCGGACGGTTTCAAATCAGATGTGCTGAGGCCTGACATGTGGCGGTATCGGGACTATGTGATTGAGTCGTTCAATAACGACAAGCCGTATTCACGATTCGTGCAGGAACAGTTAGCGGGTGACGAGCTGTATCCTGGCGATGATGCTGCCATGACAGCAACCGGGTATCTGAGATTGTGGCCGTACGAGGATAACCAGCCCGATATCCGCCGCCACTGGGAGGCGACTCTGGATGATATCGCTGATGTGTCAGGGGATGTGTTCCTGGGACTGAGTATGAAATGCGCTCGGTGCCACGACCACAAGTTCGACGCGATAACCCAGGAAGACTACTATCGTTTTCGCGCGTTTTTCGCAGCAGTTTCGCCTTGGGATGATATCCGATTGGGAAACGAAAAAACGAAGCTGGGTTACCGGAAGGCGTTGGCAACATGGGAGGAAATGACGGCAGAGATTCGCACTGAAATGGATGCGATCCGATCCGAGCCATGGGACCGGCAATGGGCACTGGCCCAAAGCAAGCTACCCCTTTACATGCAGGAGATTTTGCAAACGACCGATCGCACGCCGTACCAGGAGCAACTGGCGCGGTTTGCAAACAAGTTACTGACCAACCGGACCGAGGCCGCTTATGAGAAAGGCATCAAGGGGAGAAATAAGGAACGGTGGGACGAACTTGCCAGGCAGCTGTCGTCATTTGACGTGCACAAACCCAGGGAGCTGGATCGCATTGTCGCGATTCGAGACTTGGGGCCCGTCGCGCCAGCGACCTTTTTGGGTGGAGATCCTGAAAGGCAGTTTTTGAATCCGGGGTACCTTTCGATTCTGGCAACTGGCGACGCGTATATCGGGCCGGTCGAGAATGTCCCCGAATCGACAGGACGACGAGCAGCACTAGCGAAATGGCTGACAGATCGAGAAAACCCCTTGAGTGCGCGTCTGATGGTCAATCGGCTATGGCAATGGCATTTTGGTATCGGGATTGTTGCCGCCGGAAATGATTTCGGCGAATTGGGAGGGCGGCCGACACATCCGAGGTTGCTGGACTGGTTGGCGCGAAAATTCATGGATGAGGGATGGAGTATGAAAACAATGCATCGTTTGATGATGAAATCGGCAACGTATCGTCAATCTTCGGCGCGTAAAAACGTGCAGGCCAGATCGGAAGATGAAGAAAACAAACTGCTTTGGTCAATGCGATCGCGGCGGATGGATGCGGAGCAACTCCGTGATTCAATGTTGGTGGTCAGTGGTGAGATCGATAGAAAGATGGGTGGACCAGCATCGGCGGAAGAAAAAACGGTCCGTCGCTCGGTGTATGTATTGAGAAAACGCAACAAGCCCTCGACGATGATGAACAGTTTTGACACTCCAGATTTGCACAACAGTTGCGCCGTGCGCGACAACACAACGACGCCGATCCAGGCATTGACGTTACTTAACGGAAGTTGGGCGGTTTCACGTGCTGAACGATTTGCCGATCGAGTGCTCCGTGGCAATGGTCAATCCTTCGAGCAGCGGATCAAGATGGCCTATCGTCTGGCCCTGGGGCGGACGCCCACGGAACAGGAGGTCCTGGAAGCCCTTGTGTTCCTGGAATCATCCGGCTCGACAAGCGAAACGGTTCGTATTGCGTGGATAGATTTCTGTCATGTTTTAATGAACACCAACGAGTTTATCTACATTCATTAACTTGGATTCAGTCAGGAAGTCACAATGAATGGAAATCCTCGAGGCCTGCGGGATACAAGGGGACCAAGCAGGGATTCTATTCCGCGCCGTGATTTTCTGATGCGCTCTGGCGGCGGTTTTGCTGGCGTAGCCTTGGCGGGATTGCTGGGGACCGAAAGGGCCTGTATGGGAAGCGCGCCTGGATGCGCGATGGATAAGAATTCGCTGAGCCCGAAAGTCAGCCATCATCGCCCGACGGCCAAGCGTGTGATCTTTCTGTTTTTGCAGGGGGGACCAAGCCACATTGATATGTTCGACCGAAAACCCTTGTTGAACGAATTGGCGGGTCAAAATCTGCCGGCGAGTTTTCAAACGCCGGTCACAGCCATGGGGGAACAAGGATCGCCACTCCTGGGGTCACCAAGAAAATGGAAACGGTATGGTGAAAGTGGACTTTGGGTTTCGGACTGGTGCCCGAATATTGGCCAACATGCCGACCGCCTGGCAGTGATTCGTTCGTGTTGGGCTGATGGTTTGAATCATGTGGGCTCGATGTGCCAGATGAATACCGGCTCGATCCTCGGTGGCCGACCGTCGTTGGGCGCATGGGCTGTTTACGGCCTTGGATCTCTCAATGAAAACCTGCCCGCTTTTGTCGTGTTGCTTGATCGTCAACAGATGCCGCATGGGGGCGTGCGAAACTGGGGCACGGGATTCATGCCAGCGACATACCAGGGCATGTTGTTTGAAAACGGGCCGGTCCCGATTCCCAACCTGAATCCACCGGCGGGGGTATCGGATAACCGTCAGACGATGAAGCTTGATCTTCTGGCAGGCATGAATCGGCGACATGCCGAGGCGCACGGAAACGATGACGAGCTGGAAGCGAGAATCAAGTCCTATGAATTGGCCTATCGCATGCAAGCCCATGCACCCGAGTCGGTTGATCTTGGGCGAGAAACTGAAGCAACCAAGTCAATGTACGGGATGGATCGTGAGATCACCGAGCCGTTGGGACGGCAATGCCTGATGGCGCGCCGGTTGGTGGAGCGTGGAGTGAGGTTTGTCCAGGTTTACAGCGGCGCCGGAAACAAGTGGGATACGCATCAGAACCACGAGAAAAAAGGACGACAGTTGTGCGAGTCGATGGACGTGCCGGTGGCCGCCTTGCTTACCGATCTGGAACGACGGGGCTTGCTGGATGAGACACTCGTGGTGTGGGGTGGGGAATTTGGTCGGACGCCGATGAGTGAGAAAGGGGATGGGCGAGACCACAACCCGTTTGGCTTTACGATGTGGATGGCCGGCGGCGGTGTCGAGGGCGGCCAGGTCATAGGAGCGACCGATGAATTGGGGTTGTGGGCCGTCCGAGAAAAGGTCCACGTACATGATCTTCACGCTTCCATCCTGCACGCCATCGGTTTGGATCACATGAACCTCGAGTTTCAGACCGGTGGGCGGCTTGAGCGACCGACCATCAACACCGGCGAGGTCGTAAAGAAGTTGTTTACCGGTTAAAAAAATGGCGGCATTTCTCGATTGAGTCTTGCTTGGCCCGGTTTACATTGACATGATTGAAAGACGTTGTCATTGATCGGTTTCCATCAATTATCGCACCCCATTGAACACCGAAACCAACTTGCTGGTGAGTTTGCCATGGTACGATCTTGAAGAGATTCGTCCGGCGACCGATGCGCTTTGGCGCGAACTGGTGAGGCAGTTTCGCTTGGCCGGTCTTGCCAACGTTCCGGATCAACTGAATCGCGACATTGCCTATGAGCGGCAATGGACGTCGTCGGAATTCCTGTTTGGACAGGCTTGTGGTTACGATGTCCGCCTCGCGTACGCGAATCACCTCCAATCCGTGGCGACGCCCTGTTACGATGTGGCGGGCTGCGAGGGGAGCAACTATCGCAGCTTTGTTGTGGTGCGGGATGAGTCAAAATATGAAACCGTGGAAGACTTGCGGAACACTCGCTGCGTGATCAATACACCGACATCGCATTCCGGGATGAACGTGTTACGGGCGTTGGTTGCGCCACTTCATTGTAACGGGCGGTTTTTCTCAGCCGTGTCGACGAGCGGCGCACACGAACGTAGCTTGCGAATGATCCGCAATGGCCATGTCGATGTTGCCGCGATCGATTGCGTGACCCATGCGCTGCTGGCTGAATATCGTCCCGGTGAATTGGCAGGAACGCGAGTAATCCATGTCACCGATTCGGTCCCTGCTCCACCCTACGTGACTGCGTTCAATTCGACTCCGGAGAAAATAGCAGCGATGCGCCACGCGATGTTTTGTGCGATGAATCAACCGTCTACCACTGCCGCGAAAGCAACGCTGATGATCTCGGGCGTCGAGGTTTTGACCGATGACGCGTATGTTCCGATCGAATCATTGGCATCGATGGCACACAATCGTGATTATCATGAGATTCCCGGTGGTGTTTGACCATGCATTGAAAGCCCTCGCCCGAAGCGTCCATCATCAACAGCCAAGATTGTCGATGGTACGGTTCCATTTATCGTTGTTTACCGTGTCTCGAAACCGTTGGGATTTGAACTGCGGCCCGTTTGGTTGGATCGGAGCGAACCGCTCGCTTGCCATTCAGGTTGGCAAAAGCGTTTCTGACCGAGATTGATTTTCGCTGTACCGTTTTCACATTGGTGTGATAATAAGTCAAATCGACCGGGATGCTGCCGCGATGCATCCCTTGGGCGTTCAAAGGGATTCTGACAAAAAAGGAGCTGACCCACGCAAGAGCAGTTTTTTTGGAGTCTGAATCAAAGCCGAATGATGAGGTCGTGCTGGTTTCGATTAGGCAGACATCTGCTGTTTACCTGGTAATGAATCGGTTGGGTTTTGAATGGCGAATCAATTCTTGCGGCTTGCTGGTCGCGGTGGTGATGCCGCATCGCGATAATTGATTGACTCTGATAAGGGAAACTCCTATGCACCGTTTTTGCATCCTGGTGTTATCGTTGATGATATGTGCGGTGACCGGTTGTGCCAATCAAAACTCAAGCAGTTCTGTCGGCGAATCTGTACCCCCACCCACGTCGACGGAACTTGCTGCAAGGCTTGAGGCTGCCCATGGGATTCAAAACGTCGGCGATCGCGACAGTGCCTTGGTCAAACTCGCCAAAGTTGCCGCGGCTACTGGTGACTCAACGGCGTCCCTTTCTGCGATCAACGCGATCAGCTCCACCAATATTCGCGACAATGCTGCTGCGGAAGCCGCAATCGTCCTTGCCAGGGCCAGCAAATCAGCAGACGCATCGAGGATCGCAAACCTAATATCAGGCAACTCTCTTCGAGATAAAACTCTGGCTACCATCGCGAAGGGTGAATAGCGAGTTCCTTGTTCATTTTTTTGTCGTGCTACATTACCGATGCAAAACCAGGTGAATAAGAACGGCGAGGTGGATCAGGTCTGCCGTCTGGAAATTCCCTGTCGGGAAACGCGGTTGAAATTCGGTCGGTAGACGCGAACCAACCGCAGATCTCCGGTTCGTTTTCAATGGTTGCAATCTTGACGGAATCCGCAGGTCTGCCATGGATCAATTTTCATCGACGACCACTGGCCTCAGCGAGGTACTCATGCCTTGGCAGATGGGTTTGCATGAATTCTCAAGCGAAACCAAGTTGCTTTTCAACTGGCAGACGTTCCCTTGTTGGAGGATTTGGGTTGCATTCAAAACGGAAGATCGAGACGCCATGTATTCAAATTAAGCGTTTTTTTTGTTGACGCCGATTTCTAAATGGGTAAGATACGCCGATTCGGCGGTATTCGCCGGGCCATTTGTCACTCCCCCTAAGAATCAGCATGAACACGCAATCCTTTCGAATCACAACATTTTGCACGTTAATCGTATTGACGGTCACCACCTGCGCATCAGCCGGTGCCGACGTTCTGGTCGGAGGATCGATACTTAATGGCAACTTCAATGCCGACACCAGCACGACCGATCAAAGGTCATTTGCGGATACCCCGGATTGGGAAAACATCGGTACCGGAGATCAATCCCAGCAGGCGACGCGTTCCAACTTGTCAAATACGGACGGTTCTCGAAATGCCGTTCTATCTCACGCGACATCGCGTATCTTTGGATTGAACACTGGATACAGCATTTCGGAAGGGGATGTCTTTGATATTGGATATGATTGGCGTGATGCAAGCGGTTGGAACGATGCCGCAGATCAAGTTCAGATCAGTCTGTTTGTCACCGCCGACAACATGATCGGCGGTACCCGTATGAATCTCGTCCAGATGTTATCCGGGCTTTCAGCAACGGACGCGACGTATGAAACAGTAGATCAAAACGCAGTGTACACAGCAGTTGCCGGGGATGCCAACAAGGTACTTTTTGTTGAAATCGACACCATTTCCGATGATGGTGCGGGATTCGCGCGGCTCGATGATTTCACGCTCGAAGTCACTTCTGCGGTTCCTGAACCTTCATCGATTGCGGTATTGGGCATCCTGTTGGGTTTGGCGGGTGTACGTCGCAGAAGATGATCCCCGCGTGCTCTGATTGCAATTCGGATTACAGTTCAGCTTCAATTCCCCAGGCGACCAGCTGTTCGAAACTGTCTTTGATGACTCGGACCTCATAGCCCAACGGGCGCAGTATTTCCGCCGCAACTGCGGCGCGTCCACCGGCTTTTCAGTGGCAGTAAATGATTTTTTCGGAGTCCAGCTCCGAGACTTCGATTGATTCGGGAGTGAGCATTTTCAACGTGGTGATCGGGATGAAGATGGCGTCTTTCAAATGGCCGTTTTCCCATTCGATTTGACTCCGGACATCAAGCATGATGGCTTTCCCGTCGGCAATGTTTTGTTGAATCAGTTTCGGCGTGTCAGCGGTAAATTTTCGTTGATCGCCGAACAACTTTGACCAAAGTGACATTCGCTGCCTTTTCTTGGTTGGATGGAGTGGGTTTCTGAAGTAAGTCGAGGAGGTTAATGGATTCCGCCATGTTGGAGTGGTTCGAGTCCCTGGATTTTTCTGGTCAGCGCCCGCAGTTCATTCACTTTCTCGGGGTTCTTGTCGGCCAGGTTGGTTGTTTCGCCCATATCCGATTCCAGGTCATAGAGTTCTTCCAATTCCGCGCGGTCGTTGTCTTTGGCATATCCGGGAACCTGGTGTTTGGCAATGAGGTACTTCCATTTGCCTTGGCGAACCCCGTTGCCTTGATAGAAGTACGTTTGGCGGGCACCGGTGCTACTTTTTCCAAGCAGTAACTCGGTTTGATCGACGCCGTCAATGATGCGATCGTCGGGAACCTTGAAACCGGCCAGGTGTGCGAAGGTCGGCATGAAATCAATGGTCGCCATGATTGCGGATGAAACGTGGTTCGCGGGGACGTTGCCTGGCCAACGAACGATGCATGGCGCGCGAGAACCTGCTTCGTAGCAGGATCCTTTACCGTCGCGCAGCGGACCGGCGTCCCCCCAGAAGATCGAACCCTCCGGATGCCCTTTCTTTTTGCTGGTATAGGCCGGCTGATTCCAGGGACCATTGTCGGTCGTATAAATGACCAGCGTATTTCCTCGAAGGCCAAGCTCGTCAACCGTGTCCAGCAATCGCCCGGTTTGAAAATCGAACTCTTCCACGACATCACCATAGAGACCGCCTTGAGAACTTCCCTTGAATTGGGGCGATGCGTCAATAATGGTGTGCATCATGGTATGCGCAACATAGAGCAAAAATGGTTTTTTGGGGTCACGCCGTTTTTTCAGATAATCAATGGCTTTATCGGTATAGAGCTTGGTGAGGCTCCCCATGTCATTGGTTTCTCCGGCCGCCCTGTTGTTCTCATGAAACCTGACCTGGCCCCCGTCATTGGCCCCCAGCGTGCCAAAGTAATAGTCAAACCCCTGCGCGTTGGGCATCCGATCGATAATAGGTTTGCGGTTGGAAACATCCCATTTTCCGATGCAAGCGGTCTGGTAGCCCGCGGTCCTGATTAACTCGGCAAATGTAATTTCATCGGAAGGCATCGACCAGCCTTTGCTGCGATGCGGATAACGTCCGGTTAACAGTGCCGAGCGTGAAGGGCCGCAGACATGTTGGGCGTAGAAGTTTGTAAACCTGGTTCCGTCTTTCGCCAACTGATCCATGACTGGCGTCTGATTCAAGGCTGAACCAAAACAACCCAGGTCACGATAGCCTTGATCGTCGGTGAAAATGATGAGGATATTTGGCTGGTCGGCGTCTGATTGAGCATGCAAGACCCGGGGGTTCAGCACGGTCAAGGCAAACAGGCCTGCCAAACAGAAGTTAAGAGATAAACCAGCCACCTTGTCATGATCCATCTTTGTTAACATGTGAGGTCCCAATCATCAAAGCCCGAAGCAGTAAAGTGTTTCGTTGGTTCGTAAGTAGATTCGATTTTCAGCAATCGCCGGGGTCGCGTAGATGCCTTCCCCAAGGTCATTGACGGCCAACACATTGAGTTGGTCTCCGGCCTGGACCACTGCAACTTTGCCGGACGTCGTAGCAAACAGGATCTTGTCTCCTGCTGCGACCGGTGATGCGTAGTAGCTGCCACCTGCGCCCGGAATCCGCCCCGAATACTGCTCGGCCCCGGTTTCGGGATCGAGGCTGGTCACCACTCCTCGATCACTGACCATCACGAGTTGTTTGCCGATCAGGATGGGAGATGGCAGCTGCGGGATGTGCTTGTGATATTTCCAACGGGTATTTTGTCGAGTCATATTGCCCTCGCCACCTAACCGAATCGCCATCATGCTGTTTTTGCTGGCAATCGACATCCGGTAATAATTCCATTCCTTTTCGTCGAGTTGTTTGTCGTTGTCGAGGTCAACAGCGGGGAAAAAACTTCTGGCCAGTTCGTCCGGCATTTCTTCCGACGAAAGGGTGCCATCCGAATTTGCGTCCTTGTCCGCAACCACGGTTTGGAACGAGGCAATCTCAAAATCCTGCTCTAATTCATTTTGCGGCGAACCAAATCCGTTGATATAAACCGTGTCGCGTGTCATCACGGGGGTCGATTTCATTTCAAAGCACAGTCCTCCGACCCACCAGAGTTTTTTGCCAGTCGTCGATTCATAGGCGGTCAAATTGAATGAGCCCGCGACAATGATCTGGGCTGGTTTGCCCTCGCCGGGCTGATACACAATCGGAGAACAATGTCCACTGGTCGCTTCCTCGCGCGGTGTTTTCCAAATGACTTTTCCATTGTCTTCATCCAGGGCAACCACAAATGAGTCAAGGTTCTGATCGCAAACCAGGACAACCAGTCCGTCGACGACAATCGGCGAGGCCCCCATTCCGTACAAATTCGTAAACGGTCCCAATGGTTGACGCCAGAGTTCGGTTCCATCGGAAGATTGATAACCGATGACCCCATAGTCCGGAAAGAAGACAAAAACGTGATCGCCGCTAACGGCGGGAGAGGGCGAGGCAGGATGGTTTCGAAAATCAATTTTTTCGTTTCGATCACGAGGCGCCTGCTTGCGCCAGAGCTCATGGCCGTCGGATCGATCCAGGCAAATCGTGTACAGTTGCTTGTCTTCTTCGGCAGTCAAAAAGATTCGCCCCTCCCCGAGGACAGGAGACGAAAAACCTTTTGGCAACGTCGATTTCCAAACGACGTTTTCATCCGGTCCAAAACTCGTTGGAATGACGGCCTCGGCAACATGGCCATCTCCATTAGGACCCCGGAACCGATTCCAGTTGGAATTGCCCTGCTGTGCCATCCCCTGCCGTGGCAGGAACAGCAACAAACACAACCCCGCAATCGCCACGCCACGAAAAGTCTGCCTGTGAATCATCGCAAGTTCCAAGTGAGTCAGATGGATGGATCTCAAACAGATTCTAGCCTTGGTCGCTCGCAGTTCGTAGTACCATGCGAGAGGCTAATCCAGTCTTGACTGTTGAGCCAAACGTGCGGATTCAGCGTCCCAGATGGCTGCGAGTTCCTTGACCTTGGCAGGATAATCGGCGGCGACATTCAGCAATTCGACTGGATCCTGTTTCAAATTGTACAACTCCCAGGTGGAAGGGCTGGTTTTTTGCTTGATCGCAACCAGTTTCCAATCGCCATGCCGAAGTGCCATTCCGTTGGCGTGGGCAAAGAACAGGGTTGGATGACCATCAATTTTCTGGCCATTGAAAATCGGTGCCAGCGAAATTCCATCCATCTTCATGGGTGCTTGGTTGGCAAACCGTTTATCGGCAAGCTTGTCCGGAACGGCCGTACGGGTGACCTCCAGGACTGTGGGCAGGATGTCGATCAAATGGGATACGGTTGGAACGACGACTCCTTTGGTTGAAATCCCATTGGGCCAGTGTGCGATCATCGGGGTGCGAATTCCCCCTTCATGGTCGTATTGTTTGAACAACCGGTAGGGCGTATTGGAGGCGTTGGCCCATCCATGACCATAACTCTGGTAGGTATCCTCTGGTCCAGGCATGATTTCCGCCAAGTTGCCTGGTCGCATCGATTGGCCAGTGCGAGTCTTTTCCGGAAGATAGTCGCCTTTTCGATCGGGTGTGTATTCCACGTGGCAACCACCATTATCAACCAAAAACAAAACCAAGGTGTTCTCGTATCTTCCGGTTTCTTTCAAGGCATCGATGATGCGACCAATTCCGCGATCCATCACCGTGACCTGTGCCGCGTAAACTTCCATCCGGCGTTGTTGCCATTCCTGATTGGCTTCTTCCTTCCATTGAGGAACGTCGGGATGTCGCGGCGATAGTCGCAGGGTATCCGAAACGATGCCCAGCGTTTTCATTCTAGCAAGTCGTTGCGCCCGCATGTTGTCCCAGCCCATCGCGTACTTGCCGCCGTAGTCCGCGATGTCCTTTTCGGGCGCGTGAAGAGGCCAGTGGGCCGCCGTGTAGGCTACGTAGAGAAAAACCGGTTTCTGAGGATCGGATTCTCGAACCATCCGGCCCGCTTCATCGCTGATCGCGTCGGTGAAGTAATAATCCGGGTCATCCTGGGCTTCCGTTTCAACATTCGTCTTGTTGCGACATAGGGATGCGGGTGCAAAGTAACTGGCTGCCCCGCCAAGCATTCCATAAAATTCGTCGAACCCCCGGTCAACCGGATAGACTTGGTAGGGCTTGCCTGCCAAGTGCCATTTTCCCGCCATCCGAGTCTGGAATCCGTTTTGATGTAACGCTTCGGCCATGGTGACACACCGCGGATGGATGCTGTTTTTGAACATCGACGCTTTGTGATACACACCCGTCAGCATTGCCGCTCGCGACACCCAGCACATGTTCTCGCTGTAAAAATTAGCGAACCGAAGTCCGCCTTTGGCTAATCGATCCAGATTGGGGGTCTTGATTTCACCACCATAACACCCAAGGTCCGAATACCCCATGTCGTCGGCGATGATGACAACGATATCCGGCGTGTCTGCATCCGGTGTGTCTGCAATGGCCGAGTCAGTGAATCGAAAAGCGAAAAGTACTAACAACGTCGCGAACACGAAATTCCGGGAAACGAATCGAAAGCAGGAGTTTGGCATTGTTCATGTCCTTGGAATTTGAAACACGAAGATTTTTTCCTGCCAGGATTCGCGGGACCTGGCGTCCGTGTGAACCAATTTGCGTTGCCGCAAACACAATCTAAATACCTTCCCACACCATCCGAATCGTGCAAACCTGACAAACCAATTGCTTACCCAGAAATAACTTGATCTCCTTGGAGCTCAATGTCGTTTTAAATACAAAACAGAGGCCCCGGACGTCCGCATTGTGGCCAATCGAACTTGTTTTTGACTCCTCAAAATCTTTGTCTTTTTTGAGAATCAAGATCTACCGGATTGGCCAAGTTGAAGATATGATCCTCCGGCTCGATCGCACCTTGAATTATTGACATCTAATGCAACTTGGTGAAATTTTTCTTGGAGTTTTTGAATATGCCGCAAGAAACCTGATTTGGCAAATCCGAAGTTGGAAGGCAATCGCAAAATGGTTCAATCGAAGGACATTGCAGAATTGCCGATTTCCCCTTTGAAGAACGATGAGGCTGTAAACAAGAATTCTTACCTATCCAATTTTTTGAGGTCTCAAACATGAAAACGTTTCGTTCTCGTTCTGCATTCACGCTGGTCGAATTGCTGGTGGTGATTGCAATTATTGGAATTCTGATCGGAATGCTGTTGCCAGCGGTCCAACAGGTTCGAGAAGCCGCTCGCCGAACGGCTTGTATGAACAACAGTCGTCAGGCTGCTTTGGCGATGCTCAACTACGAAAGCACGTTTCAGGAATTTCCTCCCGGTATCAATCACAATGCTGCCAACTCGCGGGGCCTTCCTGTGCTTCCGCGTCCCGCCAACCAGAATAATGGGCGTGAAATCGGATGGGCCG
>JAHEBQ010000117.1 GCA_024642205.1 Planctomycetaceae bacterium | reverse complement strand
GGGACGGTTTTGCACGAATCGCTGATCTTCCAACAGCCATGTACTCCAGCCTGAACCAGCACGAAAATAGGTCGGTTCGATGGGACGTGGACGATACGGAACCGGGTTTGCGGGATCGGAAACAAATCGGTCGAAGGCTGACGTTTCATCCGTTTTCGGTTTCTCGAAGGCCAGCCTGGAATTTGCGCGCAGAAACAACTTTCGCCGTTCAACCGTCGCTTCGGGGGGCCACTGGGAAAGCTCCCGCCATTGATTGGATCCCGTTTCAAACATCAAAGCCTCGGGAAAATCTGGATCTCCTTTGCCTTTAAGGTGACAGGCAAACCATCGAGCCTGGACTTCTTCTCGAAAATATTTGGAGGTTGAAGTTCCGAACTTGATTTTACCAAGCGTGTTACCATCGGAACTGTTCCATCCTCCGTGATTCCAGGGGCCGACGACAAGATGATTCAAGTTTTGCTTGTCTTGCTTTTCCAGCAACTCGTAAATCCGAAGCGGCCCATAGAAATCCTCCTGGTCCCACCAGCCTGCCACGTTTAGGGTCGGCACCGTCACCTGAGTCAAATAGGGATCGACCGAGATCCGTTGCCAATACTGGTCATAGTTCGGATGTTGCACGAAATTGTTCCACGTCGGGACGCGATGGTGCAAATATCGATCGTTGACGTTTGCCAAGGAACCGAGCTGCAAATACCACTTGTAAGTGTCGTACTGGTCGAATTGGAAATGCGTGACGATTTTCCCGGTTTCCATCATTGATGCGTATTCGAACGCATAGCTCAAGCGAAAGGCACCGTTGTGATGGAAATCGTCCCCGAGGTACATATCTGCGGGTGATGCCTGGGGAGAAACAGCTTTGAGCGCCGGATGCGGATCAAGCATTGCCATGACGGTCAGCCAACCGGGATACGAGACGCCAAATATTCCGACTCGACCGTTGTTGCGGGACACGTTGGTCAGGAGCCAATCGATCGTATCGTTGGTGTCCGTATTTTCGTCAATTGAATCCAGTTCGGTCTTGTCGCGCGGTCGCCGGAGCATCTCAAACTCGCCTTGGGATTTGTTCCGACCCCGAATATCCTGTAAGACAAATACGTATCCTTCCTTGACGAGAGGCCAATACGGGGACCGCGGACTTGCAAACGCTTCGGCGGACGGACCGTCTCCGTTACCATAGGGCGTCCGAATCATCAAAAATGGCAACGGCTCGGCATGATTTCTGGGAATGAAAATTTGCGTATACAGTTCAACTCCGTCACGCATCGGGATCATCTGCGTTCGCTTTTCCAGTTTGACATTCGGTGCATCCTGACCACTGCAAAACGGCGCGCAAAAGCAAATTATAATGGCCATGGTTAGAAGGCATTTCCAGGCTTGATCCATTGCCGTTTGCCTCGGGCAGGTGTCACTGAAGGGAATCTCTGGGTTGCGGCTCTGGGTCAAGGAGAACGTATTCGCTTCACCAATGCTTTGAAATACGGGCTTTACAATACCCCCTCGTTTCAAGTTGCGCATGCTGACCTTTACACAGGTTTGGGTTTCGGGCTCCGTTCCGCCAAGCCGAATGTCAAGGCCCGGCGGCATCAAGTCAAGACAGGATCAATGTCTTTACGTGTCTCTTTTTTCAGTCGACAGCAAGTGGAAGGCGATACCAGGAATTTCGCAGGTATCCTTTCGCATTCCAGGGGACTCGCGCGGGCATGAAGCCACCCGAAGAATCCGTGGCTCGAAGCAGTAATTCCTGAGTACCCGGTTTGACCGCAATACTGGCTTTCCATAGTTGCCAACAGAATTCCTGGCTGTTCCCGGTCAACTGGCCGCGCGTCCAGGTCTGGCCGCCGTCGGCTGAAATCAGCAAATCCTTGATTTTGCTCCCGCTGCGGCCGGAAGGTAATGCATAACCAGTCAGTTCAACTGGCCCGGACGTGACACGCGTGTTTGGCTTCGGCGTGCAAATCGCAGCGTTAATTGGATAGCGATAGATCGGGCCCGATTCGGCCCAATCCAGCGGGTCCGTGCTGGTAACCAGTTTGTAGGCCGTTGCCACGAAGTGATTTGGCGATGGGCGATCACTGACCACGATCTTTCCAAGCCACTTTACACTTCGCGCCCCGATGTAACCGGGCACAACCATTCGCAAGGGATAACCGTGATCGGGTGTCAGCGGAGCGCCATTCATCGTGTGTGTCAGCAAGGGTGCACCAGCGCCATGAGCAAGCATCGCTTTTTCGATCGGAATCGACCCGCCGAAAGCGATGATGCCGCCATCTTTTGGAACCTGGTCAAGTCCTTCAAACCAAACGTGCTTCGCGCCTTCTTTGACTTCCACTTGCTTAAGCACATCTGCCAATAGCGTCCCGGCCCAGGTTGCATTGCCGATCGTGCCTCCTTGCCACTGTACGCCACTGACCTTGGGCATGTTTTCATACTCTGTCCCGTTGTATTCCGAGCGACGATTACCCGCACAAGTCAACGTGGCCGTTGTGGATTTCGCCGGCAAATTCCTGAGTTCGTCGAGTGAGAAAATGGTCGGCTTCCTTACCAGACCCTCGACCTTGAGCCGGAATTGATTCGGATCGATGCGAGGATTCGGCGCATGGCTCCGGACATAAAACAGCTCGGTGGGAGTCTGCCATGAGCTCACCAGTCTATCCAGTTCGGGTTCCCCGTTTCTTGGTTCGGTCGTACGGAAAATGACATCCTTGGCCTCCTCCTGCTGCGAAATTTTCTGATGGCCGCTCAGGTAGGAAGAACCAATCAAGCCGCCCGCAACGATTGTGCCACTCGACGTCTTAAGCATCTGCCGGCGTGAAATCAAATATCCATTCATGAAAATATCCCGGTTCGTTGGCGCGAATTAACTCATCACGAGGCGTTTACCGTAGTTGCCGATACACCGTTTCGGGGTGTCGTGATTGTACGATTATAACAATTCTATCGAATTCCAATGGCGATATAACCTCGAGCAAATGAGGAAACCCGCCGATGCGATTTAAGGAAAACTCCAAATCCCAAGACAAAAGTTATATGACTGCAGTTTAGATTCAATAACATCAGTATTCGGCGACTGCAAAGCTCGGCCTGTTTTGCGATATCATCTCGTTCTACCCGCGTCAACGAAACCCGACGGAGGAAAAAAAAGGCGACGGATGATGTGACTTGCGTCAATTTGAATCGACGCTACTTGCCTTGTTTTCAGAAAAGTAACTCAGGCAATTGACATTCCCGGCTCCAAATTGATTTTCCGCGATAGCCGTGCCGCAATCACCAGCGAGATCAAATCCGTTCATTAGGTCGAAAAGTCGGGCCCCACCCGTCGCTTCACGTGAAACTGAGAGAGAGAAGGCACGCGATTTGGCTTGGAACAAGAAATCAATCCACGCCTGAGCAGGCCACAATTATCAATCCGACAATCATGAGGGTCGAAGCCCGATCAACGATCTAAAAATTTGCCCAAGTCATCATGCGAAAACGGATCGAGGGTCTCGACACATTACATCCGATTTTCAGTGAATTCCATCTAGACACGGCTGGCCCGGTTGTTTTGATCAGACGGCAGGGTTTCAGTGGGTAACTGGCTTAACCAGTTGCTTCGAGAACCAGGTTTGTCTGAGACGACGTTGCCACGCGTACCGAACCGAAACCGGCTTCGGTCAGCACTTCCATGAGGCGTTTGGGTCCGGCTTGGGCACCGAGGCACAATCCCACGTCCTGCGATCGCGACATTGGTAAACAAATCAATGTCGACGCCGCGTAGAAGACCCCTCCCAATGGATGAAGATTGTCTTCTGTTTTGTCTCCTGCCATTGGCTCGACAACCATCAACGTGCCGCCCGGTTTCAATGATTTGCGAATATGACGTGCCACGCCGACCGGGTCACCCATGTCGTGAAGCGCATCAAAAATACAGGCGAAATCAAAGCCCTCATTGGACGGCATGTCGTGCGCGCTGACCTCGCTAAACTCGACGTTGCTAACGCCGGCTCTGGCCGCCTTTCTTCTGGCGTCTTCAATGGACGGCCCATGCAGGTCGTATCCAAAAACCTTCGAGTTGGGAAATGACCTTGCCATCAACATGGAAGATGAACCGTGACCACATCCAATATCAGCAATGGTACCGCCCCGTTCCAGTTTTTCCTGGACTCCTTCAAGGGCTGGAATCCAGTTTGCGATTAGATTCATTTCATAGCCAGGGCGAAAGAAGCGGTCCGTGCCGCAAAATAAACATGCATGGTGTTCGCCCCATGGCCGACCTTTGCCATGCTTGAATACGTCTACGGCAGTCTCATGTTCCGAATACTGTGCCACGATGACCTGCAGCAAGCCATGCATGTTAGCCGGACTTTCCTCAGACGCAAAAACGGCGACTTGTTCAGGAGTCATAAAAAATTTGCCGGATCCAGCATCGTAATTTACGTACCCGTTTGCGGCATTGGCTGAAAGCAATTCCTGCAGGTAGCGCGAATCCACTTTCGCGATACTGGCAATCTCGTCTGATGTTCTTGGTTCCCCGTCCGCCATGGCGCGGTAAACACCCGAGTGATCGCCAATGTAGCTGAGCAAAATTCCCAATGCCGCACTTGCGTCTCCCACAACCTTGGCAGCCAGAGCTTCAACTTTTTCCATGTTTGGTTTTGTCATCGATTCAATCCAATTCGTTTTTTTCCGGGCTGGTAATGTACCATTGAGCAACGGACCACATTCGAAAGTCTATCTTTTTCAAAACCGCCTGAATACCGAGCGGGCGAATTTTGCAGATCGAATGCCCTCGATTTCCTGCGGGAAGCATCCTTGCAAACCTGGACTTTTGATCTGCCTGGCATCGTCACTGTTTCGAAATACGTTGTCCTGATCGATTCCTCCAATATCACATGGCCAGGGCGAAGTTGAATATAACTTGCGCGATTGATCTGCTGGATGAAGGCATTTCATTTGACAAAGAAGCGTTCGATCTGGTTGACACCCTACTGCAAATGAAATTTCTTGACCGATCTGTATCTGAGTCGTGTCGTTCGATCGCGTTAACATCTGGTCCAGTTTGAATTTCACGTTCGGACCCAACCTGCGGGGCAACCTAACGGCCAGTTTTGGACGATGTTCGCATCATGCGGACGGTCGTGCAAAGTCCCCTGTCCATGCAGAACACTCGATTTCCCTGTCCTGGGTCACGATTCCGCAGCCTTTGGATGTGTTCGAGTGGTGTGCTGCCATCAACCGCTTCGCCACCGTGCAGGTTTTTGAATATCTTTCGATTCGTCAAACTGGCGAAATAAAATAAGCTACCGTCGGACGAACCCGGGGCCAACGGCGTTGATTTCAGAAACGGCGCTGCGAACAACGCGGCGGCAACCAGTCGTTATCTGGATACAGGTTCGACGCTGGTTGGCTGGATTTGCAACAACCGTAACAGAGACTTGGATGCCACCCAACGTCTGTTTTCTCAGGATGAGACCTCGATCTCAACGAACGGCAAATTTCAGTTTTTGCGGCAATCCGTTGGTTGAGGATTGTTGCGATATGTTTCTTGTCAGCTTCTAATCATTCAACTGCCTCAGCTGTGCGCTTGGCTTTCGATGCCGCACAATTTCGCTCTCCAGGCATCCAAAAAGGATTGGTCCGATGAAGATCATGGTCGTGTCTTGTGTGTTGGTTTTGTCAATTGCCGGCAAATTCTGCGGGGGCCAGGAGGTCGAACTCGTTAGAAAGTCGCCGCGATTTGTGAACATCATCAACTTTATTCGTCAATGCGAACCACGTATTGACTGGATAACGGAGGACGTTTTATACGAGACCGTTGTCGAACAGATAGAAATCATGAAGCGGCATGATCTGAAGGGGACTTTTCTTTTGCAATATGACGCGCTGATGGATACACGGTATCAGAAACTTCTCAAGGAATTACCACCAGAGATGTTCGAGATTGGGGCGTGGTGGGAGATTCCGCAACCGTTGGTTGAAAACAGCGGTTACCAATGGCGAGGACGGTATCCCTGGGACTGGCATGCTGACGTTGGTTTTGCGACAGGTTACTCGCCGCAAGAGAGAGAGGTTCTGACCGATACTTATATGGCCGATTTCAAGAAGATTTTCGGTGTTTACCCGAAGTCGGTCGGCTCGTGGTTTATTGACGCGCATACCTTGAAATATATGCATGATCGTTATGGCATTATTGCATCGTGCAATTGCAAAGATCAGATTGGGACCGATGGCTATACGATGTGGGGTGGCTATTGGAGCCAGGGCTACTATCCGAGCAAAAAGAATGCGTACATGCCAGCCCAACATGCTGATAACCAGATCCCCGTGCCCATCTTCAGGATGTTGGGGAGTGATCCGATTCATCAGTACGACAGCGGATTGGGTGGAAATCATCAACGCGTTGTTTCGTTAGAGCCGGTCTACGCGGATGGCGGGGGCAATGCTGATTGGTGTCGATGGTATTTCGATGCGTTTGTTGATGGAGCTGCGATGGACTATGGATACACCCAAGCGGGTCAGGAGAATTCGTTTGCCTGGAAACGGATGGCCAGGGGTTTCGAGATCCAGATGCCATTGATTGCCCGGTTGCGGAACGAAGGAAAAGTCACAGTCAAAACCTTGTGTGAAACAGGAAATTGGTTTCGGGATAAATATCAAGTGACTCCACCGACGTCGGTTACCGTATTGAATGACCATTCGGAAAAAAATCAAAAGACGGTCTGGTTCAACTCGCGATTCTACCGGGCCAATTTGTTATGGGATCAAGGCACGATGCGATTCCGGGATATTCATCTCTTTGATGAAACGGTTGCGAGTGATTATCTGACGAAACGAGGCACGTCAACACAATGTGACTATTACACTCTGCCCGTTGTTGACGGTTTTCGTTGGAGTTCATTGCAGGCCGTTGCAGGGCTACGGTTGAAAACGACGCAGGGGCTGGAACTGGAAGGAGATGACCCGGAAGTCGACGATCGTAAGGAAGGTGAGCTTGTCGTGCGGTGGCCCATTCATTCACCACAAGGAGAATTTCTTTTGAGATTTACTGAATCGACTGTGGAAATTTCCTCCAAGGGTGTAGTGAACGACAACTGGCTGCTTGAATTAACGGGCGACAAAAAGGCAAATCTACCATTCCGCGACGTAAAACCAAGAACGTTATCATGCATTTACAAGAACGCCAACTATTCGATATCCGCTACGACAGGAAGCTTTACAACCGGGACAGATTTTGACCTTCGCATCGTTCCAGAGAAAAACCAGGTCAAATTGGATTTTTCCCTCCGGTCAAACTAGACCTACGGCTTGTCGAGCGAGTAGCAACCGTCAACGATTGAATCGAATTGCGAGAAAGCCTGTCAAGCTGCCTGACGAGGGTTGCGTTACGTTCAAATCTCGACTTGATAATGGGTTTTCAATACTTACAAAGACCCATGCAATCCTCGGCAGTCTGGAAAAATAGTCGGCTAACCAGCTTCGGTTTGCATGATTCATTTGGCGCACATTCAAGGCGTCCGGGCTTGGGTCCATCAACATGACCAAAACAACGAGCGCCTGAGTTCAATGAAGAACATTCGATTCCTCATGCGGTTGATCGAGATGACTTGTTCATTCCTGGTTGTCAGAGAGCCGGCGACTGCTCCGACTCAGGCCGCAAAAAAGGTCCAGGACCCTGGTTATCTGGGGTGACGACATCGGAACCGGGAACCTATGGCTGCTATCACCTCGGGATGATGGGCGAAAAAGCGCTCAACATTGATCGAATTTCCAACGAACGTCGATTCTCAATCGGTCAATATGATCAGCGGAGTTGCGCCGCGGGTCGAGATTGCGTTATCAACGACTCGTTTCCTGTCCGCACGGGCATGACCAAGGTTGGAATTCCTGGCGCGGCCCGGACGGCGGCAGAAGACGGACTTCACCACAGCGACGGTTATGAAAATCCTCGGTAATGCTACCGGCCAATCTGGCAAGAATGACCAAGGCAGGGAAAACGAGGTCTGGTGTGAGTCACTCAACGAATGCCGTTTACCGCTACTGTTCAACCTCTGCGGTGGTCTTTTCGGGAATTCACAATACAACTCAAACCAGGACCGATCCAATCGTCTTCGGCCCGAGTATTATTGGACCAGTCCTTGTCGAGCAAGTCGGGGGCGCCACAAGTCAACAGCCTTGCGCTCGACTTGCTTGTTCTCTATGACGCCGTTCCCGACTGGGTTTGAATTGTTTCCTCGGATCGACTGGCGAATCGTCGGTCAAACTGCTCGCCGGCGGCTGGAAGTTGACGTCCATGAGTAGCTTTGCGTTCAGTCGTTACCGACTGAACCACGGGTCAATAACTTTCGTCGTTCGCCATTGATTCAGACACGTCTCACACAAAGAAGCTTATAATTTGAATTCAGCCACCAGGATCTGGATCCCAGTTCAAAAACTGTTTGTTGGAGGACTTGTTGATGAATGTTCGTCCATGAATGTATTCGAAGTATTTTTTATTTTGCTGTTTATCGCGAGCCTGCTGACTCTGGCGTTTGCATCAGGATGCTTACTGGTCGGGCGTCGTGGATACGCGATGGAGTTGCTTCGTCGCTATGGCATTTTTCTGGCCGTCTATCTCGCAGTGGTGATTGCGACATCACTGGGCACGCCTCGCAAAGAACTGGCTCTCGGTGAGCCATTGTGTCTTGACGATTGGTGTATCACCATCCAGGGAGTCGAAATCATCCGTGACCAGGCCGGGGAAGCTTGGATTGTTAGCGCCAGGTTGGCGAGTCGGGCCCGCCGCGTTTCCCAGCGCGAGAATGGAGTTGTGTTATACCTCACCGACAGCTCCGGCTGCCGTTATGACGCGGTACATTTGGAGTCGGACCTACCCCTCAGCGTGCGGCTTGATCCCAATCAAACGGTTGATGTCTCGCGTAAGTTCAGACTTCCAATTGGAAGGGTGCCCCTGGGTGTGGTGGTGGCACACGAAGGTGGATTCCCGATCACTTGGTTCATTATTGGAGAGGGGCCTTTCAGGAAACCGCCAATCGTCCTGCTCAGAGACGCGGTCTACAAGTCGTGATAGATGCGTTTTCCCGGGGAACCAATGCCTTCCATCGGATCGGTTACTGGAGGTCTGTGACAACACGCCAAAACAGTTGCTGTTGACCAGCCAGTGATGGTCTACGCTCAAAAGCGCCTTCTTGCCAGTTTTGCGCGCTTGTTCGTTGCTTATGATAGCTTCATTAACTCGTTACAATTCATATTGATGATTCAAGGTTAGCCCGTCGTTTACCGAACCCAGTTACTTCCGTTCAATTTGTGAGATTCGAAATGCCTAAATGCAGCCCTTCACAAAATCAAGAACTTGGTCGCCGACATTTTTTGGGGGTTGCAGCCGCCGCGAGTGCCGTCGGTTATTTCGTTAATCCGGTATCAGCTGTTGTATCGAATTCTCCCAACGAGCGGTTGAATCTCGCATGTGTTGGAGCGACCAATCGAGCTGGGGCCAACATCGCCGCTCTGAGTAGCCAGAAT
>JAHEBQ010000116.1 GCA_024642205.1 Planctomycetaceae bacterium | reverse complement strand
TGAGTCTTGACTACCGCTGCATCATCCGGGTGGTCCAATCCAATCACCACATCGTCGTGTGGCGGGACTTCGAGTTCACTCAGAACCTGCCCCAGCAGTTGGCTGCCGATCTTCCCTCCACAACCCAGGCAGCGCATGATTTCCTGGGGATCAGGAGCAGAATCAACTTCCGAGAGCTTCATCGGCGTGTAATCCTGATACATTTTGATGAACTGTACATCGATTCGGTCTTTCAGCCATCCACACCAGCGGCGATGGAAACTCCTGTTGTGGTATTCGGCAATCGACTTTCCATCGGCCGTGTTTATCAGCTTGAGGAATCCCTGTTGGGGAACATAGTCGACCAACTTCCGACCCCACAGCAATCTTCGAATGTTGTCCCACAAGACGGGGCCTTGCCGAACCGCGTAAACACCCGCCTTGTCTACGTTTTGACCCTGGATCGACCCGGTATCACCAACCGCAAACACCTGGTTGCTGGTGACCGACTGGAGCGTCGGATTTGTGAGGATGAATCCACGGTCATCGGTTTCCAAACCCAACCGGGAAAGAATCGGCGCCCCAACAGCGCCGGTTGCCCAAATCACGACGTCGGAATCGACTCTGTTTCCGTTCTCCAAAATCAGGCAATCCGAGTTGACTTGCTGAACCCGGGACCCGGAACTGGTTTTGATCCCTCGCCGAATCAGTTCCTGTTCGACTCGGTCACGCGTGGAATCAAGCAGTCCC
This sequence comes from Planctomycetaceae bacterium, assembly GCA_024642205.1. Classification (GTDB taxonomy): domain Bacteria; phylum Planctomycetota; class Planctomycetia; order Pirellulales; family Pirellulaceae; genus Mariniblastus. Next base: position 8,878 of record JAHEBQ010000116.1, on the reverse strand, counting down.
GCGCCAACACGATCACTACCGGTTACCAATGTCAATTCAGCACGATGATGGGCGGCGAGCCCGAGGCTGGCAGGGTCGGATGTCAGCCGTTCATGCAGACAAAATGCGATTTCGACACTTCCAAGACCGCCACCAACTACGGCGATTTTCTGCGGGCGAGACTCACTCGCCCGCACCAATTGCAACTTGAGGCGAGGCAGGAAAGTCTGCATCGGCTTGACAGCAATCAACGGGTTTTCGTCAGCGATATCGGTTTCGCCAAAGGCGGGGACCGAACCAATCCCGATCGAAAGCGCGTCATAGGTGAGGGCAGGGCGATTGCGAAAAATCAGCTGCTGCTCTTCGTGGTCAATTCCTGTTACTTCGTCAATGATCAAGCGGGATCCAGCAGATGCGCAAAGTCGAACGAGATCAACTTGCATCGCGTCAATTTCATATTGGCCGGCCAGTACACCGGGCAGCATCCCGGAATAGGTCGCTTTCGGAAAATTCGAAACGCAAATGAGCTGAGCGTTCTCAAGGGGTTTCATTTTCCATTTTCGAAGCACATGGGCATTGGTATGACCGACGCCTAAGAGTACAACCGTATTTCTACCGAGTTTTTTTTGCATTCAATCGCGCAGACGTATGCCATGGTTCCGTATTTGTGCAAGTTGATCGACACCATTCCGTGGGTGGCAATGGTCCGACGAATTGCGTATCTTTTGCTGACGCAAGTGCAATGGTCAAAAACCGTAATGCCCCTCAACGTCCTGAATCATCGCCACCTTCCGGATTCCCCCCCTCAATCAATCAGCTTCCAGCGTAACCGAGGCGCGGCCATTTCGACAGTGGAGCCATCCGGCAAATTGCCATTTCAGCCGACTCCCGAGTTAATCGACGAACATCCCGGCAAACGGGATTTCAATCGCGGCCTGTTCCAACCCTTGTGTGAGACGGTCCTGATCTTTTTGTGTTTTGCGCTGTTTGCCGGCCAACTTCCTCCCGACGTGAATGAATCGCATTACCTGACCAAGGCGAAACACTTTTGGAATCCAGGTTGGTGCCCGGGTGACATTTTCCTGGGCAGTTCGTTTGCCCATTGGTTTTTTTACATCACGACCGGATGGCTTACTCGATTCCTGTCGCTCTCGGCCGTTGCCTGGACGGGCCGGATTTTGACCTGGGGGATTCTGGCAGTTGCGTGGCGGCGCCTCAGCTGGAATCTGATTCAGGTCCGCTGGGTCGCCGTTATTTCAGCGATCTTTTTCCTGCTGCTGAATGACCGATTTCATCTGGCGGGAGAATGGGTCGTGGGTGGATTTGAAGCCAAGGGAATTGCCTATGGTTTCGTCCTGATGGCCCTGGGAAGCATGGTGAATCGCGATTGGACCCGGGTTTGGCCCTTTCTTGGTGTCGCTTCGGCATTTCATGTGCTTGTTGGCGGTTGGAGTCTTTTGGCAGCGATCTTCGCGTGGATCGGAACCATGCTGGTTTCCCGAGACCGTCGGGCGAAAGCGTCGGTGAAACGACTCAATTCCCAGTTGCTTCCATTTTCCGCCGGGATTGCATTGTCGATGATCGGTGCCATTCCGCCACTGCTTGCCGATCGATCCGCGCCGCCAGAAATAGCGATCGCCGCTCGCAGCATTTACGTGAATCATCGAATTGCACATCACCTCGCATTTGATGCGTTTCCCTCCCTGCATGTCGCTCGGTTTGTATTGATGATTGTGTTTGGGTACCTGCTCAGTCGTTGGCTGGCGTACCGGTGGCACTCCATGTATCTGAAAATGCGACCGCTGTTTCTGTTTTGCCTTGGCAGCCTCGTGATTTCTTTCGGCGGGTTGTTGCTCAGCGGCCTGGCTGAGCAGCATGGTCCCCTGGCCGTAACCAGCGAGGGCTTATTGCGTTTTTACTGGTTCCGACTGTCTGATTTCGCCGTTCCGGCAGCGACTGCAATCGCAAGCTGCGCGGTGGTCTGTTTTTGGCTGATCGACGACAAGCGAATTGCAACCCGGATCAGCAGCCTGGTCTTTGTAGCTTGCATTATTTCCGCTTGTGGGATGGTCGTATTCGAAAAATCGCGGGACCCACGTCCCCGGGCCGATCGACGATCGCTACCAAGTTACGGCGAAGATTCCGTTCGTACGATGGACACGTACCGCAACTGGCGCAAAGTCTGCCAGTGGATTTCGGAAAACACGCTGGACAACGCGATGTTCATCACGCCCAATGAGCAACAAACGTTCAAGTGGTACGCCGGTCGGTCTGAAGTCGTCAGCTGGAAAGACATCCCGCAGGATTCAAACGGAATTCTTGAGTGGAGTCAGCGACTGGTCGAACTGTATGAACCGCAGCGCCGCTATGAAACTGGTCTGATGTCATATTCCGATGAGCAACTTCGGCGATTTGCCAAGAAGTATGGAGCGGATTACCTTGTTGTGCCACAGCGACACGTTGATCTGGCCGCCGATCCGACCCGATTGAAACAGGTCTATCCAGCCGATCCAGAATCCAAATCAACGTATGTGGTCTTTGAGTTCTGAACAGCTGGTGCACCTGAACAGCGGCAACTGGCTCCCGAACTACGTCGGCTCTCGAATGCTTCGGTCCATATAGCGGAGGAGCGGGTAGAGAAAATACTCGATCACCTTACGTCGACCGACTTTGATTTCCGCGGTGGCGGTCATGCCCGGCATCAATCGAAAATTATCGGGGACGTGATTGAGCTGTTTGTCATCGATGATCTGGATACGAGCCTTGTAGGTCGTCATCCCCGAGACTGCGCCGCCGGGGAGTTGTTTTTCAAAAGAACCTTCGCTGATTGTCCGCACAACTCCATCGAGAGTCCCGTGTTTCTGATACGGAAACGAGGCGAGCTTGATCCGCACATCACTCCCTTCGGGGATGTCACCTTTGGCGATCTGTTGTTGGCTGGCCACATCAATCAGCGCAATGTCCTTGCCCTGGACTTCAACTTCGACTTCCATGGGAACGCCAATCGGGACAAGCTTGAACAACGGCTCGCCAGGTTTCATGGTCGATCCGACTGATGCCTCGGCAACTTCGAAGACGACAAATTCCTTGTACGGCAGGTCATTCGGGACCTTCAACTCGACAAATTCATTGGACCGATTGGCCTTGTTGAGTTCCTGCTTGATGGCAGTCAATTCGTCAGCGGCGGTGACGAGATCAATGACCAGTTTGGTCCGCCAGCCAGCGGCGAATGCCTCCCGATCCGCATGGTTGGACTCGAGTGATTTTTCAAGTTCCTTCTTGCGACTCATCGCCGTCATGACTTTCATCCTGGCCTCGTCCGTTTGAAGTTCACGACTGAGCACATCGGCGTATGACTTGCTGCCTGCCTTCTCGAGTTCCTTGATTTTGCCTTCAAATTCCTTGAATTTGCTGAACGCCAGCTTGTTACTATCGATCTCCAGCATCGCGTTCTCGCGTTGGACAACAAACATGCTTTCTTGCGAGTCAAGTTTCTGTACCTGGGCCAGGTACTCACGTTCACGTTCCTTGTACACTTGATATTGCATCAGCCAGTCAGGATCATTTTCATGGCCAGTGATCGAAAAACCCGTTCCATCCCGCTCGGCCTGCAGTCGGGCGATCGTCGCACAGAGAGAGTTTTCCTGGGACTTGAGTGAATTCAGATCCGCGTCTGAAAAAGTGGGATCGACGGTGGCAATCACAAAGCCGGCTGAAACCCGATCTCCAAATTTGGCGTTGATCGAGCTGATCGGAGATGTCAATTTCGAATCGATGACGATCGTTGACTCGGTCGTGATCAATTGCCCCTGGGCGGTCACAATTTGATCGACTTCGGCCCAACTGGCCCAAGCCACGAATGTACAAAGCAGCGCGGCGACCGTATAAAGCGTCCAACGAGCTCCACCGGGTACTGATCGTTTTTCAATTTCAACGGCGTCGGGTTGAAATTCCGTCAAGAGCGCGTCGTTGTTCCGGCGTTGTCGCTGGAATTCATCTCTGGCTTCTCGGCGACGACGTTCACGTTGCTTTTTAACGGTTTCTTCCGCTACACCCGTCCCATTTGTTGATACCATAATTCTTGATACACCTTACATTTTTCCAGCAAGTGACGGTGGTTACCGATCGCCTCGATTTTTCCACGTTCCAGGACAATGATTGCGTCGCATTCGGTTAAGGTTGACAATCGGTGCGACACGAGAATCACGGTCCGCCCGTTGGCGATCTTCTTGAGGTTCTTCTGAATGATGGCTTCGCTCTCGGGATCCAACGCGCTGGTGGCCTCGTCAAAAATCAGTATCCGCGGGTCTTTCAACAACGCCCGGGCAATCGCGAGGCGCTGTTTCTGTCCGCCGGAGAGGTTGGATCCATTTTCTTCCAGCATCGTATCGTAGGACTGCGGCATACGTTCGATGAATTCAGCGGCACCGGCCATGCGGGCAACAAAGACTATTTCCGAAAAACTGCTGTTCGGTTTGGCCATCGCAATGTTCTCACGAACGGTCCCCCGAAACAGGAAGTTATCCTGAAGCACGACTCCGATATTCTGCCGCACATGCGCAATGTCGAGTTCACGCATGTCCAGTTTGTCCAGTCGCATCAACCCGCCCTGGGGTAGATGCATTCCCTGAATCATCCGCGTCAGCGTCGTTTTCCCTGATCCGCTTCGACCGACGACGCCAACCACTTTTCCCGCAGGGATGTCAAAACTTACACCATCGAGGGCCGGAGGTAATGTCGGTGCGTACTGAAAGGTCACCCGTTCGAACTCGAGATGTCCGTCAATCACGGGGCGCAATCCCTGGCCGATCCCGGGTTCAATGTCGCGATTCATGACCGTGCCAAGCATGCGAACCGACAACGCACATTGTTGATACGAGTGAACGAGACTAACCAGTTGAACCAACGGACCGGTCACACGGCCAGATATCATCTGAAAAGCGACCAGTTCTCCGACCGAAAGCTGTTTGCCGATGACGAGTGAGGCCCCGTACCAGACAACCACGACAGTCAGGAGTTTCTCCAGGAACTTGGAGATTGTCGTGGCGGTAATCGAGATTTTTCCCACCCTGAACTGCATCGCGACTGCCTGAGCGGAACTCTGGTCCCAGTTCTTGCGCTGCACCGGCTCCATGCTGAGCGCTTTGACGGTCTGAATCCCGTGAATCGTTTCCACCAACATCGCCTGCCGTTCACCCTCAGCGTTGTAGAGGGCCTCGAGACGTCGACGATAGGGCCCCAACAGGACACCAATATTGACGGCCAGCAAAGCCGAGAAAATCAACACGACGCCGGTCAGCGACGGGCTGTAGAAAAACAGGATTGGCAAAAAGATAAACAGGGCGGTCGAGTCGAGCAACGTCAGAAACAGGCTTCCGGTCAAAAACTCTCGAATCTGATTTGTCTGCTGCATATGCTTGGTCAATACGCCTGCCGTGATCTGCTCAAAGAAATCCATGGGCAGTCGCAACATATGTCCGAACGTCCGCGTTGCGACACGAATGTCGATCTTGCTGGTTGCGTACAACAGCAGGTAACTGCGCAGGAATCCGAGAATCGCATCGAATGCCAGCGCACAACAGATGCCGATCGTGAGCACTCGAAGCGTTTCCATCGCTGAGTTGACCAATACCTTGTCGATCACGATCTGGAAGTACAAGGGAACAACGAGGGCGATCAAATGGATGAACAGAGCCGCCACCGCAACATCGGTAAACGCCGTACGCTGTTTGAAGATTTCAGGCAGGAACCACTTGAGACTGAACGGCTGTTTCGAGTCAAACATCGAGTACTTGCGTTTCGCGAGAATGACTTCTCCCTTCCACGATTTCTCAAACTGCTCCTGAGTCAGGTAGACGAACCCCTGTTGGTCGGCGAGCGGATCAAACACCGCAAGCTGTTCAGAGACGGCCCCGGCTTCGTTGGCAATTTTTCGCAACCCTACAAGGATCACATAATTGCCATTGACCAAGCGTGCCATCGCCGGAAACGCCTGTCCCATTTTGCGGAACTGTTTCCAGGTCATACGGGCGTGTTTTGCTTTGAGACCACTGTCCTGAGCGATTCGCAAAACGCGGCGAAGCTTTGGCTCTTCATTCTCAAGCGAATAGTCGTGAATCAATCGGTCGGCGCTGACCTCAAGTCCATGGTGGCGCGCAATCAACGCCAGACATTTGAGCGACGTGTGGTGTGCTTTGGGCGACGTCTCGGCACCGGCTTCAGCATCGTCCGTCGACGGTTCGGCTGGTACATCAGAATTCAGCCCCAGGCCCCCCGTTTGGACCGGCGATCGATAAGCGGACTCGACTGGCGCGTCGTAGTCAGTCCTGAATTCCTCGGCTTCGTCCTCGAATGGATCTTCCGAATCGGATGGACGCGATTCCTGATCGTCGAATTGGGAATGATCAAACCGAGTGTCGTCGGATTCCGATCCAGTCGATTCATCCTCCGGATCGTAACCCTCGAAGGCATGCGAATAGTTTGGATTTTTTGGATCCGACATGGAATTACTTCACTTCAAAACGACTTTGAAATCTCAGCTTGCCAGGTTGGCATAATGTCCGTGCCATGTCCGCATTTTTTCGTTGCTACGAAAACAGACAAGCCATTGGTCGCTCGATTTGCACGCTAATTGAGCAGAATTGTAGGATATAGAATGCGACTTCTAAGGGGTTGGACATAAATTTGAGGGGGAAGTTCCGAATTTGGCATCGCAGGAATCGATTAAAAAAACCCCACCGGCAATCCTGTGGGGTTGGGAGTTTTATGATTGTAACGATTGGTAACTCAGGTAAGCGGTGCCGCAATGTATCCGCCGTTCTGTCCAACTTGATCTGTCAGATAGTATCGGGTCGGAGTCGCAGTTGCGATATCGAACAAGGACAACAGGTCCACGTCGTTGCCGATTTTAGTCCCCAGCAATCCGTGTATCCTCATTAACTCAACGGCAGAGCCAGCATTTGCGAAGTCGACGATACTGACTGTCCCCTGACCTGCACCCTGATCAAGTGTGAGGTCAATTCGAAGCTCGGAGCCGAATCGTCGAATCGTAAAATCGTCCTCCAGGGAGTCAATTGATCCGGAGGGATCGTAGAATTCGACGACATCAACACCGCCGTTGCCTTCCTCGCGGATTCGGTCACGGCCATCGCCGAGACTCCAAATGTAGGTATCCGAACCGACACCTCCCCTCATGACATCGTTGTCACCGCCACCTCGCAAGACATCGTCGCCAGCATTTCCAAACAGCAGATTGGCGGTTTCGTTTCCACGAATGTTGTCGTCACCTGATCCGCCTCGAGCGTTTTCGATGATCGTCCCGTATGCGATCCGGATACTCTGGGGGACACCATTGATCGAGCTCCAAACTCCTTCGCGCAGGTCGATGGTTTCATTGGCGACATGATTCGAATAATTGAAAGTATCCGTACCCCCACCATCCCAAAGCGTCGTCTGGTGCTGCTCATCGTTGTTGATGAAGTGCGGATAGCTGCCGGAAAAGAAGTTTCCATAGTGGTTGTTATTGGCATTGTACCCAGCGTTTGCACCGTAGAGGTCTTGGATCGCTTCAATGTCATAGAGCATCGCCGATGCTGGTTGATCATCCAGTCCGGTAGCTGGATCGATATACGGATCATAAACATTGTGGACACTGTCGTGCTGATACGCCATCACAGTGTTGTAGTCAAAATTATTGAAGATCGAAAGGAATGGAGTTCCCTCGAACGGATGCTTCAATCCGAGGGCGTGTCCGATCTCGTGAGCCGCAGTCGAACGGAAAAAGCTACCCAGGCTGACATCTGTGGGCGTCAGCGGATCAAAATCACCGCTGCCAGTATTGAACCAGATGTCGCTTTGGGGATTGCCCAAACCATTTCCGGAAAACGGAATGTAGGCATAGGCTGAGGCACCGGCGGGACAATCAAACGGGCCCCAGGCACCAAGTACAATCTCAGCGTCTGCGGCAGCCGGCGTGAAAGCAACTTCGACAAAATCAATATTCGCAAACGTTTCGTAATTCGCAAAAACCTCACGAATCGCTTCCCTTTGCTCCTGGCTGAGGGCCCGGGTATTGAGAGCCTCGATTCCAATCTCCTGGGGCGGACCACAGGAAGCCATCGCCGGGTAATAAGAAGGAAGCGGTGGGCGTGCCGGGTTGGCACGGGAACCACCACTCTGATTTCCACCGTCAATAAAGGTGTACGTGACAACGGTTTTGGGGCCACCGGTCTTGTTTTCAATAAACAGTCCGCGATTTAACGCGTCGGGTCCAACCGGGTCCGTGTTCACGTTAATGCGTTCCCACTCGGTCCAGCCCGTTACACCGTTGTTGGCACGGATCAACATTGGATCCAATTGCCGCCCGAAATCGACTTCCGCCCCCTTAAACACCAATCGGCTGAACTCGTCTCCAGTCAGGGTGTGGACCACGCCTTGTTGCAAATCGTTGCCATCGAGTTCCAGCCGACCTGAACGGAAGAAATCGTTTTCGTCAAAGACCTGGTATTGAACATAACTTGGACCGGTATCGATCTGGGTGATCAGCGACGAGGCAGGAACCCGCTCAATCGTGTCGACCGTGATATCGTTGACCGTCGCATCAATTACCGGTGCCGCGATCGAATTGACCGCCGCCGACTTGACCGCGCTGACATTTCGCCCGTCATACAAAGTCATTCGAATGTTCTCAGTGCCGGCCACACTGGGGAGATGATATTTGACCGTGTCCAATTGATCCCATGCCAACGTGATCCATTCATTCGCTGGCTGAGTGACTCCATTGACCGTGAAGAAGCCGCTGTTCGCTGCGTCACCGGCGTCAAGGAAACTAAACGAATGAATCGCGTCACCATCTGCATCCGACCAAGTAAACATACCGGACAAGTTCATCACGACGCCC
>JAHEBQ010000017.1 GCA_024642205.1 Planctomycetaceae bacterium | reverse complement strand
CCTCGATTCGAATTCCTGTCGCCACGGTAACCAATGGCTGGAAAGGCTGGCTGGAAGATCGCCGTCCGGCTTCCAACGCAGATCCCTACAAAGTGGCAGCAGAGATTGTCAAAACGGTAAAAGGCGCCATGGTGACGGTCTAGGCTTACGTACCAGCCAAAATCCCAAGAGTCGCGACTGGATCTTCCGTCGCGACTTTTTTTTGGGACCATTTCAATTCCGCGACAATTTGCCAGCTTCGAAAATCCGCCAGGCGTGTCGGTCGCACCGATCTCCCGTTGGGAGGACAGGCATGGAATTGCCACCGGCGCCGGGTAGTCCATTGACCATTTGTGTCCAGAGATTCAAATAGGGGAATGAATCAAATATCCGAAAAACGGTACCGGGATCCATCGAGCGACCAGGACTGGCACGACCTGGCGGCGCAATGGCGATTGCGAAGCGATTCGATCTATCTGAATCATGGCTCGTTTGGCCTTCAGCCCAACTGCGTGCGCTACGCCCGGAGGGGATGGATCGATCGGCTTGATGAACAGCCGATGGATTTCTACCTCCGGCAAATGGAATCGGCGATGCTGGAAGCTCGTGTTTCCGTTGCCGAATTCGTGGGTACCTCCACTGACCGACTGGTGTTTGTCGACAACGCGACGTATGGGATGAATGTCGTTGCCCATAGTTTCGTGCTGCGTGCAGGCGATGAAGTTCTGATCAATGATCACGAGTATGGAGCCGTTCATCGAATCTGGCAGCGGGCCTGCGATCGAAACGGCGCGAAACTGGTCTCCCTTACGCTCCCTGAACGGTTTGAGTCGCAGGATCAAATCGTTGACGCTCTGGTGGCCGGAGCAACGGATAGAACGCGACTGCTGATCGTCAGCCACATCACTTCGGCGACCGCATTGATCATGCCGATCAAACAGATTTGTGACGCGTTTGCCAAGCGCGAGATCGCGGTTTGCGTCGATGGCCCCCATGCGCCGGCCCAGGTCGAACTTTCCATTGACGAACTGAATTGCGATTTCTATACGGCGAGCCTGCACAAGTGGTTGTGTGGGGTTCTGGGAAGCGGGTTTCTGTACGTCAATCCGAAATGGCACTCAGTCATTCAGCCACCGATCAAGAGCTGGGGGCGATTGCTCCCGGCAGTCCCGGAAACGTGGGATGAAGAATTTACCTGGATCGGCTCGCGTGACCCCAGCCCTTTCCTCAGCGCTCCGGCTGCGATCGAATTCATGGAGGGAATTGGACTGGCGGCGTTTCGGGATCGTTCGCGATGGCTGGCGAATTATGCTGAAGAGAGACTCACGGAGTTATTGGGAACGACGCCCATCGGTAACCGAAGCGAGGGTTGGTACGGCTCGATGACTCATGTTCCCTTGCCACCGGGCGACTGGTCGAGCTTGCAGAGCCAGCTTTGGGAACAAATCGCCATCGAAGTTCCGATCATCAGCGGGAAAAACAACTGGAACATCCGCGTTTCAAGCCATCTTTACAATAATACGACGCAGGTCGACACATTGATCAAGGCACTTTATCGCCTCACAAGCTGAATATCCCGCTCAGCGGCGCGATCGGACGGCAATCGCGCCGCCCAGAGGAGACCAATGTCGAGTTGAGACCGATTGGCGCACATCCAATTGCGGCTGAACCACGTATTAATTGTTAGCGAATGGTTGACGTCACGCGCAGCGGTATATCCCACACTGAATTTTTGATGATAATATGAACATGTGGCCGGAAAAAATCCATACTGAACAACTGATCGCGAAAGCCAAAGATGGCGATTCGTCGGCAGTAAACCAATTAATGGATCGGCACCGAAACTCGCTCCGCCAGTTGATCCGCATGCGTTTGGACCACAAGATTCAAAAGCGGGTAGACGTAAGCGACGTGCTGCAAGACGTCTTGATTGAAGCCAATCGACGACTTCAACGGTATCTGGATGAACCGATCATGCCATTCCATCTGTGGCTCCGACAGATCGCCAAAGACCGAATCATTGACGCCCATCGGCGGCACCGTGTTTCGGCGAAACGATCGGTTGACAGGGAACAACAACTGGCCGCGCCACGGGGATACGACCAGTCTTCGATTCAGTTGGCGTCGATACTTGGGGATTCCAAACTCACGCCCGCGGCCGCGGCACTTCAAAAAGAAATGGCCATCAAGGTCGAAGCATCGATTTCCCTGCTCGAAGAGAAAGACAGCGAGATCATCATCATGCGTCATTACGAGCAGTTGTCCAATCAGGAAATCGGGCAGATCCTGGGACTCACTGAACCCGCTGCCAGCATGCGTTACCTGCGGGCCATTCGGCGTTTGAAATTGGTTCTACAGGGTAGTTCGCAGATCAGTGAATCCTAGTTTCTTGCACGGTTAAACCAGTGGCGAACGACTCTTTCAACCAGCAGTCCGACGAAGATACCGAACAGGAACTCGCCATCCTCGTCACTCAACTGGCCGATCGCGCGAACCAAGGCGATCCTGTCGACCTGGAAGAGGCTTGCCGCAAACACCCCCGGTTCGAATCCGACCTGCGTGAATTATGGGGCACAATCGTCGTCACCGACGCAGCCGCGAAAGAGAAAAGCCGGGGGTCATTTTCGTCGGGCAGTGAACCGGTCATCCCCCAATTTGAATTGCCCTTCGATTTTGGCGACTACCGGTTGGAGGAAGAAATTGGCCGCGGCGGCATGGGAATCGTTTATCGCGCGACTCGGATCAGCGATAACCAGACCGTTGCGATCAAGATGATTCTAAAGGGTGATTTTGCCAGCGAATCCGATCGTCAACGATTCGACGCCGAAGCCGTGGCTGTTTCCAGATTGAGTCACCCGAATATCATCCCGATCTACGAAATCGGCGAGCAACAGGGCCGCAGTTTTTTTTGCATGCAGCTGATTCCCGGCCAATCACTCTCCGAACGGCTCGGGCGCGGTCCGATGCCTCCTCAACGTGCCGCCAGGGTGATGGCTGAGATCAGCGAAGCCATCAGTTATGCACATCAACAAGGAATCCTTCATCGTGACTTGAAACCATCCAACATTCTGCTTGATGATAATGGTAGAGCCTTTGTTGCCGATTTCGGATTGGCCAAAGAAGCGGAAAGCCACATGAGCCTGACACGCTCAGGGGCTGTTCTGGGCACACCTTCCTACATGTCCCCGGAACAGGCTGCCGGTGCTCGCGGGCAAGTCGGAATTGCCAGTGATGTTTACAGTCTGGGCGCGATTCTCTATCACATGTTGACGGGACACCCGCCGTTCCAGGGATCGTCTCCCGTGGAAACCGTTCTGATGGTTCTGGAGCAGGACCCGGTTGCCCCGCGTGTCCTGAATCGACGGGTCGACCGTCGTCTGGAAATGATCGCGATGCGGTCGATGCAGAAACCTCAAGACCTGCGTTACCCAAACGCCGGCGAATTGAGCAAAGACCTGAAGGCTTTTTTGAATAACGAGTCAGTCACAGCCAGCGAAGGGCGCTTCGGACAAATCATTGGAAACGTTTTCCGCGAAACCCATCATGCAGTTATTCTGGAAAACTGGGGGCTCCTCTGGATGTGGCACAGTCTCGTGTTACTGGTCGCCTGCTTCGCCACCAATGTCCTGTTTTCGTTGGGAGATGAAAACCGTTTTCACTATTGGCTGATGTGGACATTTGGCTTGGGGGCCTGGGCTGTCGTATTCTGGATATTCCGGCGACGTATGGGGCCGGTTACCTTCGTGGAACGCCAGATTGCGCATGTTTGGGCTGCTGCAATGTGTTGCGTTGCTTTCTTGTTTCCGCTGGAAGCGACGCTGGGGCTACCGGTTTTGTCGCTCGCACCCCTCTTGGCGGTGGTGGCAGGAATGGTGTTCCTGATCAAGGCCGGGATTCTGTCGGGCTCGTTCTACATCCAGGCGGTTGCCTTGTTCCTGACTTCGATCGTGATGGCGTTGTACCCCAAAAACGCGTTGACGTTGTTTGGCATGGTTTCGGCCGCCTGCTTCTTTTTTTCCGGGCTGAAATATTATCGGCGCCGCAAAAACCAAAACGATTCGCGCAGCCTCTGACCCAATGTGGCTGGACCTCACTCGCCTCCGAGGTACAGGTTCCGTCGTGCGATTGGCCGCCGACCCGTCCGCCGAAACAATCCCCACCTGACAAGATCTGTTTCTCCCGGACTCCCTGCTGGGGTTTTGAAACATGTAACGGAAGTACCGGACTGTTATGACGGTTATCCGGTACGAGCCGACCATGAACTACCTAATCCAGGGCGCCGGCAACTTAATTCGTTTTTATTTAACCCTTAAAGTTTGACTAAGCCAGAAAGTGTCTTAGGTTTCTAGTGAGTCGGACGTTACACCAAAGAACACATTCGACTCACGTTGATTCGGTGATCCGGGGCAACGTTAACCTGCACGCTTTTCTCTGAAAAGCAAAACGTTTTTGTGGGACAGCTGACATTAGCAGGACAGGTGCTCATCCACTTGGTCAGCCCAGCCCGTTTTAATTTGCGAGCCAAATGTTTTGGTTCAAACGCCCACACGGGCGAGTCCTATCCGTCGGAGGAAAGACACTATGAAGAGTATTATCACCAAAGTACAGAAGTTCATGAAGTCTGAAGATGGCCCAACGGCCGTCGAGTACGCGATCATGCTTGCATTGATCGTTATCGTTTGTTTGACAGCGATCCAGGCTGTCGGAACAGCTGCGAACTCAGCCTTCCAGAATGTAACGACTCAAATGAACGCTACTGGCGTTGGCGGTGGCGTTGCTAACTAGTTGTTCACCCATCGCCTGATGGGTGTCGCACTGATAAATGCCCCTTCGGCTCGTTTGCCGAAGCGGGCTTTTTCCGCGCTAACGACAAATTGAAGATCAAGTACCAGGTTCATTCTGAAGTCAATCATGTAAACGCTGTTTGGATCGAGAAAGTCAAATGGAGTGGTTTATTTCTGCCGGAACCTATCAACAAGCCTTTGAGATGGTTTGTTGCTTTTTTACCTTGATCGCAGTTATTGCGAGCTACCTTTTCACATTGCGATTTTGAGAAAGTTGTCACTGACGAGCTAACTCGCAACGACTGAGCATGAACACAACACTGGGTGCAGGAGATAAATAGATGACTGAAATTCTGGCAACCATGGCTGATAACTGGGTTTATTGGGCCGTGAGCATTTTTGCAATAATTGCCGCCTATATCGACGGTAAAGAACTGCGTGTCCCCAACAAGCTGACATTCCCAATGATCATCGCAGGTTGGATGTGGAGTTCGATTTATTACGGCATGACAGGCGAAGGCTGGCACATCGGATTGATGTGGAGCCTCGCAGGAACCGCCGTTGGCGTCGCAACCCTGTTGCCGGCCTATGCGATCGGTGGCATGGGAGCTGGCGATGTCAAAATGATGGCGGCCATTGGCGCCTGGGTGCACTGCAGCATTACCTTTTATGCGTTTTGCGTTTCGGCGATCGTTGGAGCAATTCTCGCCATAATCATGATCATCTCGGCTGGAGAAGGAAAAAAACATTTCAATCAGTTCTTCTTCATCCTCAACGAAATTTCCACCATCCGGGATCCGGAGGCTTTGGCTGAAATCGCGACCGAACGAAAGACTTCGATGCGACTATTGCCTTATGGAATCCCACTGGCAATCGGCACCGTGCTGTATTTTGCCTGGATGGGACTTTTGATCTGACCACAATCCATTTTTCCGATTCTGCCGAATTTGATTCCAATCAGTGCAGGCGAGGATTTCTTGGATTGAATTGGATGGGTCGACCGATTTTGAATGAACAGTATTGCTGGCACCTAGACTCTGCTGGCAGCCCAAACCGTGACTCGAAAATTTGATCTTCAGGATGGGGATCGATGTAGCCAGGAAGGTTTTCAATATTTCTTCCACCAACTTGCATAACCGTCATAGCTTGCCAACTCGGGTTCGCAAGCGACCAACTGAAAGGCTACAGCTGAGGTAACTCCAATGAAATCAAAATCTTTCATGCTAATGATCCTGTCCGTGGGGTTTGGTCTGATCGCCGCAATCGGTATCAGCCAGGTTATGGGCCGGAGTCAGGCAAACGCAAATCCAGTTACAGAAATGGGACCGGTCCTTGTCGCCGCAGATCACCTTGACATGAAGGCGCTGCTGACAACGGAAAACGTCAAGATCGAAAACTGGCCTCTCAATATCATCCCCGAAGATGCAGCGACTTCCATCGAAGACATTACGGACATGGTCATTCGAACCCGGCTCAGCAAAGGGATGCCGATTGTAAAATCGACGATTGTTAACAAGAAGGAAGCCAATAACATCTCGATTCCCGAGGGATTCAAAGTAGTCGCGATCAAGGTTTCCGGTGACAGCAACATCGGCGGATTGCTTGATCCAGGCGACAAAGTCGACGTGATTGGACTTTTTACTCGTCGCAACAACCTTGGCCAAACCCAGACAACAACCCGTACGTTTCTCAAGGCCCTTCGCGTGTTTTCGGTCAACAATCAAATGACAGCCCGGGATGACCGTCAGCAAAGTGCATCCTCCGGAAGTGCTATCGTCGGCGTTTTGGTTACCGAAAAGCAGTCCGAAGAGATCTACTACGTTCAGCGAACCGGTGAAATCAAGCTGGTCCTTCGCGGCGACCATGTCGAAACCGACGAAGAGGTCGAAGATCTCGCGGACATCATGGAATGGGGTGATTTGGATTTGCCCGACAATGGCGAAGGACAACCCCAATCCGATGTAGCCCAAGGACGTGGATTGCTCTCCGCCTTTGGTGTCAGCGGCAAACGTGAACAGCTTTCCATGACCATCTGGCGTGGCAACAGCGCCGAAGTCGTTACATTTGAGCCGGGAAAAATTCCAAAAACCCCAACCGCTGACGCAAAACCCACGAAAAAGGCTTCCGATCAAGCCGATGGCGAAGAAGGAAGCGACGAGGCTGACTCTGACGGCTCTAACGAGATTGACCGCAGTTTGGAACAAGATCAATATCGCGGTGAATAGGTTCGAATTAGCTATACGTGACATG
The DNA here is from genome assembly GCA_024642205.1 of Planctomycetaceae bacterium. Classification (GTDB taxonomy): domain Bacteria; phylum Planctomycetota; class Planctomycetia; order Pirellulales; family Pirellulaceae; genus Mariniblastus. The sequence goes on along the minus strand of JAHEBQ010000017.1, from coordinate 108,010 downwards.
AGTATTTGACTGGTTGTATCTTTGATCGCCGCTTGAATTCCTCGTGCCAGACAAATAGCAATTTGCAGAAGTCAAGGATGACCACAACAGGTGCCCGATAGTTGGGCACCTTTTGTCTGTTCTGCCTAACGCGAGGATTCATGGATGAACATGCGAATGACCCTACTTAGCCGTTGTTGTCTTGCTGTCGTGGCAGCAGTCAGCATTACCACTGCCTCTCTTGGTCAAGCTCCGCTTGGTGCCAAGTTCGACGTGACCCGCTCCGTCGATTCGATCGAACTGATTGCCGGCTCCAGCCAGCGTCTCAGGTTTGATTACAATGTTCCAGAGCTGATGGTGGAAAACCCAGACGTTGTTTCGGCAACACCTGTCACCCCCAGCGAGATCCTGATCACCGGACTCAAGCCCGGTATCTCAACGATCACCGTCAGCGATCCAGACAAGAATTTTCAGATGATTACGGTCGAAGTCACGATCGACGTCCGCAAGCTTGAACGAGCAATCATGACTCACTTTCCTGATTCTCAAATCAAGGTCGCCGCGCTCAAGACCAGCGTGCTCCTCAAAGGCAACGTGGCTCGGGCCGACCAGGTCCAGAACATTCTCGCCGTTGCTCGCGACTATTTTCCGACCAACGTGATCAATGAAATGCAGGTCAACGGATCTCAGAACATTGCGATCAAAGTCAAAGTCTACGAAGTTTCACGCTCGAAACTTCGCCAACTTGGCGTCGACTGGTCTTACCTTGGTGAAGACTTCAGAATTGTCTCCAGTGTCGCTGACTTGATCCAGAATGTGTCGACCGGCGGTTCAGCAGCAAATGGCCAAAACCTGTCGTTTGGTGTTCTCAACGACAGCAACACTTTCAATGCTTTCATCCAGGCACTTGAAAAGAACAACCTCGCAAAACTCCTCGATCAGCCAGTCCTTGTAGCTCAAAATGGCCGCCCTGCTGAATTCCTGTCTGGTGGTGAGGTTCCAATCCAGGTTGCAAGTGGCCTCGGCACGAACTCGATCGAGTTCCGCCCGTTCGGCACTAAACTGGATCTGGTTCCCATCGTCCATGGCCAGGGTCAACTGACATTGGAAGTTCGAGCCGAAGTCTCCGAAATTGCCCGTGACCTCCAAGGGGATACCGGTGTTCCGGGTTTTCGTGTTCGTCGAGTCAACACGGGTGTGAAAATGAAGGCTGGCCATACGCTGGCGTTGGCGGGAGACTATCGCGAAAAAACCCAGAATGAAGTCAAGGGACTTCCCAAACTCATGGATAGCCCATGGTTCGGTCCTGCATTCCGGGCAGTTCAGGAAGAGACAAACGAAACCGAACTGGTGTTCCTGATTACACCGCGATTCATCAGCGAAGTTGAACCAAACCGTGTTCCAGCCTACGGACCGGGCCAGTTGACCACCAGCCCTTCCGATTACGAGCTCTATATCAACGGATACTCGGAGGTTCCTCGTTGCAACGACGATTGCCCTACCGATGACCGCTTTGACGCTCCGACGGCAAATCGGGAGCCGATTCTACTTCCGACCAACGAAACAGGGAATCCCGTCAATACATCGTTTAACGATCAAACACCCAATCGCAACCGTCAACCAACAGCGACCACGGAACTCAGTTGGACTCAGCGGTTAGGTATTGGTTCGACACGAGCCAAGACACAACCGGACAGGCAAGCCAAGTCCGGATTCCTCTGGCCGTCGAAGAACAAGCCCCGCTAATGTACCGATTCTGTTGCCTCGGAAACGGACCCCGTTTCCGAGGCAATCCTTGTTAGCATTGAGTCGATAAGTAACCAGTATTAACGTTTTGGAAATCCAATGAGTGGTACTCTTCGTATTTCGATTTGCGATCCCAATGAAACAACTCGTGAGAATCTGAAGAAATACCTGATTGGTATGGAACAGATCTGGCTGGAAGCCGATTGTTCGCGGTACGAGTTTTTCACTGAAATCGTTTCGCAAACGACACCCGATGTCGCCATTATCGACATTGACAGTAACGATGAAAAAGCGATGCAGCTGGTCGAAAAGATCGCCAAGACCTACCCAGACACCGGCATCATTGTGGTCAGTTGCCGGACCGATGGCCAGATGATTCTTCGGGCCATGCGGGCCGGTGCACGCGAATTCCTGACTTCGCCCGTTCAAATCGATGAACTGGTTGGTTCACTGGATCGAGTTGCGTCCACGTCCGATGGCAAGCAACGAAGCAACGCCGGGTCCATTATTTCAGTGGCGGGAGCTTCCGGAGGAGTTGGCAACACGTCAATTGCGGTCAACCTTGCGGTTGCCCTGGCAGCCAGGCCCGATCGAAGCGTTGTGTTGATTGACCTGGACCTGGCCCTCGGTGACGCGGATGTGTTCCTGGACATGATTCCCGATTACACGCTTCTGGATGTCGCACAGAATATTTCGCGGCTTGACCTGGCGCTGCTTCGAAAGTCACTCACGAAACACGAAAGCGGCGTTTACCTGCTTCCTCGACCGGTTCAGATCGAAGACATTTCATCGATCTCAAACGAAGATTTCAAACGCGTCCTCGGACTCTTGAAAGCTTCATTCACCCACCTGGTGATCGACCTTTCCAAATCGTACAGCCGGCTGGATATCGCGGCGCTGGAGGCTTCCAAGCACATCCTGCTCCTGACCCAACTCGACCTGCCTTGCTTGCGGAACGTTGTTCGTTTGTTGTCATCGCTCGAAGTCTACGAAGGTGTCAATGAGAAGATCCACGTTGTGGTCAATCGCGCTGGTTTGGACAAAACGCAAATCAGTTCTGCAAAAGCGGAGGAAACAATTGACCGGGAAATCTTCTGGCGAATCCCGAACAATTACCCTGTCATTTCTGAATGCAGAAACAACGGTGTTCCGCTTCTGCAAAATGCCAAAAACGCAGCGATCACACATTCGATTTGCGAACTGGCCGAAAAGCTCTCCGGGGAATCACCCGCCGAGGACGAAGCTGCTGTGGACAAAAAAGACAAAAAATCGTGGCTGAAATTCCTGGGAAAATAAACCAGTGGTTGCCTGGTAAAGAAAAAACAGGCCTCCGATTCCGTTAGCCTGTTGCTTTCCGGTGATGTCGAACTCGGCCCGATCCACGAGCGGTGAAACCGCGACGGTCCACAGGACGCCGTCCAATGGGTATGCTGGCTTGCATCGAAACGATTTTCCGACTGCGCCGGACCTGCTGGTGGATTTGTTCGTTCAATGCGCCTCCAACCAATTCCTGCCAGTTCCCATTTCGACTTCGATCGGTACGTTGAGTTTTAACGCTGTTTTCATGCACTCTTCAATGACCGGCTTGACTCTATCTTCTTCTTGCCGATACATATCAAAAACCAGTTCGTCATGGACGGTGAGGAGCATTTTTGTTTTGAATCCGCCATCGCGTAGCGCATGATGGACCCTGATCATCGCCAACTTCAACATGTCGGCGGCGGTACCCTGAATCGGGCTGTTCATGGCCAATCGTTGGGCCGCGTTTTTCAGCGAACGGTTCCTCGAATTAATATCCCTCAATTGCCTTCGTCGTCCGGTTTGTGTTTTTACATACCCGTTTTCCTCGGCGAACCTGATCGTCCGGTCGATGTAAGCCCGCACTCCTGGGTATTTGTCGAAGTAGTTTTCAATCAGCGAATCGGCTTCACTACGCGAGATATTCAGCCGTTGCTGCAACCCGAACGCCGAAATCCCGTAGAGAATTCCAAAGTTTACCATTTTCGCTTTGGCCCGCATTTCGCGATCGACCTCGTCCATCGCGACCTTGTAAACCTTGGCGGCCGTGACGGTATGAATGTCCGTCTGCGATTTGAAAGCCTCCACCATCGCTTCGTCCTGGCTTAGCGCGGCCATGATTCGCAGCTCAATCTGCGAGTAATCCGCCGCCAGAATCAAGTAATCATCATTGCGCGGAACGAAAGCCGCCCGTATTTCTCGACCTCGCTCTTTGCGCACCGGGATCGTCTGGAGGTTCGGGTTGTTGGACTGCAATCGTCCCGTCGCCGTCCAGGTCTGACTGTAGTGCGTATGCAGCTTTCCCGTTACCGGATTAACGGCATCGGGAAGCTGGTCAACATAGACTGATTTCAACTTGGACGCGTTTCGAAAATCCAATACGTCGGCCACGATCTGGTGCTTGGGCGCCAGTCGCATCAGCTCCGATTCCCGGGTGGAATACTGTCCCGTGGCGGTTTTTTTCGGGTTCTCGACCAGCTTCAGTTCCTCGCAGAGGATGATCCCGAGTTGTTTGGGTGAGGCAATATTGAATTCTCGACCAGCGGCGACAAAGATTTTTTCCCGCAATTCGGCAATTTCGAGTTCAAGCACTTTCGAATACTCCCGAAGTGCATTCGTGTCCAGCCGGATTCCCTCGTATTCCATATCCACCAGTACCGGGATCAGCGGACATTCAACTTCGTAACAGACTTGGGCGACTCCACGCGCTTCAATATCCGGTTGGATCGCGTCGGCCACTTGCAACGTCACGTCAGCATCCTCACAGGCATATTCGGCAACGATCTCCAAAGGAACGTCTCGCATGTTCCTTTGCTCCTCACCTTTCTTGCCGATCAGGTCACTCGTGGGGATTGGTCGATAGCCCAAATACAGTTTGGCCAGGTAGTCCAATCCATGTTTCATCTCCGGCTCTTTCATCGAATGAGCCAGCATGGTGTCAAACAGTTCGCCCTGAACCTCCAATCCGTGCCACTTCAAAAGCGTGATGTCGTATTTGAGATTATGGCCGACTTTGGCGATAGCGTCGTATTCAAACACGGGGCGAAACTCGTTGAGCACGGCTGACGCCATGTCCTCTTCTTCCGGAATGACAACATAGTACGCCTTGCTGGTTTCAAACGAAAACGCAATTCCCAGTGGAAATGCCGTGCGAGGATCAAGCCCGGTCGTTTCGGTGTCAAAACAAATCCGCTCCTGTCTGAGCAGCTTCTTGATCAACTCCGCACGCCCTTTTTTGGTCTTAATTGTCTGATAATCGTGCGCAACGTCCTGGAGCGTTTTTTCTTCAACGGGATGGTCGAACAGCGTTGATTGGATTTCCCTCTCACGTTTTTCCCGGATCACTGCCTGGCGAGCCGGAGCCGCAGTGAACGAGTTGCCAAACAGGCGTTTCCCGAGGCTGTCGAATTCAAGTTCAACAAACAGGGCTTTGAGTTTTTCCTTGTCGTAGCCCCCCCATTTCAGATCATCCAGGGCGACGTCATGTGGGACGTCTCGATGAATGGTAACCAGCTGTTTTGAAAGTCGAGCCTGATCCTTGAATTCCTCGATTCGTTCCTTCTGTTTTCCTTTGAGCTGGTCGGTGCAATCCAACAAGTTCTCAAGCGTGCCGAATTTCGCGATCAGTTTTTGAGCTGTTTTGGGACCGATTCCCGGCACACCCGGAATATTGTCGCTGGCGTCCCCCATCAACCCTAGGATATCCACCACCTGATCAACTCGCCCGATCTCCCATTTCTCCAGCACTTCCGGAACTCCCAGCAACTCGACATCTGAACCCTGGCGACCCGGTTTGTACATCGTCACATGATCTGAAACGAGCTGTGTGTAGTCTTTGTCGGGCGTCACCATGAAGGTCTGAAAACCAGCTTTGTCGGCCTCGACCGACAACGTACCGATGATATCATCGGCTTCGTAGCCCGGCTGGCGAATGATCGTGATGTTCAGCGATTCGAACAGGCGATCGACAAGTGGAAACTGCTCGGCGATATCCTCCGGCAACGCGTCGCGTTGGGCTTTGTATTGAGGAAATATTTCGTGTCGAAACGTCGGTTCTCTGGTATCAAACGCGACGCCGAGGTGGGTCGGTTCGCATTTGTTGATGATGTCCAATACAGTATTGGCGACGCCGAACACCGCAGACGTACAAGCACCTGATGAAGTGAATCGCGGACTGCGGATCAACGCGAAATGGGCTCGATAGATCAACGCCATTGCGTCGAGCAGATAAAGTCGTTTTTCTGGATTGGATTTCCTGGCTGCCATTCCAACATCACTTTGGTTTTCGGTACGAGCAGCCAACGGCCTGCTCAAGATCGCCTTCGCAGTCGGCAAATTGCCCGCGTGGTGATCTTAACAGATAATACTCCGCAATGAGCCGAGTATTCACTTCGCTTCGACCAGATTGTTCTGCAAATACGTTTGCTCGAAATGATCCCAGTCGGTCGGCTTCGTCAAATCAATTGAAGGGACATTCAGAGGACCGCCGCGACCAAAGTATTTCTGGCCGGCTGCTGTGTTAAAGATCACGATCCGTTCGTCGGGGGAGACCTCCTTCTGCTGCACCAGTTTTTCGAGACCTCCGATACACGTCGCACCTTCGGGACAAATCATCAGTCCTTCCGCCGAAGCGACTTGCTTTTGCCACTCGATCAATCGCCCTTCCTCGACAGAAATCGCAGCCCCATCGCTTTCACGAACGGCGTCGAGCACCATGAAATCGCCCAGCGCCGTGGGGACTCGCATTCCCGACGCAATCGTACGGGCATTCTCGTGGCGGGTCGCGAAACGCTCACCCGCTTCGTAGGCCGTTACCATCGGCTGACAACCATTCGACTGAACCGCATACATTCGCGGCATGGTTTGGCCGGTCAGGAAGCCCATCTCACGAAGCTCCTTGAATGCTTTCCACATCGCGATCAAAGCCGTTCCGCCGCCGGTCGGATAGAGTATCACATCAGGTAGCGACCACTCAAACTGCTCGGCCAACTCCAGTCCCATCGTCTTTTTTCCTTCCAGACGATAGGGTTCTTTCAACGTCGAGATGTCGAACCACAGCCCGAGGTCGTGCCCTTCTCGAATTCGCTTGCCACTTTGATCAATCAGGCCATTGGTGACAAAGAGTTTCGTCCCGCTGAAGTAACATTCCATCTGGTTCACAATTGGCGTGTCATGAGGCATGAAACAAACCGACTCCAGCCCCGCGCGCGCCGCATACATCCCCATTGCCCCACCCGCGTTGCCGTTGCTGGCCATCGCAATCCGCGTGCGACCAAAGTGCCTCGCCATCGTCGCCGCCAATGACATTCCGCGACACTTGAAACTCGAAGTCGGCAACTGAGATTCGTCCTTGATCCAGACGTGTTTGACTCCCATCTGCCTCGCAAATGTCGGACATGCGATGACAGGACTCATCGACTTGTTCATCGTGACCGGTTTGATCTCGTCACCAATCGGCAACAACTCGCGGTACCGCCACATGTCACGGGGACGTTGAGCCAACGCCGATTTCGTCATCGTATCCCGCACGCCTTCGAGATCATATCGAGACCAAAGGGGTCGGTTTTCGTGCATCGTCTGCTCGCAATCGGCAGACAAGGTTACCGACGGATCAATGGCACTCTCAAAATGCGTAATAAACCGAGTCATTTGTTTTTCTTAAATAAGTTCCATCAACTGCCGAAGAAATTGGACTTGCGACAGATCGTTTGTGGTCCAATTGACGCCAAGCCTTTTTTCTTCGATTTGGCTCCCAGCCGTCGATTGTTGGCGAAAAGTGGATTCGCGGGTAGGATTGGTTTTTTCCAACTTTCCAAAGTATTGTCTAAAATATGAGCCCAGAAGAAAAGCCGCCCAAGGACTCAGGTTCCGATTCTCAATTGGAACCGGGCGGCAAATCGCCCGCATTCATTCCCCCCCAAGCTCCCAAACAGCCCCTTACGGTTTCATCCGGGGCCATCCCGTCGGAGTCCAGCAGGTCAGACGTCGATCCGATTGTAGATGCAGAGATCGCCCTGCATACCATGGACGATGCTTGCGATCCCGTCATTGCGGAAATGGTAGAATCGACCGATCCGGCACAATTCTACGACGGCGCCGTAATCAACCCAACTCACTATGCGTCGATTCCCGCACCGCCGATGGCCGGAAATCTGGAAAACATGTCCGCCAAAGGAGGAGCAATTGGAAGTCTCGTTCTCGGCGGCTGGTGCGTGATCGGCTCGTTCATCACCAATTGGAGCATCATCAATGGCGTCATCGGCATTCTGATGGGTTTCTGGGGACTGACGTCCCGAAATCAAAAAACAGCCTGGATCGGGATCTCGCTGTGCCTGGTGGGAGTTTTCATGTCACTGATCCAGGTCAGTGAGCTGATCAATCTCTACTTCAATGCAGCTGACGAAGCGCCTTGACCTGGCTGCCCAACGTGGTGAATTTTTTCCAGGAATGGACGTCAATCCGAAATCGTCTCGACACCGTCGCTGTGATGCTCGAGCATAAAGAGGGATCGAGCTCGACGTTCAAGCGAAACGATTGTGCGCGCAACTTGTTGCCCCTGGTTGCACTCGGCTACCCGATTAACTTTGACGGAAGGTTTCAATCAGTTTCGACGTCGCAGCCGCCATCGCTGCTGCGTTCCGATGCTGGTGTACAAATTGTTGACCCTGGCGGCCCAATTGAAACCGACGCGGATGGTCAGACAACAATTCCATCAGATGTTGTGCCAATTGATCTGTGTTGCCGGGTTCGAAGAGAACCCCGCCCCGGGATTGCTCAATCAGCTCAGGGAACGACCCGTGCGCTGGCAGAACCACCGGCACCCCGGCGGCAAGTGACTCAAGCGCATAAAGTCCTTTGGGTTCCTGAAACTCGGTCGGCACCGAGAGTACGTCGATCTGCTTGAAGAACTCCAGCTTGCGTTCGCGTTCGATCGAACCGAGATATTCAAACTCGTTGATGAGTCCGGCGTCTTCCAATCGACTCCACTGCTCGAGCGCAAATGGCTCATTCTCGGGACTAAGCCAGCCGGCGACCTTGAGTTTGATGTGCTCCGTTCCCGGTTGGGATCGCAATTTGACAAACGCGTCTACCAATTGGTGAAGCCCTTTTTCTTTTGCAAGCCGAGCCATGTAGCCGATCGTTTTCGTCGGCTGTTGTCCGGCTTCGCGTTGAAATGTGAGAAACGGCGAAAAGTCCTCAACGTCCAACCCCAACGGCGTGACATGGATCCTGGCAGGGTCGATCGAAAAATATTGACTCATGTAGCCGCGGAAAAACTCGCTTTGAACAATAAATCCATCCACGTGATCGATGAGTTCCTTGATTCGATCAATGCACTTCGATTTAAACGGTTCTTTCAGACTGTCCAGAAAGACATCGTCCCCTTGAAGCGTCACCAATACCAGAGCATTTGTCTCACGTTTGATGTCTTCGATGCAGCCGCCGATCAACACATTCGAAAAGATGATCAAATCAGGCTTGCTGAGCTTGAGCCAGCGACAGATCTTTTTGACTTCTTTCCGTTGATTTCCTCTGGAACCCAACAACATGGAATAGGCCAGTCTGCCCAACATTACGGCGTCGGTTTCGATCGCCCTCGAGGTAACTTTACGGATCAGCCACGGAGAATCAAGGAAACGATCGAGCACCGAAGGGACATACCGCAACAGCGGGATTTTCTGCTGCAGGTAAACATTGACCCCGCCAAACAAAACATGGTCCACGCTAAAATCCGATTCATCCGTTCGAATGGGAGTGTAGGTGGGGACCAACTGGATGTTCCAACCCTGATCAGAAAGCGCTTTGGAAAGCGCATTGTCATGCATGCAACTGCCGCAGAACATCCCGCCTGCTCCGGCGGTGAGATAAATGATTTTGGTATCGGAGTGTTGCATTCGGCTTCCGTCAACATCCAGTCTGCCTAGCCAACCAGCGATGCTTCATGTTTCGAGGCACATTGGGAGATAATCGAGTTGCAGACTTCCTCGGCTTGCTGGCCGGTCAAGGTTGCATCCGCGGATCGCAACACGACTGACAACAAAAGTCGTTTTCTGTTCGGGCCGTCTCTCGTCTCGTCACGAAACGTCTCGCGGTATTGAACGGACTCCAGGAGCGGGCCCGCAGCCGAACGGACGGTCGATTCAAGCTCCGCCCAGCGCACCCCATTTTCGACGATAAAGTTAAAATCGCGGGTGACCGGCGGAAAAGAACTCTGGTTAACGTGCCGCGGCGTCAGCACGGCGCAATGTTCCAACAAGGCAAGATCGAGTTCGGCCACTGTCACGTCCGAGCGCAGCCCGAACAGTTTTTTGGCTGACCTCGAAGCCGCTCCGATCCAACCCAAAACCTGTTCGCCGATTCTTAATTCGGCCGACTGGCTGTTGTCCAGCAATTCATGTTCGCACTCCGCGATCGCCAGAGTTACCGCAGGGTTGATGTGATGGAACAGCGTTTCGATCGCGCCTTTAACCGCATAGAAATCACGTCCGCTGATCACCGCGAGTTTGGCGGGTTGGTCCGGAATCTGGCTCTCTCCGACCGGCAAGTACACCTTGGCCGTCTCAAACAGGTTCACATCCGAATTGGAGCGATATTCGTTGATTCGGCGGACCTCCATCAGGCTGGGAACCAGACTACGCCTCAGCAAATTGACAGCGCCGATATTTTGAGAATATTCTTCGAGCACACCCAGCATCGGCTGGCTGCTGATCAGTGGCGGTGATGGAGTCCATGGACTGAACGCATCGGACCAGGGCTTCGGAACGAGACTCGGCGTAACCGCTTCATCAAACCCCGCGGCGGTCAACACCCTGCGAACCTTGTCAATCACGCGATCGGCCGTTGGTCGATAGGACGCCGCCATCGGCACATTGACGTTGTCGGGAATCTTGTCAAAGCCGTAAATGCGGCCGACCTCCTCGATCAAATCAACCTCTCGTGTAAGATCCTTCCGCCAGCTGGGTGGAATCGCAGTGATGGAATCGGCATTCGATGACTGGATCTCCAAACCTAGCTTGTACAGCGTAGGAGCGACAAAATCAGTCGGGATTTCAATCCCGAGCAATCGCTCCAGCTGTCCCAGCCGGAGGGTCACCGGCTCGGGCTTCGAGGGCTTTTGCCCGACGTCGATGCAGCCGTCAAGCAACTCACCACCAGCGATTTGCAGAATCAGGTCGCAGACCCGACGACTGGCCCAGTCAAGATTTGCCGCGTCGACATCGCGTTCAAAGCGAAATGACGAAGGACTGTGAAGTTTCAACTTCCGTGCCGCGATGCGAATCGCCAGCTGGTCGAAATAGGCCGCTTCGATCAAGACATCGGTGGTCGCGTCGGAAACCTCGGAGTCGGCTCCTCCCATGACGCCGCCCAGCGCGACTGGCACCAGGGCATCCGCGATGACGCACATGCCATCGTCCAGCTGGTACGTGCGGTGATCGATCGCGCGGAACTCTTCATCGGCCAAGGCGTTGCGCACGTTGATCTTGCCCCCATTGATTTTGGCAAAATCGAACGCATGCAGCGGCTGCCCACATTCGAACATCACATAGTTCGTTGCGTCGACCACGTTATTTACGATTCCAATGCCCAGGGTTTGAAGTCGTTGCTGCATCCAAACAGGGCTGGGAGCGATTTTGACGCCCTTGATCAATCGCGCGACGTATCGACCACAGGTTTCCGGTGACGTAATCTCGACGCTGCAGTATTTTTCAATCGAGTCAGATTTCGATTGGGGGAGAGGCTCTGGAATGTTCAACGGGATGTCAAAGAGCGCCGAGATTTCACGCGCGACCCCGATGTGACCGAGACAATCGGTCCGATTGCTGGTGACTTCCAGATCAATCGCCCGATCGCTTCCGACCGGTTCGGTACTCTCATGGTTCAATCCTGACATCGTCAAGCGATCGACCAGGTCGTCGTGAGACATTTTGAGGTCAACGTATTCGGCCAGCCAGTTCCAGGAAACGATCATGGTAATTTATTGCAGGTGAAAGGAAATTCGGTAACAACGAACTGAGGTCCAAGCGAATCAGAACTCCGAATTCCGATTGCCGATCTCCTCGATTGAATCAAAACTGATGCAGGAAACGCACATCGTTCGTGAACAGATACCGAATATCGGTGATCTGGTGGCGGATCATGCACAACCGTTCGATTCCCAATCCGAATGCGAATCCACTGACCTTCTCGGGATCGTATCCAACCGAACGCAGCACGTTGGGATCCACAATACCCGCGCCGCCAAACTCAACCCATTTGCCGTCCCAGAAATAGTCGGCTTCGACACTCGGTTCAGTAAACGGAAAAAACGATGGTCGAATCCTGACGGGCACTGCATCGCCCAGATAGTTCGAAGCGAACAGCTTCAACACGGTTTTCAGATCCGCCAGTGTCACGTGCTCATCCACCATCAGGCCTTCGATTTGATGAAACATGGGATAATGCGACCAATCCGCGGTGTCGGGTCGATACACGCGCCCGAGGGAAACGATACGTACCGGCGGTTGTGTTTTTTCCATCACGCGAATCTGGACGGTACTGGTCTGGCTTCTCAGCAACAACGGATTTTCCGAAAACGTTGCATCGTGTTCCGCTTGCGACTGCGCCACAGAGAGATAGAAATTCTCCAAGGGGTCCCGTGCTGGATGGGCTCGCGGAATATTGAGCGCTTCAAAATTGTGGTAGTCATCCTCGATCTCAGGCCCTTCGGCAGGGGTGAAACCCAGTCGCCCCATGATATCCTTGAGCTCGTTGATCGTTTGAGTAATCGGATGCAACCGACCGACGTGAAAATGCGTCCCTGGCAATGTCGCGTCAAACGTCGGGTCCCGGGCCTCGCTGCCGGTATCACCCAGCAGGCGAGCCTGGGCTGATTCAAAAGCCGTCTGGATTGAATTCTTGACCGCATTGAGTTTCAACCCGGCTTCTTTCCTGTTTGGACCGGGAACCGCTCCCATGTTTTTTTGCACCGACTTGAGCTGGCCATTTTTGGCTCCCAGAAACTCGACGCGGGCTTCGTCCAGTTGTGCCGGATCCTGGGCCGCTGCGAACGCGACGGTGGCTGATTGAGCGAGTTCATCGAGCTGTTTGACGAAGTCTTCAATTGACATGGTAATGGCAGACATTGGATTGTCCGTGGTTGGTTTTCAAAATAAATACCGATGGACTCAGCAGATGTCGCCTAACGAACAGGGGCTTGGATCGCGCGGTCAAACCGATTCTATGAGCCAACCATTCTGCTGGCTTGAAAACGCGCGGCCCTTTTGGCTCCCGGTTAAACGACGATCGATAAACAAAAAAAAAAGAAGACAACCGGCCAGTTGTCTTCCTGAAAATATATCAAATTGTCGAAATCCGTTTTAAGCGGCCAGAACTTCTTTGACGGATTCGACGATCACGTCAAAACCTGCAGGATCGCAAATCGCGATCTCGGACAATGATTTGCGATCCAGTTCGATTTCGGCCTTTTGCAGGCCATGGATAAATTCACTGTAACGCAGCCCGCGCTGACGGCAAGCGGCATTGATCCGCGTGATCCACAACCGGCGGTAGGTCCGTTTCTTGACGCGTCGATCCCGGAACGCAAATACGCCGGCCCGGACAAGCGTTTCCTTGACCGTTCGCAACATGTTGCGACGACCACCACGATATCCCTTGGCTCGTTTAAAAAGCTTTCGCTTTGCCCTGGTACGTGCTGCACCTTTTGTTGTACGCATCGAAATCATCCTTTTGTTTTGCTAAACAGGCCTCAGACAAACGTCTGAAGTTGGTTGCCCATCAAAGCACGCGAGAGGAACTCGCCTGACGAAAACAGTGCTTCGTGACCTGGAAAAAGGGAGAAGCGACTATTTTTGGACCTAATAGCTGTACTTGCCCAACGCTTTGACGATCGATTTGACCATGCACTCATCAAGCGTCGTTCCGCCACGAAGATTTCGTGTGCGTTTGGCACTCATTCGCACGTTTCGGTGCGATTTGCCCGAAGAGCCGTGTTTGACTTTCCCCGATGCCGTCAAGCGAAAACGCTTTTTGGTGGCTTTATGGGTTTTCATTTTGTGTGACATTGGATCGCCATCGCTTTTTTGTAACTCATTTGGAATCGCGGATTGTACGCGGTATCGCCCCCGAATTAAAGGGCTTTTAGGCTAATCTCGAAAATTCATTCGCGGAAACCGTTCCCAGCTGAATCGTCGGTGAGGGTTCGGTCAAATCGTCGGCCATATACAGCTCATTGAGTTTATTCAGCTTTTGAGGCCAAATGTGAAATTGCCCGGAGATGTACGAGATTTCCCATCCGCCCAGGATACCGTTTTGACCGATTTTTCCCGAGTAGACGACCTGATGCAGCCCAACATACTGCTTGACCCAGGAGCAGTGTCCCGACTCAAGATCGTAGCTCCCGCGACAAATCCAGGGAGCCACATAGTCGGTTCCCTCGCCCTTTATCTTTCCATCGGCAAACGCCAGGTACAAATGCATCCAGCCTCGGCGAGGCTGATGATTCTCAAGAAAAAAACCATTCCATTCACCCGTCGGCAGTCGATTGTCTGATTCCATTTTGACTCCGTAATCGATTCAAGTCCGAAAAAGGAAAAATAGGCAATTGCCAATCCGAAGGCAAATCAAATCAAACAAACGATAAATCCCGGCGATTGATCCGCTGATTGCCGGAATAAACCATGTGAACCAAAGGAATGGCCAATTTGGCTGCCTGGACAATTGTGCAACATGCGGACATTCGGCGAGCCGACGACGAGCTTTTGGGGCAATGGTGAAAACAATTTTCTCATTTGACCTACTGGATTATAGGTAATTCATTTGCGCAAGAAGTTTTCAATCCGGTTGACACCTGATCGCAAATGAATCTTCTTTAATCGACCTCTACCTGAGCCGTGGGGTTCGATCGTGATAGCACTTTGTCCAGTTTGGAATTCGTGTTCTGAAGTTACTATTCGCACTTCCGTTTTTCCTGGGAACATTTAACGGCGACGGCCTTACCGACCTGGCGACTGCGCCCGGCTCTCACGACACCGGTTCGGCCCTGCTTGATCATGGAACGGCGGAAGGCGTACTTGAGGTGGCTCCGGATCTGCTTACCGTCACACGGCAACAGTTTGCATCCAACACCGACTACATTTATCTGGACAATCGGGCTGCAAGACAAACAAAGGATAAAAACTCGAGGTGAATTCTCACCGCAGACATTTTTGACAACTTCCCAATCTTGATCCACCCATCCTCGGGTTAATCAAGATTTTCCCTTGCGCCGATTCGACGTCGCTAGCGCAGCCAGGATTCTGAGAAAGTCGTACTTTTTCCGTTTCGGAAATCAAGCCACGGTTTTTCTGGGAAAGCGAATTTGGATATGGTAAGCCATTAAAAAGGCTGCAAGCGTTAACCAACTAACCTGATGTGTCAGTGAGGCTCATCCCCTGCCTGACCTTACACAAGATTCGGGTTCATATTTGCAAAAAAAAAAAAGTAAGTTCGACAGTCAATTCGGCAATTGTTCGAATATCATTTCCGAAAATGTCATCTCCTCTCCCCACTATCGATCAACAAGCCGTCATCAACTTGTGGTTTCACCGCCAGGGGTTGAGCGAGTCGCGTGGCACCAAAAAGCTTAACAAAAAGAACCTGACGGCGCACCTGGAAAACACAGGTGCCATTCAATTGGACAGCGTCAATGTCGTCGACCGGGCGCATTACTTGACGATGTGGAGTCGATTTGGGAACTACAGCAAGAAACGGCTCGACGACCTGGTATATCGCGATCGCATCGCTTACGAATACTGGGGCCATGAAGCTTCCCTGCTTCCGATTTCGCATCTGCCGATCGGCCGACGCCGCATGCTGCGATTTCCTCCCGAAAGCTTTCGCAACTCGAAGTGGTGGTGCCGCTATGAAACGTCACCCCAATCAAAGCGCCGTGTGATCAACCGCCTGCGCAAGTCCGGTCCTTTGGAAAGTGCGGATTTTGAAAAACAACCGGACGAGTTCAGGCCCGACGGACCGTCTAGCGGCACAATGCCCTTGCAAAAAGAAGATAATCGCACGTTACAGCTGCTTTGGCATTCTGGCAAAGTCGCGATCCACGATCGCCGCCACTTTCGCCGACAATACGATTTGGCTGAACGCATTTACCCCAACGTCAAACCAGCGTCACTTAACGAGTACTTCGACAGCTGGTTGCTGGTGGCACTCAATGGTTGCGGTGTCGCTCCACTGTCGCACCTGCGCAACTACCTGACCGGCCCGTCGCTGAAAGCACCAGAACAAAAACAGGTCATCGAGCGAAATTTGAAGGCTGGCCGGATCGTTGAAGTCCGCGTGTCAGGACGGCGAGAAAAACATTATGCCTTGCCTGAACATCTTGTTGGTATCGATCGCATCGATGAACCAACCGGCACCAACTTGATCTGCCCGTTCGATTCACTATTGTTTCAGCGAAAGCGGGCGGAAGACCTGCTCGACTTTTACTACCGCATCGAGATCTACGTGCCTGAGCCGAAGCGACAATACGGTTACTATGTTTTGCCGATCCTTCACAATGGAAAACTGGTGGGCCGAATCGATCCGAAACATCATCGCAACCGCAAGGAACTGGAAATCAAGGCAATTCACCTGGAAGAAGGATTCAAACGGACGAAGTCGTTCGATCGCGATCTGGGAACGTGCATCAGTGACTTGGCGGAATTCCTGGGAACCGAAAAGATGGTGCTGCCGAAAATGTGGCGAAGGATAGCCTGAGGCACGCGAGCCACGAGCCCCAGGGGAAATCGCCGTCGACTCGTGCCCAGAAACGACCCTTTGTTACTGGGCACGAGTTAGTCTGATTTGCGTCCGTTGATTTCACAGGAAATAATCCAATAAACCCCGGGCGATTCTCCGGGTGGTATCCACGACCGCTGCGTCGCGATTCGGAGCTGACCACGCGTGACGGATTTCCTGATTGCGAATGTAAACAACCAGAAAGAGTTTTGATGCAAGTCTTCGTACGCGTTTTGGCTACAATATCGATCCTGTTGTTTTCAGTCGTCATCGGCTGCAAACAGTCTTTTCAACCAAAAACCACTGCGGTACCCGGCAATCAACCGACCGGAGAATCAATGACGACTGGCTCCCCGGAGAGATTATCCCATGGCGATTGGAAGCTGGTTTGGGGGGATGAATTTGACGGTAAGTCGCTCGACCTGGAGAAATGGAAGTTTGAAACAGGTCGAAACGGCTGGGGAAACAACGAATGGCAAAACTATACAAACGGCGACAACCTGCAAGTCGGCGATGGCACGCTGAAGATCACGGCCAAAAAAATCGGCGCCGGGCAGAACCCTGGCGACTACTCGTCAACCCGGCTCAATAGCAGGCGATCTTTCACCTACGGCCGGATAGAGATTCGCGCGAAACTGCCCGAGAACAAGGGACCGGGACTTTGGCCTGCGATCTGGATGCTGGGCGACAATCTTGGGACCGTAGGATGGCCAAGCTGTGGCGAACTCGACATCCTCGAATATGTCAGCTACGAACCTGACACGATTCACTGTGCGATTCACAGTAAGGCAAATAACCATGGGGATGGAACTCAACTAACATCCGGCGGCGTTAAACTCGAATCCGCCGAGGAGGAGTTCCATATCTATGGTGTCCATTGGACGGAAACCCAACTTCGGTTCTACACCGACGATCCGTCGAATGTGAAACTCACCTTTGATCGCCCAAACGAATTCACCAATGACAACTGGCCATTTGACAAGCCTCAATATTTATTACTCAACATTGCGGTCGGTGGCAGTTGGGGTGGCAACAAAGGCGTCGACGATTCAATCTTTCCGGCCACAATGGAAGTCGATTACGTCCGCGTTTACCAGGAGTGAAAAAACAGGAGGGGAACGCAAACAGAAGGAACTGTTTCAATTCGAGGATGCCAACGTAAGACCGGTGGATGAAATCCACCTCATCCAACGAAATCAAGCCAGATAGGGGTGCCCTGGATACCGTCGATGAAAACGGACGGGCCTTTGTGACTCCCAGCAAGTTCAAGCCGAACCTGAGATCGGTTTGATTTTTGAGTGGACGGCGACTCGCCCATAACGGTTGGTTTTACCCCCATAACAGCCGAGGGTCCGTCGGAGGGGTAAGCGAAGGGTGAAACCGGGACTCATGAATTTCAGGTCACCCACTTGAGAGGCACTTGGGATCGCCAAATATTGCGAATTAGGTTGATTGAGACCTTGATTGTCGAATTCGGTTGAAATACGCTTGAAGAAACAGTTGATCGCGTGCTGAGTCGAATTTTGTTCACCGAATTGACCCACTTCCAGGTATGACTCAATGAAGACCCTTGTTTCTTTATTAAGCATTGTGTGCTTGTTTTGTTGCGGAAACCAATTAGCGATTGGGCAACAAGCCGAGTTTCTTTATTCGTTCGGAACCACCGGTGCGGGTGACGGTCAATTCAACCAACCGACCTTTGTAATCGGTGACGGAAACGGAAACATCTTTGTGACCGACGCGACCAATGATCGAGTCTCAATTTTTGATACCTCGGGCTCGTTTCAATCAAGTTTTGGGTCCAGCGGGACAGGGTCCGGTCAGTTCAATTTTCCTGGAGGGATGGCGATCGACAGTTCCGGCAATATCGTTGTCGCCGATCGGGGAAATAACAACGTTCAAATATTTGACAGCACTGGCATGTTTCTTTCCACCGTCGGGCTTGGTCCCACGACGTTTAACGGTTCCTATGCTGTCGCGCTGGATAGCAACGACAATTTTTACGTGTCGGATTCGTTTAATGACCGAGTTCAAGTTTTCGACAGCGACGGTTTCTTTCAATTTACCTTCGGTACGACTGGAACCGGCAACGGCGAACTTGATTACCCCGTCGGCATTGATGTCGACAGTGCAGGAAACATATATGTCGTAGACCGATTAAATGACCGTATTCAAATTTTTGATGACGCTGGGAATTTTCAGCGAACGTTTGGTAGCTCTGGAATTGGCAACGGCGAATTTTCCACGCCATATGACCTTGTGCTCGACGATTTTGGTAACATTTATGTATCGGAGCTAGCCGGAAATCGAGTGCAAGTTTTCAACAATGCAGGAGACTTTAGCTATACTTTTGGTAGCAGCGGAACCGGTAACGGCGAATTCATGAATGCCTTGGGGCTTTATGTGGAAAACAACCTGATCTATGTCGTGGATGAAGGCAACGACCGTGTTCAGGTATTCGCGGTTGTTCCTGAACCCTCAAGCTTTGCATTGATGACGATCGCTTCGTTTGGATTAGGAATGACTCGTCGGAGGCGCCGACTCCAGGCGTCTTAGAACGATCGGTGTGGCTATGGACGATTCCGTGATGGTTACTTCATATTAGTCACTTGGTGAGTATCGCTGAGGAATATCCGAACTGGGATTGATTTTCGGCAGATTGTTTCCCGCCTCATGGAAGTGATCCAGTTCCTCGGTTCCGTGCTGTCGATCACCCAATCCTTCTCTTTTCTGGACAGGGCCGCCCCTGCGAATGTTGCAGATCACTGACTCGAAGCAGTCAATTAACATGTTTCGTTAACATGTTACCGCTTGAGCGACGTTACCCGAATACTGAACCAGCAGATCCTGAATTAGATCAATCCCTTGATAGGTTTTCGCCTCAACGAGGACAGTTTGGGATTTTGAATTGTCGAAGGATTCATGATCAGGTTCTTTTTGCAGAACGGTGTCGTGATGCTTTGCGAGCCCAACCTGGCTTCGTCGTTGATCTGGATCGCACATAGGATTGATCCCGGTTTCCATTTCGGATTATTTTCCGACATCCTCGAGTGGCCTACAGCCTCGAGTGCCCGCCCCAACTACCGAACAAACTCAGTTACCTTGTACGATTTACGGCTACCGGTCGTCGATTTGCGACGGGTCCCAGCGATGCAACTACTTGAGAATTTACTGTCATCGGATTTGTAACACTCGTCGCCACCAATCGTGACGAATTACGAGAGGGAATTTCAAGTCCTGTTTTTCATTGGACTCGAGAGGCGAAGGCGTTTGCCTCGGGCTAAAACTACCAGCAAAACGTTCATTTCAGAGATATACGCCCAAAACGAAAACCCCGGGGCAATGCCTTCTACTGTTTAGGCCACGACCGCCGTTATCCGCTGACCGATCAGGATTTTCGTTTTCTGCACATGGCGGCAGTCGGTCGGGCAATCGTTTCGCCCCTCCGGTCGGCCGATTCACTCGTTTGGCAATATCTCTACCAGAGTTATCTGCGCAATTCGATTGAGAGAACGAGAACTTGGCCTCCCGCCAATTCTGCATGTGAGTGGAGTGAGGCGCCCGTGCCGACAGTACCGATTTCAGAATAGACAGAATCGGGCAAAAATTGATTCGCTGCGAGCGCCTTTCACTATAAACTCGGATAAGATATTTCTTCGCGGCAGGGTTGTTTCCTGGATTCCGTAAGTCCTTCCAACGAACCTGCAGCCTTGTCAGTTTGTTTTTCGTCGTGGACCTGTGAGCCGGGAGCCTTTATCCTCTTGTTATGAAGACCGTCGAACAAACCCGCTCACGCACCGTTACGATTCTCTGGATTTTCACCGCGACCATTGCCGTTGTGGGACACGGCTGGCCGATTCAGGCAGCAGAAAAGCCAAACATCATCTTCTTCATTGCCGACGATGTTTCGCAGGAGGATTTCGGATGTTATGGGCATCCCTCGATCAAGACCCCCAATGTGGATGCGCTGGCCGCAAGCGGGATGCGGTTTGAAAATGCCTACCTGACGACCAGCAGTTGCAGCCCCAGTCGTTGCAGCATCATCACGGGGCGATATCCCCACAACACCGGGGCGCCGGAACTCCATGTCAAATTACCAGATACTCAAATTCGTTTTCCAGAACTGTTGAGAAAGGCCGGATACCACACGGTGTTATCCGGTAAGAACCACATGTTTGGAAATCAGGACCGTGCATTCGATAAGATCTCCGATGGGGGCGGGCCAGGCAAGGAACAGGACTGGGTGGGACTTGTGCGGGACCGCCCCAAAGACAAACCGTTCTTTTTCTGGTTCGCATCGACGGATGCTCATCGGGATTGGCGAATCAACAATGATGCGCCAACCTACAACAATGACAATATCGTGGTGCCACCCTTTCTGGTGGACACAGACGTGACACGCGAGGATCTGACTGGCTATTACCACGAGGTGAGCCGCTTCGACCACCATGTCGGTTTGGTGACGGCTGAGTTGAAGAAACAAGGCGTATTGGATGATACTGTAATTGTCATCGCCGCCGACAATGGCCGTCCGTTTCCACGCTGCAAGTCGCGCCTGTATGATAGCGGGATTAAAACTCCCTGGATCGTCCATTACCCCCGGGTAGTTCAATCTTCAACGGTGTCGAAGAGCCTCATCAGTGCCATCGATTTGAGCGCCACTTGTCTGGAATTGGCAGGAGTCGAACAACCAGCTTGTGTCCAGGGACAGAGTTTCCTACCTATCCTCAAGGACCCCAAGGCCGAGGTCCGGCAGTTAATATTCTCGGAGCACAACTGGCACGTTTACAAAAACCACGAACGCATGGTGCGGTTTGGAGATTTTGTCTTTATCAAGAACAATTACGCCGATCAGCCAAACCTCTGTTATGAATCCGACACCAAGTTTCCTGCCGGAGAAGAATTGTGGAAAGCTCACGCGGCGGGAAAAACAACACCGCAACAACAGCAGGTATTTGCCAATCCCTGCCCCGAAGAAGAGCTGTTTAAGCTCAGTGAGGATCCGAACCAATTAACCAATCTGGTGTTTGATCCAGAGCACGCAAAGCAGCTTGATCAGGCGCGCCGCATGCTAGGCTATTGGACGGAACAAACAGGCGACACGATTCCCGATAATCCGACTCCGAATCGCCATGCTCCACCCCGTATCGAGGATGGAAAGATCATTCCCGCTGGCAAAGGCAATGCGCGGTCTTCTCGCTCCCAAATGCCTGGTGAGGCAAAAAACGCGACGAAGATAAATGATCCGGGGCCTATTCGGTTGCAGGATTGATCCCATCGCGTCTCGGTAGCTCTCTGGTCCTGTTCCGAACTGGTTTTTGGCTTAACGTCGCCAATGAAATGGGTTTCCTGTCAGGCCATCAGCGAGGCGAGAAAAATACTGCGACGAACTAACCCCTTGCTTGGGCCAAAGTCAATGACGACGATTCAGGTTGAATTCCATGCGACGACGAGAGCCTGGAAAGAAGACAATCGACCGTCGCGGGTCGATTCCACGGTTTCCTTGCTAACCGGTTTCGTAAACAGCGACCGGGCCCTCGTCGCATTCTGCTGGGGTCCCGATCCGCTTTTTCATGGCTGAAGCGATACGCTTGGCAGGTGACGTGGGTCAGCCGCAAGCCAAACCAAAATCCCAAAATAGTTCGCGGCCAATTTCATCGCACGTTCATCAGCATTGCCAATCTCATTTCCGCGCAATTTTCATTCCTATATTCGACGCCGCTGATCAACTACATGATTTGTGCAGATGGACTACCGATCCCATCGCCGCACTGGTTCGGCTTCGGACAGCTCCACCGTTCACATCCTGCCGATTAACAGCCATGATCAATCTCATTTCCGATGTCCGCCACTCTTGGCCGACTCATCCACCAACACAGCCACCAGCAACATGCGTTGTTATTCTCTCCTGCACGGGTTCAAGGAAACACGCCGGTTCAAGCGTTGGGAACGACAGGCCCAAATGTCAAAGTCACGTTTCCAGTCGTCAAAACTTTGTCGGCCGCGTGCCGGTTTGACAAGTTGCAGGACGTTCGTACGACAGGGGGTTCAAAATCAGAGAATGATTCCTCAGAAGCTTCAGCAGGAGAGATACATGACAATCTGGAACCAATGTTCATGTCGATGATTTTAAGACCAGCTATAACGAACTGCGAGCCCTGATCATGGCATTCATCGGTGGGTCAAATGCGAAAGTTATTATCACCGCCCCCCTTACCTCAAACGGCTGAACATTCGAGACGCCGAATGCTCGGCCTCTTTGGGAACCAATACCGGTAGTGGCTGGAGGTCACAGGCAATTCCGGCTTTCGCCAGGTCTTTGGGAAGAGTGTACGACCGGATCGCGCCCGGCCTCCCCGGTAGATTGGCAGCCGTTCCCTTGAACTTGTTGATCGTTTCAACCATTCCCGGGTGGTTTCGTTTCACACCGTATTCATCATCCTTGACCAGCCAATCGTAGCCCCCGACACAAACGTAGCTTTCGAAACGGTCATGAAATTCGTAGGCTTCAATTCCCTGCTTGCGGAGATAGTCAGTTAAGACGGCTGCTTTTTTTTCCGCATTGTGAAGCTTACTCTCGGCTACCTCTTTGCCGTTCTTTTTCCGCCACGATTCTTCCGCCTTCGATTGGGCAATTTCTTCAAGTTCCATGGTCGAGTCGCCACTGAATGAGGCGATTTTGACCGTGTACATGCTTTTGTTTTTTAGCAGGCTGTATTTCTGGTCCTTGTTCCATTTCAGGACCTCGAGATCGACCTTTCGGGCGTCAAAGTACTCATCGGGCAATAAAGGGTTGGGCATCAGGAAGGCAGCCTTCATCGGCCCCTTTAGTTTGTCATTCGGATCCTCGCTCCTGAGTTTCGAGAAATCTCGCCACGCACGCAAACGAGAACCAGCCAGCGTTGAATCATTAACGGCTTCTTCGACATTGTAAAAGGCCATTGATTCAGGCTGGAGTGTCTTGATTTGGGACAGCATTTTTTGGGCCCGCGCATCTTCTACCGATGCGAAGTCGCCAACCAATACCGCGATTTCTTCAAACTGCGATTCGCCAGCTGGCTTCATTCGTTTTGGGCGGAGTTTCTTTTCACCCCCCAAGTCATAAACTTCCCAACCCAGTCCTTGCCCAGCCACTTCGGCGGCGAAGTCAAACTCATGACTGTAAACGTAGGCGGTAAGTCGATATTTTTCGCGAAGTTCCTGCGCCAACCGACGGGCCTGCTGGCGTCCGTCTTCTCCAACGAACGATGCGCACATGATGAGCCATGGTCCCGCTCGCTGGGTCAACTCAGTCGACTCCTGGGTTTGGGCTTCCGGTTTCGACTTGCCAAATGGCAGCTTGAAACGTTGGGCTTCGGCGTTTGGGGGTATCATCGCTAGCAGGACTAAACCAAACACGATCAGTTTTGCAGTTTTCATAGGAATCTCCAGGCTTTTGGCCGCCGCACAATCTGATCCAGGAAAATCGCATCGCGGCAGTATTATTCGCTGCGGAACGTTAGCAAACGGGAATGGCTGGAACCATAGCAATTGAGAAACTTCGCAGGCAGCCATAGGTGGCTTGAGAAGTGAACTGGCGAAAATCAGCCAACCAAATGGCTTAACCCCAATAAAGCAGGGGATCGAGTACGAAGGAATACCGTAAAATAGTCCATTCCGCTATTTAATGGATTGATAATCAACCTTGAAGCTCTTATCGTAGTGTCCGGGAATTCCCATCTCCCAGGTTGACGCCACCCTTGTCACAAACTCCGAGGATGAAATGCAATACAGTTTTCGCTTGGCCGAGTTGTTAGGGCACGTCCCCGACCCGAGGAGGCGCCCCGGAACCATCAAATCCATTGTCGAATACACTGGTCTTGATCGCCATCAAGTCGCCGCACTGCTAAAAAATGAAGTCAAGTACATCCCCCTGAAAGCGCTGTCGCGACTTTGCGATTTCTTGATCGAGCATGGACATGCTACTGCGGACCAGTTGCCCGGAGCCCTGTTTGCGGTCGAACCAGAAAACTTCTGGGAATTGCTTGCCCGTCGTCGCCGACTCGAAATGTGTGTTGGTGTTCGAAAGGACGTCAGCGCCGAAAGTCCGGATGTGTCTTTCGTCGTGGCCTCTGACTCCGTCCTGCTAGGGGAAATTCTCAACGGCGTGACGACACTGGGCGGAACCGCCAAACTACGTAAATCGGATGGAAACATGTCGATGATCACCTCCGATTCTTTGCCCCATCCCGAGCATTTGAAACAATCTCTGGTATGGAGTCCCGGCCAGGCGGATGAACAGGAAGTCTCGCGACGAGCGTTGATGGTTTACAACGAATTCTCAGAATCGAAGGGAGACAAGGCGCTGATCGGAATCGGGAGTACCAAAAGTAATCCTGTTGTTGAAATCGTCCTGTCCAGAGCATTCAACTGCGATCCCTTCGAGAGTCAGGACACGGTGGAGGATGCCGCGGATCGAGCAATTCCGTTTTTCATGCGTTACCGGGAGAACGACCCACATGCTGCCTCCTGTGTCGCAGGATTGAATCTGAGCAAGAAAGAAGCCAAACTCGAAGCCGGCCTGTACTACGAAGGCGAAAACGGTGTTTGGAATCGCTTTGGCTCCAACAATCCGAAAGAAGAGGTTGCTTTCGTGTTTTATATCCACCGTGAGTCACAAGGTCGGCTGGAAATGGTTTTGGGTGGGTTCTCAGGCCGAGCCACCCGTTTACTGGCTCGAGCCCTCGCGACCCGGGCCGAAGATTTCTGGCCACCCATCTACGAAATGCAGGGTATTCAAGTTGGCGGATTCCTCGTCAAGTTTACGCTCCCAACCAGCAAACGGGAAACCGACATTTTGCGGACGGATTTGGTGGCAACCACCGAAGTCACCAAGATTCCTCGAGAAGCATTTGTCCGAAGACTCGAGCGCGGCAAACTGTAGTCATTCGCCAGTTATCCTGCCAACCCGAAAATGGACAGAGTCCACAACGGTATACGGTGAGCTGAAAAGGCGATTCCTGCAAAAACCACTGCCTCATTGTGCCAGACTCACATTGCGTTCATACAACCGCTATCCCAAAGTAGACCATGTTCACCCAATTCTCCGAAGGACAAATCTGGACCTACACGACTCGACCAGGAGAGTCCAAGTCTCGAATCACGATTGTTCGTCTCGATGATGATGCGGAATATGGGAACATCATTCATATTTACATCTCGGATGTTTCGATTCCCAACCCAAATGCGCCCGAAGGCAAGACGACCTATATTGCCCATCTGCCTTACGCGGAAGAAACATTGGAGGAATGCGTTGGGGATTTGGAACGTGTTTCTGATCAACTGCCTGACTTTCAGGAAGGCTATCGTTTGTGGCGCGAGGCATTTGACGCAGGCGAAGCAGGTGTCTTCATGATTCCAGTCGCGCAGGCAATTGATTTTGTCCAGGAATCGGTCAGCTAACTGGTCTCCGAAACAGTCAGCTATCGCGGTTCCAGACGAACCTTAGTTATCGTAACTTCCGCAACATTCTCCTGATGTTTCGCGATCAAACGCAATCCAGGGGCCTCGGGCTTATCCAAACGGACGATAAAACGCTCGGTAAAATCCGCTTCGTGCGGATAGACCGTGAATTTTAAAGGTTTTCGGTCGCCCAGTTGAACCGCGAATTGGCTTTCGAATCTTGCCATGTAGGTCACATGACAATAGAAAAAACCGGTTCGCCGATCACGGATCTCAAGATTCCACTGAGCCGAACCGCCTGGTTGCCAGCGTGAGATCCCCGTCGGCAATACTTCGCATCCCGAGACGTCCGCCGAGCCGATTGGCAGAACAAAACTGCCGTCGCTTGCCTGTTCCACGCTCCTTAACGAAAAAACCGGCGCGGCTGTTTTCGCGTGATTGAAAGGCAGCTCTTTCGTCGCACGAGTCCCTTTCATGCTGGTTCTGCTGGATGCTGTCGCATTTGCCGCTCGATCATTCAATCCAGAATCAGTGTTTTCCAGTACCTGATGGCCGTTTGACAAAATCAACAACGTGGCTGTCATGGCAATGACAATGACGGAGAACAGGAAAACGAGAACCCGCAAGTCCATTAGGTCCGCGAACCAGGATACATGCTCGCCCGGCTGGCCAGACAAGCCGACAAGTGGATCTTCCGGGGGGCAATGACTGGGCTCGTGTTTTTCGATCGACATCAAGAATAATCCGCGCGTTCACCTATGGACGTTCTCAAGATAACGATGAAGTCGTGGTTCATCCACCTTCGTCCAGGACCATTTCGACCGCAAGCAATCGAAGTGCATTCAGACCATGCATTCATAGAAGCGTTATTTGCAGAACCGAAGTTTATGAGACGCGTCTTGCCGGTCGTTAATTGGACGCTAAAAAAATCGCATGAACGATACTCGAAATTGCAATCGACTCGTGGAACACAACCCAAGCCCGGTTTCTATTTGCCTGAATTTGCCGCTTTTTACGCGAACCTACCGTCACTGCCAATCCAGTCGCACAATATGGACATGGCTGAACACAGGGAGAACTCCTGCGCTTTTGCCGATAATGGGAGCCTGCGCTTCGTTCCGGTTGTAACGTCCATGCGACTGATCATTTTGATTCAACCATTGTTCCGGCAAACAGAGGTATTGAGGTTGAGTCTACCTGCCGATGAATCATGTGGGAAAAGACTGGACTGATTCCCAAACCAAGATCCGAGCCAATGCGCTCGATTCAACATCGACGGGGGCGATTGTGTCACAAGACATCAACGTAGTGGCTTTAGTAAAAGGTGAAGAACGCTACATATTTTTGTTCAACGACAAGAAGAAAAGCGAAACATTGCGAACGCTGGGTCGATATGCTTCAGACGCGAAACTCAGTTTTTCCTGGTACGACGCGGCGGTCTTGAGTCAAAAAGTCCGCAATATTGAAAAAACCCAGTCGGCTCCCGAGACAGTCAATCATCGTTTCTCGGCCACCCACATGGAAGACCTGTTCTCGGGTGAAGACCTGTTTTCCGGGGAAGACAACTTTTAGTGGCTGATCAACTTTTCCGTAGGCGCTGATATCTCTTTTTTTTACCGATATCACTTCCGCCTCCCTGGCCAAAGAGAGATTCCGATTTGGAAAAGTCGATTCCCCGGTTCCTGCGCTATCTCAAAGTCGAGCGAAATTGCTCCGATTTGACAATCAAGTCTTACCGGGAAGACCTGGAGTTGCTGTACGGTTTCCTGTCGGACTCAATGAGCGGTTCACCTCGACCCTCACAAATCACGCCACTTGACTTGCGGAAGTACGTGTCAGCCCTGCATGAAGCCGGATATGCCAAAAGTTCTGTGGCGCGTCGTTTGGCTTCCATGCGCAGCTATTTTCGGTTTGCCCAACGGGAAGGTCTGTGCGATTCAAACCCGGCCAAACCGCTTCGCAACCCGCGCCGGGAGCGAAAGCTTCCGCATTTCCTGACCGGGTCTGAAATCGGAAAACTCCTCTCGGCACCCCCCAAAACGGACGCGATGGGATTGAGAGATCGGGCCATGCTTGAAACGCTGTACTCAGCCGGACTGCGTGTCAGCGAATTGGTCGGGGTTAACCTCGGCGACCTCGACCTTGAGGATGGTCTGGTTCGCGTTCGCGGAAAAGGCAAACGCGAGCGGCTTGCCCCGCTGGGTAGTTTTGCGGTCAAGGCGATTCGCGTTTGGTTGAGAAAGCGCGTGCCCGCCAGGGGGCTGTCAAAGGAACAGGCATCCGCAGTTTTCCTCAACAAATTTGGCAAACGGCTTACAACGCGTAGTGTCGCGCGAATGCTCGAAAAGTACCTCAAAATAACCGGGCTGGATCTGAGAACCTCTCCCCACACGCTGCGGCACAGCTTTGCCACGCATCTGCTTGACCGAGGAGCGGACATTCGAAGTGTGCAGGAACTGCTGGGGCACAAGAGCCTGGTCACAACTCAGATTTATACGCACGTCAGCACCGCGGGCTTGCGGAAAGCATATGAAAAAGCCCATCCTCGCGCGAGGAAACGCGGCTAGGTTCCATCCGGAAACGGAGGGTTAATCGGCCAATCGCATGCTGAACACTCGAGTCCAGCTCAACTCGATGGACCTCTTTATTGTCGCCCTTGGTCGGTTGCCTGGCCATCCCCGGCCGGCTTTGCCACGGCGGGAGTCGGAGCGTCCTTGCCTTCGATGCGATCAGAAACAATCAAAGTGAGGTTTGGGTCGTTTTGCATGGCTTGTGCAATCTCAAACTGACTCATCAGGATTTTGCCTTCCTTGCCGATTAACCAGAACGATGGGTAACTCCTCACACCAAAATCGAAAATCGTTCGATGCTCCAGCCCGCCGGTAAATCCGTGACTTCCCATCAACTTGTTCTGCTCGATAAAATCCGCGGCTTGTTTTCGATCACTATCGATGTTAATTGAGAGCAGCTGAAGTTTGTATTTCGACTTGAGGTCGGAATACATTTGCTGGACCAGTTTTTGTTCCTTCACCGCCGATGGACTGGTCGAAGTCCAAAAGCTGACAAACAAATAATCGTCGCCAAACGTTTCCAGGTTCAAGTCCCGTGTGCCGTCGTCACTTTTGACGGCAATTGGCGGCGCGGTCTGAGCGGATTGCATTAGCGGCGTGATTTCGACACTCAACGGTTGCAGCATGAGCTCATCAACATCCTTGAGAACTTCGATTTGGCCAAAGACTTCGAACACGTACTTGACATTGCCAATCTGCCTGTCGACCCGGCCCTGGAGTCCATAGACTCCAACAGGAACATCGTACACGACGAAAATTCCATCCTGTTCAAACTTCACATCGAAAACTCTGGCTTGATCGATTAGTTGTTTTCGGTTCTCAATTAATTTCTGGCCCGCGTCGGATTGGACGAATTCCTTTTCCCACGCTTGCCTTGCTTCGGGTTTCCAGTCACCGAACCCCTGGGGCAACGGGGGAACTGGCAGCGCGACTCGCTCGCGAAGCTCGGCTTTGATTTCCTCAAATGGAATGACGAGTTGCTGGCCATCCCAAGACTCCAGACGGGCTGGGTCGAACGCGATTTCCCCCCGAACGACTGCCTTATCATCCTGACCGCTGGCTGACTGAACTGCTAAACTACCAGCCATCACCACGAATACTAAAAACGACCATCGATTCATTTTATTCAAAATCATTGCCTCACCAAGGCCGCAAAAAAAACGGAAATAAGAGGAACCTGAAACGCCATCCGACTGCCGGCTGATGTTATCAAGGTTATTTGTCCGGTGTTTCCCAGTCAACGAGAACACCGGAGAACGACCGAACTTGGCAATTGGCGTTAACGATTCCACCGGTTATTGATCATTCGCATGCAAATTCTGACGTTTTATCCGCAGAACGCCACTTGGCAGTTGACCATCCAAGGGCCCAAAAATTAGACTCTCAAGCCTGCCATAACCGTCCGTCGCGTCGGCAAAATTTCAATCAAAACCACCACGATTTTTTATTGTTTTAGGAGTTCCGGGTGCCAGGACAGTGCGTAATTGGGTTGCAATGGGGCGATGAAGCCAAAGGAAAACTGGTTGATTTGCTGACCGAAGGCAAGGATCTCGTCGTCCGCTACCAAGGCGGTGCAAACGCCGGACACACGGTTGTGATCGGCGACGACGTGTACAAACTCCACCACATCCCCAGCGGGATCATCAACGCTGGCGTATTGAATTTGATCACACCCGGCGTAGTCATCAATCCTCCCACGATCCTGAAAGAAATCAACTCGCTGGCCGAGCGAGGGATCGACGTTTCGACACGAATGAAAATCAGCCAGCGAGCTCACGTGGTAATGCCCTGGCATGTTCTCGAAGACAAAATGTGGAACGAGCTTGTTTCCGGGGAAGACAATATCGGGACGACGTTGCGTGGGATCGGACCCTGTTACGCGGACAAGATCGGACGCAGTTTCGCGATTCGGATGGGTGACCTGATCCAACCCGATTTCGCGGATCGCGTTCGCAAGATTGTCGCTGTCAAAAAGAAAGTCCTGTCGGCAACGTCCGGTGATCAGGTTGTCGAACTGGATCCCGATGCAATCGTTGCCGAGTACACCGAGTACGCCGCTCAACTCGCGTCGATGATTGCCGATACCAATCGGATCCTGCTGGATGCCGTCGACGAAGACAGAAACATCCTGTTCGAAGGCGCCCAGGGTTCGTTGCTGGATATCGATCATGGGACGTTTCCGTTTGTGACCAGCAGCAACAGCTCCGGAGTCGGCATCTCAGCCGGTTCCGGCGTCCCAGGTAACTGGATTCAGGAGGTTATCGGCGTCACCAAGAGCTATGCCACGCGCGTGGGTGGCGGCCCGTTTCCGACGGAACAGGACAATGACCATGGCCAGCATATCCGCGACATGGGAAATGAATACGGAACCACAACCGGTCGGCCACGTCGCTGTGGTTGGTTTGATGCCGTGGCGGCGCGATACACGGCGAGACTGGGTGGCGTGACTTCGGTGGCATTGACCATGCTGGATGTGTTGAGCGAATTGGAGACGATTGCCGTTTGCGTCGCTTATGAACTCAATGGCGAGCGGATCGATCACTTTCCGGCCCACGTGAATGAGCTGCGAAACCTCGTGCCGATCTATGAAACGATGCCGGGCTGGCAAACGGATGTTACCGGTGCCCGGTCTCTGGACGATTTACCCGCCAACGCGGTTCGGTACGCCAGGAAACTTGAGAGTCTAATCGGCAGGAAAATTGAATACATTTCGGTCGGTCCCGATCGGGCGCAGACCATTCATATTCAAAAACGCGAGTCGCTGGAGGAGTACCTGAAAGGCAAATACGTCTAGCTTACGTGGTTCCGAATTCGGTTTACCAGACGCCGTTTGATTGAAAATCACTTACCGACTTCTCGACTCCATCCTAATACATAATTTAAGACCCAAATCTAACTCCTACTCTCATGTCCGCCACCCAAACCCAATTGCTGCTCGACGTGCCGCTGGAAAAGCGTCCGCGGCATGTGGCCATCATCATGGACGGCAATGGTCGCTGGGCGCAGCGGCAAAAGCTTCCGCGGATTCGTGGTCATCAGCAGGGTGCCAAGACTGTTCGCGTGATCACGGAAGAGTGCGCGCGAATCGGAATTGAACAAATGACGTTATATTGCCTTTCAAGTGAAAACTGGAAGCGCCCGCAGGACGAGCTGGAATTTCTTATGTTTCTGCTTTCGCAGTACATGATCCAGGAACGCGAAACGATGATGGAGAACAACATTCGACTCAAAATCATCGGCCGCCGAGATCGAATACCGGCTGACGTTCAAACGGCAATGGACAAGTCTCTGGAAATGACCGCTGGCAATACTGGCACGTGTTTGTGTTTGGCAATCAATTACGGTGGCCGCGCGGAAATCGTCGACGCAATTCGCAGAATCTGCCAGAAAGTCGCCAGAAACGAAGTCTCCCCGGACGACGTATCGGAAACGCTGGTCTCGGAGCATCTATACACGGCCGGTATGTCCGACCCCGATTTGTTGATTCGAACTGCCGGCGAAATGCGAATCAGCAATTACCTGCTTTGGCAAATCAGTTATGCCGAGATGTGGGTGACCGAAAAAATGTGGCCCGAGTTTACGATTGCCGACTTCCATGAGGCGATTGGTGATTTTTCGAAACGCAACCGTCGGTTTGGCGGACTGGACGATTAGGAGTTCCCTTGTTAGGTCGTCGTTTAATCTCCGCTGCCATTATCATCTCAACGATGACACTCTTGCTGGGTCTCGATTTCTGGCTTGGGACCAACGAAAAACTGGGCCGACCGGGCCTGGTGCTGTGCCTGCTGGCCATCGTTCTGGCCGCCATGGCCGCCAGCGAACTGGTTGACCTGTTCGAGAATGTTGCGTGCCGAGTCAACCACAACCTGGTCGTTGGAGCCTCGATTGCGATGGTCTGCATTGCATTTGCCCCCGTGCTTTGGCGAGATCAGCCGATCGATTGTCCACTCGGTAAATTCGGGTGGGCGCTGTCCGGAATCGTGGTCGCACTGGTTATCATGTTCGTCTTTGAGATGAGTAACTTTGACTCCGCGCTGGCGACGGCGAAGGGGGAGGTCATCGATCGACTGGGACGAAGTGCTTTTGTCTTCGTTTACCTGAGCATGCTGTTTGCCTTTCTGGTGCCGCATCGACTGATGCAAAACAGCAACGGACTGGGATTGATTTCAATCATCTTGTTGATCTCGACGGTCAAGCTCTCGGATTCGTTTGCCTACTTCGTCGGCAAAACGTATGGGACGATCAAACTGGCACCGAAACTGAGTCCCGGCAAAACGGTGCAGGGCTCGCTTGGAGCGCTCGTTGGAGGCTGTATAGGCGCAGCGATCGTCGTGTACTTGATCGCGCCACTGATATTCGGGATTACGATCGAAAAACCGTGGTGGTGGTTTTTGATCTACGGAATTCTCGTCACCTGTGCAGGGATGGTCGGTGATTTGGCCGAATCATTAATCAAACGCGATGCGAACACGAAAGACTCCAGCAGCTGGTTACCGGGGCTCGGTGGCATCCTGGATATTATGGACTCGATGGTTTTCGCCGCTCCCGTGTCGTTCTTGCTATGGATCGTCGCGGATTCTCCGGCCACGACCTAGGCACGTGAAATCAAGATCATCCCCTGAGATTCGTGATCGTTGTCATGTCCCCGGGAAGATCCATTTACCGTTTGTTTCCTGCCCAAGTCACTTCGTACCAGGCCATCCCGAATGGCTCCACGGTGACTTCGAATTACGGATTTTCACCATTCGCGCGATCGTTTTCACCGCAGGACTTCCAATCGTGATCTTGATGTCAGTGCCGGGAATAATGGCTTCAACGGGGACCATGTACCCGCCTGCAACCTCGACACTTGGACCGATCACAGGCTGTTTTCTGGACAAAACAGGTGGACGTTGGTCGGGGCCATTCGCTCGGCAATCGCCCGTAGATTTGTTTGACCAATCGTATGCTGCGAGAGACCAACGCATAGCATTGACAGCATCAGCGTCGCACCGTGGCGAAAAAACAGGGAATGTGGACCAGTCAAAATCGTTGGATGTGCACAACGTTGCAGGTTGACCGGGGCCGCCACTTGCGGGCCCGTCATCGCATCGGAAACCGCTACTACTTGTCCTCATCCGTGAGCTCGGAAATCTCTTTCGGGAGACGTGCATCGACAGTGCCATAGGCTCCGCGCCCGTTATCCCGGATGCGGTTTTTGGCGTCGTCAACAATCGATTCGATATCCGCATCCCAAAACAGACTCTTCGCTTCAGGAGTTTCCGGCGCTTTCAATGGTCGCATCAAACGGAAGCCAACGCCGAGACCGGGAGTATCGGTATACCACCAGGGGCTTTTGGGGAAATTTGGATCTTCGATCTTCCATTCCTTGTCATCGGATGCAACCCGGGCTGCACTGCGACAATCCTCTGGCTCCAGCTCCCACGAACCGCCTCGGATGACACGCGGAAAGAGTTTGGTCGGCTTGCGGTACGCATTTTCTGTCGTAACCGAAGCACCTGACTCGACGTGTGTGTATCCAGCCTCATCATACTCATCCAGCACCCATTCCGCCACGTTGCCGTACATATCGTACAGACCCCAGGGGTTTGGTTTCAGCTGCCCTACGGGGTGGCGTTCATCGTCAGCTGTTTCGATATTCCAGGCATGATCGTCGAGGTCGTCCGCCTCTTCGCCAAAGTAAAATGCCGTCGTTGTTCCTGCCCGGCACGCATACTCCCACTCGGCTTCCGTCGGCAAACGATAAAAAGTTTCCGACATCAGGCTCAGCCATTTAGTGTATTGCTTGGCCGCGAATTGGGTCATCGTCGCGGCAGGCTGATTGTCTCCCTCGCCCGCCGAGAATGTAAAACTGGCATCGTAAAGCGACGAGGGCGCGGTAACGG
Organism: Planctomycetaceae bacterium; assembly: GCA_024642205.1. Lineage (GTDB taxonomy): Bacteria > Planctomycetota > Planctomycetia > Pirellulales > Pirellulaceae > Mariniblastus. The sequence goes on along the minus strand of JAHEBQ010000017.1, from coordinate 73,602 downwards.
CGTCGATTTCGTTTGCGGCACTGACGGTTCGCAACCCTTTGCCATGGAGCGCCTTGAAGACTTTGTCGAGTTGCATGTATTTCTTGTATTCGCGCCAGGTCACCTCGTATTTGCCCATCCAAAAGGGTTCAACAATTACTTCGAATTGGGGGCCTTCGTCTTCGCGTCGATCTTCTTCGTCCTCAGGGCTGCCCATCAGGAACTTGCCGCCCTGAATCGGAATCATGGTGAACTCGATTTCCGTGCCAGGAATCCTGGTCGTATAGGGCACCATGAACCCGCCTTCAATTTCGACGAACGGGCCAGCATCGGGCTTACTCGCAACAATGCCCAGCGATTCGACGGCGGAATCTGTTTCCGCCTGATCGACTTGCACAACTGGATTTGCAATCGGTGGAAACGTCGCGCGAGCATGTTGTTGGGACGTCAACAACCAGGTAACTCCAACCACGCCGATCAGAAACACAAGAACGCATGAATAAGACTTCACGTTGATATTTTCCTGTTAAGACAAATGGACCCAGTATTCCATTATGGCCAAGTTACAACGAAATAAAATGTCTGTTCTGGATTCAAACAAAAGTTGTTTTTGTCAGCAATGAAACCATTGCCAATTCAATTTCTGGATTGCCGAAGAAAAGTTTCGGATATCGCCAGAAAACCGGCAAATCCTAATTCCCACCAGGACGTGAGCGCAACGCGTTCATGCCAATGTCAATTCACCGATCAGGTTCTGTCCCACTTGAGATTTGATCTCGTCGAGAGTCAAGTTCTGGCTGAACAGAAAAAGCATCTTGGTCAAGGCAGCCTCGATCGTCATGTCGCGGCCGGGAATAACGCCAGCCTGTGTGAGCGCGGTTCCTGTCGCGTAACTTGCCTGAGTCATGCCACCGTGAAGGCACTGGGTACAGCCGAGAATCACCATGCCATTTTCGTTGGCCGCCTTGATGGCGTTCAAGAAAGCGCGATCGTCGGTCGGGCCGTTTCCGTCGCCATAGGTTTCCAGAATGATGCCTTTCAACGGCTTTTGAAGAAAGTGGCGAAAAATATCAATCGACAGACCTGGAAAAATTCGAAACGCAGCGACCTCTGCTGGCTCGATCGTTTTAACAACGATCGAAGTCCCGTCCCTGGGCGGTGCGAGACAATGCTCCTGAAAAATCTCTATCGAGGTTCCGACAGTTGCCAGCGGTGGATAATTGGGCGAATCAAACGCGTCAAACCGCGTCGCACTGATCTTGGTACTGCGGCAACCACGATACAGATGATCGCCGAAATACAAGCTGACTTCGGGAATCGAATAGTTCGCCGCCAGCATCATCGCCGTCTTCAGATTTTCACGCGCGTCGTTACGGATTTGACCCAGCGGCAATTGGGCTCCCGTGAGAATCACTGGCTTGCGGATGCCCGAAATCATCAACGCCAGTGCCGACGCGGTATAGGCCATCGTGTCGGTCCCATGTAAAACGACAAAACCGTCGAAGCGGTGGTCGTTGTCGCGAACGTCTTCGGCAATTTTACGCCAGATCTTCGGCGTCATGTTCGATGAATCGATCAGCGGATCGTACTCGATAACTTCAAATGCCGGCATCGGCGACTGCGATAGTTCCTCCATGTGGCTCATCTGATCGGCAAGATAACCCGCGCAGGGTTGGTAGCCATTGTCCGTCGGACGCATGGAGAGCGTTCCGCCCGTATTGATCACGCAAATTTTCTTCACAAATGCCGTCCGTAATTGGTAACCCTGGATTCGATTCAGATTGTATCAAAACGAGTCGGCCCAGCGGCCTGAAATGCCACGATTCAAGTTGACTGTCCTTCGGATGGATCGCCGCCAGCCTGTCCTCCCGCTAACAGGTGAAAAAATTTGAACCGGTTTCCCGAAACAAATATCCTGTTCGATCGTTAAATGCGGAAACGACTGGATTTGAAGGAATGCCCAATCCTCGAAAGAAACTCACCTTCCTGAAACAGGCGGTGCAGATTCCGGTTCACTCTGCCAGCGGTGCCAAAATCACCCTGATTTTGAACAAATGTACACTTATGACGATCCCGAACTGACTGCAACTTTGAACCCCGCCGACGCTCTTACCGGCCCTGCGTGCTGCCAATGCCGAGCTCATTCCATCGGTGGGAGGTGGCGATGAGCGATACAAACGGTCGACATGTTCCAGGTGATCAACTGCTCATTCCAAGGTTGAATTGAGTCGTGTAAATTTTTGCTCCTTGGCCAATTCGCTGATGGTGCGAACCTCCCTGACTGAATTCAACGCTACTTTCGCCCTAAAACACGTGCCGTATCGACGACGGTTCGGGACATGGATTATCCATAAATCGAACGTCCCCGAAAATTTACATATTCGCCGATTCAATGGGATTTTCCATCTAAACCGCTGATCCGGTTATTGGACTCCACTTCACAACATCCGCTCGATGGCATCAGCGGAGTAATCCAGGTTTCGCACTGCGCGATCAGACTGTTTTGAGAGCGTGAAGTTGGTGATTGCGGGTTCAATGATTTCAGAAACCGGAAACAGTCCAATCAGTGTCATAATTGCTGTTGCAACCTTATTGGCGGTCGCAAATTTCATGAGACAATTGGCGACCGAAAGTGGAGTTCTCAGGACAGGTCGATCTTGGTGACATCGTTCAATAACACTAGCGATTTCATTCGCCGTTTCCGATCTTATGGGTCGTCACTTTTCGATGGCTTTCAGCACGATCCAGTCGAGGTCGCCGCGAAAAGTCGAACCCAGTTTTTCCACCGATGTTATTTGTTGTCTGCCAATAGTCGCCGCTGCGTCGCCGGACAGAGTCCGGTGCTTGGTTGGGTTGGCTAGTCTTCACGAATCATATGCAGCGTTTCATCCAATGCCTGGCTTCTGGAACAATCCCGGTCAAAGGAGGTTCGCTGACCAGCATCTCGCACAGAATTGCCCTCAACGAAAGGCGTTGATTTTCCAGCTTGAATGTCAAACGAACTACCAATTCTTGTCGACAGCTGCTGAAGCGATCGTCAATGGGAACCCGTTCGATTGGTTCTGGAAGGAACCGGAACCTTGAATGCAGCTCGATGCATTCAAGGAATAAGCTCGGGACGAAGCCGGGACCGGGATTTGAATCCGGGTCGTAGAAGGTTGGCTTCGGATGGCTGCGAAAAAAAACGATAATCCGGCCGCCGGCCGGAAGCAAATGCCTGCGGCCTGCTTCACGGCAAGAAAGCCCCGGCAGCTCATCTTTCCGCGATAAGCTTGATGTCGTGAAAAATTCCAGTTTTTCGCCCCAAACGATGTCCAAAGATTCGTTCATGCGACATATTCCATTGACTGGGGAGACCGCCATGCCAATTGCAGCATCGAAAAACGAAATGGAAGCCGCCATCATGGATCCGGCCAATCGAACACAAGCCAATCCCCGAGAGTTCATCCGCCTGTTGATGGAAAACGAACGGCGAATCTACGCCTACATTCGAACGCTATTGGGGAACGCTACCGATGCCGACGACGTGCTACAGGAAACGAGCATCCTCTTGTGGGACAAGTTTTCCGAGTTCGATCAAGACAGCAGTTTTATCGCCTGGTCATTCAAGATCGCCTACTTTACCGTCCAGAATTTTCGCCGAAAACAGGGACGTTGCAAAGTCGTGTTCTCGAATTCCACATTCGAAGTCATCGCCGAAAAATCAACCCAGATGGTTCCCGTACTCGACCAGCGGCATGAACTGCTGAACAGTTGCATCGAAAAATTGTCCGTCCCTGACAAGCAGCTACTCCGAATGAGATATGAAATGGATGCCAGCATTGAGTCGACCGCCGAGCAATCGGGACGCACGAAACAGGCTATCTACAATGCGCTTTCGAGGCTCCGGTCGACGTTGTTTGAGTGCGTCAACCGGGCCATGACGACGGAGGGACTGGCATGAACAGGAACCAGGAACAATTTCAAGAACTTCGCGGCCTGATCGATGCGATGTGTGAAAACACGATCACGCAGCACCAAACGGTGCGACTGGAAGAGTTGATAGCCTCCGATGAAACGGCGATGGAGTTTTATATCCAGTCGATCTGGATGAACGACAGTCTCGGACGTCTGTCCAGCGGAATGAATTCCAGAATTGACGCTTCACAGTTTGAAAAGGACAGCCAAAATCCGGAATCACTCATATCAGAAGAAAGCGATATCGTGTCCACCTTCTCGGTGCAACACACAGGGACCCAACACGTGAGCCGGTTCGCTTCAGAGCCACCCCGACACAAAAATGCCACGGCCGACGGTAATGCGAAAAAACGGTTTTTCTTCGCCGTTGCAGCCACTATTATTCTGCTTATGGGCTTCGCGACCCTGTGGTGGATCAACTCGGGAAGCGGGGATCCGATCGTTGAAAATCCAATTGACACGGGCCTCAACGGTTTCTGCCAGGCGATTCGCCAGGAGGCCCGACCATTCGTCCCGTTCAACGTTGAATCCGAGAGGCTCCAACGGCAAGAACTGACCGATGGCACGATCGTAATCGTCCGACCTGGCACGAAGTACAACATTGGCGCTACGCGGGAAGTCGCCTTGGAAAAGGGCGAGTTATTCCTGATCGTCGCGAAATCGGATCAGCCTTTTGTTGTCAAAACGGTTGACGGCGAAGTCCTCGCGACCGGGACCCGATTTACGGTTTCGGCTGGCGATGCAACCCGGGCCGCCGTTGCCCAAGGCAACATTGTGATGAAATCGACTTCCGGCTCAATCGAGCTCGGCGCAGGCCAACAGGGAACGCTGGCGCAATCCGAGAAACCGACGCGTGGTCCGGCTCATCGTCTTTCGTACTTGGTCAATTGGGCCAGGGACGCACTCAAACAAGATGAATTACTGCTCAAACCGGTGGACGGTGAAAATGGCTTGATTGCAATCGACCCCTATGGCCAGGAAGCACGTCTGACGCTTCGCCGGTTCAAAGTCGACGTCTATATCGAAGACGGAGTCGCTCGTACGACGATCGACCAGACATTCTTCAACCATAACCCCTGGAACACGGAAGGAACGTTTTATTTTCCGCTTCCACCGGACGCGTCGGTCTCGAGACTGGCGATGTACGTTGCCGGTCAGCTGAACGAAGGCGGGATGGTCTCGCGCCAACGCGGACAGGAGATTTATACCGAAATCCTGCATCAGCGCCGTGACCCGGCTTTGCTGGAAATGATGGAAGGCAACATGTTCAAGATGCGGATCTTCCCACTCGAAGGCCGACAGGAAAAAAGAATCTTCCTCAGCTACACGCAGAACCTGGACGAACTGTACGGCACGATAAGGTACTGGCTTCCGATGGACCACACGCAAGACATTGCCAATCAGTTTGAAATCTGCATTCGGATCAAGGACGGAGCGAAACAATTTGATCCCGGCTGCAGCACTCACGATGTCCAGCTCGCGACCGACGGCGATGATTTGTTGCTGGACTATTCCGCCAAAAAAATCAAACCTGACCAGGACTTCCTGCTGAACCTTGTGCCCAAAAAAGACTTCGCCCACAAGGAGGTTCGTGTAATGACATGCGAACAGGATGGGCAGACTTTTCTCTCGGCCAAGCTCGTTCCCGACTTGACCGGAGAACATCAACCCGAGCCGCGACAGTGGATTGTCGTCAGCGATGTTTCTGCATCTCGCTCAAGAACTGACGTTCTTGCCCAGCGTCATGTCCTGGAGCGGTTGATCACCGAAGCCGACGATGACGACACCGTCTTCCTGATGGACCTTGGCACGAAAGCCCGCAACATCTCGGTCAGACCGGTCAATGTGCGTTCGGAGGAAGTCAAACCACTACTCAACCATCGGCCACAGCGATTGATCGGCGCGACAAATATCGCGGCAGGACTCGATACCGTGCAGGAAGTGATTCGCAAGCACGATTTGAAAAATCCGTACCTTGTTTACCTTGGCGACGGAGTTGCAACGGACGGGGAAAAAGCAATCACGGAACTTCCCCGTTTGATCCCGAGCGGATGCAGGTTCGTAGGCATTGGAATCGGCAAGCAGGTGGATTCGATGTTCCTGCAAGAGGCGGCCAGCCGCACTGGCGGATTGTTTACGACCATCAATCCAAACGAAGACATCGACTGGCGGGTATTCGATTTGATTGCTTCGCTGAATACGGCCCGCATGACCAACATCCGGGTGGCCCTGCTTGATGAAAATGACAAACCGATGGAGGCGATTGCCTATCCCAGCGCGACCATCATCGCTGCCGGCGAAATACTGACCGTCACAGCAATGTGTGGCACGAAACTGCCGTCCTGGATTCGATTCACGGGACAGGTCGACGGGCGTTCTGTCACAAAAACAGCGATGGTTCAAGGCTCGACAACCGGCGCCGCCTACCTGCCGCGATTATGGGCCAAACAGCATATCAACAACTTGCTCAAATCCGACATGGCGAACCAGGAAGAAATCATTGCACTTTCAAAAGCTTTCTATGTGGTTACGCCATTTACCAGTTTGATCGTTCTCGAAGACGACGCCATGTACGCTCAATACGATGTTGGGCGAGGCCGAAAAGACCATTGGGCCATGTACGATGCCCCGCAGACGATTGAGGTCATCAAAGAGCCTGTTGACTGGAACCGGTGGGAGTGGGGTTGGAGGCAGTTTGAGGGTGAAGACTCAAAGTTCGACGCCAAGACCCAACCGCAAACGATTCAGGAAATCGTCGACGGAATCCAATTACGAATTAATGCACCATTTTACCTTTGGCCGGATTCACCACAGGACTCCCGTATCGGGCTCTATCAAATCTGCGATTCGGAATTAACGTCCGATCCAACGCGACTGTTAGCGCTCTGGTTCTTGTTGGCGTCGGGTCAACGGCAATCCGCCATCGATTGGAGTCGAAACACACCAGCGGAGAAAGACGACGGATCAACCGGTCAGCCTGGTGCTCTGGATTCTCCCTGGTTTGACCTCGGCCAGCGGCTTTCCGGAGAAAAAGCGATCCAACCGGAGCTCAGTCTCGACAGCAAGCTCGCACTGGTAGACGGAAAATTCCGACAATTGCAGCCGATGGCTTTCGTTCGCAACTCAATTCGCGCGGGTCATTTCTTCGCGAATCCACCACAGTCCAGCCTTATGCCGTCAACCGCGACGATTGGACAAGGAGCATTGTTTGCGGATGAAATTGCACCCCTGAGCGAATTCCTGCAGATTGCCTCCATGGTTCCGGGTTCGTCAGGATTGACCCCCAAGCTGAGTGCCATCTTCAATCGAGCGGTGTCCACTCGTTGGTCCCGTGTCCAACGGGACATCGACAAATACAATTCCCGATTCGGCGGCAACTGGAATGGAACCTGGAATCAAAATGGCTGGTACGCTTGGAACGAGTCTATCGACCTGGCTGGAAACAGGCTCACAACATCCCTTGAAAATGATCTTCAAGACCTGAACGCGATTCTCGAGGATTTTCGTCGCGTGGAAAGGAAATCCCTGGCAAATCTTGGCTCGAGCGTCCCCTTCTCCGACCATTTATTGGAATTGGATTTTGAAAATTCAAACGAATTCGAGTTCACCCCGATGCAGCAGATAATCTCGTCGTTTGAACCTGGCAACCTCGAAAAACTGGTCAATCGTCATTCCGTTATGGGGGGAGTGGGCCCATTAGCGATCGACGGCGGACTCGACCTGTATTCAACCCTTCGACTTAACGGCTACTCGAGGTCGATTAGCCAACCCTTCTTGCCGCCACGCACCTCAACACGGGTACCTCGGCCGGTATTCTTGCAGCAGACCAAGTCGCTGCCGGCCAGTATATTCCTGACCGCATCCCAGTTCCCCAGCCAGACTCAGCCAGGCATGGCGTCGGTATTGGCCGCCGACTATCTGCACAAACGTCTGGTCCAGCTCAATTCGGAGACCGTTCTTGACCAGCGCAAGCTCGCAGAAAAGACCGCGATCGAAACCGCGATTTCAACGATGGAACGCGTGGGAGCAAGCCTGGAGTCGAGCGCGATGTTCTGGGGTTACGCAGGCTGGTCCTATCAACCACGGCCCCAGATGCTCCAACCACCGACGATTCAGGCGTATCCAGGATACGCCTGGTCCTTCGACCTGACACGATATGCGGGCGGATTATACAGCAACGGGACCGACATGGTTCACGAAGTCACCCGGCAATATGGAAAATCCCAACCACTCGGAAAAATCGACGACGCTACGCGCAAGTTGATCGGCGATTCCCGGTCCAACTTCCAGCCGGTTTCTCTCCGGTTTGCCGACGAGGGAATTGAGCTCTATGTCGGTCCCAACGACCGGTTTGCAATGACGCACCGCAACGACATGTATTTGACGGAAAAGCTGATTTGCGACGGAACTCAAATTCTTCAAATCTACGACGAACTGGGGATTTCAGCCCGTCGCGAAGCCTCTGAAATTCGGCTCAACGAGCTTCGTCAAAGGGTGCCGCACATGATCTCGCCAGCCGATTCGCTAATTGGATATTGCGATGTCGAGTTGGTGGAGCGCGACGACAACTCCTATCGCCTGAAACTCACGCTCGCAAAAACCTCGCCAACTGGAGATGAATCTGTTGATGATGACGATGACCAGAATCATCCCGCAGAAACGAATCCGAAGGAAACCAGTAATCCCGAGCGCTATTTTCTGGTAACTGTCGATCATCAAGGCCGGATATTGAATCGACAGTGGATCGTCGGCGACGAGACAGTTTTGTCCCTTTCGTTCAAATATGATGGCGGCCAAGTGGAATTGGCATGGGACCTCAAAATCAACACAGATTCGCACACCGGTATCACAAGCTACCAGGCCAAACCGTTCACACCCCGCGATGAAACGTTTACGGCGAACCTTGACCGGCTCGTCGTGCTTGACATGCCATTGATGAAGCCTTCATTCTACGCGCAAAAACTCGCCGAGCTATCAGGAAGCAGGGCTACGGCAAACCCGGAAGTCGATGCCGAACCGACGAAACCGGATCGACGGATTTCGCTCGAACATGGCGAAGCAGCGGTTCGGCTCCTGCGTCACCAGATCCTGGCGTCCATTCAGGACCTTGACGGCAACCGCTGGGGGCAAGGAAACGCTACGGCCATGGCAACAACCACCGAATTGTTCAAGCTTCTGGAACGACTTGGGCAGACACCCCGACCGGGTGACGTGACGTTGTGCGGTTCCTCAGGCGTTCAAATCTCCCAGTCTCCCGAGATTCGGGACCGACTGAACAAGTATGAGTCGATTCGGAACTCGGCGCTTTTCCGATTCTACGGGAACCGATACGACTGGCAGGAACAAGCCAGACAGTCCAAGGCTGAGACAGGGCTCATTGGCCATATCGCCGCCTACAATGCTGCGACTTACGGCGGGCAGGATCCGCAGTTCGAGTTCTTTGCCAGTCACTTCGGTGATTCGCCACTCCGGTTGGCGCTGGCCTGCAGTTATCATCAAGGATTCAAATTGGATCGACTGCTCGAACTCAACGACGATCCCCGCTGGAGTGGCATCGCCCTGCTGGTGGCTTCGGCCCGCTGCTCCAGTCCAGACGACAATCAGAAGTTGGCAATTGCTTTTTGGAAGTGGCAGGAAGAGCTGGCAAAAAAAGACCAGCAGCCCGTGTTATCCGCTTCGGTTCTGCGACTGATCAAGTCAGTGGACCAACAGAACCAGGACAAAGTTTCAAAGTTGTTGACACAGCAGTTCGAATTGGTCAGAAAGCTTGACTCCCTGCCAGTTTTGCTGAATTTCGCAGAGAGAATCTCCAGTTGGGACGAAGTCGAGCTCGCGGATGCCGCTTACGCGCTGGCTCGAACAAAACTCGGCCTCGACAACGCAAAATCGGACGATTGCCTGCTGCGGCGATTTGCCTACGGCCAGTCGCTTTGGGCCGGAAACCGATACAAGTCCGCGTTGGAGCAATTCGACGTTATCCTGAAATCGTTACAGGAAAAACAGATCCCGGTTTCGCCATCGTTCTGTGCAGCGATGGCGCGACTGGCAGGACAGGCTGGCAACGCAGAAAAATGTGTCCAGCTCGAAGAACGCGCATTGGAGTTGGAACAGCCTTACCTTCCAGATGCGATAAACCTTTCGGCGTTTCGACAGCGGTACCAATGGTTGTGGAGTCAATATGTCAATACGATCAACGGAATTGCCCCAAGCGACCCCGAGCGGAGCTTGAAGATCGAGACTCTTCTTGCTCGAGCCACCAGGACCTGGGATCGCTGGCGGGACGTCGATCGCGACAACGCCGCGTTACCGGAACAAATGGCAACGCTACTCAAGTTGGCCGGGCGTGAAGAGGAAGCCTGGGAATTTCTTTCGAGCATCATTGACCAAAGACCAAGAGATTCGGTCAGTTATTTTCAGGTCGGGCAGTGGTATCGCCAACAAAGAGATCTTGGCCAGGCCGTCCGCTGGCTTGGGGAAGCACCACAATGGGATACGGCCAACCCGCAGTGGTTATTCCATTACGGGTCGGTTCTGAAGGAACTGGGGCGGAAAACTGAAGCTGACGTTCAGTTCAACAAGATCATCAACGGAAACTGGGCTCCCGGATTACAGAACTGGGTAGACCAGGCGCGAAACGAGCTTTGAACCGAATCATTGCGCAGCCCAGAAATTCGACGACGGTATTTCGAGTTTCCAATCCATTGCACGGGTGAAAAAATCGCTCGAGCGGAAATTGGGCGCACGTCAAAACAGGAATAAATCCACGTCTACGATCATCCATGACAATGATTCTGCCGGAAGAGCCTGGGACAATCGAATATACAACCAATGACTTACCGGTGACTTTTATCCAACGGATCCGTCCAGAATAAAACGGGGATTCCCCCGGGTTCGGATCCAGACAATATTGACAACTTTTGAATGATTGAAGATCCTTTGTTTTCGAAGAAACTTTTCCAGTGAACACGCATCACTTTTTTTCATCCGAACAAGGATAAATACAATGGCGAAACAAGAAGTCCAGAAACCAGGTCCAGCTCAAAATCCGATCACGGTCGATGAATCGAAAACCGTCAGCTGTTACGCCAACTTCTGTCGTGTTACCGGTTCGCCTGAGGAACTGATTGTTGATTTTGGCATGAACGCTCAACCCATGGGGGCCAACGACAAACCGGTTGAAATCGCCCAGCGAATTGTTTTGAATTTCTATACAGCCAAACGGCTGCTGCATGCACTTCATGTTTCCGTGCAACGACACGAAGAGGTTTTCGGTAAGATCGAAACCGACATCCAAAAACGCGTTGTACACAAGGAATCGTCGGCAAGTTAGTCCAGGCATTTCGGTCGAAACTCAAATATTAAAAGCCAACCTCGTCGGGTTGGCTTTTTTTTTGAGAAAACTGGCGACCCGGATGCTGAACGCCCCCTTATCCAGATCCATCGGCGATGTGATTCACCTCCATGGTCCGGATGGGCATTGCCCCTTTTTTGCCCCAGATTCGACCGCTAAATTGAAAACCCCAGATCAATCCGAATCCCCCTACTTTCTCTGGAATCACGATGGCCAAACTCACAATCAATGACGTGGATGTTGCTGGAAAAAAAGTCCTCATGCGAGTCGACTTTAATGTTCCCCTTGATGAGAGCCTTCACATCACCGATGACCGACGAATTGACATGGCACTGCCATCGATCAAGTCCGTGATTGAACGCAGCGGCCGATTGATCCTGATGAGCCATTTGGGTCGCCCCAAGGGCGAATCAAACCCCAAACTCAGCCTCGCACCGGTGGCCAGGCGACTGGCTGAGATCCTGGGTCGAGGCGTTGCCTTCGCCAATGACATCGTTGGACCTGATGCTGCGGAAAAAGTAGCCGCCCTGGGTGACGGCGAGATCGTCGTCCTGGAGAATCTTCGTTTTGATTCACGCGAGCAGTCCGGAGACGAAGCTTTCGCGGCACAATTGGCCGAGTTCGCCGACATCTATTGCAACGACGCGTTTGGTACCTGCCATCGGGAAGACGCATCCATGTATGGCGTTCCCCTGGCGATGGGAGGTAAACCCAAAGTCGTCGGTACGCTCGTTGAAAAGGAAATCAAATACCTCAGCGAGGTCATTGCCAACCCGGAGCGCCCTTTCGTCGCAATCCTTGGTGGTGCCAAGGTATCTGACAAAATCAAGGTCATCGAGAACCTGATCGGGATTTGCGACTACATCCTGATCGGCGGGGCGATGGCTTACACTTTTTCATTGGCCCAAGGAGGGCAAGTTGGAAAAAGCCTGGTTGAGCCAGACAAAGTTGCATTGGCCAAGGAACTGATCGAAAGGGCGGGTGATAAACTGGTACTGCCAGTCGATACCCATTGTGGTGACGGGTTCAACAAGGAATGCAACAAGCGAGTTGTTGCTGCCGGTGAGATTCCCGATGATTACGAAGGTCTCGACATTGGCCCCCAATCGGCGGCAAAGTTTGCAGAGATCATCAAGTCGTCAAAAACGGTTGTCTGGAACGGCCCGATGGGTGTATTTGAAATGCCTCCATTTGATGAAGGCACCAAGATCGTCGCCCAGGCCATTGCAGACAGCGATGCGATCAGCATTATCGGCGGTGGCGACAGTGCGGCAGCGATTGCGCAACTCGGCTTCGAGAATTCAGTGACCCATGTGAGCACTGGCGGCGGTGCCAGTCTCGCCATGCTCGAAGGCAAGTCCTTTGCTGCAGTTGAAATTCTCGACGAGAAAGAAACGGTTGCCAGTTAACTGGTTCGTCGCATTCGTGATTCATCTCTGCCGGAAACTCTGCAAGGTGGCGATCGGTCAGGCTTCGCATGATCGATTGGGGTTCGGTGTGGCGGGTGCATAACCGGGACATCGCGTCGCTGGTGATCGATGCGGTCCAGCCAGGAACTGGACGAAAAGCAAATCGGGCCCTGGCTTTTGAATCCGGCCGAGGTGAAAACCCACGTTCTGTTTTGTGCACGCTTGAATTCGCGTTCAACCTCACCTTCTCCCCTTGCGATTACCCGTTACGATGAACCTCTACCCGCCCGAATCCGTCCTGTTCAGATCATGCTCAAAAACGTACCCATCAAAACGCTGAAACACGACAACCTGACGATCGAGGGCTATTCCCGAGCCGCCGTTCAGTCGTACTGGCGAATCCCCGAACTGAAAATTGGATTTGATCTGGGTGCCCACCCATGGGATTTCATGGGCACGCCGACTTGGTTGATTTCTCATTGCCATCTCGACCACATCGCCGCGTTACCCCTGTATGTTGCGCGTCGTCGGCTGATGAAAATGGAGCCTCCAAAAATCTACCTACCGGCCTCTTCGGTCGACTCGGTTCGCAAGATGCTCGACTCGTTTGTCAGATTGGATCGAGGTCGCATGACCTGCGACTTGATCGGCGTCCAGGCAGGTCAGGAAATTGAGTTGTCGCGAGAGTTGATCCTTGATGTCTTTGCGACAGAGCATACCGTCCCCAGCGTGGGTTACATCATTTCGGAACGACGAAAAAAACTGAAACAGGAGTTTCTCGAACTGACCGGCGAGCAGATTCGGCAATTGCGTGAATGTGGAACCGAAATCACGATTGAACATCGCCTTCCCTTGGTCGGATTTACGGGAGACACATCGCCAGCGGGCCTGGACAATAACCCAGAGTTCTTTGATGTAAAAATCTTGATCACCGAAATGACGTTCGTTTCACCGGAACATCGCAAAGAGCTTATCCATAAAAACGGACACATGCATCTGGACGACTTTGTTCATCGACAGGACAGGTTCAATAATGAAGTCGTGATCGCCGGACACTTCAGCACAAGATACAATCGGCACCAGGCAGAAAAAGTCGTTTCACAGCGACTGCCCGATATGTTGGGCGGACGACTGAAGTTGTGGGTTTGATGAATGACACATCGGCAATGCGAAACAACGACTCCCCGGGCGACGACCTGCAGCAATCGCGATATCTGACTTTTCGACCCCGGCACGGCGATCCCCGCTCCGTCTACATTCACGTGCCGTTTTGCCGACATCGCTGTGGTTATTGCAATTTCACGCTGGTCGCCGGTCGAGATTACCTGATCGAGCGATTTCTCAGCTCGCTGCAAACCGAAATCAGCTGGCTTGAACGATCCTATGAAATCGATTCACTGTTTCTTGGGGGGGGGACTCCGAGCCACCTTTCTCCGAAACAACTCGACCGTCTCGGGCAGATCATCCTGTCTCGATTCAATCTGAACCCAACGGCCGAGGTCACCGCTGAATGCAATCCTAACGACCTCGACGACGCGCGAATGGCGGCGTTGACAGGTTTGGGCGTCAACCGAATCAGCCTCGGGGTCCAGTCGCTCGACCCTGACAAACTCAAACGGCTTGAACGCAGCCATTCGATCGACGATATCCGCCACGCCATTGAATTGGCAAGAAGTCAATCTTCACTGGTTTCGATGGATTTGATTTTTGCCGCCCCAGGAGAAACGCTTTCAGCGTGGGAAACCGACCTGGAAACTGCGATCGCGCTCAAACCCGACCACATGTCGACCTATGAGCTGACATACGAGAAAGGGACTCGGTTCTGGAACAACCTTAACCAGGGCAAACTCAGTCCGTCCGATGAAGACCTGCGCGGCGAGATGTACACCCTGGCCATCGCCACATTGAGCGAAAACGGGCTACCGCAATACGAAGTATCCAGTTTCGCCAAGCCGGCAAATCAATGCCGACATAACCTTGGGTACTGGAACGGCGATCCGTTTTTTGCTTTTGGTCCTGGCGCAGCCAGATTCATCGACGGAATCCGGGAAATCAACCACCAGAGCACCATGCGTTACTTGAAACTGATCGAGGAAGGAAGTTCACCCGTGGCCGACCGGGAGCTACTCGATCGGGAAGCAGCCGCTCGTGAACGATTGGTGATTGGACTAAGAAGAATCGCAGGAGTGCAAGGCAAAGATTTTCATCAGCGCACCGGCAAGTCAGTATCGGTTCTGCTCGGCAAATTGGAACACGAGTGGATTGAAAATGGTCTGCTCATCCGCGGTGATGACTTTTGGCGACTAACGCCGAGGGGGATCATGATTTTCGACTGGATTGCCGGGGAAATCCTGGGAGGGGATTAGCTCCCAGTTTTGAGGCGTCCAAACGCCAATTGGTCGTCATGGCAGGGCTTTCATTCCAGTTGCCTTTCCTTGGCGGTACCCGCCCGGTCCGGTTCATTTTTAATTTATAATGGGAACAAGTTTGGTGGCGTTCCTGTTGGCGAACCCGACAATCAAACGTGAATTTCAATTCACTTCCTCACTCGTTTTCGCCATCGTCGGTCGCCTTCGGTTCCCCTTCCTCGGACCATTCATCGCTGGCGATTTTTCGTTTGATAATCTGTAACTGTTCCGTGGCAACGGCAACAATTGCCTCGTATCCATCCCTTCCCGCAAACTTGTAGACGATCCGGGCCAATCGATCGTGCGCCGCCAGCAATTGTCCGTGTGTGGAGGCGTCGCGAGCGATCGCAATTAAATCGCTAAGCTCGCTGACATCGGTCGGAAGATCCTCCTGTTGATCTATTTTTTCCAATCGCGATTTGGATTCCTCGTAGACATGCCGATCCCTTCCCTCAGGATCAATATTGGTGACAAGTTGGGAGTAGATCTCCCGAGCCTCCACATCCTGGCCGTCCTGCTGCAGCCGGACAGCTTTCCCGAACGCCTGGACATTTTCATTCTGTAAACGATTGCTTAACCCGCTCTCAGCACCCAAAACCAGAGATTGTCGACGCGAAAGGTAGTACAGTTTCTCCGCATCCTCAGCGAATTCGCCACCTCCGTCCATGATCGGCTGGAGTTTCACCCTGGCTTTCCCCCACAAATCCGGATCATCGGAGTGGATCATGATCCTGGCATTATCCACAACCTTTTCAGCACTGGGCGGGATCAGAAAATAGACGGTTGTCGCGCCAATCAGGATTAGCGCAGCAACCTGGAAAGGGACTCGTTGAAAAAACAGGGTATCCCTGTTTTTCCTTTTTTTGGGTTTCTTGTACCCCAACAACCGCCTCGCTTCTGTTTTGTCTTGCCCGGCCGTCAGCGGGTTGAACCCGCCGGTTATCTGAGCAACAGCAGCTTTCTGCGTCGCATCGATATTCTTGATTTCCTCAAACGCCAGAGCAATCGCGCGAGCGGAATGGGGACGTTTGCGAGGATCGGGGGAGAGCATCTGGCTGATAATCTTGTCCAACCAGATCGGACAGTTCATGACATGCGCCGCCGCCGAAGGGACGGGCAAATTGATCTTCATTTTTGTCATACGCCCCATCGTATCGGGCGCGTAAGGCAGTTTTCCGGTCAACATCTCGTACAAAATGACGCCCAGTGAGTAGAAATCCGATTTCTGAGTCGCGCCTTCGCTGAATTGTTCCGGCGCCATATAGGCCGCGATATCCAGCTTGTGCTGACGAGTCGAATCCCAACGGCGACGCTTGGAACGGTTAAGACGCAAATCGGATATTTTGATCCGATGATCGGCCGTGACAAGAATTTTTTCAGGAGTCAATTTTGAATGGATAAGGTCTTTCGCATGCAGGTAACGCAGCACCTCCGCGATCTGACGTCCGTATTCAACAACCAGGTCCGGGGCTAACTTGCCCCGCCGGGAAAGCACGGCGGACAGCGATTCTCCCTCAATCAACTCGGTGGCAAAGAAAATCCGGTTACCATCGACGCCAGCACCATAGACTTTGACGAGATTGGGGTGCTGCAGTTTTTGAAGCTCTTTGACTTCGCGTTCAATCTTGTCCAGCGCCTTGGCCCATTCGACCGTCGGAGGAATGGAAATGAACTTCAGTGCAACGTCGCGATCCTGCTCCATCTGCCGGGCGTGATAGACTTTTTGCCGACGATTGCCAAGCTTCTTGACGATCAGGAATGGACCTACATACTTGTTTTCCACGGGAATATCCTGCGGACAAAATTACAGAGAAGCGATTGATGTGCACGACCTGCATCGCTTCATCAATCATCAATTCAGCCTGCCAATAAATCAGTCATCCTATCTTAGGCTGGAAGGACGACATTATAAAACGAAGTTTGGAATTATTTGTTGCCAAACTCGACAATTCATGAGTCTCTGGCAAGAAAGCAGGATCCGCGGATCCGAATTGATCCCGTTTCATCCACCTACACGTGTTTCGAAAATCGCCTAACCATTGGGAAACTGCTTGAGGTACTCATAAACCGCCATCGTCGTCGCAGTCACGACGTTATAACTGAACGGCAATCCGTAAACCGGAATTTCGATCAGATCATCCATGATCACCAGTTCTTCATCGGTCATTCCGTGACGCTCATGACCGATCACGAGTGCCGTCCGACGTTGAAACGAGTAACGGTAGATTGACTGGGAACGATCCGTTTGCTCAAGACCAACCAGCCGGTAACCGTCTGCTTTTAGATTCCTGAGAACCGGTAACATCGTCCGCCGCCGCTCGATCAAGACATGTTCGCCTCCATCACGTGCAATCGTTGGATCAATCCTTGCGGATCCGCATGCGATTACCTTCTCAACGGCCGCGCACCCGGCAAGGCGAACAATCCGTGAAAGATTGACATTACTCTTGAAAGCAGGGCACGCGAGCACCAATTCGCGCGGACGCTCCAGCTGCGTCAGTGGTTTATGTCGAAGATGTTCAGGCGTTTGATCGGATTTCATCAGGGCAGACTATTTCACGCTAAATTCAGTGACCGATGGCGTCCCGTCATAGTTCCCTGCCTGGTCGAGTGATCGCGCAGTTGCACGATATTGGCCAACAGGAATCACCAGGGTCGTGTGCCAACGCTCCTGGGCAACACGTTTGAAAAACGTCGATTCCCTGGGTACCCATTCGACGCCGTCCCAAAACGTCTGCCGTTCGACATTTTCAAGGACCAATTCGACCCCACGCATCTCCTGGTTGTCGCCGCAGGTCCCAAACAGCGTCACTGGCGATTGGACGATCGAGCCATTCGCAGGTAGCTTGAGAACCGTCTCCGGTTCGATCGCATCGACTCGAAATGTGACGGTTTTTGGCTCCGAAAAATGCCCCTGCTGATCTCTGGCCCTGGCGACAACCGCGATACTTCCATTGTCTTCAATCCCTGACAGATCCACGTACTCGTGCCAATCGGTAATCAACCCATTCGGATTGGCGAGTTCGGCGTCGACAGTCGAATACCCGCTTCGCCAGCTTTTCCCCGTCCAGTAGAGGTCGTGCTGCGGATCGCGGATCGAGACTTCGACGGCTGCAACTGCCTGGTCGTGCTCCGCCAGTCCACGAATCGGTGTATTTTTGGAGATCAGTTCCGGGCAGGCGAACGTGACAACCGGTTCCGGGGCGCCCTGTTTCAACTGATGCAGCCGCCGCGAAAATTCGGCTCGCTGCTCCTTTGAAAGCGAACCGATTTGATTCTCGACCTGAAAGGGATCGACCGCCAGGTCGTAGTACTCGACTTGCCCGTTGGACCACTCGGTGAAAATCCGGTGATTCAATCGCAGCGACGCGTAGCTGGCCGGGATCAGGTTGCCAAGTTGACTTTTCTCTTCCCAATTCTGAATCAGGAGTGAATCTCGGAAACCATCAGGCTTGATCGCGTCAGGATCCTTTAAAAGCGAGACCCATGATTTTCCATCCATTGTTACCGGTGCCGTTCCGCCAGCAAGTTCCAAAAAAGTCGGCACCAGATCGATTTGTGCGAGCAGGTGATCTGTCTTGCCCGGATTGATCCCGGGTCCAATCACAAACGTCGGCACCACGGTGTTTCGATGATACGGGACTTTCTTGGCGATCATTCGATTGTGACCCAACTGGTAACCATGATCGGATGTCAAGAAAATATAAGTGCGCTCGGCATCGCCCGTTCGCTCAAGTGTATTCCGTAATCGACCCAGGAGATCATCGACCGATTTTGTCGCCATCACGCGGAGTCGATACTCTTCGTGCAGCGAGGCCATCACCTTGTCGTCGAGCTTGGCGACTTGCAAATGAGCAGGTTTGTCGGAAATGTCAGCTTCATTCAAGTCCGGAGTTTCCGTCAACCGGATTTCTTTACCAAGGTTTTCGTATTCCGTTTGAAGCATGGCTGTTTGGCCAGCTGGTTTATGGGGTGCAAGGGGCGCAAGATAGAGAAAAAATGGCTGACGCGAATTCCCAGACACTGTTTGCGCATCGTTCCGGGAGTGCTGTTCGATCATCTGCACCGCTTCGTCCGCCTCAACCACCGTTCGATACTGAGATTCACCGGTTGCATGTCGACGCTCCGGAACTGGCAATCGCTTCGAGTAGAGCGACGTGGCAAAATAGTTCCCTCCAAAACAGATATGCAGATCATCCCAACCGGGGATATCAACAGGATTCATGCGGCCATGCAAGTATTTCCCAATCATCATCGTTCGATAACCGGCTCGCTGCATCCAGACGCCAAGATGCTCCTGCTCATACCCCAGTTCTTTGAACCGTTCGTAGGCGCCGGTAAAACCATTGTTCATGGGACCGATCGCCAGGTTGGTTTTAATACCGGTCCGGTGAGCGTATTGACCACGAAGCAAGCAAGTTCGCGACGGCCCACAGAGTGGTGTGACGACGTGGCAATTGGTTAACGTCAGCCCCTCGGTCGCCAGCCGTTTGATATTGGGTAAATAAGCATCCAGTATTTGATCTTTAAACAGATCCATATCCGCATCGTCGAGGTTGATCAGGATGATGTTCGGCCGCAACGCCGAAATCAACGGTTTCGTACCAGGCTGCGTTTCTGATCGCTCGTGCGGCCGTCGACTCGAGGTGTTGGCCGGATCCTCCGATGCCGTTTGAGCTGACGCATTCGCGCTGACCACGCAACCCAACACGCCAGCGACAAGTCCAGAAATGAAGATCTGCGATAAACGGAACATAGCTCGCCTTTGGCCAAACAGACGTACCGCATTTGGTTGTGGCCAACCGGAGTGCGAACCCCGGTTGCGGCCAGGACCTCTCAATTGAGAACCGCGCATTTGCGCTCGTGACGAAATTTCATTGGCGGCTAGAACGGAATGTCGTTCTCATCATACGACTCGGAAAATGCATCATTCGCGGAAGCTGCATCGGCTGACGATTCGCCTTCGTCGGCGGAGCCGGAAACGACCTTGAAACTGATCGCCTCGGCACTCAGGAAATACTTCACTTCGCTGGCGGGATCTCTCTGCCATTTGCGGCCTGCGAGTTTGTAACTGACTTCAACGTTGTCGCCCACATTGAGATCGTCGGCCGCAGCACAATTGTCGCGCAAAAATTCCAAGGGAATCAGGTTGGTAAATCGCCCATCGTTTTGTTCGAGGACGACCAGCCGTTTTTGAAAGCCTTTTTGTCCATAGGTCTTTGTCTCTTCGACCACATGGACAACACCGCGTACTTTTGCTTCGCTCATCGTTTCTATTTCTGGATTGAATCTCGGTTGGACCGCGCCGGCAAACGGGTGCTTGCGCCAGAATAAATCATACTCATTTTTGATGAATCGGAAACCGAGGAAAGACGAAATGAGATGTGTTTCAATCTCCGTCGGGATTTCGTTTATCCGCAGACCTACCGCGACCACCGTTCAGTTAGCCAGGATATAGGACCGATGTGGATGTTCGACGCGAGGTCCACCGAACAATGGACCACGTTGACAAGAACACCCGACAAGGCAAGCCAAAGTCAAAGTGCTGAAATTCGAAAAATATCCAGAGAGATGACAAACACCATCAAGCAAAGAATTACGGCCAGGCCACCATAGGTCAAAACGATCTGGACACGTTCGCTCACGGGCCGCCGGAAGATCCCTTCGTAGGCCAAAAACAGCATATGTCCTCCGTCAAGGATCGGGATCGGCAAGAAATTGACAATCGCCAGATTCGCACTGAGGAAGGTCAAGAACAGCAACAATCGAGAGGTACTTTGCGACGCTTCCGACGTCGCTGCCATCGCGATCGTTCCCGGGCCACCCAGGTTCGTCGGAGAGATCTTGCCTTTGATCAACTTGGCCAACGTGTTTCCGACTCTCAGGGCGTCATTCCTGACTTGCTTGACACCGTAGGTGAGGGCAGCTCCCCAGGTGTCGGATTTGTAATTTCTCTGCATCACGGTCAATGAAATCCCTCGTTTACCCTGGAAGAATTCGTCGGATGCAACGGATTTCATCGAAATCGGTTGCTCGGTTGTTCCTCTCTTGATCTTGAATTCCACTTCGGTACCGGCTTCCAGAACCTGCAGCAGATCGGAAACTTCCGCCCAACTTGTGTTGTCAGAAACGAAATCGACATTAGGTTTCTTTTTCAACCCGGAATAGGCTTCGTCGGATTGCTGCGCCTCGGAAAGCAAATACTGGACGGAGACGAGTTCGTCTCCGACCATTAATCCAGCCTCTGCGGCTGGACTTCCAGGTTCCACCGATTCAACCATTAATGTCGTGGGGATCGCGACGCCCAGCGAATCGATCGCGATCGGTTGGTTGGGGCCCAGGTCTGGCAGGATTTTTGGTATCACGGGGTCAATCGATACTGTTTCTTCGGTCCCACTCTTTCGTCGAACCCCCAGAGTCACCGGAACGCCATCGCGAATCGCCAGAATCATCCGGTTGTCAACGGTCAGCAAATCGCCGCGTGGCTGGCCGTTGATCGTGAGAATCTCGTCTCCGACATTCAGTCCGGATTTCTCGGCAGGCGAGCCCAGTTTGATAGCCGCGATCGGCAGCCACTGAACGGAAAACCCGAACCGACGCATCGGGTTTCGTGGAACCTTCGAAGTGACTCGAGTCGAACCTGGTTCCTTGTCCTCGGGTATTCGCTCAACAACAAACGTTGCGACCAGATCCGCGTCGCGAGCCAGCGCCTGGCGCAGTTCAAGATCGTCCCGGATCGGCAATCCGTTGACCTCGACAATTCGATCCCCGGGTTTGAGTGGTGGATCTGCTTCATCGGCCGCATTGCCTTTCAGCGTACCGAGCTCGCCCACGACGGGCGTCAAGCGACGCGAGACGCCAATCAGGGGCAAGTCTTGAGCTTGACGAATGAAGCCCTTTTTCGGGATCATCGAAGCCACGGTCACCTGGTCTTCACCATATCGTTTGAATCTCAGTTCAAGTGGTTTCTCATCTCCATTGAAAACAATTTCCTGAGCCATATCCATGTAGGTGAAATAACCCTCTACCGGCTTATCACCAATCATCGTCATTTCGGCTCCAGCCAGATCGTGCTCCCAGGCAGGGCCGCCACCAATCACGTTACCGATGACCGGTGGTTCGTAATCCACACCCGTTTTAAAGGCCCAGGCCGCAAAAAACACGGCGAAAATCAAATTGAATACAACGCCAGCCGAAATTATCAGCATTCGTTGCGGTACAGATTTTGCCAGGTAGCTGCGCGGGTCGAGTTTTGATTTGTCGATCAAGCCAGAGGCCAGGATAGCCGAATCGGCCGACTCACCCTCGATCATCGAACCCTTGACCTGTTCCTCCAGATTGCCCGGATTGTCATCCTGTCCCAGCATTTTGACATAGCCGCCGAGCGGAATTGAACCGACGCCATATTCCGTTTCACCCCATTTCCAGGAAATGAGTTTCCCCGGGATGATGGTTTGACCAAACAGCCGAATCGGCACATCGAATCCGACGTAAAACTTGTCGCACTTGACGCCGCAAGCTTTAGCCAGCAAAAAATGTCCGAGCTCGTGAACAAAAATTACCGCGCCCAAGCCGATGAGGACCTGCAGAATCGCCCACCAATTCGACGGCTGCAGCCAAAAACTTTTCGCCGCGAGCAGTACTACGCAATCATCCACTTGGAAATCTCCTGTCTCGCCCACCGGTCCGCCGCGATTAACTGCGACAACGTTGGGTGAGGTTCATAATGATGTTGATCCAAAATTTCGCGACATGCCGTCACGATATCCGTAAAAGAAATCTCTTGATTCAAAAACGCCGCTACCGCTGCTTCGTTGGCCGCGTTCAATACCGCTCCTGTTGAACCGCCAAACTTGACGACTTCGAATCCCAGCTCCAGAGCCGGAAACCGGTCAACATCGGGCGGATAAAACTCCAGCTTCATCGCTTGCGTCAAATCCAATCTCGGTGATGGACCAAGTACCCGGTCCGGATAGGTCAGCGCGTACTGGATCGGCAATTTCATGTCTGGTGGGCTCAATTGAGCGATCGTCGACCCGTCCACAAATTCTACCAACGAATGGACAATCGATTGAGGGTGAATCACAACTTCAATCTGTTCGGGTTTGAGTCCAAACAGCCATTTGGCTTCGATCACTTCCAGCGTTTTGTTCATCATCGTCGCGGAATCGATCGTGATTTTCTGACCCATCTCCCACGTTGGATGGGCCAGCGCTTGCTCGACCGTGACGCATTTCATCTGGTTGGAATCGAAATCCCGGAAAGGTCCACCACTGGCCGTCAGCACGATTCGACCGACTTCCGCTCGGGTTCCCGACTTCAAAGCCTGAAACACGGCACTGTGCTCACTATCGACTGGCAGAATCCTGGCACCACTTCGATCCGCCATTTCGGTCATCAAATGTCCGGCGACGACCAATGTTTCCTTGTTGGCCAACGCAACGGTTTTCCCGCTGGCGACGGCGGCCCAAGTGCTCGGCAAGCCCGCGACCCCGACGATCGCGGCCAGCACCGTGTCGACTTCGGGCAAACTCGCAATCCGTTCCAGTTGATCAGGTCCGATCAGGATCTCGGTTCCCGGAAGCCTCGGAAACTCGAAAGCTTTTGCGGCCTCGGGATCGGCAGCCACAAGAAATTGCGGCGAAAACTCGCGGGCCTGGTCAACCAGTTTTTCCAGGTTTCGATGTCCGGAAATCGCCAAGACATTCAGATTGGGCAATGCGCGTACGACCTCAAGTGCACTTTGGCCAATGCTGCCGGTCGAACCTAGGACTGCAATATTTTTGCTGCGGGTCATGTACAAACGGTTCGCAGAAGGAACATATCAGGCGAATCAATACGGGGGGAATTGATACATGTAACGACAAACGGGCGAACAAAAACTGTGCCTTGGAGCACACTGAGGCGTTTCAGCCAGAATCGCTTGGTTGCGACAGTGCACCAAAGTGTTTCCCATCGACAACGATGTTGAAAAATGACATCGACCTTCGACGGCAAAACAGCCCATCGTTAGCCTGGATCTGACTTGCAAGCAGGCCAGTTTGTTAACAAAACTTATAAAAACAGGGCTTTTGCCAAGCGACGCATTCTAAATCGCTGCCAAAAACACTACAAGGCGAACCGCTTCGCCGCTGGAAGATTCGTCACAGGCCCGATAACATTGTGAATCAAGGGCAGTTTTTGTGATCCAGGCTGTGTACTATTCCGTATTCAGGGGATTGGCGCAGGGAATGCAACGCTTTTGCCGTTCACTCTCAAGTGACGAGTTGCACGCAATTGAGTCACTCTCGGGCGGACGTAACGATCATGAATGGTCAGTCGCGAGTTCCGGCGAGACTCGAATCGGCACATCCAGGCATGTAACCACGGACACGAAGGTAAGACAAAACTCCTAATTCAGGCGACCCAATGGACGAAAATCCAAAACGCAATAACGAATCAAAAAGTAACTCAACCGTCCTGTTTGCGCTGATTGTTGTCGCTGCTTTGGCCGTTTCGTTGTTTCTGATCCTCAATCAGCAAAAAAAGACACTCGAATTCAGTGACTTCAATCGATTGCTGGAAATCACACGGTATGATGCCTCCCGCGAAAAACTGGTTGCTGGACTGAAAGACAACGGGATCTTGCAAATCAAGGAACCCGGCCCCCAGGGCCGGGTTCTCGAATACACCGAGCCGAACAAGCTGGTTGTCGGCAGCAACAGTATCAAAGGACTCATCAAGTTTCGCGTCGTGTCGGGACCGGGAATCAACCAACCAGGCGAATTTGAAACCAAAGAATTTACAAGCAACAAAGATGATGCTGATTCGACAAATGAAGCACTGCGGACCCTGCTCGACAAGACCAACGCTCGCTGGGATTTTGTCACTGGTCCCAATGCCTGGGACCGTTACGGCTTCTTCCTCCTGACAATGGCCGTAATCATCGGCCTGTTCTACCTGATGATGCGTCGACTGGGTGGGGCAGGCGGACCGATGCAATTCGGCCGAAGTCGTGGTCGACTGATGGCAGAAGATGATCTCGGAGTCATGTTCAGCGACGTCGCAGGAATCGATGAAGCGGTCGACGAAGTCAAGGAGGTTGTCGACTTCCTTCAGAAACCGGAAAAATACCAAAAGCTCGGCGGAAAAATCCCGCGCGGTGTTTTGTTGGTCGGACCTCCGGGAACCGGCAAAACACTTCTCGCCAAAGCAATTGCTGGTGAAGCTGGTGTCCCATTTTTCAGCCTCTCCGGCAGCGACTTCGTCGAGATGTTCGTGGGTGTCGGTGCCGCCCGCGTTCGCGATATGTTCCAACAGGCCGAAGCCAAGGCGCCCTGCATTATTTTCATCGACGAGCTCGACGCATTGGGTAAAACGCGTGGCGGCAGCGCCGTCGGTGGCCATGACGAACGTGAACAGACACTCAACGCATTGCTCGTCGAAATGGATGGTTTCGCCACCAACAGTGGCGTTATTGTGATGGGAGCGACGAACCGACCCGAAACGCTTGACCAGGCCCTGATGCGACCCGGGCGGTTTGATCGCCACGTTCTCGTAGATCGACCTGACGTGATGGGACGGGAAGCAATCCTGAAAGTACACGTCAAGAGCGTCAAGCTCGACCCTGACGTCGATATCAAACAGGTTGCCGCCATCAGTCCTGGATTTGCCGGTGCAGAATTGGCCAACCTGGTCAACGAAGCCGCCTTGCTGGCCGCCCGCGGAGGACATTCGACCGTCAAGATGCAACACTTCAATGAAGGGGTTGAACGAGTCACTGCCGGGCTGGAAAAGAAACAGCGCGTCATGAACGCGGACGAGAAACAACGCGTGGCGTACCACGAGGCCGGGCACGCGTTGGTGGCTTACAGTCTGCCGAACACCGATCCGGTCCACAAAGTATCGATTATTCCGCGTGGCCTGGCCGCGCTTGGCTACACGATGCAGCGGCCGACCGACGATCGATATCTGATGACCCAGAGCGAACTCGAAAGCAATCTGAAAATCCTCGTTGCCGGCACGTTGGCCGAGGAATTGGTCTATAAGGACATTTCGACCGGTGCGTCAAACGATCTCGAACGCGCAACCGATATCGCTCGAGCGATGGTCATGCAGTATGGGATGAGTGCCATGGGCCGTATCAACTTCAAGGAAGATCGTAGCAGCCCGTTTCTGGCCGGTTCCAGCGGCGGCTTCGGGATGCGCCAATACAGTGAAAACACGGCCCAGCAAATCGACGATGAAGTAAAACGAATCATTGACGAAGCCATCGAAGCCGTTCGCAAAACGCTGGTCGTTCGTAAACAGGCACTCGTCGCATTGACGAAACGACTGATCGAGGTCGAATCGGTCGACTCCGATGAATTGCAGCGAATCATCGATGAAAACTCACCCGGACCGCTGCTGGTTCCGGGAACCGATGCCGCGATCCGAAATGAATTCCGAGACGATCACAATTTGTCGGAAGACCGTGGTGACCGCAACGCCGCCCAGTAGATTTGCCTCGCCAGAGTAACGCGAGAATCCTGTCCTCGCCTTCTGCCCGCCCGGTTGGAAATCGAACGGACTTGCTCATGTCATCACGTTTCCGCGGCAGTGCTTAAAGCTTCCGATTGACCCCGAGCCAATGCGCTTCGAATCAGGTGGCTGATCCACGTTGTCGAGTCGGCCAATCGACGCTTCAACTTGTATTTCACGAATTCCATCCGCGCCTCGGATTTCAACCTGGTCACGTCGACGTTCCAAGGCTGGCCTTTGGCAACCAATGCGCGGCCTTGTCCGACAAAGTAATCATAAACGTACTTTTCGGTCGCGCGATCAGCCGGAATCACATGCTCCACGCTGGCACCGGGCACCCAGTTCCCGCTGTATCCCGCCGCCAGTAAGCGACGAAACAGGTCGAGTTCATCCTCGCCCAATACAACATCACCTCGACGGCCCAGTTCCGTCGCGTATCGAAACTCTTTCTGGATGTCGGTTCGGATGGCAAAATTCGCGCCGTACGGCAATCGCGACGGATCAAACGTGATCGGCTGAACACCGAGGTCCCGGTGAGCGAAACAACCTTTGACAGTTTCCCAGTTGCGTTCGATCCATTCCGGCCGACCAGCCGGAAAGCAAGGCTCAATCACGCCTCCCCAGAAAACCGCGTTATCGGCAGCCTCGGCGGCCGCAACGTACCGCTCCAACCAGTCCGGAGCGAGCACGACATCGTCATCAGTCCAGAGCATCAATTCGCCAGTCGCAGCATCAATCGCTGTGTTACGACTGAACGTATGACCCTGATTGGATTCTTTGAGTGAAACAACTGAATATCGACCGGCGACGGCGATCGAAAAACCTTCAATCACGAGCGGCGTGCGATCGATCGAATTGTTGTCGACGATCAAGACGGAAAGCGCGACCGCGTCAGGGACCTGGAGTTGGCGGACACTTTCAAGCGTTTGCGCCAACAAGGAATCGCGATTCCAGGTACAAATCGCAATGTCAACTTTGGTAATAACCCGAGATGACATGGATGGCTTTCAGGGGAAATTGGGTATTCAGGTTTCAGGTTTCAGGTTTCAGATTTCAGATTTCAGATTTCAGATTTCGCGGCCGCTTACTCGATACAACAGTCGCAGCTCGTGCGGTGTTCAACCACGCGTTCCTGCCACCGGGCGTCACTTCAGCTCGCCGCATTCACGCGTCCTCACGCCTCACTCAACTTTTTCGCTTCCGATCATTTTCAAGTCTTCTGCAAAATCCCGAACCGGATCATCGGAGTACCTTTCACGTATGTGCTGCCCGGCCAACTGGCCCATTTCTCGCCACTGATGACGTTTCTGCCACGCGCGTTCCAGCGCCTCGTCAAGCAAATCGACGCTCGCCCCGAGTGCGACAAAACCCGATTCGTTATCGTCCATCAGCTCCCGGTTGCGACCAATGTCCGTAGTGATCGCAATTCGGTTGCACAGCATGGCTTCAATGACGACCAGAGGCGCCCCTTCGTATCGGGAAGGCAACAGCAGCGCGTGATTGTCGGCCCAGATGGCTTCGACGTTTTCCGAAAACCCGCTGAATTCCAGTTGCTGCTCCAGGCCGTGCATCTTGATTAATTCGAGCAACTGTCGCTTGTTCCCCTGGTCGTGACCGTAGAATACCACTTTCAGTGAACGCCTGCGCCATTTGGGTTGCCGCATCACGTCCACGATAATATCCTGACCCTTGGACTGGAAATGCACTCGCCCCACCAGAGCAATCCGAAACTCAGGTTCGGTCGAAGGCCACGGCGGGTTGGCGTCAAAGCTGACGTTGAACGGGTTGGCGATGATCTGGGCGTTCTCCAGTTTCATGGCAATGTTGTTTTCCAGCTTCAGTTGGTTTTCCTCGGATACGAAATAGACCTTCTCCGCTCTGCAATACCATTGGCGGTACTGTTCCAGGCGGTCCCCGTGAATGAAAAAGAAATTACTGGCACACTGAATGTTAATGGCGTAGGGGATTCCTCGGGCAAGACAATCGTCAGCAATCAGGACCGGATCCGGGTGATATCCCAACGTCACCAGCACAGCATCGGGACGCTCGACGTCCAGCCAGTGTTTCCTGCTGCCGTTGGCAGAAAACATGCGTTTCAACAACGGTCGGGGTGGCTTCTCACGAAGCCACAATGATGCCCCGTGGTCTTCAAGGTGTTGCAGCGTCGGTGCCTTGTAGGGCCACCACTTGAAATTTACGGCGACCTGATAGCCGTCGAGTTGCAACCGGCGGGCCGCGCGCTGCCACAGGACCTCGCTGCCGCCCCAAGGCATACCGCTCATGCAAGAATAAAAACCGAACTTCACCCGTTTCTCCAATCGTTGGCAAACTCTTGTCATGGCAATGAGTCGACGGCGGATGACCCTCGCCAATCCTGACAAGTCAACTCAACTTGAATTGAAATCAGGTTGATGTTGACAATGACAGATTCGTCAACCCGCCGGCACGATCCTGGCTGTCAGTAATTGACGATCCGGAGATATCGCCGGCTTGCCGTCGGCAGGAAAGTGATATCCGTCCAGCCGGTAGGTATTCTTCGCAAGGTCGTAAATCCTCTTCAAAAGCGGGTAGTCCGCGTAAAATCTTTCGCGCATGTGTTCAGGAATGTTCTCGTCGTACGTCGAAATATTGACGTGCGGCAATGCCGCGGACTCCATACCAAGGACCTTCGCCAGATGGTCAATTGTGGTCTGCAAGTCCTCAAATATGCCCATGTAGATGAACCGGGAACGAAGTTTCTCCTCGTAATTATCCAACGTCACATCCTGGGGTAAATGGTCAAACAGCCAATAGGGGTATGAATTCAAGTAGCTCTCGACGTTGGGAAACTGCTGGTTGAAATCAACGGCTTCTCCACGAAACCAGAACCGGCCTTCCCGGCTCCGACCTTTGGCAAAAAAATACATCGACACAGCCAGGTCAAAAGGGTCGCGAAGGATCGTGAAATACTGGTCCAGCTCCGGGTAAAAATAGGGCAAACCATAGCCGCGGCCATGATTGAAGTGTCCATGAATGCACTTCACGTTTGGCAGCCAGTTTCCGTCGGCATCGCGCGTCTCAACACGGGGGAGGATAATATCCCGTCGTTCGTCCTGGTTGAGTTTGTGGTATTGAGCGCCAAACCAGTGTCGCAGCAGTTGCACGACACTACTGCCTGCACATTTGGGAATGTGCGTATAGATCAGTGGTTTTGACGGATCGTATTGTCGCATGTTCTATTGTCCTGATTCGCCGGCGTCCGTGTTTCATTTGAACGAAACCCCGTCGGGCTTAAAAGGCCTAATCCCATTCCAATGGCTGGTGTCCAAGGCAACTTTGCAATCGCCTAAATCGCCTATTCTTCATTCTCAATATCGCTTCCTTTGTCCTTGGGGTTCGTCGGCTGGACACCAAACCGTTTCCGAATTGCCATGACTCGATTGTGCATGTCTTCCACTCGTTCCCGCGACCGGTCGAGCGATCGCATCAGCCTGGCAATGTACTGGTTCTTTTCCGCCAACTCGATGGGAAGCTGCCCCAGCCGTTTGATCGCCGCAACCAATTCAACTTGAAGCCGTTGGCAATCCTGGTTTTCAAAAACCCCGTTCTCAGGATACAACGTCGACAGGTCAAATCGTTCGGGAACAACGGCAAAACCGGCCCGCTCGTCGGTCAGGATCCTCGCCGGCAACTTCAGCGGTTGTCCGCTGGCTCGAGCCGTGACACCTGCCTGCACCATTTGATCAATCAAGTCCATCAAGCGGGGAGTCGCCGGCGAATGACATTCCAGCTGATCGTGCAGCACAAATTCCTGAAACATCAGTTTGTGAGGCGATGGCGAAGCCAGTTCCGACATGACACTCGCCAATTGATGTGGCCCATTGATCGTCCAGGCCGCCGTGACGTAGTGCGGTGAGTTATGGAAGTCCAACAAGGCAGTTGGTCGGGCTCGCAACACGCTTTCCAGGTACATCGTCGACGGCGTCGTGATGACTGCGTCGACGTTCTCGATGGCCTTGCCTATCGGTGAACGTGCCTCCGGATCGATATCGTCATCCAATCCAGTTTCGGATTCGAGACCGTCACTCAATCGCCAGGTAACCTCGAGCGGCCGGCCATTCACCTGCCGGTTGGATTCGACCCAGCGATTGATATGGTTCAGCGACTCCACAACCGTTGCGCGCTGACGCTGGTCGAACGCGGGTGTATTGGCCGTGGCGATCATCACACGAAACGGTCCGGAACGGTTGACATCCGGAATCGAATGGGAATCGACTTGATCCAACGCGGGAAACCCGACAATTTCACACCGTCCGACGTTTCCCCACGATTCAACCACCCGGGCCTGACCACGACCGATGCACGCCAGCTTGTGTCCGAACAAGGGTTGAAAGATCGAGCCCTCTGCCAAGTCCGGATGCTCCCAGGTGTTGCGATACTCCAGGATGCCGTCGGACAGAATTAACACCGGGATCTGATCTTGTTCAACAACGTTTCGCAGTTTCGTCAGCTCCTCCCAGCGATAGTGCATGTGCGTGATCAGGATTCCCGCGTCCCCAGGCACTTGCCAATCCGGAAGGTATTCATCAACCACGATCGCCGGAATGGGAGCCTGATCGATCCAGCTGGAATAGATCCGGCTGGACTCGGCAAACCGGCAGAGAATGTATGCTTTCAATTCCGACACGATCGTTCCTGGGACTCAAACCTGTTTCGAAAATCACCCTTCGGTCGCTGCTAACCATTTCGGACCACCGTTTCAAGGAAAACGTGCGATCCTGGATCACTGGCCGAGGTTCGCCCTGCACGCGGGCACGTCTTCTGTGATTTAAATTGTATTATCCACACCGGGCTCACGGATCATCGACAACTTCGATGGCAACTGCCTGACCCAATCGCTGTTTTGCTCGTATCCCATTTTTTGCATCTGGTCACCGGCGAGCGCATCAAACAACTCGCCATCGGCCAGCGTAAAGAAATTCTTCCAGTCACCGACGATTCCCTTTCGTGTTTTGGCAGTGGGATCCTCCTGCCCCGGTGGTCGACCCGACATTCGTTCAAAGGTTGATGCTGCCGCACACTGTTGTGCGATCTCTGCGGACGTCGCGACACCGAGGGCTTCAAAGATCCCAGTCAACGCCGCTGGCATATCCTGCTTCATTTCCTCATAGGCAATGCGTACATCAGGACCCTGCGCGTCAAACACATCGATCGTTTCGCACCAGTTGGCGGCCCATTTCTTGATCACTTTCGCGTCGAAGAACCGTTCCAGACGCATCCCCGGAATCGGATTAAAATAAAAATCGTACCGATCGGTTCCCTCTGCATCCTTCAGTAGCCAGTCGAATGTACCGCTGGTCAACACGTCGCGTCCGTCACGAACGAGGAGGATAATCTTCGACTCCGGGAACATCCGGTGTATTTCGTCGACCACGTATCGAGCCGTCCCGGGGTAGGGCGTGATCTTGTCGACGATCATGTTTTTGCCCGTTCGACCTCTGGCAAAATGACACAGGAAATTGACAAACGATTTTTTGAAATCCTCCACAAAAGTCGAATAATCGCGATTCATGAACTGATAAAAATAGTGCATCCCGAACGCTTCCGCGTATTTGTCAAACGTGATTCGCGGGGCTGTACTGCCATCGTTGTTTTGCCAAACCTCACAGAATCTTCCAAACAGCCGATGTTCAGTCCCAAATATTTCCGGGTGCCCATTGAGTGCCGTCGTCAACCAGGTTGAGCCGCTGCGAGGAGCGCTGATGATAAAGTGAATTTCCGGTTTATCCATTTACTTTCCAGCCGTGTTGGATCGTCGTGATTCCGTTTAAACCGTAACCGTTCGCATCCGTCGGGGGTCCGACAATTCGGAAAACGCCCCGGAGTGAACTGCGGTGATAAAAATCGGTTGTACCCGGTCCCAGCAATGTGATATTGAAATGATAGGCACCAATCAACAGTGGGATCTTGGGGATGTTCAGTGTAACAACGCACCCAGGGACGTCCACATCGAAGCGGACATCCTGGAATGCCGTCGAAACAGAACTGAGCACACCATGGACCGGCGAACACAACGCAACCACCAAACGCGCGTTCTTGACTGGCTCCTGTGCGACCAGCTGAACCTGCAGATTCAAGTTCTGGCCGGTTTCAAATTCAATTTGCGGTTCACCGGCTTCATTGCAAACGGCAACCGTTCCGATTCCAGCCACGCGGCCGGTGGTCGCTTTTTTCTTGGCGCGATCTCGGTCGCTCGCTCCAAGCATCTCTTCGTAAATTGTACATCCGGTTTCCAGGTCGCCGTCGTGGACAATCTTGCCCTGCCCAAATACCACCGACCGCGTCGCGACGCGTTGCAACATGCCGACCGCGTGTGTCACCAGAATGATCGAAACGCCGCTTTTTACCAGTCTGTTCAAATGGGCAAAACACTTCATCCGAAATCCGACGTCGCCAACGGCGAGTACTTCATCCATCAACAACAGCTGAGGACGGAGGTTGGCGGCAATGGAAAATCCCAGTCGAACCCGCATGCCCGTACTGTAGGTCTTGATGGGATCGTTGATGACATGTCCCAATTCGGCAAAATCGACAATCTGGTCGAATAAACCGTCCACTTCACCTTTCTTCAACCCCAACACCGCGGCATTGATGTAGATATTCTCGCGACCGGACAGAA
The DNA here is from genome assembly GCA_024642205.1 of Planctomycetaceae bacterium. Classification (GTDB taxonomy): domain Bacteria; phylum Planctomycetota; class Planctomycetia; order Pirellulales; family Pirellulaceae; genus Mariniblastus. The sequence goes on along the minus strand of JAHEBQ010000017.1, from coordinate 40,341 downwards.
TTGGGTTGAAACCCGTTCCCAACTCGATCAATGCGCCAATTTGACCTCGGATCGAAATCGATCCGGCATCTGGCTTGATCAAGCCGTTGATCATCTTCAGCATGGAGCTTTTCCCGGCTCCGTTGGGGCCGATCATCGCCAGGCACTCGCCCTGCCGAACTTGAAAATTCGCATCGCGAACTGCAAAAAACTCACCGGTCCGCAAATCCTGGTGCGTTCGGTCGTGTCCCGCGCCAACAACCTCCCGGCCCAGATCTTTGAGACCGTACCACATCGCTCGCTTGAGGTGTCGGCAATAGATTTTCCAGACGTGATCCACATCGAGAACAACGTCGGTTGAGTTTGTGCTTGTGTGATACATGTGTTTCCCTGGCGACACCTACGCCGACATCCGCTCAATCAAAACAGGAATCGAGATTCGATACACCATCAAACCCAACAGCATCAGGGGAAATACGAGGGCCGCAAAAATCATCCCAACCGACAAAAACTCCGACGAGCCGATGAGCAACCAGTCTCGAGCCAGTAACAACAGCGGGCTGGCTGGGTTAACCCAATTCAAGAGCGAACCGGGAAACGTCTCGAACGGTGCGTAGACCGTCGGCGTCAGTACCATCCAAAACGGTATCGCGATTGCGATAAACCTGCCGACATCCTGATAGAGCGAACCGAAAGGCATTATCAACAGACCCAGTGCAGCGCCCAAGAGAATCAACCCGACGATTGCAATCGGAGCAATCAGGATCGTCGGGTGAAACGTGACTCCGAAAATCAAAAAGGCAGGAATCAGCAATAACATGCGGATCATCAGATCGAACAGAACTTCGCCAATCCCGACGAGCAATAGCGACTCTCGAGGGAAATTCAGTTTGCTGATCATGTTTCGATTCTTGTTCAGCATGGCCAGCGGCATTTGATAGGCGTCAATAAACGCTTGCCAAAGGATCATTCCTGTCAGGATGTAGACGGTGCTATTGACTCGCACGTCGCCCAAATCAAATACTTTGGCCTCTCTCAGAAATATCCAGAACGCGGTATTGGCAATCGGTGGAAGGAATGCCCAGAACAAGCCCAGGAATGTCTGGCGGTACAGACCGCGAACGTTCCGTACGAACAGGCGCCAGGCAAGTTCACGTCCCGCCCAGAAATCCGCCCGGATGCTCCGGATCATGTTGACTGGCGAACGAATCTCGGATTTGGCGGTGTAAACCGTGACTTTGGACGAAGTCTGAATGGGCAGCAATTCCGGAAATTCTTTTTTCGGAACCGGCACATCGGCAACCGACTGACGTCTTTCGACGGTTAACGGGACATCCGCTTTAGCGATCTCTTTCGAATTGCCGGAATCAGTCGTCATGCTTTTCTTCAAAATTGTCTAGGCTAGTCCGGCACGAATCAGATCGTGTAGATGAACCACACCTACGAGTTTCCCGGCCTCACAGACAGGTAAAATTGAAATGCCGTGGTCTTCCATCAGTTTTAATGCTTCCGCCGCCAGGGCATTTACATCAATCGTTTTGGGTGCGCGACACATATGATTGGATAACGGTTCCTCCCAAACGTTCCCTGTCGAATCACGGGCAGACGTCTCGATGATTCGACGCAGATCGCCGTCGGTCACGATACCGACCACGTCTCCAAATCCCGAAACGACAAATACTGCTCCCAGGCCTTTGGACGAAATGACATGAATCGCATCTTCAAGCGTCGTATTTTTCAAGGAAATTTTGGGAATCGTCTCGCCAATGTGCATCAGGTCTGCGACGTTGACCAGCAATTTTCCGCCAAGCGTTCCACCCGGATGGAAAATCGCAAACTGCTCCCGGGTGAATCCGCGACGATTCATCAACGCGATCGCCAGGCCATCGCACATCGCCAATACAACCGTCGTGCTGCTGGTAGGAGCAACGGCGATTGGGTCTGCCTCGCATTCGACGCCCGTATCAATGACGACTTGGGAGCGTAACGCCAGTGAACTGCCAGGATTTCCGGTCAGGGCGATTACCGGAATTCCAAGCCGAGCCATGTAGGGGAGCAAACTGACAACTTCGCGAGTCTCTCCGCTATTGGAAAGCACAATCAGCACATCGTTTTCGGTGACATTCCCCAGGTCTCCATGAACGGCTTCGCCAGGATGCAGGAAGACAGCCGGTGTTCCCGTGCTGCAGAACGTGGCCGCCGCCTTTCGCGCAATACATCCCATTTTCCCCATACCCGTCACAATGACCCGTCCGTTGCAGTCAAACAGGTATTCGATCGCAGTTTCAATTGACCCATTGACTCGCTGGGCGGCTGCCAGAATTGCGGCGGATTCTTTGTGCAAAACCTCGACAACCTCGGATACAGAATTGGACCGCAATTCGCCGACCGATTTCGGCTGATCGCCGGGATTGCTAGGTTCTCGCGTCATTGGGTTGCCTTTTGATTCATTATATCATCATGCCGTTTGATTCATGAAAGGCAATCAGTGTGATTTGCATGTTTGGTTGCCTGTCGGGCCGGACTCACACGACGATAAGCGGCATAGACTGTTAAAATGCGAAGGCATCGTTGATTTGGCGGATGGGGACTGGTTCCCTGTTTCCTGAATCGTTTGACTTTGGGAAATGCCCCTCAGCGTTTGATCGACAAATCTCGGCTCCCGGAAGCACGTTCAATTAACGCACCGCCAGGTGGGAATAAAAAAACACGGTCGACGTTTTGTTGTCGACCGTGCTTGAAGCGCACTCCGCAATCTCCATTCCGGCTTTACTACTCACCAAGTGGTTTTCACGTGGCTGGAATGTGTTTCATCAAGTTTAACTTGAACGAAACATCGTTACGATTCTGCGCGAAACTATTTTGATATTGAATCGACCCATCCTCTGGAATTTCGCTTCCCGAACCCCCAGGCCCGAGATATCAGACATGTTCAAGACCGTCAGTTGGAGTTGTATTCGTTTGGTGCAGGGCTTGTCGAAATGATTGGTTATTTTCGATTCAAGCGATTGATCCCCTGCCGCATCTGTTCGATCTGACGGGGCTGTTTTTCGATCGTCTGTTGTTTATCGGGATTGTCGAGATCGAAGCCAGACCGGTTGGCGCTTGGTTGGGGCTGACTCAGCACTGAATGCAACCCTGTCTGAGAGTTGTCGTCACCTTCAGGTACAAAGCTATAGTCGTTTTCTGCTTTCAGTTGGGAAGAGTTCGCGAGGTCATTCTCAACAGGGGTAACACCAAACTGAATGGTAACATCCGACTTTTCTCCACGACGTTCGAAACTGAACTCAACCTGGTCGCCCTGGTCCAGAATTTTCGTGATCTCTTCGAATTCCTCCAGTGAGCCAAGCGTGATTCCACCGACTTGGAGGATGAGGTCACCCTTCTGGAGACCCGCCTCGTGGGCATTTCCACGGGTATCAACCTTGGTAACTGTGAATTTGTCTGCAATCAGCTCAAGCTTCATCCCAAACCCCGTTTTTGGCTTGCTGGCCGTTCGATTCGGCTTACTCAGCAGGAGAGAGCCTGGGGACGGGTTGGTGCTGGATTCCGTAGCGTTCTTTGTTACCGGAGGACGGATGGATGAAGCATCTGCTCGTGATGCCATGGTGGGGCTGGCAACAGGGCTTGGTTTCGAAGCGGATTTGGAAGCGTAATTCGACTTTAGGGCTGGCGTCGGGACTTTACCGGTCGGCCGCGGTCCAACCAGTGTTGGAACTTTGTCACGAGAATTGTCCTTCTTGGTTTTTGATGATTGTTTGCTGTCTTTGGGGTTAGGCTGAAACTTTTGAATGGCCTCATTGCGCAAGCGGCGCAGCAACCTTCCGTTCCCAATCAGCTTATCGTCCTGGCATTTTGCTGCCACACTTCCACAAAGGACTGTCGCTGCCAGAACAGCGACCGTCAAGAATTGATACAGTTTCATAACTTTCGAACTTCCTTGTTCCAAAATCCAAACAATGGCCCAACAACTCACTGATTTTCCAAATGCTCGACCAACTGGAAAATCAGCGTAGCATGTCGTGTCCCGGTATGTTCTTCGTCCGGATCATTCCACTGAATCAGGTATTAACCACTGGTGTGACAGGTTTCAAAAGTCGAAACAAATGGTCTAACCGAGCTGACCGGATCGACCGGACATTGGTGTTAAACTATACGGAATTTGACAGCCCACCGAATCGGGTCCCGGGTGATGGGCCAAATCAGGAAAGATCCGTAGCTACCAGCGGTGGTACGCCGGATGGTCTGGCTTGACGGCGACGAATGTCCCGCGACATCGCGCCGTAACAGCGCCTGCGGGGCCAATTGTACCATCGACAACGGACCTTCGATTTGACGATTCGACGATCCAGGATTTGAGATGAAGCTGTCCCTCCGATGGCGTGGGTTTTTCAAACGTCACTTCGTACTTGGCGGTCACGCTGCACGGGGGAACGTCCAGTTTGTTTTTTTTCATCAAATGCCAGGCAGCAGTCCAATTGAGATGGCAGTCCAACAAGACCCCGATAATTCCCCCGTTGAGGATGCCCTCAAACGCCTGATGATGTGGCTGCGGAACAAAACTGGCAATGACCTTGTCCCCGACCACGTAACTTTTAATCTGTAAGCCTCTGGGATTGGCCGGGCCGCAGCCAAAACAAATCAAATTGGGAGCAAACTGGTCCTGCAAACTTTTTGATTCGTCCATGGTGTTTCCAAGACAAAGGCATACGGTTGGGAGTGTGCGACGGCTGGCCTCGTTCACTTTTCGATGAACGAGCAAAGGGCGACTGACTAGGTTTTGGTCAACACCAACACCGTCTGGCGGACGTGGTGTCTCGGAAGGATCTCTTTAATCTTGAAAAATCGGCCCCAAACCTGCTGCAAGTAATTATTGGAGTGAAAGACCTGGGCCCGATAGGGTCCCGATTGGGCAAACCGGTATACGGTTCTCGTGTCGGCAAGCGGTTGAAACAGTTTCTCCCGCACCGTCGGGTCGATCGCCAGCATTGACTGAACCAGGCGATTGCCCGGGTTGTCGACCTGATCCCGAAGCTCTTCCCAGGTATCTTCATTATGAACCGTCAAGTAGGCAATTCCATCGTCACGCATGATGCGGCGCAATTCCGCCAGCCAACACGTCTCAAACGTATCAATGTGGGTAAAAACAGAAAAAGCCGAAATAATGTCCACCGACTTGTCAGGAATCGGAAGTGTGGGTATGCAGTGGTTAAAGATCGGCTTGACCGTGTGAGGCAGGTGTTCAAGCAGCCAGCGGACATGTCGCGCGTTAATGTCACTTCCCCAGATTTCGGGGATCTCGGTTTGGGCTGCAAAGTGACGAATGACCCGACCCGTAGCGCAACCAAAATCAAATACCGAGCGAGGCTGTACGTTGTACCGTTTTGCCACGTCCATGATTTTGAGGTAATCCTCCAATCCGCTCAGCCAGTAAACTCCATCGTAGCCTGGCGAGTATCTTTCGCGGTCGTCTGCACACGGGATCGGATAGGGATCGCGAGCAATCAGGTCTGACAGTTTCGCATCGCCCAGCAATGGCTCGATCGCGGCCAGACGGTTGGGGTTTTCAAATTCCGAAGCGTCCAGTTCCGTGACCGGAGGGAGATTTTCAAACGGCTCGGTATCCAGGGTGTTTCGCGAAATATCCTCTTCCCAGGCAACCGGGCGGCTACCTTGCATTCGCAATGTAATCAACTTGTTGATTTCATCCCGGGACAGGAACTCATCGGATTTCTTTGATTTCAACATGCATCCACTCGTAAACTCGCACTGACCTGATCCTGCAACTTTCAGGAATGTCATACAGCAAATCCTAGCGAATCAGGAAAGCCGACCGCAACATCAATCGGACTTGCCAACGTTCGGATCGTGAAAACACAGTCCAGCGAGTTCGACCACCGCTGGTTCGGATGTCCAGGCTTGCATCGACGTCAATAACGAACCGGCCAACGGAAACCGGCCGATCGAGAAACTCGGCCGACGTCTGCGAATTTTAGGCGGAAACGTTGCCAAAGGACGCACGTAGGACGCACTTCATTACTGAGTGACAACGAAACACCGCCCGCGTCACCCAACCGTTGCCAGTTCAATACCCAGCCGCCTGCCCGTCTTTCCGCGACTCGGATGCTCCCAGAAAGACATCGTTTTCGACATCGTAGCCAATTCCCTGGTAGCCTCCGTAGGAGCCGCTGTTGTAGCCCACCGAATGCCCGCGGCCCATGAGTTCGCGTATGACGTTGTATTCAAATCCACTTTCCAACGTTAATCTGCCTCCGTCGGCCATCCGTTCACCCGTCGGTTGCGAGGAACCCGAATGCAGGATCCGCGGTGCGTCGCCGGCCTCCTGGAAATTCATTCCGAAATCAACGATGTTCACCATGATCTGCGCATGGCCTTGTGGCTGCGTTGCACCGCCCATGACCCCAAAACTAAGAAACGGATGGTCGTCTTTGGTGACAAACGCAGGAATGATCGTGTGAAACGGTCGTTTTCCCGGAGCGTACGAGTTTGGACGATCAGGTGTCAAGTCAAATAACTCTCCCCTGTCTTGCAGACAAAACCCCAATCCGGCAGGACACATTCCTGAACCCATGCCCCGGTAGTTGCTCTGGATCAACGAAACCATGTTCCGGTCATTGTCAGCGACCGTCAGGTAGATCGTGTCACCGTTGACCCGGCCGGCATCAACTCGACGAGCCGCGCGGCGCGGGTCGATCAGCTTCCGCCGCGTCGCGGAGTATTCGTCCGAGACGAGCTCCTGGACAGGAATCTGACTGAAGTTCGGATCGGCGTAGAATCTGGCCCGGTCCTCGAACGCCAGTTTTTTTGCTTCAGTAAAATAATGCACGTGATCGACACTTCCGTATCCCATCGATTTGAGATCGAAGCCTTTCAGGATTCCAAGGATCTGGAGTGCTGCGATCCCCTGTCCGTTGGGGGGCAGTTCCCAAAGCCGGTAACCACGATAGTCGATGGAAACCGGCTCGACCCATTCCGATTGATGACCGGCGAGGTCGTCATAACACAGATATCCGCCATGCTGTTTCATGTACGCATCGATCTTCTTTGCGATGTCTCCCCGATAAAAAGCATCGCGTCCTCCCGTTGCAATTTGCGTCAGGGTGTTGGCAAGTCGCGGGTTCCGGAATATCTGGCCCTTGGCGGGCGCCTTGCCGTCGATGAGAAACGTCTCTGCAAATCCGGGAAATCGTCTGAGGAATTCACTTTGTTTCCAATAGTGAGCAATCACTTCCGAAACTGGAAACCCGTCTTTTGCATATCCAATCGCCGGCTGAAGCAGATCCTTCATCGGAAGTCGACCGAATCTACCATGCAGTTCGAACCATCCGTCAACGCAACCGGGAACCGAAACTGGCAACGGACCCAGCGACGGAATCGACTGTCGATCACCAAGCTCGGCAGTCAGTTTTTCCAGCGACAGGTTCTGAGGTGAACGACCACTGGCATTGAGTCCGTAAAGTCGTTGTTCCGAATTAATCCAGACAATCGCAAACAGGTCTCCGCCGATTCCATTTCCTGTCGGTTCCATCAGGCCCAACGTCGCATTGGCAGCGATCGCCGCGTCCACGGCGGTGCCCCCCTGTTTCAGAATATCAATTGCAACTTGTGTCGCCAGCGGTTGACTCGTCGCAGCCATGCCGTGCCTGGCAATGACTTCACTTCGCGTCGCGAATTGCAATCCGGTAATTCGATCCTGCGCCAATCCAAAACCGGCGCACGAACTAAACACGAAAACGCAAAGGATGAATCGAATCGAACACATATCGAGTCTCGAGGTGTTTGGAAATCAACAAACGGGCAGGTGCCATCTCTGGATCACGAACTGGCATGGCAATTCGTTTCAACTCGCGATTCCGAGTTCGAGCGAATCATCCACTCATTCATCCAGAATCGACGTGGCACCTGGCTGGATCGCTGCGCGTATTGTATTGGATCCGGCCGCAAATCGTCGACTGAATTCAAAAATCCAGCAATTGGCAACGCTGCCACTCGTCGATTTTCCAGTTAACAAGGCAACTTAGGTCGCCGTGCGCTGAGCTCAGTACAAGTGATTCGAAGTCGTTTCCTCATCTTTTAGCTCGCGTGCGCAATGGAAAACGGGTTAGGCAACCGATTGACGTCATCTGAATCGAACAGGACCGGTGCCTCGGCGACAACCTCACCCGGACGCATTTCGATATCGAATGGTGCGAGCTCGCCACGAAGAACCTTTACCGTCGCTGGAGCCTGGACTCCCAGACGAACCGTGTTTCCCTTGATTTTCAAGATTTTGATCTCGATTTTACCATCGATGACAATGGTCTGATTCGATTTACGTGCAAGTACCAACATGTCGTGCTCCCTTGTAGTCAGGAAAGTCTTCATGGACAGAGGCTCGCTCCACCAGACAGTACTTTCCGGGTTCGTTCCAAAGTTACCGGGGGACCAAGTGATCCTGAAGAAACAACATTGACCTATTCCGTTTTCAAGATTGATGATCCGTCCGGGTCTGCTGTTATTTTCGCGACGAACCAGACACATCTGGTCACAGGTGAATTGAATCCAAAAGAATTTCCAAACTGGTTCTGCAGGCACGGCGAAAGCAAATCGTTGGCAACTCAATATTCCGTGCAGATTCGCTAGCATTCATTTTAAAGTTTTCCGGTTGTATCGTTCGAACCGGCGGCATTTCGTTTCGAGGAGCGGATGTAGCGATTTTAATGCGTATTCGGTTCCGCCTATTCCGATTGTCAGAGTTATAACCACGATTTGCGAGGGACGCTTCAATGCTCCCAGGCACGAAAACCAAACAAAAAGGACAACATTGTTATGTCACGTTTGACACACACGTTTTTAATGACGGCGATTTGTCTGGTGTGTGCCTCTTCGGCGTTTGCGCGACAATATCAGATGGACTCCGTGTTTCCACCCACACTCGGTCAGGCGCTCGATCAAACGGCACCGGCGACAAGAATTGTCGCTCCGCGGCAAACCACGATGTATTCGCAAGAGCGGCATCGCAGCAAAACTTCGGAAATGGCGAATCAACCGAGCAGGCAAACCACCGGGAGTGAAGCTCGGTCGGCCGTCGGTGAAACCACTCCTCGCCTCGACAAATCGACGGTCCATTCGAGTTCGCCGAAATTCGCTTCGTCCACCATTCGCAAGTCCTCGATTCCGAGCCCGGCGTCCGCGACTCCCACCCCAGAAAATCCACTCACACCGTTTCCCCGGGCACAACCTCCGTTTGCACGCCCCACAAAACCGGAAGCAATGTCGCGCAGTGTTGTCGAACGCAATCGCACGGGCAATGCGACCCAGGATTTTGGGACCGTGATGACATTTCCGGCGGAAATTCGACTGTCTGACGACTCGCCCGATGGCCAACCGCCGCGCGACCCGATTCAAGACATCGGACAGAATACCGGCGATCTTGGTGCAGATTCTCAGACTGCTTTGACCCCGATCAGGAAGCAGCACCAGTCAATTCTCAATATTCCACCCATTGTTTCGGGAAACGGAAGTAATTCGGACTGGAACTTCGAACGACCCGAGGTCGCCAGCATAACGCAAGTCTCTGATCGTCCCAACCCGGTAATTCGTACGACTGTATTCGGGCCCGATGTGCTCATTCAAGACACACCCGATCTGTTCGAAATCGAAGTCGCCAACAACTCAAGTCAAGTTGCGACCAACATCATCGTGCAAATGGGAGTTTCAGAAAACCTGACCATCACCAACTTTGATCGTCAAGCCTGGTTGGACAACAGGAATCGCACTGTCTCATGGAAGCTCGATTCACTTCCCAGTGGATACAAAGATGTTATTCGGTTTCGCGCCGTTTCCTCCACTCCGGGAAGTCACGAGCAGAGCATTACTGTCGGGATGGAGAATACATTTCAGGGTCAAACGGAATTCGTGGCCCACGTAGTCAATCATCCCGATGGCGTGAAACTCGAACTTCCCGCCCTTGAAGAATAGTCTGACCGTCCGGAATTATCACAGAGACCCAATTGTCTCCATTGGAATTTAAGATGCAAACCTGGAAAAACCCTATAACCGTGCTATTGGCTTCCGCTGGTCTCTTGGTCAGCTCAGCGATTCCTCAACTGGCTCTTGGCCAGTCAGCTTTTCCCTCACACGACGGGCAAGAGGATTCGCGTGAACTGAACCTGGATTCGCCGCCGTTGTCAGCGCCCTACCTCAAGGAGGCTCGACCAGCCGAACAGGCGACGGAATCAACAGACGAGTCTGGTTCACCGCTCGCCGATCAGACCATTTCGTCTCTCCCACCGACGAATCCTCAAACGCCCGCGTCTCAGGACTTGCCCTCTGGCTTGAACGCTGATTCGAACGCGTTGGTCGCACCCCTCGCCCAAGCCGATCCAAGAGCGTCGGAAGTACCAACGGTGATCGTTCGTCCACCGGCCAATAACTCGTTCGCCGCGAGTGACCTCACCGTGAACGTCGAACCGATTGCCAGTTCAAACAACCAGGAATTCGCTGTGCGCCTGATGGTGCCTGATTCGGTAAAAATTGTCGAAGTCACTCCTTATCGCGGCGCTGATTCCCGACATGATTTCAAGATTCGCGTGGAACAGGAATCGCTTCAACCGACCGACAAACAACCTGCCGGCGCGGTCGTCTCGACAGACACGTTTCCGATGATCGCTCCGGTCCACCCGGCTTCATCACTCCATGCCTCGCAATCCAATTCGCGATCGAAGCCGCCGGAGCCAGGTCCATTGCCGCAGATAAAACCGTCCAATGACCAACCGCCGGTTTCCAATGGTTTTATCAGGAACCCGTTCTTTCCTTCCGATGGCAAGCAACGGCAATCCCAAAAACAGCCGATCGCGATGGCACCGAAGAATAGCCGTCACCCCGGAGTACTCACGGCGATGTTGCCGCCAATCGTCTCCCCGGTCGACCAAACCGAGGCCAGTCAAGCGTCCTACAGGACAACCTTTACCGATTCGTTTGCCCAGCAGACATTCGACCGAACAACGCAACAAATGTCGTTTGTCGATTCGGTCGAGCCTGGTACGACGATCCAATCGGCGATGTTCGGGCCCGCCCGGATGGGGCTTGGCGAAACCGCGAACTTTGCCATCCGCGTGAGTAACCCGTCTGCAGACTCAGTCAACGACCTCACCGTTCGACTCGATGTCCCGGCCGGACTGGAAGTGGTTGTTCTGGACCGTGCCGCCCAAATCGATCAGGATGCCAGAACGCTAACCTGGCAAATCCCGGCGGTGAACCCCGAACAGGAGCATTTCATTCACTACCGGGTCAGGTCGCTGTCCGAAGGAATTCAGCTTCAACAGGCTTGGGCTAGCAATGGGAGAACCGAGTTCGGGAACAGTCGATTCGAAACGGTCGTAGATCTCGAGTTCACATCTTCCGATTCGCCCTCGCTGATCTTCGAATCCAAGTGAGCCGCGATAGAATATGTATGCCGGGATACAGATGCACGCTGGATCCTGGTTCCCGGTGAACAGGTTGACAGGTCAATGTTGCGTGGAGTGATTCCGCGGCCGCTCACCAGTCGTGTCTGTCTCGGCCTGGTTGTCTCTTGAATAGAACCTCGAAACTACCACGTTCAGGAATGGGCGTCGATCGGTTTGAACTTTTGACGCAATGTCGTGTCTGGATTCCTGCTGAGTAAGATTCCCGTCTGAATGATTCGTTTATTCGCAAGCAAAATCCCGTTGGCGTTCCGTGGATTCTCAGGTATCCCATCTCGAAAAACAAATCTCGCAAACGATGCTGCGCGACCGTTTTCGAATTCGGAATCAGTTAAAACGAATCCAGGCCGACGAAGCCAGGGGCCAGCGGGTCTCTGACCAGCTGGCACGATTGGGCGAACAGGTGGCTCGTTCGTCCGCCCTCCGAGATCTTCGTCAGGAGAAACTGCCCCAGCCGAAAATCGACACCGAGCTGCCGATTTTTGAGCGGCGCGAAGAGATTATCGAGACGATCCGGAATCATCAGGTCGTCGTTATCAGTGGTGAAACCGGAAGCGGTAAATCCACACAGCTGCCGCTGATGGCGATCCAGGCTGGATTCGGCGTTGGAGGAATGATTGGTCATACGCAGCCGCGCCGCATTGCCGCTCGGGGCGTTGCGGCCAGGATCGCCCAACAACTCGGAAGTCCGCAGGGCACGGACGTCGGATTCAAGATTCGTTTTGCCGACAAAACGAACGAGCGGACTTACGTCAAGCTAATGACCGATGGAATTCTGCTCGCGGAAACGCAAAGCGACCGGTTTCTCGAACAGTACGAACTGATTATTGTTGATGAAGCTCATGAGCGGTCGCTCAATATTGATTTCCTGCTTGGCTATTTAAAACGCATTACGTCCAATCGTCGAGATCTCCGGCTGGTGATCACGTCTGCCACGATCGACACGCAGCGGTTCGCCGACCATTTCACCGCCGACGAACAATTGCCCGTACCGATCATCGACGTCGAAGGCCGTACGTTTCCGGTCGAGATACGTTACCGACCGCCGGAAGACAACGCGGTCACTGGCGCTGACGGGGGAAAAACCGAACTGGAGGATCACACGGTCAGCGTTTGCCGGGAACTGGCAGCGATTGACGACGGAGACATGCTGGTGTTCCTGCCAACCGAAGGCGATATCCGGACGGTCAACAAAAAGCTTCGCGCGGCGAAACTGCCTGGTCGCACAACCGAAATCCTGCCGCTCTATGCGCGGCTTTCCACGGATCAGCAAAACCGGATTTTTCAGCCGGGGAACCAACGACGAATCGTTCTGACAACCAATGTCGCCGAATCATCCATTACCGTTCCGCGAATTCGTTATGTCGTCGATACAGGAACAGCGAGGATCAGCCATTACGCACCGCGAAGCAAAGTTCAGCGACTTCCGATTCAAGCCGTTTCGCAGGCGTCTGCCAACCAGAGGGCAGGCCGGTGCGGTCGAATCGGGCCCGGCATCTGCGTGCGCCTGTACAGCGAGGACGACTTTCAATCGAGACCGAAGTTCACGACACCCGAGATCCGCAGAACCAATTTGGCATCCGTTATTTTGCAAACGCTGGCGTTGAAACTGGGGAAAATTGACGAATTTCCATTTATCGATCCGCCCCGACCGGATGCGATTCGAGACGGATTCAAAACCCTGTTTGAACTCGGGGCGGTTGATCACCTTCGTCGGTTGACCAGCCTGGGCAGGAAACTGGCTCGGCTGCCGGTGGATCCCCGAATCGGTCGAATGGTCTTTGCTGCTGATGAAGAGAATTGCCTCAGTGAGATTCTGATCATTGCCTCGGCACTTGAAATCCAGGATCCCCGGGTCCGCCCGGTCGAACGTCAGCAGGCCGCCGATCGACAGCATGAAAAATTCCGGAGCGAAAAATCGGACTTCGTTTCGCTGCTCAACATCTGGGATTTCTACCACAAACTCAAAGAAGACCTTTCGCGAGGCAAACTCAAACTCGCGTGCGAACAAAATTTCCTGTCCTTCTCACTGATGCGTCAGTGGCAGGATATCCACCGGCAGCTTTGCTCCATGGTCGCCGAACAACGACTCCGATCACGTCCCCGCAGGAACGACTACAATTCGATCCACCGGAGTCTCCTGGCTGGATTGTTGTCGGGAGTCGCAATGCTCGGAGACCGCCATGAATACACCGGAGCGAGCAACATCAAGTTCCACCTGTGGCCTGGATCCGGCATTTTTGAGTCCAAACCAAAATGGATCGTGGTGGCCGAAGTCGTCGAGACATCCCGTCGTTACGGGCGAACGGTCGGGAAGATTTCGCCCGAATGGATCGAATCGCTGGCGGAACACCTCGTCAAACGACAATACTCCGATCCGTATTGGAGCAAGAAACGCCAAACCGTGATGGCATCAGAGAATGTGTCTTTGTTTGGGTTGCCAATCGTCTCGGGCCGCTTGATCGGGTATACGAAGGTTGACCCCGAGGCTTCACGAGATCTGTTCATTGAGCGCGGCCTGGCAGGGGATGAATTTGAAGGCAACCACGATTTCTATCGGCACAACTTGTGGTTGCTCGAAGAGGTCAAAGCGGAAGCAGCGAAAACGCGCAACCGCGACTTGATCGTCAACACGGATACGATTATCGATTTTTACCAGGATCGGGTGCCACCCAAAGCTACCGATGGCATCAGTCTGTCAAAAGCGATCAAAACCGATGCCGAACTTGATCAACGACTTCGAATGACGCGAGCGGACTTGCTTCCCGCTTCCGAGTTCGCCAACGTTGCGGCTCAGTTCCCGGATGAAGTCCAGGTCGGTTCGATGCAGATTCCGATTCAATATCGATTTTCGCCGGGCGCCGTAGATGATGGTGCGACGGTTCAACTTCCCCTCGAAGGCGTTGGGCAACTCGATGACGTGCAGACCGGTTGGCTGATTCCAGGGTTGATGCAAACGCGGATTATCGCGCTCATTCGCAGCCTTCCCAAATCCATTCGCCGAAATCTTGTTCCGGCGCCCGATACCGCAAAGCGGGTGGCAGAGAATCTTGAATTCGGAAGGGGAGTTTTTGTAGAATCGGTTGCCCGAGAGCTTTCCCGAATCGGTGGAATGCCAGTCGATCCTGCCTTGTTCAACACCGCCAAGCTTGACGACCACCTGAAGATCAACTTGCAGGTCATTGACGAACAGGGGAATATCGTCGCGCAAGGGCGTTCGGTTGCCGAAATTCGCAGCCAACTGGGATCCGAGTATTCCAGCAGCATTGTTGACGTTGATGACGCGACCTGGAAACAGGACGGATTAAGCAACTGGAGCTGGGACGACCTGCCTCAAGAGATTGTGATCAAGCGAGGCGGGACGCGTTTGTCGGCCTTTCCGGCGATCGTTGACCAGGGGGATTCCGTTGGTTTGCGTTTGACGGATTCAAGGAACGCCAGCGAGATGACAACGCGACAGGGACTGGTTCGGCTGTTTCAGATCACCAATCGCAAAACGCTGAAATCGCAGGTCAATTGGTTGCCGGAATTGGATCGTCACGCTGTGTCACTGTCGCGGATCCTGCCTGCTGCCGAACTCAAGAAACAGCTTAGCGACCTGATCACGCGTGTCGCGTTTGTCGACCGGAACAGGATACCCCGTGACAAGTCAGAATTTGAGGCAGTCCAAAAAGGAGGTGTCGAACGAATCAGCATCGCTGCGCAGGCGATTGCCAAATGGCTCCCAAAACTGGCAGATGCGATTCTCGGCGTACAACTTAAAATGGAAGAACTCACCCAACGTTACTCCTCCGCCAAAGGTGATGTCCGGGCCCAGATCGCCGAATTGACTTCTGACCGCTTCTTGGCGAAAACGCCGTGGAACTGGCTGGAACAGTATCCACGTTATTTCGCCGCGATCGATTACCGATTGGGAAAACTCGAGGTCACCCCGGTGGACAAGGATCGCATTCTGACCGATGAGATCAGCGAATATTGGCAACGATACGTTGAAATGGCCCGGGTACACCAAAGCCAGGCTATCGTGGATCCCGAGCTTGAAACGTTTCGGTGGATGATCGAAGAACTGCGAGTTTCCTTGTTTGCCCAACCGCTGGGCACATGCGTCACGGTTTCACCTCAGCGAATGGAGAAACAATGGCAAAAAGTCCGCCGGGTTTGATTTGATGTTGAGCCATGATCGACTCCCTGGAACAACGATCGTGTCACGGCTTTTCACCCGGTTCAATAGCACTCATTCAGAAAGAGATCATTCACCGAGGAAATTACTACCTCCCCCAGCTTCAACGATGCACGCACGACAGAACACTATCGGGGCAAGGTTGGTCCAAATCCGTTTCCGGCACCCCCAGCCGAGGAATCACCAAACGGGTTGGTCGTTATCGGCGAGGCCGACGGGGTTGGAAACGTTCCATTGACCGAAGCTCCTGAAGCCCCGTTCGAGTTATCAGCCGGATTTGATCGAAACGCACCATTGGCATCGAGATTGAAGTTAGATCCTTCGCCCGATCCAGCGTTCGCGCGTTGGCGACCTTGACCATCCGCAAAGGCCCCTTCCGGCCTTGCTGCACCCGCCGCTTGATTCTGTCGTCGCGACTGATTCAGGAAAGCATCTGCAGCCGGAGTGTTGGAGTTCATCGGTTCCGGTTGTCGTTGCAGCACAGAAGATGCTTGCGCGACGACCGCCTGGGGTTTGGCGATCAGCATGGCAACCACTTCCTCCGGGGACTGGTAGCCACCGGTAACCGACATCGAATAATCGCCGATCGCCTGGTTGTAACCTACGACCGAAGCCACCAAATCCCGCTCGGCGGCGCGCCAGACCTGCCCCGCTTCCAACACCGACACGAGGTCCGATTGTCCATTCGCCAGGGCAGACAGAACCTGGTCGACCGCGACTTTGGCGAGTTGGACCGATTCAGCCCGTCTGTTGATTAGCTCCAACGTTTTGGGGAGCATTTGGTCGATACCCCGCAAGCTGACCGGCATCAATTGACGGGATCGGTAGAGCTCGTAGTTGGTTTTGTATTTTTGAATCAAAGGAAGGTCGTCCGGAAGCGGCAAGAGATCCGAGGACCGCCAGTTCGGCATGTATTGAAGCAATCCAGATTGCGATTTTCCCAACTGAATCTCCGCGGCGAGCGTTCGATCGCCTGCGATCGCAATCGCAGCGTCAAGCATGGTCTTTTCCGACGGCGAAACCGATGTCGGCAATCGCGTGAGCCATTGCTCATACTGTTTCGCGGAAATGTAGTTCGCCCAATCGAAATAGGTCTCCCAATATTGATGTACCATCGGACGCCGCATTTGTACGGAAATCGGCTGGCGCAACATCTCGATCAACCGGGTCGGTTGCCCCGGCAAGGCATCTGAGACATTGTCGGCGGAATACCGGGCGATCAGTCGTTTCGCCAAATCAGTCGAGCGTTCTGGCGGAGCGACTGGCTGCATGAAACCGGTTGGACGAACATTGGTGTCGCGGTTGTTAAGCTGACCGTAAGATTGAGCATTGTAGTTATTATCGCGTGGTTGGCTCGGCAGTTGTCCCAGTCCGGAGAAACTTCCGGAAGTAGGGGTGATTCGCCTGTCGTGCTCCGATGGTTGCAGCGGAGCAATTTCTGACTGGCTGTTTTGCGTCTGCCCCAGGCGATTCACTTGCACGTCTCGCCAGGCACTTGGTTGATCCGACAAAGGCGGATTGTTGCTCGGACGCGATCCGGAAAGCGCCGGCGCCTGTGATGAGAATTGCGGACCGGACTTGGATGAAGTTCCGCCGGCCGGAACGGGTTGCCCAAACTGACTGGGGTTGGAAGGCGGAACCTGAAAACGACTGGCGTCCTGAACTGGTGACCCAAACGGAACACCTGCGTTTGATTGCTGACCCTGAAAAGTCTGGTTGGTCGTTGCAAAAGTCCCTAACGCCGTGCTGCCGCCGTCTTCTGAAATCGGCTGGCTTGGGTTGTCTTCGCTGGGGGAAACCCCTTCAACGGTCGGTAGGGTCTCGCCTCGCAACTCATTGGCCAATGGGCGAGTGAAGGAGGATTCGGTAGGGTTCGCTGGCATCAGCAAATCCTGAGGCGGCTCGGGAGCGGAGGACAAAGGCTGAGCCGTAAACGTCGCGTTGCCCGTGGCTTGGGTATCGAGACTGGCAGTGCCATTGGCCTCGGAACCTGGCAGGGTTGAGTCAGTCGACGCCGAGTCGGGCGCCGCCTCATGGGAAGATTTCCCTTCAACCAGTACCAACACTGATTTTTCGGATCGAGAAACGTGAGCCGGCGATTCCGTTTTGACGCCCGTCACATTGGTTTGAGAAAAACAGAATGTCGGCAGAAACAGGAGAAAAATCGCGATGATTGACTCGAGTTTGTGTTTGAATTTAACAAAACAAGTCTCAATCAATTGGGTTACCAAAACGAGCATCCGTGCACCTCTGGAAGTTTTGTGGATTGGGTCAACTGTCGAGCTAGATGCAGTCCATTGCAGTGATCAGCTTGTCCCGAATCAGAATCTGAGTCAATGCTGATTGGAACGGCAGGCTCAAAATGGCGATCTTACCCAGCTTTCAAAGACACACCGTTTTTGCACCGATTCCAAAACTTGATTTACGGGTCAAATTCCCGATAATGCATGCGTAACTCGCCGGGCAAGACAGGAAACAGAAATGACACGCAAACTGCATACTTGCCAAATCGCCCGCTCCCTGTTTTCGGGCTTATTCGCGACAATACTGCTATCAACCTCTCACGAAGTTGCGTTCGGAATCCAACTTCTCAGCCCTCCCCCCGGCCCGTTGGACGCAACTGCCAGCGTCCCCGTTCGTGCCTTGTTGACGACGTATTGGGAACGTAGCCCCGCCAACGAAACCCAGTCCAAGAAAATGTTTGAAAATGCCGGTCGAAAGGACCCGACATTACTATTGGCCTTCGCGGTCAACCGACTCCAACAAAACAGAACCCGGGAATCCAGAACGATTGCCGAAGAATTGACATCGGAATTTCCTGACAACCTTGACGGCTGGATGCTCAAGATCTGGCTCAACACACTGGAAGACAAATTCGACGTGGCGCTGATTAACATGCGGCCATTCAAGCAGAAGATCGACAAATCAAAAGACCTGTCCGATCAGACAAAAATCCTGATATACCGACGACTCGGACGCCTGATTGGCTACCTGCAGGGCCCGGTTGTCGATCGCGTCAACAAGAACGTACTCGATGGAACCATATTCGCCATCGCCAATGGGCTTCCACCGGACGTATTAAATGCGTTCAACGAAAGCCGCGAAGAGGTGTTGAAGAAATGTGACGACCTGCTGAGGGCTCAGGCCGACAAAACGCAAATTGAACTGGCCAAGGTTCGGGCCGAAAACGAACAGGAGAGAATTTCACTTGAACGACAAAACCTGGTTTTGGAGCAGACCGAAAGCCAGCTGATTCCCGAAAAGGAACGACTGCGGAGTGAAGGCAATCAACAGGTCTCGTCGCTGGAACAACAGGCAAGTTCGCTTCAGCAGCAACTCAACGCGATTTCGACGGATATCCAGTCGATCCAGCTGAACCTGCAGTTCATGTACGCCGACCTGGCAGCTTTGTCTCGCCCCATCAATCGGCGATACGTTTCGACTTATGGCCTTCGTAACGAGATTCTCAACGCTGAATTCGATTTGGCGAACTTGAACAATGAAGGGGCAGCGCTCTCGAATCAACTCAATGGAATAGGACTACAAATCGTTCAGACTCAAAACCGCCTTCGCCAACAACTCAATGAGATGCAAAAAGAAATCAACCGAGTGAATGGCGCAAAGCGACGCAATCTTGGCAAACTCGCCAAGATTGCCAGTGGACCGGAACTCGCCGATGGCAAGCGAAGTGCGATGAAAAACCGGGCGACGTCGCTGGTCACCTATGATAAAATTTCGGAAGAGCTTTACCGCCAGCAGATTCTAGATCATTTGTCGGACAATTAGCTCCCAGCTGGTATCTTCGGAGAAACAACATCGACTTGGCTGAATCATGCCTGGTCAAGCAAGTTCTGGGTTCGGCAACACGATATCGACGTCAATTCGGCTCGACAGATTCCAATAATTCCGTAATCCAGCCGTCCAATCGCTCGACTGGCAGACCCACTACGTTGGATTCCAAACCGGATTCAATGTGTAGCCAATCCAACCCGTCCTGGTATCCAAAACCACCCGCTTTTCCGACCCAGTTGTCGGAATCAAGAATCAACTGGAGCTCGGTTTCATCCAATCGGTCCATTCTTAAAACGGTCTGTTCAAGATGGAGCGAGTGCTTGTCACTGGGTCGATGCCACAGACAGACCGCCGTGAGAACTTGATGCGTTTGGCCACTCATCAGCCTCAGCATTTTTTCGGCGTGGTCGCGATCAACCGGCTTCCCCATGACCTCTGCCCTGCATTCCGCCACCGTGTCGGCGGACAAAACCAGTCCAGATTCCAGATCTTGTGCGATGGCGCGAGCCTTGACAAACGCCGACTCAAGGACCAGATCCTCGGGTGAACAGTTGGAACAGACACCTCGTTCAACTGCGTCGTCTGGAGCCCTTACCGTGAATTCAAAGCCGCGGTCCGACAACAATTGTCGACGTCGAGGCGACTGACTGGCTAGGATCAATTCGATGTTTCGACTGGTCATGTCATTGGGATGTGTTAATCTTGTTTGAAAGGCGTCGCAAGAGTTTCTGCCTGTCGTGATTCAGGCAGAATTCGCGACACACCGGAGTTTCCATGCCACCGCATCCGACCAAACTGAACATCCTGTTCGAAGACAACCACCTGTTGGTCCTCAACAAACCGCCCCTTTTGCCAACAATGGGCGGGCGGGAAGGCGATGAAAGTTTGATCAATCAAGCTCGTCATTATATCAAACACAAGTATAAAAAACCTGGCAATGTGTACCTGGGGGTAGTCAGCCGGCTGGACTCGTTTGTGAGTGGAGTCATCGTATTGGCTCGGACCTCGAAAGCGGCCAGTCGCCTTTCCGAGCAGTTTCGCAGCCGATCGGTCAAAAAAACGTACTGGGCCATTGTTCCTGATCACTTGCCCGCAGACGCTGGCCATTTGGAAGACTGGTTGCTGAAGGACGAATCGCGGCACCGGATGGTTGCCGTTCGAACAGGCACAGCGGATACGCAGGATGCGAAAATCGCCAGGCTGCAATACAAAACGATTGGCATTAGCGAAGGGAACAATGGACGCTGTTTTCGATTGATCGAAATCGAACTCGAAACAGGACGCAAGCATCAAATCCGGGTTCAGCTTGAAAACGCGGGCTGCCCGATCGTCGGGGACCGGAAGTACGGCAGCGAAGAACATTTCCAACGCGGGATTGCCTTGCATTCTCGAAGACTTATCATTGAACATCCCACGCACAAAGTCCTACAATCGTTTCAGGCGGAAACACCTCCGTGGTGGAATCTCGACAAATATGCGATCTCCTAGATTTTCCATTTCGACACGCAATAATTCTGACCTGATTACACATAATGACTTTATCGTCTTCATCGGTTGCATTGTTGATTCGAGTTCTCAATGAGCCCTCTGCAAAGCAAGTTTCGTGAAACTGCCCTCGCCAGTGAACTGGTGACTGAGGAACAACTGCGCCAGGCGATCCAGTTAATCGTCCAGTCCCGGGGCGGCGATCCCAACATCGCCACAGAAGTCAACGAGAAAAAGGTCGCCCAGCAACTTGTTGAGATGAAAATCATCTCGGCCTATCAAGCCGACCAGCTGCTCACGGGTCGAACCAAACTCAACCTCGGTCCCTATATCATCACGGATTGGATCGGGCAGGGTGGCATGGGACAGGTTTTCAAAGCCGTTCATGAAATGCTCGGGCGAGAATCCGCTGTCAAGGTTTTGCCACTACACAAGACAACACCCGAGGCAATTGAAAATTTCCGCCGCGAAATACGGACCCAAGCCAAACTGGATCACCCCAACCTGGTCCGTGCTTTCGATGCCGGCGAAGACGGCAATGTTCATTACCTGGTGGTCGAGTACATTCCCGGTACGGACCTCAGGCGTCTGGTTCGTTCGAAAGGAAAACTGTCGGTTCAGCAGGCGGCCAACATTATCAAGCAATCGGCCGAGGGTTTATCGCACGCACATGAGCGTGGACTGATTCATCGCGACATCAAACCGGGCAACATCCTGGTCACTCCGGATGGAGTTTCAAAACTGTCCGATCTTGGGTTGGCGTTTTACCTGAACGATGCTTCGGATCCGCGGGCTGGAAAGATTGTCGGGACGGCCGACTACCTTTCACCCGAGCAGATCCAGACGCCCCAGCATATTACACATGCCAGCGACATTTATTCTCTGGGCTGCACCCTGTATTACGCCGTGACTGGTAAAGTTCCGTTTCCTGGCGGCACACCCAAAAGCAAAGCCCGGCGACATCTCCATGAGACCCCATGGCACCCACGCCGATTCAATGAAGAAGTCAGCGATGACTTTGTCGATTTGATCGGCGACATGATGGAGAAGAACCCGCGTGAACGAGTTCAGTCGGCCGCAGAAGTTGCCGAGCGACTCGCACCCTGGGCCGCTGACGACAGCCCCTTGCTTCGGGAAGACATGGGAGACCGGCCGCGCTGGATGCCGGCTCCAATTTCTTCTCCCGATTCGCAGGACACCGATCCCAACGATGTTGTCACTGAGATGGCCATGAGTGAAATCAGCGACACGTCTCAAAGCAGCATCCATGCGACGATGACCGACGACAGTTCGATTTCCGGTCAACACATGAAACCGCCACCCCCCCTTTCGACTGTCGAACAGTACAAAATGGCGGCTCATCTCGATGACAACACCACGTTTTCGATCGCCGCCCTGTTTGTTACCGCGATCGTTTGCCTGGCCATCGGGATCCTGGTCGGATTTATCGCCGGTTACCTGATGGGAAAATAACCGGCGGGGCTGGCCCGCAGGTCGGTTGCCAGTTCAATACTCCTCCAGCACCCGCGTGATTTCGGTTTGAACGCCTCCAGTCACGTGGATCTGTGCCTCGGCATCGACATAAACATTGATCTCGGAACGAACTCCAAAATCGTCCCGATAGATTCCCGGTTCGATCGAGAAACAAGTCCGCGGCAACACCAGTCGATCCTCTTTGGTTTCCAGATCATCCATATGCGCCCCGTTGCCGTGGGTTTCCGTACCTATGCTATGGCCGGTGCGGTGAATAAAATATTCCCCATACCCAGCACCATCGATCACGTTTCGCGTGGCGCGGTCGACTTCCCAGCCCTGCAGCTTTCGTCCGGCGGAAAAAGCTGACCGGACACATTCGATCCCCGCGTCTCGCGCGGCAGCTACGATGTCAAAAATCGTCTTGTACTTTTCCGGAATTGGATCGCCAATAAATCCGACTTTCGTCAGATCACTGTATACGCCCTGAGGCACGTCCATTTTTGCCCACATGTCAAGCAACACAAAATCGCCTTGTTTGATTTCTGCATCCGATCCCTTGACCGGATAATAATGGGGATCACCACTGTGAGGTCCAACACCAACGATCGGGGGGTGATAAGTCGTCATCTGGTTTTGGGCATAGTAGTCCATCACGAAATCCTGGACGTCGGTTTCATGGATCGACTTGCCCGCACGCACGCGATCAGCGATTAACTTCCAGGCCAGATCGAAAGCAGCCCGGTTAAGTTGGTCAGCCTGCAAATGCAATTGCCACTGCTCGTCGGTCCAGCGTGCTTCAAAGTACTGAATCAAGTTCCCCGAACTCGCCACGTCAGCGCCACATTCGCGAATCAGTTCAACCGTCCCCGCGTCAACTCTCGAAATATAGGGGTTGGCATTCCTGGGTGAATACTCCATGGCAATCTGCTGGGAATCTTCGATCAGCTGTTTGACGCCGGCTTCGAGTTCCTGCCACGTCAGGTAGACAATCTTCTCACCCGGAAGGTGGTCCAAGGCCCCCGATTCGATCCGGTGAACCAGTTTTTTCGGTTCGCCAATCTTTGGAACAAAGTAGAAAAAGCGCCGCGAGCCAATGTCAGATTCCGCAATTCCCAGCACACGAAGTGCAAGAACATTCAATCCACGGAAATCGTATAACAACCAACCGTCAAATCCGAACTCCCGGATCGCATCCTGGACGGCACCTAAGTCAAATTGCGATTCGATCTGCGTTTGCGGCATGGAAAACTTTCCTGAAAGTCTTTGGCGTTTTGTCTGGTCATGATTGCATTTTTGAGCTTAGAATGAAAACCGGCCAGGCACTTTTTTTCGATGGTTTTTCACGAAAAATTTCACTTGGCCAAGGCATTCGATCAATATAATCGTCTACAAGGCCGCTCCAATCATCGATCGGCTTCCATCACGCGTCAGGTATAGACAATGAAACTCAACGTGCGCCTCAGTTTCCTCCCGATTATTGTGCTGTTTGCCACTTTTGCGATTGGTTCGATCCTTCAAGCCAAAGCTTGTCAGAACGATCCTTTCCAGGACCTGAACGTGATCCCGGCAGCGGCCCAGCAGGAAGAACTCAAACAGGACGACGAAAAAGCCAAGAAACCGGAAGAAGAAGAGGAGGAGGGGGAGGTAACCGACACAAAATCGGTTGCCAATACAGCGGAGAAATTTCCGGACAATTATGTCCGGTTCCACATGTGGGATGGCTCCATCGTGGCTGGCGAACTCCAGGTCGAAAGCATTTCCGTCAAAACCGAATTTGGCGTCCTGCAAGTCCCGATTGATCGAATCCAAAAGCTTTACCCGGGACTGGACAGCATTCCGGAGCTGAATGCAAAGATCCTGAGCCTGGTGGAATCACTGGACGACAAAGACTTTGAAATCCGCGAAAAATCGCACCGCGAACTTGCTTCGATGGGAATGCAAATTCGAAACGAGATTGACAAATTCGAGGACGGAGGTAGCGCAGAACGAAAGAAACGTCTCGCAGCAATCAAGCAGGAAATCAACCAGACGCTGGATGAATTTGACGAGGACGAATCACCCGTTGACCGCTCCTTGATTCGTGGCGATTCGGTAAAAACCCCCGAATTCGAAATCGTGGGTAAAATCCTGCAGGAGAATTTCACGATCAAGAGCAAATTTGGCGAACTTTCGGTGGACCTCAGTGATATCAAAATGGCGGAACGATCGTTTGACGAAAAGAAGGAAAACATCAGGAAAAATGTCGTTGTGGGAGCAGAAAAATTCTTTCAACGTCAGCCCGTCTCGACTCGAATCCGGGTTAATAAAGGGGACAAAATATCGATCAAAGCCGATGGCGTCGTTCAATGGACCAACTGGAGCAGTTCGTCGACGCCCGAAGGTTTGGCGAACCAGGGTCAATACGAGGGAATCCAGAGTGGAACTCTCTGTGCAAGAATCGGGAGCAGCGGAAAGATCATCAAGGTCGGCGCCAAAAGCGATTGGACAGTGACACAGGGTGGAGTCCTTTATCTCGCGATTGCGATGCAGGACAGCTACCTGGCCCAGAATGGTTACCGCTGGACGGGAGAATACAACGCCAAAGTCCAAGTCACGCCGGGTGGGGCGGAATAGGCGATTTCCAGGTCACGATCCCGGCTATCGAATTTTCGGCGGCTCCAACTGTTCTTCTTCTCCTTCGGGCAAGGGTGGGACTCCCAGTTTGACTTGGACCGCGTCCTGCTTGCCGCTTTCGGATCGAAGTACGGTCAATTCAACTGAGTCTCCGGATTCGAACTTGTTGAGAATCTGCCGCAACCGAAGCATGTCGTTGACGGCTTCACCATTGACCTCCAACAAGATGTCTTTGTCCTTCAAGCCGGCATCACTGGCGGCTGTTTTGGGAACGACGCGATTGATCAACAGGCCATCGCCGGCCGGATTGGCAGCGGATTGAATTCCGAGAAACGCGGGAAGGATTCGCTCGCCCGACTTGAGTCGCTCAATCAACCGGTCGGCATTGGCGACTGGAATCGCGAATCCGATCCCGGAGTCATACCATTCAACTCCCGCCCCGATCGCTTGGGACTGCGGGTTCATCGGAACGCAAATTCCCAGCATTCGGCCTTGACTATCGATCAGCGGACCGCCGTAGTTGGCGGGACTGAGATTGGCATCGGTTTGAATCGCACGACCACCGATTCGGTTTTTGGCGCTGATGATCCCGATCGACAAAGCCGGACTCGTGTCTCCGTAGCCAACGCCAATCGACATCGCCCATTGCCCAACCTCTGCTTCGGATTCGTCGACCATTTCTGGAACCGGCATATCGCTGACATTGTCGATTTTCAGGAGACAGATCTTCCGTGTATCATCACGACCGAGCAGTTTGGCGAATCGCCGTCGTCCGTCGCTGGTGATCACTGAAATCACAGGCGGTTGCTGAATAAAGTTGAATGTGCTGGTCATGATGAACCCGTCCGGCGAAATCATCACGCCCGTAGTATTTCCTTCTCCCTGGCTGCGAATCCCTCCGATCCGCCCCTGAACCGCCGACACGCCACCGTACGATTCGATCGTGACCAACGACGGCTCAATGCGTTTGGCCGCTTCCCGAAATGCGCGCGAGGTCAATGACATTGCACGAAACAACTCCGCTTGCGAAAGCGTTTCGTTTTTTTCCTCGCCCGGGTTGCGACGCGCTTCCGCGTCGCCCCGGTTACTCGCAGGTTCTTCCTGCGAGCCGACGAGCGATGGAGATAATACGATGACAAAAACCAACGCGAACATCCATGGTGTCCGGGGGCCACGTCTTGAATCCAAAGAATCGCAAAGGCGTTGTGTCATTTCTATTTTCGCGTCATTCCAAAAACAAATATCAATATCCCGGTTCCCGGCAGCCAATCTTCTTTTTGCCCCGGTCATTTCTTTGCCCGTGGCGTAATCCGAATTCGAACCATTTCGACGCCGCGTTTGACAATCATCAGCACTTCTTCGTCCGGCCGGAGCGTCTCCAGAACCCTGGCGTAATCGCGAACGCTCCCGATTTTGTTGCCATCGATCGAAACAATCATGTCATCCGTTTTCAATTTCGCCTCCGCCGCCGGAGAACCACGAACGACTCGGTCCACGTAAGCCGGGTTACTTCGCCCCCCAAACTGGAACAACACCACGCCCAGGTCCGCTTGTTGCACCACCTCCACCGGCTGGGAAGCGACAATTGGATCAGGTTTTCCCTGGAGAAATCTTGCCAATACGGAATTGGGAACGGCGTAGTTGAGACGGGTGTTTGTTTCAGAGCTATTGATGATTTTACCGACGATCCCGACCAGTTGCCCGTCAGCGGTTAACACCGCACCACCCGCTGCACCCGGGTTGCTCGTAATCGCATCGATCAACACGAGTTCGCCCTGATAAGCGACGTCGCGTTTTGTCAGCCGGGCTTCCATGGTCGTTCGCAACGAAATGATTCCCAGTGTCGCCGAGACCGGTTCATCCTTGTCGGCGACCTTGAATGAATTACAGAGCGCTACGACCCAGTCGCCTTTTTCGCCGACCGGTTCTGACAGGAGTTCAAAATAATCCGGCGTTTCGGCCTGGATTTTCAACAACGACACCTGCGAGACACGATCCCGTTTCAAAATGGTTGCCTGGTATTGGGTACCGTCTGCCAATACAACCTTGACCTGCCGCCCATCAAGAAAGACCCCTTGGGAGGTCAGGATTTTTCCATCATCGGAAACCAGAATTCCGGTTGCAAACCCTTCCACGCGCCCGGCCCCCGCACCGTAGACCTTGACCATTTTTGGCTGTGCCGCGTCGATTACATCCTGTATGAAACTGTTGGGTCCTGGATCCTGCGAATGCGCATTCGATGTGCATGCTGTTGAAGACCAGGCGAAAACGATCACCCACAATGTGCGGTAAATCAAACTCAGTTCTGGCTGTTTCATGCCCCGCCTCCCGCGTCCGGTTGGGCGTCGTCCGATTCTGAATTTCGAGCCGCTTTTGCGTCCGGGCTGATTTTTTCAGCTTTGACTTGAAACCATGACTCATCCATCCTGTCCAGCCACTCCGCAGACTGCGTGTTGATCACAAGGGATGTGGATTCCGAGAGACCCGAAACCCATTCGCGATGCCAGGCGACCGAGACGGGTCCGACCTGATGCCAATCCGCAAACGCAATTCCGCCAGAACCCTCGCAGTCCTTGTTCGCCGAAGACTTCAATAATCGTGGCGAGTGTCGCCCGTCCGCTCCGTACATTCGTAACCAGCAGTAGAAATGATCTTGATCTTCGTCGAGCATATCAAAGCGATACGCGTTTTGCCCCAGAGCTTTATCGCTACCGTCAATCATGGGAGCACCGAACATCTGAAATGGTGATTCGTCAAATACGGCAGCCATGGAGATTGCCTGCACAAGCGTCTCATCCAACTTCGCCTCAACCAGCGAGAGTTTCCTGGGATTCCCGTTTTGAATGGCGTAAAACGACTCGCCATCAAATACATATAGACCGGATTGCCCGTCGATCTTCCACTCCACCCGAATCCGACCATCGGACGCCAGCCACATCGCCTGCGAACCAACTTCCCGTCCATCACGAGTAACCTGGTCATTCAGCCTGGCAACACCAACCGGGATATTTTTGACGTCGACACATTCGGTTTTGCGCCAATCTTCCATGACCTGTTCCGCGTACTTCCGGTTGGTGTCTTTGAACCGGACTTCCCCAGGAGGAGCGGACAGCAATTTGACCATTTCGAGTTGTCGTTTCCGTTGCTGTTCCTGCTCGGGGGTTTTCTCACGACCGTCATCTTGTTCCTGTGGAGCCTTGGGTTTCAGATAAGGCAGCCCCAACGTACGAACAACAATTCTCTTTTCGGTACCATCCTCTTTGCGAAACAGCAATTCGGTGGGCCAATCTTCAGGCAACGTACAAATCAGGTTGGTAAACTGATTCGCGTTCTTGATTTTTTCCCCTTCAAATTCCAGCAATTCATCGCCGGTTCTTAATCCGGCCGCCGCTACCGGTGAGTCAAGGTGCAACTGGGAGCATACGACTTTCCCGTCTCGATCCGCAAAACTCGCATCCAGCGTTGCGTGCTCGACCAGTTTTGTCGC
The DNA here is from genome assembly GCA_024642205.1 of Planctomycetaceae bacterium. Lineage (GTDB taxonomy): Bacteria > Planctomycetota > Planctomycetia > Pirellulales > Pirellulaceae > Mariniblastus. The sequence goes on along the minus strand of JAHEBQ010000017.1, from coordinate 11,861 downwards.
CAGCAGATCCGGAATGAAGTTCTTGATCTGGTTTGAGGAAATCGCATAACCCAATCCGACATTCACGCGTCCACGCTCTTTGAAGCTTCCCCGACCATTGATCCCGATCACCTCACCGTTGAGGTTGAACAGAGGACCGCCAGAGTTCCCCGGATTGATCGATGAATCGACTTGAATGCAGTTACCATACACCAGTTGATTCAGCCCGGCGCCGGGCTGATAGCGTTTCACACCACTGACGATACCCAGCGTGACCGTTGGGGCCTGGTCTTCGGTCAGAATAAACGGATTACCCATCGCCAGCGCCCAATCGCCGACCCGGACCAGGTCCGAGTCTCCCAGCGGTGTGAACGGAAATTCCTGTTTACCCTCCATCTGAATCAATGAGACATCGCCGCCCGGATCGGTTCCGATCAGTTTCCATCGGTAAAGTTGGCCATCGGCCAACCCGCCCCAACCGGTCACACCCGCGCCCATAATGACATGGTGATTGGTCAGAGCAATTCCACTGGGGTCAACAATCACGCCTGAACCACCCCCTTGGCGGTCTTCATCGTAGATCGCGATCACACTGCCCACGACTCGCTTGATCGCGTTGATGCGATGCTGCTCGACGGCGGAGATCAACTTTCGATCGTCGCTGGAAAGCCTGTCATCGGCGGTTGCATCGACGAGGGGAAAAACCGTGCCGATCAACGTCGCAGCCAGAATGGCCGCGACTGGAGCCGAGAATACTTGAGGTAGCTTAAGGGTAATCATCGAACCTGCACCAATCGAATGCGCCGCAAGGAAGTCCTGAAATGTCGTCGTGAGGTTGCTTGAGTGTCCGCCCGTTTCCGCCTTCAAATTCCACCGGGGAGGCTATTTCGATTTCAGGAACCGTGCATCGGCCCAATCGGCATGGTCACCCAAGTCAAATTCCTCGCCCGGATAAACGAGTAACACGATTTGCTTCATCCCGGTAATGTCCACGTCGATTTCCTGTGGTCCATCCGAACCACGCACGCGTTTCGTCCATAATTCAATTCCATCGCCGCGAACCACCATCTGGCAGTCGCCCCGGCCACCTGTCTCCGCATCGATGCCCACGACCGCACTGAACCGATCGAAGTCATTTGTGTTGGCAAAAACCAATCGCGATGATGCCTGCGTTCCCAAGCCCTTGCTGAACGCGACCGTTTTTTCTGATCCTGCCTGTCGAATTCTCAGCGGGTTGTCTCCAACACTTCGATCCCGTTTCCAGCTTCGCTGGACTGCAAAAATCGCTTTCTCCTGGACTTCGATCGGCTCGACATCGGACAGAAAAAGAAGCCGGTCAGAAGCAATTGAGATGGTAGCGATCCCGGATGTATCCAAACGAATCAACGTTTCAGCCGCGACATCCATCGTCAACTGGTCCCCAGCCAAGGCAACGACTACGCCGATCAACCTGGATTCATCCACCAACTGAACTGTTGCCACAGAACCCTCAGCTTGCGCAAGTCCCAGGTCGGCCGTGATGACGGCTTTGACTTTCGCCAGTCCAATTTTCCGGGACTCGCCTTTGTAATTGATGCCCACGAACTCGGCATCGAGCGACTCAAGAATCCCCTCGACCCCGCGCTCTCCATCGGCTGTCTCAACAATCACCGTATCACTCTCCCGGGACGGCGATTTGAGGGCGTTTTCAACCGTTGGCGACGTTGACCAAACGATCGCCCTGCAAGCTTGAAGTGGCAACTTTGTGGCACCTGAGCCCGATCGAAAAGCCAGCATTTCATCTGCGATCGATGGATTGGAAATCCAGAGCAATCCTCCACCGATCACGTGGATACGCACCGGATGGGTTGTGTCGCGTTGCGTTGTTCTTAATGTCCTGACCGATAAAACATCCCGAATATTGAGCCCGTTCGGAACGTCACCGCCGGCGACATTTCCATCGCGGTCAACGGACGTAATTGTGGCATCGACCACCCTTCCGCTAACCAGTTGAATTGTCGATTTCCCCAGATCAGCAACTTTCCCTGTGCCAAGGCTCGTCAACTCAGAATGGGGGACTTCGGCAGAATATACGCGAGCGGATCGTTGCAAATTTTGCAACGTCGGCAACGCCGCGACGGACAGTGTAATCAACAGCCAGAACAATCGCTCCCTTGCATGCCGGATGGCAATTGACGGACGATCGAAAGGCGTGAACCGCGAAAATTTTGATTGTGCCGTCATGACGGATATTCTAATTGATCTTCGTAACGGTGTCTTGACGTCGCGTAGCCAGGCAGACAACAAAAAACGGCACTTACCAAAGGGAAAGTGCCGTGTGTGCGATCAACGGGATCAACATCGGAAACTACTTTTGGATTTCACCATTGGCAGCTTCGGTATACTTCTCGACGATGTCCCGATATCGAGCTGGGAGTTTTTCCTTCACGGCATTGTTGGCGGGATCACGGGCGCGATCTCGCAAACGACTCCACGGACTGGCGGGCGAATCATCATACGACTTTCGAACAACCTGGCCGTTCGGATTATTGCTTTTTCCTCCCTTTTGACTCTTGTTGCTTTCGCTGGGCTTGGATTCGGCTTGCTTCTGACCAGAAGCTTTCTTGCTGGCCTCTCACGTGCCGCCCTGCTTGCAGTTGGAACTGCATTCCTTTTTTTCTTCCTCCTTGATCAGCTTCGTCAGCATATTGACGATTTTATCCTGTTCCGTCTGAGTCACTTTGTCGGTTTCGATCAACTCAAGTCGCCGGCGTGAAAAATCCATTCGCTGATGGACGTCGTCAAGTTTGCCTTCCTGGATCGACTGGAGCTGTTGTACCTGTCGCCAGGCACTGACCCTCAATCGTTCGGGAGCCTCAGGGTTGAACTGCAGAAACTGCATGAACGACTGAATGGCATCGTCATTTTGAAGCAACCCAGCCTGGGCCACGCCGATAAAGTACTGTGTGCTTCCCTGATGCGCGGTGAACTGGCTGAGGTCACCGACCAACTGTTTCAGTCGTGGCATTGCGTCTTCGAAACGCTCATCATTCATCAACGTTCGAGCCAGATAGAAACTTGCGTCGGCGGCCAGGAATTTATCGTCCGAATCGGCAAGCGGCGAGAGCAACTCAACGGCAGCCTCGACACTCTCAGTATCCGACGACTCAACGGCTTGCGAGTACTTCGGGTAAAGCTGAATCAGTCCTTCGGTGACAGCATCTGGATCATCCGGACCCGCGTCCGTGATGGTCTTGCTGATTTCTGATTTTTGTTTTTCGGCGATAGTGTCGAGCGAAGCGACGTGCTTCAAAAACGACGCAATTACCTTTTCGGTATGGCTGTCGTTCGCGGCCGCCGTGGCAACCGATCCGGCCATGATTGCAAACATCGCAATCCAGCCAAATGCGATCTGAAATAGACGGTTTCGTTTCATGGGGATCCCTTCGTCGAATTCGCAACTGAAAAACCGTGGTGGAGAGTCCGTCATCGGGACTTCCGGATCACTAGATCTATTATCGTGAAAAACACTGCGGAGGCCATGGCCATTTTCGGGAAACCTGCTTCAATCTGCCGCAAGCATACGCCGAAAACAACTGTGTATGCCAAATCACTACTATCTTATAACCCCTGATTCTACCGATCGTTCTCTTTTTCCATGATTCGTTCGGTCATTTCCAGCAATTTTGCCTGTAATTCGGCAGCATTCATCGCTTCCTGGTCCAGAACTTTCTCCAAATCCTCATTACCTCGCCCATTCCCACCACCCTCCTGGCCTCGCAACTGCTCGACCTTTATCGTTCGGCGATTGAGCCGCATTTGTTGGATACGAATCACTTTGAGCTCGGCGGATTTCTTCAAAAGTGGTTGGTCGCCACCACCACCGCCGCCACCACCACCACCGCCGCCGCCCTCGTTTTGCGCTTCTTTCAACGCATCGATCAAGTCTTCAATCGTCGACTCAATTTCCTTTTGGAGAAGCTGCGTAAACTGGCCCGTCCGCTCGTCATTCAACATCTTGGCGGCGCTACCCAGGTCATTGCGAAGTTCCTGTACGACTTCTGGAAACACGATGCTGGTCCCATCTTCGAGCAGCAAGTCATAGGCCTGCTGTCCAAGTTCGCTGATCTCCAACTCTTCATTGGAAAGCCGCAGTAGCAACAACTGATCTCTTCGCCCCAACTGCCCGAGGTTGGTCCGCTTGTCATCCAGTTCAATTGTCATGACGCCGGCAACCTGCTGCCGATCAAGCATCTCCTTGAACCGCGCCTCAAGGCGGGCCAGTTTTTCTTCGCGAGTTTCATCCCGGAGCTGCTTCAAGCGGTCTTCGATTTCATCCAGCGCCTCCTCCATCTTTTCTTCGGCCTGTTTCTGTTTCCTTTCCGCATCTTGCGGATTTTGCTCCTGGAGGTCATCTGCTGCATCCTTCATCGCGCCGCCTGCCTCTTCCATTTTCTCCTGGCCGGGCTGTGGTTGATTCGGGTTCGGGTTTGAGTCTCCATCCTCTGGTTGGGGCTTGGGTGCTTTTTTCATCTCGTCCAGAATATCCATCGCCTTGTCGCGTGTTCGTCGTTGTTTCTCCGCCATCTGCTGAAGTGCTTCCGGTGGCAATGTTTCAATCCGGCGTTTCTCTTTCTTGATTTCTTCGAGAGCATTTGACATTTCCTCGAGCGCCTGCTCCTCTTGCCGCTTGGCGTCTTCCGGTTTGCCGGTCCCTAGCTTCTCTTCAGCGCGGCGCTGGTGGTCGGTGGCCTTGTCAAGCGCCTGCTGCCCCGGCTGCGGAGGCGATGGCTGAGTCTCTTGCTCCGCTCCAGCTGGTTTTGGATCTCCTGGCTTCCCATCTCCTGGCTTCCCATCTCCTGGCTTCCCATCGCCTGGCTTCCCATCGCCTGGTTTTCCATCGCCAGGTTTTTGGTCTCCAGGTTTTTGGTCTCCAGGCTTTTGGTCTCCAGGCTCTTGATCACCCGGTTTTTGGTCTCCAGGCTTTTGATCACCAGATTTTTGATCTCCAGGCTTTTGGTCGCCCGGTTTTTGATCATTTGGTTCTTCGGAGTCGAGATTATCACCCGCGATCTCTTTACGCAGTGCGTCGGTTTCCTGGCGGACTTCAAATTGCTTGTCAGCCACCTTGTCGAGCGCCCGCAGCCCATCTTTCGACTTGTCGATCGTGTCTTTTATGACTTCTTGCTGTCTGCCGATCAGTTTCTCGAGTTGCTTGATCTGCGCTTCCAGCTTATTGAGTGTTTCATCTTTATTGGCAACTTTTTCGGTGTCTTTGGTCTGGGTTTTCTGTTCCTGCAAACGTTCTTCGATGTTTTTCTTCCAGCGTTCGAGCTGTTCTTGCTGTTCTTTTTTCGATGCTTCCTGATCTTTCTGCTGAGTCAGCAATCGAATCAACGCCTCGAGATTCCCGATGACTTCATCCAGCAACTGATCCGCTTCCTGCAGTTGATTGTTATCGAGCATCACACTGAGTTGCGCCATCTTCTTGGTGACGAGCTGTTCTTTTGATTGTTGATAGGCGGCGACCAGCAGTTTCGCCCGTTCAGGCTCCTTTTCTCGAAGCTTTTCGGCATAGATGGTGAGCTTGTTTTCGAGCTCCAGCATGTCTCGCTCGACCTTTTTCTGCCGGAGCCCCAGCACGGTCCGCAGATCCGATTGGTCACCTTGGACCTGGGCCGACAACGAACTCGCGTTCCCGAGCGACACCAACACCGCCAAGACGGCAATCCCAAAGCACGCAAATTGGTTAGATATTTTCATCGACCGTCTCCAGCTTCAACGAACTGCCGCGTAAACAGAACGCGGTCAAATGTAAACTATTAGGGCTATTGATCAAAAATGCCTTGGTCATCTTTTTCAAAGATGTCGTCTTTGGGTTTGAGTCGATCCTTGATGCCGCCTTTGATATCTGTCTGATTCTTCTTGACTTCCAGGAAATCATTGATGACTTCCTGAAAACTTTCGGAGTCAGCCATCGCACTGAGGATCTTTTTCATTTCTTCGATGATCTGTGACTGGACATTGACCACCTGATTCACGGCTTGATCCAATTCGTTCTGTGCCCGCACCGCGCGACGCGAGTTATCCAAATGGCGACTCGCCAACGAAACCAATTCGGAATCCAGTCGCCGAATCGGCTGAATGATTCGTTCGTCAAATCGAGTCTCGATGCGTTGGTCCGGTGCGAGCTGGTTCTCGGCTTCGTGGAGTCGATTGTTTGTGACTTCGACGAGAAATTCCTCAAATCGATTGGCGATCCGGTCCATCGCTGTGCCGACACCTTTTTGTTTTCGAACCAGATTGATCAAGGCAGCCTCTCGCTGGGAGTCGAAGTCTTCCTGGGCCGTGCCCGCCTCTCGGGTTCGGACGGCAATCGTCTGGACTTCAGTCATGAGTGCCATTTGAACCTGGTAAGCCTGATCGTCAAACGCTTTTCGTTGTTCAATTTCGCGTCGCAACAAGTCAGCCCGAAGTTCTTCATCGGAAACAACGCGCAGAAGAAATTCCTGGGAATGACCGACATTTGCCACCCCTGGATGATTGTCCCTGGCCGCAACCGAAAAACGAAAGCTGGTTCCCGGAGTCAAGTTATAGGGAATGAGGTCAAGTTCAGCATAGTCTTTGACCTGCCGAATCGGAATTTTGTCCTCGCCCAGTCCCAGCTCCGCAAAAACCTGTTCGCGTTCGCCCGGCGTACTTTCGTCAACTCCGGTTTTCCAGTTCGAGTCAAACGAGAGCTGGGTCAGGCCGTACGAGTCCACGGCCTGGTAGGATGTCGGGAGGATGGCTCGAGCAGAAACCAGGCCGCTGATACCCAGCAAACTTGCCCGTACTTTGGGAACGTCGTCTTCTTTGATCGTGACCTTGAACTTCGAACGACGCAAGCTGTTCAGGCCGGAGGTATCCACCAGTTCAAATCCGTACTCGCCACCGCGCAGTTGACCACCGTCGGCAGGAAGCGTCAAACCAAATTGTCTGTCACCTCCGGTATTTGCCATGGGAAAGACCTCCTCCCCCAGTTTCACGTGGGCGCTGGTCAGGGATTTGTTGGTCTTGATATCCAGCCTCAGGCGACTCCCGACCAACATCGCGTGAGGTCCTGCACCGTTGAGCTCGATGGCCGTGAAACCGGTATATTCCGGCATCAATGCGCTCATTTTCAATTCAATAATGCTCGGAGGTTCGACCAGCGTAACCTCGACCCATTCCGTCACGTCGTCACCACCAGCGGCACGAAAACGAAATGGAGACGACACGTTGTGAAACATGAACACATGCTCGCGGCCGGCGAGCTTGCCGGTCGGCTTCATTTGATGGATCGTTCGGCCACCGGGATTGTCAATTTCCAGCGAAACCACGACGTCGGTGACCGTGCTTTTCTCGTCCACCGTAACCAGCTGGCGATGATCACTGCCTCGTGGAAGGACCATTTTCCCATCCACGGCACCGGCAATCTCCAGATACGTCGCCTGGGGCCATTGATCGTCAAGCAACAGGATATTCCGGTTGTACCACGTTCGCAAAAATTCGGTTTGCGTCACTCCTACACCGATCAGGCCAAGCAACGCCAGACCGGCCAGCAACAACATCCAGTTTTGAAAATACCTCGACAGGTCAAGCGACTTGCCGAAGTCAATTGCATTGGCTTTCGCCAGCCCCATGTCGATCGTTGCCTGCGACAATTCCGGGGAAACACCGATCTGATCCAGGTCTTTCTGGCGGGACAGCTGGACGCCCGAAATCAGGCTTTCATTCAAACCCGGGTTTTTGCTTTCGACTTCATAAATCAGCGCGTCATCGCTGGGACGCGACAACAAAGGCTTGATGACCCTCCAACCGAAATAGGCCGCAACGCAAAAACTCATCACGAACAGCATCACCACACGCTGGGCAAAATCCATTTTGAAAGCACGGTCAAGTAGCATATCGAGTGCCAGGATCGCCAAAACAACCATCAACCAGCGACCGATCCCATGAACCAGAATCCAGCGGGTCAACTTGCCTCGCATGCGATGCAGTTTTCTCAGAACCACTTTGGGCACATTTCGTGTCGGTGAACTTACTGTTGCCATTGCGACCGTCTACCTGATGATTTCAAAAACGCCAATTCTACTTTTCCCGACTGCCTGAACGCCGACTCCACCGGCTGGCCGGCCATCCTCAATTCCCTGGACTGCTGCGCCGCCACGCAAAACAACATCCCCAAACAGGACGACAACACCTGGGCGTGACCCAGGCTCCCGCCGGGACGTTGCTTGTATTGCGATTGTCTTTCGTCTTGGTTGCGGCGGGCCCAGCTTCCGAATTCCGGAATATTTTTGCTTCACTCCTAAAGTAACTTGTACCATTTGCGAAAAATCCATTCGATCGTCAACAACACGACTGGCAGTCCGTAGAACAACCAACGCAAATACTCGTTCGCATCCCAGAGCGGCTTGGGAGGACTGTTGAATTCAGCCCGCGTCACAAGCGTCGGCAAAACACCGGGTAATCTAGCGAGTTGCTCGAGGCGGAAATATTGCCCTCCCGACTGCGTTGCGATTTCGGAAAGCAACTTTTCATTCAACCAGTACGCCCCCGATTCGGCGCTGGGGGGAACCACCCGAAAAGCGATCGGATCAATCAACTTGCCCTCGGAGTCACCCCCGGCAAATTGAATCGTCGCTTCAAAATTTCCGATCCGCTGGGCGACAAAGGTCCCTTCGTAGCTGCCTTCCTGGTTGGGAAGCATTTTCATTTCGACCGTTTGGGTTCGACCGTCGTCGGCTCGGACGATCGCCTTGTGAACCGGCACTTTCGATGGCTTGAACTGTTCGTCCAGAACCCGGCCAACCAGCAACACCCGGTCCCCCAGTTCAAATTCCGTTTTCTCGGTATCAATAAATCCTCGGCGAGAGCCTTGCAACGAACGGGTCTCGACCAGGTACCTCACCACCTGAATCCAGAACCGGTCGAAGTACTGAGCTTGAACCCCCACGGCGCGCCAGCGCCATGTGTCCTGGAATCCCATATACAACACCGATCCCGCACCATACCGACCCGCAACCATCAATGGCTGATTCCCTTCCGCGTTGACTTGATCGCCACTTTCCAGCAGCACCCGCGCCGTCGGCTTGGCCGCGATCGTGGGAAAGCTCCAGAACACCGGGGGCATCAACTCCCAGATCTTCTGCGTTTCGGCCGGATCGCTGCGAAAGCTCATCACCGGGTGGTCGAGGTTGTGGTTGACAACCAACATCTGCCCGGGCTTGTTGTCCTTGGCCGAAGCCAGCGCTTCGATCGTGTCAATAAATTCGGTATCGCCAAACCGGACGGGCAGCAATTCCCGGGCGGCTTTCAAACGGTTCATGGTGACGAATTCGCTGGTGTACTGTGGCCCTGCCATGAACAACACACCACCTGCTTTGAATTTGCAAAAATCCTTCAGCAGATCCATCCACTTATCGTCAAACTCCTCCGGGTTCGGATCCATCAACATCACGACGTTGTATTCGCCCAGTTCGTCGATCGAGCGCGGCAACCTGGAAATCGGCTCGTTTCCATCCTGAGTCCGCGATTCATCCATCGATTGAAGCCAGCAGCTGAGCGAGATCGTCTGGTCCCGCTGCAGCAACTTGTAAACGTGCTGGTAATCCCAACTCGCTTCACCGGACACCAGCAGGACTTTGACCTTCTCGTCGACCACCTCCATTTCGGAGGTCACCCGCGCATTATCGTCGGTCTCGGTCTCATCTTCGAGCGGATCGACTTGAACCGTATAAACGTATTTGCCGGGTTGATTCAACGTCTGATCGAAATCAACGCGAATTCGGCCACCTGTTTCAGGTACCTCGACGTCTTTGGTTTGAACTTTTTCCGGGAGGCCCGGTTTGCCGGTTCGCGGGTCGACCAGTTGCTGGACCAGCTGAACTTCAATTCGTGACGGCATCCCGTCCTCGCCAACCTGGCTGGTCTGCAAGACCGCTTCGATTTCAAACGGTTCGTCGGGATAGGCCTTGTCTCGAACATAAACTTCCGTGACCGCGAGGTTTTTGGGTGGGTTTGGGTCACCGACGCCAATGACAAAAACGGGAATGCCCTGGGACGCGGCTTTTCGAGCGATTTCGATCGGGTCTTCGCCGCCGTTGTGTTGGCCATCACTGATCAGCACAACCGCCGACAAGCGGGTGGCATCATCAAGCGACTCACGGAGTGCCTGCCAGATATCCGTTCCCAGTCCATTGGCTTCAAGATCGGGAATGCTCTCGCGAATCAAGCCGGCTTGAGTTTCAACGCCACCGGATCCTTCGACGGAATTTCCTTTCTCCGCATCCCCCGCTTTTTTCTGCTCCGTCTCGTTCCTGACCGTCGCGGGAATCACGGCGACGGGGCTGTTCCCGTCGGCAAAATTTATCACGCGAATCGCGCCCTTGTCCCGGAGTTCTTCAAGCAGCGCCGGATTCTTCCTGAATGCCTGGTTGACCAAGTTCGAACGTTTGACTTTTCCCGACTCTATTTCCGAGACTGGCAATCCCGTTAACTGGGCAAGTTGATTCGCCTGGTCCTTGCTTCGGTACATATCACCACGATCAAACGACAGCGAACTGTCCCTCAGCAACGGAATCGTGGGCTTGATCTCATTGACCTGTTGATAGAATACCGAAGGTTTGAGGTACATTGCCAGCAACAACATCAATACCAACAACCGTAAACCACCCATCAGCAATTTGAACGGCATCGGACAGGTGTTGATCTCCCGGCGATACATCCAGAACACACCAAAGATGATTACAACCAGGACCGCGACCAGGACAAACACCCCCCAGGACTCGGGCATATTGACCCATTGGAGTTTGGGAGTTCCCGCGCGATCAGGATCGTTTCCTAGGATCCATTCAAGCAAATTGTTATCTGCAATCAATTTCAACGTTGCACTCAATTCTTGCTGCCAAGCCAGTTTGCATGGCCCGGCATAAACGGTTTTCAACAAGTCTCTCTGTTACTTTTACTGTTCTTCTTTGGTCGCAAGCGCATACAGCCGGTTGGCTCCGTGAACCCAAAACCGTTCACCATCGCTGTACAGATTGCCAACGGGGGCATCGATCCCCAGATCCACATGAACTTTCGCCAGCACTTCCGCACGACCGTTTTTCCCTTGCAGCGAAAACTGGTAAATGCTGTCTTCCACCGGCATATAGATGCCTTTGGGGGTAACCAGCCCACGGCCCAATGACTGTTTTCCATCAAACAGCTGATCGGTTCCCCAAACCATACGCCCTTCGCCTTTCAAATCATATGCGACGATCGTTTCCAGTCCGGCCGCATAGAGCATATCGTTGTAAACTCCCAGCAAGTAGTCGACCTTGAATCCGACGGGGCTCATTTCGCTCCGCCAGATTAATTTGCCGGAGTTGCGATCGAACGCTTCGATGGTGTCGGTGTCCGAGCCAAAACAGATCATTTGACGGCCATAGGGTATCACGACATCACTCGACCATCCGTCGAAGTTCATTCGATTTACGGTCCAGCCGTTCCTTCGTCCAAAGTTATCGGGTTGCCCGGCCCGTCGGTAACGTTTTGCAAACCGGACTGTTCCCGTCGCCGGGTCAAGCACAAACACGACGCCCATGCCACAGGTCACGAACAGATCGCTGCCTTCGAGGGAGAGGTCGATCGGAGACCAGGGGACCGAACCGGTTTCCGGCTCATCGCACAAAAACGATTTCCAGACCGTTTTGCCACCTTGGGCGGGGTCAAGCGCGTAAACAGAAATGGCTCCCCCGATATTGACGGGAACCAGAATCACTTCCCCGAATCCGACGGGTGCCGCCATCAATCCTCCGGTCTCCAGCCAGGCCGATTCCTCGACGCCTTCGGGAACCAACCGAGGCTCACTTTCAGTCTCTGGTTTTGGCAACGTC
>JAHEBQ010000115.1 GCA_024642205.1 Planctomycetaceae bacterium | reverse complement strand
CGGATAGGAACTACCACTGCCAGCGTAAATATCTTTGACCAGAACCGTTCCTGCCTCGGTACCGTCACTCTTCCAAAGTTCATAGCCACCGGTGGCGGAACTGGCACTGAAGTAAAGCTCGCTCCCCACCACCGTCAACTCTCCCGGATAGGAACTACCACTGCCGGCGTAAATATCTTTGACCTGAACCGTTCCTGCCTCGGTACCGTCACTCTTCCAAAGCTCTTGGCCACTCTCATTGGAGTATGCTGTGAAATAGACCTGTCCGCCCAGTTCAACCAATTGGCTTGGATAGGAGTCTCCTGTAAACAAGTTGATATCTTTGATTAGTGACGGCGAACCCAAGCTGGCACTAATGACTGGAGCGTCGTTTGCTCCAGTGATTTTGATTTGAACAATGGCGGTATCTGATTCTCCCAGTGAATCCTCAATCGTGTAGGTAAATGATTGAGTTTCGGTTTCGCCTACCGCCAGATGTTCAAAATCTCCGTTGGGATTGAAGGTGACAACTCCATTATTGAAACTAAGAATACCACGAGTCGTCGTGTCGTTGACGGAAACGATGGAAATTGGGTTTCCTTCAGGATCCGAATCGTTGCTTAACAATAATGCTGTGATGTTCTGCTCGCCATCATCCTCGTCGATCGTTACCTCACCCAAAATGTCGTCGACGGCGTCTGGCGGGCTATTGACAGAAATGGTCAACGAACGCTCGATTGACAGGAGTCCGGAATCAGTAGAGCGAACACGAATGTCGAAACTGGGTTGCGTCTGGAAGTCCGGCACGATCGCGATCTTCAACTCATCCCCGTCGATAGTGAATGAAGCGTTATCGGTATCACCCGAACCGGACACAAGCGCATAGGTGTGCGAATCTCCGTTATCCGGATCGCCTGAGCTGAATGCTCCAACGATCGTGCCGACAGGCACATTGTCGTACACGGATGTCGAGGAAAGATTGATCGCCGTTGGAATTTCGTTGACGTCATTGATCGAAATCGTGAACGAACGTTCCGTAAAATCACCGGCCGCATCGGTGGACCTGACTCGAACCGAATAGGTGTCCTTTGTCTCGAAGTCGGGAGTAATCGACGAACTCAGTTGATCGCCAGCAATCGCAAAGGACGCATTGTCCGTGTCACCGATTCCGGAGACAAATGTGTAGGTGAACGTGTCGCCGACATCGGGATCAACCGTGCTCAATGTGCCCACATTCGTCCCAGTTAACGTGTTCTCGTTGATCGACGAATTTGAGAGATTGACCTGCGTCGGCGGATCTTGCGTATTGTTGACGTTGATTGAAACGGTCGCCGTGCCAAATCCACCCTTAGGGTCCGTGGTTCGAAAAACAAAACTATCGGGACCTGCATAGTTGGTAAATGGAGTATACGTCCGATTGGCTCCGCTACCGCTCAAAGTCCCATGCACCGGGTTGGTGTCGATTGAGAAAGTGAACGGATCGCCGTCCAGGTCATTTCCCGTTAGCGTAATGTTAACAGGCGTCTCTTCATTGGTGCTGACGCTTTGAGAATCAGCTGTGGGGAAATAGTTGATGTCGGTTGTCGTCAAGACAACATCGTTGTTATCTATTCCTCCGACGTAGCTGATCTTAAAAATGTTCCCCCCGTAATTGACCAATCCGTTCTCAGGAAGTCCATCAAACGTTCCAGTAATCGAATCGGTGAGGTCATTATTGAGGATGGTGAATGAGTCGCCGACATTGGGCGTGTATCCGGTCGCCAGTGTGACGTTCAAATTCCCCGCCAGTTCCACGCTACCCTTGACGTTCAACTGATCGTGGCCCGAACCGGCAGTCGTCCCGTTCAACTCCACTTGCAGCACACCGCCCGAGTAATTGGAATTGGTCGCAGAGCCGAATTTGACGCTATCCATCGTCAAAATACCAGTTGTGGTGCTGGTGCCTGGATCGACAATACGTGAAATCTGAGCCACGTATGATGTGTTTGTCCAGGTCAAGGTTCCTGTGCCCGCAAGCGTGGCGTTGTTGTAATCATACCCTTGCATGTAGGGCGCGTTCGCGGTCGTGAGCGTCCCGTTCACCTCGGCGGTACCACGGTTGACGTACAGTTGATTTGAGCCGGTAGAGTCATCATTGAAAACGGCCGTTCCGTAGTCATCCACATAGATCTGGTAGCTGGACGTCGTCAGAGTTCCGTCCAGCTCCAGGCGATTTCCGGAACCCGGATAAAGATAGATGCGGCGATCGAGTGAAGTAATGTCGCCGGTCCAGGTATTAGTGTTCCCCAAACTTTCCAATCGCAACTCCACACCGGAAGACGATGACAGCGCCTCGTCCATGACTGTCACTCCGCCCTCCAGGCGGACCCGGGCATTACTGTCGGTGATCACCGTCCCACCGGTGATTTTCCCCAACGCTTTGTCGTGACGTATCGAAAGGTATCCGCCGGTGACCGTTGTCTCGCCCTCGTGATCATTGACTCCTGACAGCGCTGTCACGCTGCTGCCACCGGTCGTCACACCGCCGGTTCCTGAAATCGAACCGCTGACCACCATCGTGCCGCTAGACGTATTGAGGTTGAGAACGTTGCCCGCGGTGTCAATCGAACTTGAGACCGTGAACTCGCCATTGAATATGTTGACAAATCCCCCGCCAGGTGCGAGTTGCACATCCACTCCAAACGTGTTTCCGGAGCCCGAATTGCTGACCGTGCCATTCAACACAATCTGATTACCGCTCAGGTCGTAGTTGCTGCCCTCGATTAACATGGAACCGAACGATTTCCCCACGAAGTTATTCACGTTCGTCTGTTGCAATGCTCCGGCAGGGAAAACGAGATCGTCGTTAGCCGATGGCACAACGTCGTTTACCCAGTTCTCCGGAGTGTCCCAATTGGCATCGACAAGACTTCCGCCGTCCCAGGATACGGTCGCAAGCAACTGACGTGGTTCCAGTACCTGATAGGGCAATGGTCGACCGATCGATACGCGTTGCCGCGCTTTGCTGCTCGTGATCGCCGCGATTTCCGTATTTGCGATCTGTGCCCGCAGCCAATCGCCAGCCCAACGACACGCATGCAGAGGCGACCTGGGAAGCACCCACCCTACGCGTTTGAATTGGGAACGATACCTTGCGACTCGCAACATGGACGCAACAGATCTGCGTTTTTTTTTCTTTCGGAGAAAAGCGGTTGACTGGTTGCGGCTACAATGACTACGGGCCTTCGACATTCTGGACTCCCAGGATGTTCGCTCTATAATGGAATTACAAACGCAGCTTGAGCGCGCGAACAGTTCGCTCGAATGCGTTTACAGGGTTGGTGAGGTCTTAGTTAGCGCTTGGGACTCACCAGCCCGCCTTTATTGTGTGTCTCGTTTGTTCTTGCTGTTTTGTTTTTGTTACTCGGTCGTTGCTTTACGTTGGAATTCTCCCGGACGGCAAGCAAGCGAACTCTTTGGTTATTTCAATTGTCAATCTGATCTGGATCCGAATCCAAATCCATGTTGGACAAGGTTTTTCAAAAATCTCCCAGTTAAATTGATCATCGCTGTTCATGCTGACCATAGCTGTTCATGTTGATCAATCGCTGTCCATTGAACGAAATTGACGCCAACGTGAATTATCAGTCACTCTCTCTGGCTTCGCTCCACAGATTTCGTTGATAAAATCAACCCAAACTCCTTCGTTTGAGATTCTCCGGCCTCGTTCTACCCAATGTCGCGAGCACCCAAATCGACGCCTCCCAAGTCCTGGGAAACGACGCCTACTCTATCTAACAAAAAAGTCTTCCAAAAAATTTGCATAGTTGATTTTTTTCCTGAATCACTTCTGCCAAATCAAACAAAGTTGGATTCAGCCCCCCCTCAACAGACTTTCCACAAAAAATGCGCAGTGTTGGTCATGAACACCCACTTGTTTCGTCTCTGGATTCGAATCGTAAGCATTAATTCAACACCATGCAAGGATTTTCTGAAGATTTCGTTCCCCACCTGTTTTCGATCTTTCTACCTGTCAGGGCATTACAAATCGCTGCCTCTACTTATCGGTCGAATGTCCGTCAGTCGGATTGCTTTGTGATTGAGAACCGGCCTGGTGAACTGCAACAAATACTCATCGACGCAATCTAAAGTTTCCTTTTGCAACATGCCTCGGACGTTTGGGCTGGCGCGCGACGCATGTATTTTTGTCCCCATCCTTGAGCCTTCTCGCGCCGATCTTCAATCGAGTTGCCTCCAATGGATAAGCTCCAATGGATGAACTCCAATGGATAAGCTCTTCACGCATCCTTTCGTCGAAACTCTTCAGGTAGTCGCGAACCTGTGTCATTCTGAGAACAAGCACAACGCGATCATTGCCGTTGGGTTTCTCATGCAAAATCTCCATGCAATAACGAACCGTGGGAGTTGAAATGCCCAATAATTCTGGCTTCTCGATTCGGGTTCGGCCTTCAATATCAAACGGCTTACCCACAGCTCGCGTCTGGCGTGCTCCCCCAAAGCTGTTCCAGGTGATATGAGATTCTAATGAGCCAAAATGGCAAGGAGATTCTCATGACGAAACAGAAACGACGACGGCATAACCGGAGCAGATCGTAAAGAAATTGCCTGATGGCGAAGCGATGCTTAACGCCGGTAAGGATCTGCCGACCGTGTTGCAGGCGCTGAAAGTAAATGAGGCGACGTATCATCGCTGGCAGAATCAATATGGCGGAATGAAAGCCAGTGACGCCAAACGATTGAAAGAGCTCGAAGACGAGAACCGGAAACTCAAAGAGACTGTGGCTGAGAAGGAACTCGACATCAAAATGCTGACGCATCTTGCGGAGGCAAACTGGTAAGCCCTGACCCGAAACGGATCGCCATCCAAAAACTTGAAACGAACTTCGGAGTTTCCGAGCGCAGGGTATGTCGCGTGGTTGGCCAGCCCCGTCTATCACAACGATACCAGGCCAAGACTCGTGATGACGAACCGGCATTGGTGAGACAGATCCTTGAACTGGTTCGCGAACTTCCGCGTGACGGCTGTCGAATGATTTGTGGCAAACTTCGTCAGCTTGGCTGGCAGATCAATCCGAAACGAGTTTATCGAATCTGGAAGCAGCAAGGACTGTACTGACCCTGAAGTCGCTGGACAGGCCCTGGCAATTGCAACGCGTCACTGGCATGGAACCATCGACCTGACTAGCACATCATTCGATGCGTCTCGAAAACTAATGCTTTTCCAGTTGCTGCAGCGCTTCATATGCTTGGACTGGCACACTTGTCTGGGGCTCGGATTCGTCGAATGCGTCCAGCAACGGTTGCAGAATGGTCTGATATTCTTCACGGCAAGCAAACATTCGAACAATGTGGTGGGCATGGTTGTACAGATAGCCAAGCTCACGATGCTGGTTCGAAGTCAAGCTCGTTAGCACCGGGATCAACGAGCTATTTCCGGTCGCAAGCAACGCTTCGCTAGCCAGCCAACCGACGTCGCTGTTTGAATCTTCCATTTCTTTCACAAGCGCAGGAATTGCCTTCGGACTACGGATGGAACGCAAACAGTTCGCAGCCTCCCAGCGAACCTGCCGCCGGTCATCCGCGAATGCTTTGACCAGTTCATCCACCGAAGCATCGCCGATGGAGTTTAATTGCTCACGAGCATTCATTCTTTGACTGGGGTCTCTGCTACCCAGTTTCTGTACGAGTGATTTGATGTCTGAGCCTGAAACGGATGGCGAGTGATTTCTTGTCATTTGAAGTTCCTCAATTTTCGAATACGTTGCCACCTTCGAATTTTCCGATCGAGAACCTGCCAGAGCAAATGGCGAGCCAAAACGCTGTTCCCCAGTCATTAATTTCAATTCTTGTTCGGGACAAACCAGACCAGGAATTGAGCAAGTCGAATGACGGTAGGATTTCGACAAGGCAATCCTAAGTGTGGGCCAGCCGATTTCTTCGACAATCAACCGAGCATCCGTTACAATCTCGCGCAATTGAGTTTTTTCAATTCGGGACAACGACGGTCATGGATCGCGATACGACGAAACCCCCGGCGCAAACGATGGGTTAAGGAGGAAGCAGGAAAAGCTCATTTTCCGATCAATTCAAGCAAGCCGGAAGTGAATCAATGGGTCAATCAAGGGAACACGTTGTTGCCCTGATGTCGGAAATTCAGGGCAGAACGTCTTTCCGTTGGTGTTACAAGCTGGTTCCCTAACGTGCAATGGTTAATTGGGGATTAGTTCGATGTGCCGGCGGCGACAAATCTCGCGAGCGACGATGCTTACTCGAATGGGTCAATCGTAAAGCCAATTTGTCAACCCGCGAACGAGCCCATGTCGAACCCCGGGAGTCAAAATGCAGAATTGAATACACGGCTGACTACGAGAATGAAACAGCCAGTATCAGGCGCAAACAGGGTGTTGAGGAATACACCCGGGTTCGGCGGTCCTGGTGAATCCCTCATCGAATTTGAATTTCCAAAGAGTGAAATCCACCGCAATAACAAATGCAGACAGAACCCAGACCACATGATAACAAGTGACAATGGTACCCGGTCGAAAAGGAAAAAATCGTGGCAAATGATCTAGGCAGTTTGAAAGCGAGCCTTAAACGTTGGACCCTGTTGCTCGGGGTTATCCAGATCACGGTCGGATGCATCGTGGGATTCATCCCTCCCTCCGCCGTGGCGTGGTTTCGCGGCATTGTGATGGCTCACATCGAGTTTACCGCCAATGGCGTCTTGATGGTCGCGTTTGGTTTCCTGGTAAAAGAACTCCGCCTCAACCGGACTGCATTGAAAGTGTGGTTTGCGACTTTGCAAATTGGGACCTGGACCAACGGTGCCGCTGGAATCGCCTCTGCGTTCCTGGGCTCCTCCTCGAAACTCATGCCAACGCTCAATGAAAAATTCCCGCCTCCGCATGGCGTCGACAGTACGGTTGTCACAGGCTTGTTGCAATTATGCGGTGCTACCATCATGATTGCTTTGCTACTGACCATTTACGGCCTGCTCCGATCGAACAATACGGAAGCCGACACGAACGCCTGATCTGGGGTTTGGTCGATTAGCGCAACCAATCGTGCATCCCCCGTTGATTCCCTGACTGGATTCGAAACCGGGGAGTTAAAAATTGCGTGATCCATTCAAGGTAATCCGAATCAGCATAATTCTCCTTCCATTCCTTGATTCCGTCCAACTGATTGCCAATCCTCGGAATATTGGTCGATCCAAAAAAGGAAAAAACACCAATCGCGAGGTGAACCATTGGAAATCCATTGCCGGGTCTTCTTGCTCTCGATTGCCATCATTTCGCCGTTGAATTGCGACCTCCTATCCGTTTTCCATTTACCCGATGTTTTCAGATAATATCAGCGAATATCTGTTTCTGAAAATGACCGGCGAACAAGCACGTGAACGGCCGTCTGTCAAATACAGATTATTCGATCTTCAATTGTTCAGCCACGATCAACGTTATGGTTATGATCTGGGCCATACTATTTCAACCAACACTCACAAATCGATCGAGTTCAGCTCCAGCATTCTTTTGCGCGAGAATCCCCTGACAATGAATATCCAGTCCACGTTAGTTTCCAAGTCTCGGGGTTCGATGTCGTCTCCTCCGTCACGATTGGGGAACTTGAGGGTTCCACCGAATGCTCGACCGATTTTCGAGATGCTGATCCGGGTGAAGGACAAACCGACAGGAACGAAACTCCGGTTTTGGAAAAAACTCAGCCAGCGTGAGTGAACATGTCTCCCGACAGATTGAATCTTCCATCGAAGAAGGGCGCTCAAGAGACGCTCTTTTCGATAACAACTGAATCGCACCCTATTACGCCCCGTCCGGTTCGCGTTTTTGCGAATTTGGCGGGGCGTTTTCGCCATTCTGGCCCCGCACCGGGTAGGTCAACAGATAGAGGGCATGTGCATTCCCCGCACCAATGCGCGGATGTGCGTTCGTCAGTTTGCCAGACAACCGGGTCTTTAACCAGGCAGGCGGACATGCACAGCACAGTCCTTCAATTTTGCACCGCCAACTCGGCTTGCCGTCCGGTAGGTAATCAGTATGCGACGGACGCACAACGCCGGCGGCTTCCCAGGAAAGGACCGCCCGAGCGCGCAGTGTCGTCCGCTTACGGCATAGGTAACTAAGGGACGAAGCGATTGCCCGCAGGGTGCGACATCGACAGGAGAGAGCAGGATGCAATCAACAGCCAGCGAGACCACGGACGAGCACGAGATTCCTGAGGACGTAGCGGCTGCCTGGGCCACGGTGCTGCTGGATATCCACGGCAAGACCACGGAAGAAACGAAGACCGATTCCGCCAAAGACACGGAGGCCAAGGCATGCGACGAACGCTCACCTGCGAAGCAGTCCTGAATTTCCCGGTGCCCAACATCCACCAGCTGTCTGCACAGTTGCAAGCGATGTACGACGTCACGAAGCCTGTGACCGGACGCGAACTCGCGGCAGCATTTCAGCTCACCGAGGGCGCCATTATTTCCGTGCTTCGTCGCTGTGAGGAGCGTGGCATGATCCGTAACTTCCAGTGTCGAGGCTGGATACCAGCACAACCATCAGACCAATAGCAAGGACGCAACATGGATTTGAGCGACCCGAATCCAGCAGCCACCGTCACGACAGATTCCAGCCAAGCCGTTCGACTGCTGACGACGCTGTTTGATAAAAGCGACCTCATCCTCTTCCGGCCGATCGAGACCTGGACGGAAGGAGGAACCAAGCGAAGTCGCGTTGACTTTCGCAACAGATGCTATCGTCGGGCTCTCGCAGACACGCTTCCCGACGTCTTAAACCGACTCCTGGCAAGCTCGCGCGACGAACGTACCAACCTGTTCTTCGGCGTCTGTCCTCGACTTGGCGACAAGGGCCGGTTCGATCTCGCCTGGCAGATTCGCACCGTCCGCTGCCTGTGGGCCGATATCGATGACTGCACAGTGGATGATGCGATCGCGAGGTGCCAACAGAAGGAGATTCCGGAGCCGACGGCGATCGTGCACAGCGGACATGGCGTGCATCTCTACTGGCTGCTCAACGAGCCGCTGGTCATCAACGACGCCGGCGACCCGCCACCGGTGGAAACTGAGTGGTCGCTGTTGGCAAACGGTCGCAAGAAGCCACGCCGGTTCATTTCCGATGGCCAGGACCGTATCTACCTCGACCAGCGACGCCACCTCTCCAAGATCAGCCCGCAAGCACAACGGATTCAGGACATCCTGGCGGGCATCGCGGACGCGTTGGGAGGAGACCACACGACGGACCTCACGCGACTGCTACGTTTGCCGGGGACGCTGAATCGCAAGGACGAACGCAACGGCAACAAGCCCACACTGGCCACGCTGGTCTGCTGCGAGCCGTCGCGGCTGTACGACATTGACGTCCTGGGCCGATTTGCCAAGGCGTCGAAGGAGTCGGAGCGGCAAAGCAAGGTCGCTGCGATGCCGCTTCCGACTCCTCGCAAGCTATCCGCGACCAGAGCCGACAAGCTGGCGGACCTGATCGCAGCCTGTGCGATTGCTCCAGCGGGGGCACGCTCCGAGACGGATTTCGCGGTCTGCTGTTACGCCATCCGAGAGGGCATCGCGGCTGACGAGGTGTGGTCGCGTGCCCAGTCGGTTGGCAAGTTCGCCGAACGCGGTCGCAG
>JAHEBQ010000064.1 GCA_024642205.1 Planctomycetaceae bacterium | reverse complement strand
TTCACGACGCGTTTTGCCGGACCACCAACAGCCGGCCGGACAAGCGAGATTTGTTGATGGCGATCAGCGATATCTTTGAACCAAACC
Source organism: Planctomycetaceae bacterium (assembly GCA_024642205.1). GTDB lineage: Bacteria > Planctomycetota > Planctomycetia > Pirellulales > Pirellulaceae > Mariniblastus. The sequence goes on along the minus strand of JAHEBQ010000064.1, from coordinate 37,365 downwards.
TGCAAATTTTCCCGTTGATCGCTCAATTGAGGGCCGCAAGTTTTCCCATGGGGATTTTGTCAAATACCTGCCGCGCTCACTGGGATTTGGTCTTTCAACGATACACAATTTTGCGGCAGTGTTTCGAGCCGTTGATTCTCAGTTATGAAGTCAACTCGATGAAACCGGACTCAAGAATCTACAGTCGAGCCCTTGAAATGGCGGGATGTCACGTAAAAAAGTGTTTTTTTGTGGATGATAAACCGGAGAATGTAGGCGGCGCGCTGGCTGCCGGAATGGACGCTGTACTTTATCGTTCGGTTCCCGAGCTGGTCGATGAATTGGTCTCGCGAGGCGTTGCGATCAACCTTTGAGCACGAAAGTGCGAACGTAGAGATTCAATCCTGGCTCGACGAACGGAAACCTTCCCTAAATTGCAAACCACGTTGTTGATAACTAGAATCATGCGGCATTTGATTTTACGTGTTGCGGCGTATTTCCATTCACAGGTTCGATCGACAGGTTTTGACCATGGTAGAAAAAAGCACTCAAAATGCCCTGTGGACACCTGGATGGTATGAACTTGACCAGACGCTTGTGGTGGGTGAACGGCAGAAATTCTGGTTTTTTCAAACGCCACCCGAGGAGTGCAATTCACTTGGCGAGGATGTTGACCTGGTGTTTTACAACCAACTGGATTCGACGACGAATTGTACGGTGCGGTATGCGCGGATCGTTGAAATGCATCATCCCCAGTTGGGACAATTACTGCGAGTCGATACGGATGGGCTCGATTACATTTTCTTTCCGGTCGAAGGTGAAGAGATCGTTGTCAATGCGGAAGAAGAACCGGGCACGGTTTATGAGAGCAAGGTTGAGGTTGATGATTGGTCTGTGTTCGTGACGTTGGACGAGGTTTCTGAACCTGTCGCTGAGGTCGCCTGAATCAATGGATCGAACGGGTCAGCGAGTGGGTGCAGGGTTGCGAATCAGGGATCGTGTGGCGGACATGCCTTGCGATCTGGCCGTGGAAGCAATACGCAAAAATCACTATCCAGAAAATTGACTCCGTTCACCGTCTGGTCTGAACATTCGGCAAGCGAACCCGGTTGATCTTGATCGTTTGGGGCGATGGTTCCAGGCACGATCTCAATACTGGATGCTGTCATCGAATTTGGTAATCCCGATCGGGAAAAATGTGTTGTTCTGTGCCAATCGTTGGGCTGAGACCGAGAATTTGTCGCAACGGGCCTTTGAATTCCATTCGTGTTTGGCGAGAATTTGTAGGCATCCGGGAATTTCCCAATCCTGTAAAACGCCGTTTGGCGGCGTGTTTTTTGTGGATGCAAATAGCTTGCGTCCCAAGCGGACTATAGTGGTTCCTTTTTCATTGTGCAAACTTTGGCAAACTAATGGCGTCCCGAAACGGCAATCGTGCAGAGATCTTGGGCTTGATACATCGCGTTGAGCGCAGAACCACGGGACACCTCGCGTCTGTTGTCGCGATGATGGTTTGGACCGTTGCGATTGCCATGCTGGACGGACGGTCGGGATTGGCAGCACAGAAAGATGAGCCAACGCCAGCCGCGGCACCGGAGACGAAACCGCCGATTGAAAAAGTTGTTCCGCAAAAGCAATCCGCACCTCTGGACATGATCATCCAGAACCAGCCCCTGATTTTGCGCACCGAAGCCTATGCCGGGCAGCCTTATGGGGTCGGTCGCGTCACGTTTCGACTGCGCCAAGGTGACGAGATGATTGAGCGAGTTGGGGCGACCCTGTTAACCGACCGCGAGAACCGGGTGTTTTATCCGATGGTCTCGCGATCCGCTCTCAGAACATTCATCGAAAATGTCACTGGCAGTCAGGGCGGGCAGCCCGACGATGCTCAGACCGTTTGGTTTTTGTTCAAGGGTAATCAGCCCCTGAATCTGACGCTCCAGGGGAGTGGCAGTGTTTCTTTTCAGGTTCCTGTGAAAAACGTACGACCGAAGCAGTTCGATCGCCAGGAAGTGCAATGGTGGCAAACCTTAAACCGTGTCATCAACGCCCAGATGGAAGCCAGCGATTATCCGCCGATGATTGAAATCTATTTGATGGCCATGCTGGGACGTCGAATGGGAATGAGTGTTTCGACGCCGAAACCACGCAACAAGGATCCCATGTTGCAGACCTTTGAGTTGATGTTTGATGTTGAGTCACTACGTAGTGACACCATTCGCGACTGGATGCTCAACGGTGTGGCCGTCGCGTTGGCCGACCAGGAAATTCCGAATCCAATTCAGTGGACGCCGTTGACTGTTGAGAACCTGCCTCAAGACATCAACATTGAGCCCATTGCCAAATGCGTTCCGGAGGAGTGTTTTTACTTGCGTTTTGGAACATGGCAGAATCAATTGTGGTTGCAGCGGCTACTGGAAGAATTCGGCGGAGATTTGAGTCGGATGATCCAGGTCCGTGGATTCAAATACAGAATCCAATCAAAATTTCTCGATCAGTTGGCGATTCAGTCCACCGAGTGGGATCGGTTGTTTGGTGGCAACCTGATTGACGACGTCGCCGTAATCGGCAGCGACACCTATTTTGACAATGGCTCGGCTGTCGGCGTGCTGCTGCATGCCAGGGCAACGGAAAGTCTCAGGAACAACCTGAAAAATAAACGAGCCAAGTTCGCCGAGGCCAATAAGAATCTCGGTGCGACAATTCGCCTGATTGAGTTTGGCGATGACACGATCGAATTTTTGTCGACCCCGGACAACCGTTACCGTTCGTTTTATGCGGTAAGTGGTGATTGCCATTTGGTGACTACGTCATTGGTGATTGCCCAACGATTCCTGGAATCGGGGAGAGGCATCGGATCGCTGGCGGATTCGGAGGAATACCGTTTCGCTCGATACAATATGCCGCTGGAGCTCGACCATACCGTTTTTGTGTATGTCTCGACCCGGTTCCTTCAACAGCTGTTGACTCCACAGTATCAGATTGAACTCCGGCGGCGAAACCGGATCGTAACCAGCATCATGCTGCTGGAAATGGCCAGGATGGCCGCGAATAATGAGCAGTCTCGTGATCAAAGTGTGGAGGGTCTGGTTCGAGAGGGGTATTTGCCGGATGGTTTCGGCCAGCGAGCCGATGGAGGTGGTTTTCAAACGGTGGGCGACCACTGGGTTGATTCCGTGCGCGGGCGGAGAGGTTTTTTCAAACCCATTCCCGATGTTTCGATCGGGTCGGTGACGGCTGAGGAGGTCCGGTGGTTTCAGGATCGCGCTGCATTTTTCGCCCAATCGATCCGAACGCTGGATCCGATGTTCATTGCGATCAAACGTTACGATCATGGAAAGAACGTGGAGCGTGTTGCATTTGATGCGAGGTTGGCGCCGTTCGGCGAACAGAAGTATGGCTGGCTGATGAACATGCTGGGTCCACCCCTTGAGCATGAAATAGCAGCGATGCCGACCGACATCATTCGACTTCAAGTCAGTGTTCGAGGCGGTAATGTCGGCTCAAATGTTCCGCCGCACAATATTTTCGCTGCCGTGCAAGACCAGCTTGACCCCAAGGTTGACCTGCGTCCCAGTTCGGTTGTACGGGTTCTTGAAACGCTCCGGGAAGCTCCAGGTTATCTGGGGGCCTGGCCGAACCCCGGTTATACGGACTGGATGCCGGCACTGGGCCGGGAGCCGGATCCAATGGGATTTACTTATTCGCGATTTTTGAACTTGTGGCGACTGCAGTGGAAAGACAACTCTGGTGAAGAGTTTTCGGTCTTGGCGTTTGACCAGAATCGTTTGGAAGCACTCAAGCCACACCTGAAGGTGGTTCCGAGCGAACGGCCAGCCCAGGTTCGGTTGATCGTTGGCGATCTGGCGAATTCGCGGCTAAGCAACTGGGCCAACGCGGTCAATTATCGAAGGAGCTGGCAAACCTCGGTTGCCAACGTACGACTGCTGAATCTGCTGACGCAACAATTTCGTGTACCCGTCGACGCGACCCGGGCAATCGCCGAACGGATGTTGGATGTCGAACTGGTCTGTTCGTTGACCGGAACTTATGAACTGGCGGTCCTGCCCTCGGGCCGACTGCTTTGGTACTCAACAGCCTGGCCATCGTTTTCGCGTCCACAGTTGCCCAAGGATCATGCTGCCCCGTTTTTGCAGTGGTTCCGGGGGCTTGAAGTCGAAGTAACCAAGGCCGAGACACAGTTTTCCGTTCACGGATTTTTGGATATTGAACGATCCGAATCCGACACGAATGCCCTGCCCTCATTCGACATGTTCAAGGGTTTTGGCAATCTGTTTGGAACTGGCGAGGATTCTGCCAAGAACGAGCCAGCCCGGAAGAACTAGATGTTTTGCATTGACGACGGGGCCGGGAAGGTAACCGTTCGCAATTCGATTCGACTTTTCAGCCAGGTCCACAACAAAACGCGAGGCCGCAGGTCGTCGGATCCAGTTTAAGAAAACTGGATCCGACGATGCACCAATAGAATATGGATTGGCCGTGTCGACTTGGTTCCAAACTGCCGTGAATCCAGCGATCGAGGTGGCGGACGCAATCGGCAAAACTTATATTTGAGGGTTTTCAAATACCTGATGCAATCGACCGGGAAAAACTAGATGGAATTGGCAATCGCGTTACTTGCGCTGACAGCGATGGAGATCGTACTGGGCATCGACAATATCGTGTTCATCACCATTGTTTCGGGAAAACTCCCCCGGTCCCAACAACCGTTGGCGCGACGGTTGGGATTGGCACTCGCATTGATAACACGATTACTATTGCTGTTCGCGCTGTTCTATCTGGTCAACGGCAAGCAGTTCCAAACGCCGGTTTTTCATTTAACCGATATTGGAGTTCCCCAGACACTAATCGAACGAATGAGCGTTACGGAAACTTCGACGGCCGGACATCTTTCGGCCGAGGTTTTGGCAGAAGTTAACCGAGATCATTTTGATGAGTCCAATGGTGTATCCTGGAAAGACCTGATCCTGTTTTTGGGGGGATTGTTCCTGGTGGGAAAAAGTGTCTACGAAATCCATGACGATTTTGGGCACGTGGAAAAACACCAGGTCAAGCCAGCGGGACGAGTTTTCGCGGGCGTATTGGTTCAGATTGCGTTGCTCGATGTAGTGTTTTCGCTGGATTCTGTTATCACGGCGGTCGGTATGGTAGAGAATATCTGGGTCATGGTTGCCTCGATCGTTTTGGCTGTGATTGTCATGTTGATTTTTGCGGAACCGGTTAGTCGTTTTGTTGAAAGCCATCCGACGTTGAAAATGCTGGCACTGAGCTTTTTGATCCTGATCGGTGTGATGCTGGTTGCCGAAGGCGTGGGAGCCCACATGGATAAGGGATACATTTACTTTGCCATGTTTTTTGCCCTGATCGTGGAGGTAATGAATATTGCCCTTCGAACGAAACATCCTGAGGAAATGGTGGCCAGCGAGTAATTAGACTAGTCGATTTGGGTTTTGGTTTCGTATTAAATAACACGCTGACAAAATAGAAGTGGCACTGTCACTCCAGCGAGTCTAACGTGATGCAAATCGCTCATTTCATTTTCTTCGGAATCGGATTCGAAGAAAGTAATTTAGAAAACCTGATGTTTGGAACTTCAGAGGTTATCGTTAACCGGACGGCCATGATCTTTCAGTCGGCACATTGATGCAAAACCAGATGTTAAACCGGATCGCTTGCAAATTGCCCTCTCGGCAACCGTTGCGTCCATGTTTCATGTCCAAGCCGCGACGCTGTTTTCTTGGTTTGTTGGTTCTACTATTGTCTGGTGGTCCGATCAATTCTTCCGCGCTGGCGACACAGAGGTTTGATCAATCTCAGCGTGAGTTTAGCTCGCCGACACCGGCAGAATTGTTTCGTATCCTGTCGGCCTATCAGCCCAGAAAGGAAGTTCAGGCACCGCTGGGTTCGAATGGAATGAACGAGCTGGAGAAAAAAGGTCGGGAATTTCTGTCATCTCTGACCCCGGAACAACAAGAACAGGCATGGCGGTTCGCGAAAAAGTACCTGGGAGAACACGGGATCGATTCGCCGGATTCCAAAGCGCTGATGAGTCAGTTCGGTGTTCCCGACGAACTTCAGGACGACCTGGCTGAACAGTTCAAGGCATTATCGAATTCAGGCCAATCCGATTTTTCGTCCTTTAAGGACCAGGTTCGGCGAGCGACGGAAAAGGCGATCGAGCGAACGCGCCGGCAAGAGGGTCATTCCAACGAACTTTCGGATGCGATGACGCCTCTCTCAGAACATCCATTGGGTTCATTGGAGCCAAATCGTAATTCGCCGGGGTTGGATCGGCCGAATTCCGATCTGTTGGACACCGGTGGATCGAATTCAAATTCGTTGAACCCCGATGAGCCAAAATTGGATGCGTCTATTTCAACCGGGCCGGAGCGTGACCAACTTGTTCGCGATTCGAAGGTTGCCGATCCTGGGATTCCCGATCCGAACGAAGATCTCTCCGACCTCAATCGCCCTGTCAACGAACTTGAGGCGCCGGGTGCGAGTGATCACAGGGATTCCGACTTGCCAAATCCCGTGGCACGGTCTGACGACCCCCGGCACATTACGAATCGAAACCCTCAACCGCGACAAAGCCCGGACCCGAATGAGCGGCGGGACGGTTCTGTTGCCGCCTCCGATTTATCCAGTTCGACTCGATCGAGTAACGATGATTCTGATCAAAATCAAACCGGTCCTCGGTTTGATTGGGAAACAAGATTGCGCGAACTTGTCGGACAGGGTAAAGGATTTCGAGGTGACGGAAATGACGCTGAACCGGTGCCACAAGGCAATTCCCAATACCGGAATCGTAATACTCCTTCGCAATTGCCGAATGATATTCTCAAGGAATCAGACAACGGTGTTTCCCGGGAATCGCCGCCGATTAACGACGATTGGCTGAATCGTATTGGCGAAACACTTTCAGGATCCAAGCGTGATTCGGTGGCGCCAAAGGAGCGATTGACGGCTCGATTTGACCGATTGCTCGTTGAAGCTGCAAAGCGAAGTTTGGACTCCCAATCCGCGTTGGGACAGAATGTGGGAACTCAGGGATCGGTTGACTCGATGTTTAACAGATTCATCGACCAGTTTCAAAAGTCCACCGCCGGACACGATCGCACCATGAAAGCTTCAGCCAAACCGCGGACTGCGGAACCGGATTGGCGGTCCAGCTTCAGAAATCCTCCGTCACGCCGGAGCCCGACGGAGCCCGGTTTGGATGTAGCCGAAAATATCTCGACGCCAAACCGCCGTTTCAGTGACCTGCCAGAACGAACGAATGTTGTTTCCTCTGACGACTCTGGGGGTGTCGACCTGTTGGATTCGCTTTCCCAACTGCGGCAACTGGAGGTCAAGCAGCTATTCACGTTTGCCGCGCTCCTGGGGCTGGTCGTTTTTCTTGCTTACTTGATGTTGCGTCAAGCAACGATGGATGAGACGGCGGTAGCGAAAACGAGAAAATTCGGCAAGCGGTTCCGCAAATCCAAAATTCAATATTCGGACGATCTGGTTGATGCGGTCGACCAATTTATCGTTAACAAGTTCGGCTCGGACTCCAGGTGGTGGAATGCCAGGCACGCTCACAACATTCTGTGCGCCGAGGCACCGGAGTACAGTGCAAAGATCAGTGAAATGATCAGTGACTATGTTCGTGCGCGATACATGCGGATGGATGTGTCGTTGACCGAAAGTGAACAGGATAGATACAAGACTACATTGCGGGAGCTTACCAGGCTCGCTGAAAAATCAGTCGTCGCACCGCCACCCGGAACGGAAGGTTGACGTGCCCATGACACATCGCTGGTTGTTTCGCTGTTTACTGGCGATTGGATGTCTGTTTGCTGTAAACACCCCCCGTCCGCTCCCGGCCCAGGAACGAATGACCGAGTCGCAGTGGAAGCGAGGGTTTCATGGTTTCAATTTGATCTGCGATGCGGTTGGACTGGCACAGACTCAAGGTACGGAGTTTGTGAAATATCCGCCGTCGGAGTCGGTGTTGGTCGTTCTTGGAGACCTGAATCAGGTCGACGGGATGGAGCGATTCCTTGAACGGGGCGGAGCTGTTCTGGCGGCCAGCGATCAGCAGGGTGCTCGTCCTTTCCGTTTGCGATCCGGAACGCGCGCCGGAATTGAATTCAGATTCGACAGTGCCACCGCATTACATCAAGTCGATTATTTCAGTGGATTGCCGGACTGTCCTGTGATCCGGGATATCCGTCAGCATCCGTCTCTCAAAGGCGTAAATTCCATCGTTTCCAATCGTCCTGGCGTGCTCAAGGCGGCACGGTCCGAGACGATGGCATTCTTGCCACCGCTGCGGGATTTGCCACCCCCGAATGCTTTTATTGCATCGGTTGAAAATCGAGTTGGCGGGAAGTTGCTGGCGGTTGCCGATCAATCGATTTTTACCAATCAGATGATCGCCTATGAAGACAATCACCTGTTTGCATACCAGGCCCTGGTGTGGTTAAAGGGAGAGAATCGAAAACACATATTGTTGATTTGCAACGGCCAAGTCCAGCCCCAGCTGGATCCCTCTGATATCGAGTTATCGATTCCTCCTCCCTCTCCGGAGGAAGTCATCGCAGCCCTGAAAAACCTGCCACCGACAGCGATGCTTGAATTTGGAAACTCGGTTGCCACCGTTTTGGAGGATCAAGACATGGTCAACGAGTTCATTCACGAAACGATGGACAAGGTTCCGCAGGTTCAATTCAATCGTTTTTTGATTTTCCTGTTCTTCGGACTAATTTGTTTGTCCTGCCTGATCGCGTTCGTGTGGCAAAAGAAGATGCTTCGAGAAACTGCCAGTGTCGTCGCATCTCGGAAAAAACGCCGGGAGTACAAGCGTCGAAAATCGCATGAAGCCCAGGAACGACAGTGGGCGGCTGGAGTTTTGCTCGACTCGATCTGCATCGAGTTGGCCAAACGAAGGTACAATGACTGGCCGGAGTTTCCGCTGGGCCTTGGCCTCGAAGATGATCCAGAATCGAAATTGATTTTCCGGTCAATGGCCAAGGCCAGCAACCATTTCAAGTCGAAGCCCCAGTCGTACTGGACCCGGAAGCGTTTGTTGGAGCTTGAGCAGGAGTTGTTCGGCTGGCGGGAGTTTTTCCATTCACGAATAGTGGTCGCCGAAAAGACTTCGTCACATTACGCCGTCGTGGATTCCATGGTCAATTCACCTTGACTTCAGAATGAGGGAAGTGATGCCGGGATAATGCGGGACGCTACCTCCCGCTCCGCAGTCAACCGACACCTTTGATGCTAAAATAGCTTGCGAAACACAACCAACCGAGGCCCCCGTGAGTAACACGATCAATCTCCAGTCTGTCGCCCAGGAAGCCAATCAACTTCGACAAGACGTGTTATCAAGTCTGAGTCAGTCACTTGTCGATTTGGAATCTGTCATCGAGCAGGTACTGATAGCAACCATTGCACAAGGCCACGTGCTTCTGGAGGGCGTGCCCGGTACCGCGAAGACAACTCTGTGTCGAACGCTGGCTACCGCGATGGGACTGGATTTTCGCCGGATTCAATTTACACCTGACTTGCTGCCTTCGGATGTGACGGGGACGAAAATTCTCGATCAGGCCAATTCCAGGTTTGTGCTTCAGGCTGGCCCTATTTTTTGCCAACTGTTGCTGGCCGATGAACTCAATCGGGCACCAGCTCGAACGCAGTCGGCATTGCTTGAAGCGATGCAGGAAAGCCAGGTCACGATCGAAGGTGAAACGCTCAGATTGCCGCACCCCTTTATTGTGTTGGCCACCCAGAATCCGGTGGAACAGGAAGGTGTCTATCGGTTGCCGGAAGCCCAACTTGATCGTTTCCTGTTTCGCGTCAATGTCGGTTATCCGGACAGGGACAGCGAAATCGACCTGCTCGAATTGCAGGAGTCTCCGCCGGTCGAAACGGAGCAGCTATGCGAACCCGAACAGATTCTGAAGCTTCAACGATCTGTCTGTAACGTATTTGGAAAAAAGGAAATGAAAGAGTATGTGGTCGACCTGATTCGCGAAACTCGCTTGCATCGTGATGTTTTGTTGGGCGCAAGTCCGCGAGCCGGCATCTACATGCTCCGAGCCGCGCGAGCTCGTGCGTTGTTATACGGAAAAGATTTCTTTTCCCACGAAGATGTCCAGGCGATCGCACCCGCAGTTTTGGAACACCGGGTCATTATCCGACCGGAAGCAGAATTGTCCGGACGGAGCGTCTCCGAGATTGTTGGTGAAGTGATTCGTTCCGTCCCGGTCCGTGATGTTTGATTCCGAGTTAGTAGTGTTTTCTCGCAGTCGTATTTCCTCCATCGTGGTTTCATGCTCACTGTCCGCAGCAGTTTAATCCTGGCCACCTCGACTTGGATGTTGGTGTTGTCGATCATGTCCCGGCATGAATCGTTGGCTCTGTTCTCGTTGGCCGTGCTGATTTGGATCTGGCTGGAATGGCTTTTCTTTCAACATGTCCGGTTTGGGGCCAGGCAGGTTCTGCTCGAATGTGCCAGAACGATCGATGGACATGGAGACTTGAATGTAACGATGGTGACCGACCGGACCTGCAAAATTTGTTTGTCGGGTCGCTTGTCCTACGTGACACGCGGTTACCGGATCTTGATTCAGGATATGGTCCCTGACACTTTTGAGATTCAGCAAGGAACACCGTTTCAGATTGTTGATTCGGGTCGTGATCGCCAATGGTTGATTGAATACTCGACGACGACACCGATATGTGGACAGGTCTCATTCCCCGGTGTCCAGGCGGAAATTTCGGACTATTGGGGGTTCTTTCGGGCAGAACAATTCGTGGCACTGAACCAGGAACCGACCGTTCTTCCGTATCTGATTCGACCTCAAACAACCGTCTCGGTTTTGAAGCACAACAACCTTCAGCGACACATCGGTCACCATCGTCATAAAAGTTCCGGTGTCAGTTCGGAATTGCTGGGAATTCGCGACTACCGCGTCGGTGATCCACCGCGCACCATCGCCTGGAAACCGACGGCGCGTTTGGGAAAATTCATGACCTGCGAGTTTGAGAACGAAGTTCCCATTCGCGCTACGATGCTGGTTGACCTGGCGGCTTACCAGTTTCAAGGACGTCCTGGTTCTTCCGCGGCGGATCGGGCGATTACGTCCTGCGCGGCGATTGCAAAACTGCTGCTGGCCGATCGCGATCCGGTTGCCGCGATACTTTTGAAATCGGAAACCGCGATGCGAATCGATCACGGTTCCGGTGAGCGTCAGTTGACACGGTTGTTGCAGTATTTGTTGGCTGCTTCCAATCCGAATCCGCCGTTGGAGCACTTCTTGATCGACGATTTGATCAAGCTGGTGTTTGACAATTGTTCTCGACGGTTTCCTCACCTGTTCGATGAACAGTACAACCAGGGCCCCGTTCGGCGTCGCTCGTTTCGCCTGGCCCGAATGCGAATCGACAAATTGCGTCGTTCCCTGGCCGTTGTTCTTGAGCATTTGTTGAAGCTGGAACCGGGAGCTTCAACGCGACTTCAGTATGACGATGGGGCGATGCGATCCGCGTGTCTGGGCTATGTGCAGCGGTTTTCGGTTGTGGCCAGTTCGACGAACGTCACCTTTGATCCACCCTGGTTGAATCCTGCCCGTTGGTACGAGGAAAGCCTCCGCATGACGATGTTTCTCTGCGACGTCCTGCAGGAAGCGAAATCCAGAGCGAAGGACAATGAGCTATTTATCATCATCGCACCTGAGCCGCTCGATCCGGATTGTGAAGAAGCGGTGGAAAATGTGGTCAAATCTGTTGTTTCCGCTCGACACCGGGTCATCTTTGTCGCCCCGATGGTGCCGCAGCCAAAACTCTCGGTTTCGGATCCCGTCGCCGCCCGGATCCTCGCCAATACGACTCAGTACGATGCCAGAAACGCGGAAACCAGTTTCCGATTTCGAATGACCGCACTTGGTGCGACATTCGCCCGGATTGACGATCCGTCCCTGATGCAAATCGTCGCCATGGAAGTCGGTTTGCTGCAATCCGGCAAGAGTCGGGGAAGAGTGCTGCGAGCAAAAGGATGACGAATCCGAAAAAACAATGGGCAAGGTGAAATTTAATGGAAACCACTTCAACTCCTCGAAATCGCCGGGCAATACAAAGCCCCTTCCGGTTGGCTCCCCGTCAGACGCTGGCCACGCTTGGAATTGCTGCCGGAATCTTCGGGCTCTGGTTGATTCAGTTCGAGAACCTGAATATTTTCAGCCTGACGATGGTGGTGGCGTTGTTTCTGATCGGGATCTGGTTCAAAGCGGGTTGGTCGATCTACCTGGTAATAGCCACGCTGGTATTGCTGAGATTTGCATTTGCCCCCTACTCACCGATCCAGCCAGTCAACCTCATTTGGATGGACCTGCTGTTTGCCGGTGTAGCGATCGTGTTTTCCGGACTCTGTTTTCGTTTCCTGGAATTGGCCAAGTTCATTCGTGCATTTCATCCGGATCTGGGAAAACCGGCTATGGCAGACCGGGAGTTGCGATTCGCGTTCCCTTCCATGTTGGGTGGGCGTTGGTGGCTGATTCCCGTGGCCGTGCTCGGAGCAACGGCATTGCTTTTCCTGATTCCGCATGATGGTAGCTCGACGCGACGCTATTGGATTACGCCACCTGCCGCCAGATTAATATTCATCACATTCTTTTTGTTTTTTTTCTGGTTTGTCTGTCGCAGCGTCATTGCCCTGTTGATGAGGTGGCGAATGGAACCAGAGCAGGCTGATATCCAGGTGCGGAGCATGATCGCAGGCGAGTTTTGGGTTGACCAGTTTCCGGTCGAGTCACGACGATTGAAAATCCGTTCCCGCAACATTCGGACGTAGCAGTAGTTCCAGTTGCTGGTAGCAGAGTTGTTGGATCAAGCCGCATGGCTTTGGTGAGTTAATTCCGTTGATGCTTTTTTGCGAGAATGCGATGTGGATGGCAATTAGGGAGTTTGTGGGCTGGCTTATCACACTGGTCGGTTTGGCCTTGATCGGCGTCGTTTTAGTGTTGGCACTGAACCGCAACGTGTTTGAAGCAATGGCGCTTTCGCTGCCGGCAGCGATCGTGTTTCGGGCCGGCATCGGCCTGGTCAGGATGACGGCTGCAGCGCGGATTGCGTCCAGTCTGAGTCAACGGGAGGTCTGAAGCAACGGCTGACGGTGATCAGGTTTCCACAGCCAGCAATCGCACAGCGGTCTTTCGCCGTGGGACGATGAACGAGCGCACCCGACGGCGTTAGCGGGGTCGGAGTGGCGACGATTCTGATTTTCTTGATTGGCAGCCAAGCAAAGTCCGAGCCAGACCGTCACATACAATTCTCGGCGGAATTCTATTCCGAGAACACGAAACCTGTTCCGTCATAGTCCACGGTCATCGTCCTGTCGCCGTCCCGTTCTCCGATCCGAAGCAACTCGGATGCCAGCGGGTTCTCGACGCGCTGTTGGATGACGCGCTTGAGCGGTCGGGCCCCGTATTGCGGGTCGAATCCCTCGTCGGCGATCGCCACACGCGCGGCTTCGGTTACGACCAGGTTCCAGCCGAGTTCGAAGACCCGTTTTGCCAGAATGTCCAGCTGGAGATCGACGATTTTGCGGATTTGAACTTCGTCCAGTGTTCGAAAGACGATTTTTTCATCGATCCGGTTAAGCAGTTCCGGAGCGAATCGGGCACGCAGTGCCTGTTCGACGGCGGATTGCAGCTGTTCGATGGTTCCGTGTTCTTCGGTAATCTTCTGGATAATCTGGCTGCCGACGTTGCTGGTCATGACCACAATCGTGTTGGTGAAGTCGACGGTGTGCCCGTGATTGTCGGTCAACCGGCCATCATCGAGCAGTTGCAGCAGGATATTGTAAACGTCGTCGTGCGCCTTTTCGATTTCGTCAAGGAGGACCACACTGTACGGACGCCGTCGGACGGCTTCGGTCAGCTTTCCACCTTCGTCGTAACCCACGTATCCGGGAGGCGCGCCGATCAACCGACTCACGCTGTGACGTTCCATGAATTCGCTCATGTCGATTCGGATCATGGCGTCCTGGTCGTTGAACATGATTTCGGCAAGTGCCTTGCAGACTTCGGTCTTACCTACGCCGGTTGGCCCCAGGAACATGAATGATCCGATGGGGCGATTGGGATCCTGGAGCCCACTACGGCTGCGGCGAACCGCGTTGCTAACCGCCGTGATCGCTTCATCCTGGCCGACAACACGCTGGTGAAGCCGTTCTTCCATCACCAGCAATTTTGCTCGCTCGGTTTCCAGCATGCGACTGACCGGGACTCCCGTCCAGGCGCTGACGACTTCGGCGATCTCGTCTTCGGTAACCATCTCGCTGAGCAGGCGTTTTTTTTGCGGTTGATCGGACTCGTCGAGTGCGGCTTCCCTGACTTCGGCAGCCGCAATCTGCTGGTGCAGCTGTTTGCGTTGCGTGTCGAGCTCGTAAAGCCTGCGATAGTCGTCTTCGGCGACGGGCATCCCGGACGACTGGTTGGTTTTGATCGAGGAATCGAGTCGATCAAACTCAAGTTCAACCTTGGCCAGGTTTTCACGTACATTTTGAACACCTGTCATGCCGAGTTTTTCCGATTCCCATTGTTCGCGGAGGCTGGCCAACTCGCGTCGTTTTTCTTCCATTTCTGCCTGAACGGCTTCCAGCCGAGACTTGACGTTCTCGTCGTTTTCGTCCGCCAACTGGCGAGCAGCCAATTCCAGTTGCGTTAGTCGGCGTTGAACAATGTCGAGTTCTTCCGGGACGCTGTCCATTTCCATCGCCAGACGGGACGCGGCTTCGTCAACCAGATCGATCGCTTTGTCCGGCAGAAACCGGTCGGTAATATAGCGATTGGATAGCTGTGCAGCGGCAACCAATGCGGAATCCTTTATCTGAACACCGTGATGAGTTTCATAGCGTTGCTTGAGGCCGCGCAGGATCGAGATCGTATCTTCGACAGTTGGCTCGCCAACAAACACGGGTTGGAAACGCCGCTCGAGCGCGGCATCCTTTTCGATGTATTTGCGATATTCGTCCAGCGTCGTGGCGCCGATACAATGCAGTTCGCCACGTGCAAGGGCGGGCTTAAGCAGGTTGGCTGCGTCGCTGCCCCCTTCGGCCGCCCCGGCTCCGATAACGGTGTGTAGTTCGTCGATGAACAGCACAATTTGGCCGGCGGCGGTCGTGACTTCCTTGAGGACGGATTTCAAACGGTCTTCAAACTCGCCCCTGAATTTGGCGCCTGCAATCAAAGCACCCATGTCCAGCGCCATCACCCGTTTGTCTCGCAAGCTCTGCGGAACGTCGTTGTGGACGATTCGAAGGGCCAGGCCTTCGGCGATCGCAGTTTTTCCAACGCCCGGATTACCGATCAAGACCGGGTTGTTTTTCGTGCGGCGGGACAAGACCTGGATAACACGGCGGATTTCTTCATCGCGACCGATAACCGGGTCAAGTTTTCCTGTCTGGGCAAGAGCAACGAGGTCGATACAGTATTTCTCCAGCGCCTGGTATTTGCCCTCCGGATTTTGATCCGTTACGCGATTGGAGCCACGAACAGATTTGAGTGCTTCCAGAATTGATTTTTCATTGACGGCGTTCAAGTCAAGCACGCGTTGGACTTGTCCCCCTGACTTGACCAATCCCAGGAGCAAGTGCTCGGTCGAAATGAATTCGTCCTGCATGGTGTTGGCAGATTGCGAAGCAGCTTCGAAGACTTTCTGCAGATCGCGACTGGGATTCGGTGAACTGCCGCCGGACGAGCTGGGCAATCGTCCCAGTTCGGATTCGACCATCCCGACAAGTTGATCGAGCGGGGCACCGGTTTTCTCTACCAATGGGCGCACTATCCCGTCGGTCTCACCCAGGAGTGCTGCCAGTACATGCAGAGGCGTGATTTCAGCGTGCCCTTTTGAGCCTGCCATCGTTTGCGCGTTGGCAATTGCTTCCTGGGCCTTGGTGGTTAGTTTTTCAAATCGGAACGACATGTTTTTTCCTTCGTTACGGTTCGCTTTCGACGATATGACAAAGTCACCTGCGTACTAAGAAGTAGAGCTAATTGCGTGCCAATCTTGCCGGAAATTGGAAATTGATAAAATGCCTGGCCAGTGGATTGCCCATTGAAAATCTGGGTCCCTTGCGGACTTTTATCAACAGCCTCGGCCCCGAAACAAAACGACATCTAAAAGTCCAATTTTGGTCGCTGGAGTGTTACGTACCGGTTAGGCATCAACCTTCGCCCCCAAAAAAAAGGAGCAGTCAGCGACTGCTCCCTAATGAGTAAACGTTAACCGGGAAATCCACATGCGGGAATTCGCGGTGCAACCTGCCTAGTCCTTGACTTCGAATTCTGCGTCGATCGCATCGTCTTCCGCACCGGAGGAATCCGCGGTGGCACCCGCAGTTTCCGGAGTCTTGCTTTCGGTTGCGTTGGCATACATCGCAGCGCTCATTGCATGGGAAGCTTGCTCAAGTTCCTTGACGGCCGACTTGATGGCGTCGGTATCAACCCCTTTGGCGGCTTCGCGGACTTTTCCAATCGCCGCCTCAAGTGGTTCGCGATCACTGTCTTTGAGCTTCTCCACGTTTTCCTTCATCATTTTTTCGACCTGGTAAACCATGGTCTCGCCTTCGTTGCGAGCGGTGACCAGTTCATACTGTTTACGATCTTCTTCCGCGTTCATTTCTGCGTCGGTTTTCATCTTGTTGATTTCGTCTTCCGAAAGACCGGATGATTCCTTGATTTCAACATTGGCTTCTTTACCAGAACCCAGGTCCTTGGCCGAAACATTCAGGATTCCGTTCTGGTCGATGTCAAATTTGACTTCGACCTGGGGAACGCCTCGCGGGGCCGGTGGGATTCCGGTCAAGTCGAACTTGCCAAGCAGACGATTGTTGGCGGCCATTTTCCGTTCGCCCTGGAATACCTGGATCGTAACCGCCGTCTGGTTGTCGGCAGCGGTGCTGAACGTTTGTTTCTTTTCGGTCGGAATCGTTGTGTTTCGCTCGACCAGCGCTGTCAGCACACCACCTTCGGTTTCGATACCCAGCGTCAAGGGAGTAACGTCAAGCAGCAAAACGTCTTTTCGGTCGCCTGCCAGAACGGAACCTTGAATCGCGGCACCGATCGCCACCACTTCATCAGGGTTGACACCCTTGTGTGGTTCTTTGCCAAAAATTGCCTTTACCATTGCCTGGACTTTGGGAACCCGAGTCGATCCACCAACCAGAACGATTTCGTCAATATCGGAAGGCGAAAGCTTGGCATCCTTAAGGGCCTGTTGAACGGGAGTTTTACAACGTTCGACGAGCGGATCGACCAGTTCTTCGAATTTGGCTCGCGAAATATTCATCTGCAAGTGTTTGGGTCCGCTTGCGTCTGCGGTGATGAACGGCAAGTTGATGTCGGTTGACTGAGCCGAGCTGAGTTCCTTTTTGGCTTTTTCACAGGCTTCTTGCAGTCGCTGCAGCGCCATCGTGTCCTTGCGAAGATCAACTCCGGTGGATTTCTTGAACTCATCCGCAACATGGTGGATCAGAAGTTCATCGAAATCGTCTCCACCGAGGTGTGTATCACCACTAGTGCTGATCACCTCGAAGACTTTCATTCCGTCGTCGTCGTTGAGTTCCAGCACGGAAACGTCAAAGGTTCCACCACCCAGGTCGAAAACGACAATTTTTTGTTCCTTTTGCGCCTTGTCGAGACCATAAGCCATCGCTGCGGCCGTCGGCTCGTTGATGATCCGGGCAACTTCGAGACCGGCGATTTGACCCGCGTCTTTGGTTGCCTGCCGCTGCGCATCGTTAAAGTAAGCTGGGACCGTGATCACGGCCTTGTTCACTTTATGACCGAGATAGGACTCGGCTGCTTCTTTGAGCTTGCGCAACGTCTTTGCCGAAATTTCCTGTGGCGTATATTCTTTGTCGCCGATTCCGATTTTGACATACTCATCCGCGCCACCCTTGATCTCGTAGGGGATCATTTTTTCTTCTGACGCAACTTCACTGTGGCGCCGTCCCATGAATCGTTTGACCGAATAGATCGTGCGGGTCGGGTTGGTCACACGTTGATTTCGAGCCGGTGCACCGACAATCGTCTCGCCCCCATCTACGAAGGCAATGACGCTGGGAGTCGTTCGGTCACCTTCCTGATTCGCGATAACCGTTGGCTCGTTGCCGTCCATGACGGCGACAACGGAGTTGGTTGTCCCGAGGTCGATTCCGATGATTTTTTCGCCTTGAGCCATTTTGCTCTCCTGTCATTTAGTTATGAATGTGATCAAATCCTACGGACTTCGCCGACTTGATCTGCGTTTTTGGGTAAATAGGCACCTGCCCGTTGGACAGCGTGAAGTGCCGTTGAATCGTTGTTTTTGCAAAGTCCGTGCCAATCAAGAAGACCGCCAAAATATGCGCGAATCTGCGGTATTAGGCGGCATTGGAAGAATCAGTCACGTTCGCACCCGGTTTCCTGACGTGCGAAATCTGACAATCTGCCAAATTGTCACAAGGACGTGGATCCCATACTGGTCGAGATGTACGGCAGACGGGAAGCAAGGTATTTTCTGGACAAGACCTGCGCAACGAGTCGCAGATCGTCTGGCATCAACAAGAACAAGCCACCGTTTAACAGTTCTACTTCTTCTTGTCTTTGTCGCTGCGTTTTAAACCTGCCCGATCCAACAATGATTCCTGGAACATGTCATCCAGTTGTTCGTCCTGAGGAGGCGTTCCATAGGCGCCGAGTGCCGTTGGATTGTACCGGAGGTCAAACTTGTGCTTGGCGATGGTCAACTCAACGTCTGGGTCGAGCCGCCGCCGAACGCCCACCATGATTCGTTTGCCATTGATTTTGACACCGTTTCGGGACCGCAAATCGCGAACGAACCAATAGCCTTCTTCGATCTCAAGCAAGCAATGATGGCCTGAGACGTTTCCATAATTCAAGACAATATCACAACCCTCACGCCGGCCGACACGGAGTCGCTTTTTCATCAGTGGGATTGGGTCACCACCGCCGACGGGTACGAGTTCACCATACATGGTCATTGCGCAAAATGAATTCGCGCTGTACAAAGGGAAGTATCCGCCCCAAAATGATGGGGAATAAAACCAGGAAAAAATCGGCCTGAAAAAATCCTCGAGCAATACTTCTAACTCTATTCGGTGAGTACTTTGACGTCAACTAAATACGGCACTCACAGCCGCGAAGAAATGGACTGGAGATCCGACGGATTGCGGTATTTTGGATATAATTACTATCTGAGGAAGGTTTTCGGGCATCGTGTCCAACGGGTCAGCCTCGACGCCGGATTCACGTGCCCGAATGTCGACGGTACGGTGGCAACCGGGGGATGTACTTTTTGTGATAATCGCAGCTTCAGCCCCAGTCGCCGGCTGCCGAAGCAGAATATTCTCGACCAGATGGAAGAAGGGATCTCCCGGCTCAAACGTCGCTACAAGTGCAATCATTTCATGGCTTATTTCCAGCCGGCGACCAATACTTACGCACCCGTCGACGTTTTGAGGCCGCTTTATGAAACGGCAATCTCCCATCCTGATGTCGTTGCGTTGGCGATTGGGACAAGACAGGACTGTGTACCAGACGACGTCCTGGATTTGCTGGAGGAGTTTGGGCAAAAGGTGCCTCTGACCGTCGAATACGGATTGCAGACAATACACCAAAAATCATTGGACTGGATGAATCGGGGTGACAACCATGATTCCTTCGTTGACGCCATGGAACGTAGTCACGGACGAGGATTCGAAATCTGTGCTCACATCATGTTGGGGCTACCGGGCGAGTCTCACCTGGACATGATGGAGACCGCCCGCGAGGTGGCTGCCTGTGGACTCGATGCCGTCAAACTTCACAATCTTTACGCCGTCGACAAAACACCACTGGCCGATCAAGTGCGCTCGGGAGAAGTCGTTTTGATGCAGCGAGATGAATATGTGTCGACGCTGGTCGATTTTCTCGAACGGCTTCCAACGACGATGGTGGTCGAGCGAATTAGCGGCGAGGCACCCGGAGATTATTTTGTTGGTCCAGCCTGGTGTCTCGATAAGCCGGCGGTACTGAAGGCCGTTGATGAAGAATTCGAACGTCGCGATTCATGGCAAGGCAAGCGATTCGAAGAGTAGAAATTTCCGGTCAAGTTCGGAAATCAAACACAACGTGTCATGCGGAGCTCCGGATTGCCGGAGGTTTCCATGTCTGCCGGAAGTAGCCGCTACGTGACCGCCTGTCAGGACGCCGAAGAATGTCTTGGATTTTATTTTTTGGTAGTGGACGAGGTCACGCGTCCTACCTGATCAAGACAACGCCGGGGCTCGGGGCCTCGTGCACTACAATCAACTTGTTTGCTGAGCTGTAACAGATCATTCGCCAGATCAGCGTTTAGTCTTCGAGTTCGGCGGAATCGTCGTCGTCCCGTTCTCCCATGATCAGGCTAGAAAGAAACAACAATCGCGTGGTCTTTTCCAATTCCAGTTTGTCCGGACGAGGTTGGTGTTCGTCGAGCGAATTGGCGATGTTGACAATGCCTTCGATGGTTTCATCGACGATTTGGTTATTGGCGTTCAGTTGAGTGAACGAAGTATTGGAGGCAATGGACATGGTGTCGACGCCCTGGGTGGGCTGAGAGTGAGGCGGGAAAACGGGCTTGCACAACTCTAGCTCGTTGATGATTCCGTGAGTCCCCAGGACGCATTAAAGTTCTGTCCGCAATCTTCCGAACCATAAAGGGTAAGGGTTGTGTGGTCTGTATCAGAATTGACTAAGATCTCGCCAGGTTTGGGCATTTTATCCAGACCTCTTGACCCGAAAATTTTGATTCGATACGGTAAACAACAGCAAATGGCATTCGAATCGAGCGCGAAATTCGTTTTTTCGATTGAATCACGCAAACGAGCGTACCGGACGTCAAAAAGTAGTTGACGTTTGGAAAGCAAGGCGTCGTAGCCAAGTGGCTAAGGCAGCGGATTGCAAATCCGCCATCGTGGGTTCGACTCCCACCGACGCCTCTCTTTTTCCCCGTGTCCTGGACGTTTTTTTTCGGCGGTTCGATGTCGGTTTGCCAATGGTGACCCAAATGGTTCCACGGCCTGGATTTCCTCGCGGGTTGCAGCCCGAAAAAGCCCGCAGTGATGTCGACGTGTCCTGCGCAAAACTTCATCATGGTGTCAACCAAGTTGTTCAGTATTGGCTCCTGCGGCGGGATTTGATTTGACCCCTGGTTAACAATGGACCGCCGCGAGTCGAAATCGCTGGCATTCGATCCGGGCCCCTGGCACCAGGGCTTCAGCGGAACGGGGAACTTCGCGGTGAAGTCTTCCAGGAATGCGCTGGCCTGCTCGTAAATCGTGAAGACGTTCCGCTTTTTGCCCTCAATTCGTGAATTCGATGTTTCGAGAATTCTAGTGGTGGGTCGATTCACGCCGTACAATTCCGAATATGCGGCAGAAAACAAACTCCAGTTCGACACCGAGAATACAGGAATTGTCATGGCAAAGAAAAAAAACACGAAATCCAAAACGGCAACACCGCGAACAACGAAAAAAAACTCGTTCCGAGCAACCAGTGCCCGTTCAGATGCGACTGCGGTCAAATCGAGCAGGAAATCCAGCAACAAGGCTTCCAAAGATCCGGGTGGGTCCGCAGCGGCAAGTCGACGCCGTTCCACAAGCGTCGACGGCATTCTCAATAAATTCAACAAAGAACGACTCAACCTTGATTCGAGTTTGACCGCCATCCGCAAAAAAATACTGGAACTGAAAGCGAAAACCCGTGCCTTCGAAGAACAAATCGCCAAATTGACGAAAAAGGAACTGGAGACCGAGGAGGCAATCCAGCAAGTCGATGCGCGCCGGGACACCGAAGTAGGTGAGTTGCTTTCGAAATTGGGAGTCAACCTGGGTTCGCCCACCGAACAGGCGGCAGCATGCACTCCGCCAATTGCCGGGGTGCCCCAGAACACGAGCGAATCGAAAACGACCGACGAAGAAGAGACCTACCAATTCGAAGAAGATACTTCGATTGGCGAATGAAATCGTGGGGTGCCAGTATTTCTGGTATTGGCCATACGAGACTGTAATCCACACGCAGGACTGGATTTCCGGGGACAAATTTTGGCTTAACGTTCGGTGACCCTCAGTTCACGATCGACCAAATCGTATTTTAGTTTTGTGCCTGCCAGTGTTTGCCGCAATAACTCGTCAAGGCTGGCTTTGACGGCATGAACTTCGACGAGTTCGGTCAGTGTTCTAGCAATTTCCCGATTGGATTTGTCGAACACCAGTTCGACATTCGCCCCGTTGGCTGCTGTCGCCAATACATCGCCCCGCAGCGCGCGGGTGGTGAGCGTGTAGGTTTTTTCGGTGGTGTCGATACCGGCTGGTTCCTGTGCCGCCACGACCATGCTCTGGGCTTCGGCCACCTGATCTGGCGGCCCAGACACGACGAGTCGTTTGCCTCGGACGCTGATTTTCAGCTCAGGAAATCTTGGTCGCAGAGTTCGGGCCAATGATGGCGGATTGCTGACGGAATCAAACGTTGCCTCCGTCGTCTTGATGTCGGGCCAATCGACGATTCTGATAATCGACCCGTCTTCGTTGCTTTCAAATGATTTGCCGAATCCAACCAGCAGAATCGCGACGCGAATTTGAAGCGTCGTGATCGGCAATTCAAAACCAGCCCAGAGATCGTGAGGAATAGCTTCGAGGTTCTGGATCTGGAACTGGTTTTCGTTGGCGAGTTGGAGGAGTATCTTTTTGGGTTCAGCCACTGAACTGGTTTTCAGTGGTGCCTTGCGCATCCAATCGACTTTGGATTTATTCCGTCGCCTGGATGTTGATTGACGCAAATGTTGGCAAACGGCGGGGAACCTCGCGGCAGTCTCGGTCGGTCCCAGGTAGTAAAAATCTTCCACGCGGCAGATTCCCAGGTTGGACTGTCGAGCGACCGTCCACAAAAACTGCTCTTTCGTGACATTTTGGACGGAGAGTTCGATCAACATCGATGGATCGACCCGCCGGTCAAGAAAAATGGCGAGTTGTTGATTTACGGAGAACCGCATGATTCGTTCACGCAGTTCCGCGTCGCTCCACCACGCGGAAATGGCAATTTCATTGAACTCATCAAGCTTGCGTCCCGTAAGCCAACGGGCGCCTGAAACGTCCTGGCCAGCAACCGGAACGGGTGCGATTGTCAGCCCTCCGAGGCATGCAATCAAAACAACTGACACGATCGATAGTCGGCAGAATGATAGCATGACGCGGATTTGATTCCGGTTTTGCCCAAATACAGTCGTCATCGAATCACCCAGTCGTCATATTCGCTATGGATTGAAATGGAACCCTGTTTTGATCGGCAAATGCTTGCCAACTTGTTTGCATATTGCAATCATGTCGTTGTGAAGGCGGGAGTCCCCAATTAAACTCGGTATTCGGCAGGTGAGTATCGGTCGCTTGCTGAACTTCGCGACTCTGTTGATTTCTGCCCGATTGTTCAAGTTTTTTTTCCTGGAGTGCGGTCAATTATGTCGGAATTCGATGTCCGATTGCCGATGCTGGATCTATTCTACCAGCAATACTTGACCGATGAGAATTCGGCTGCGTTCATTTACGCGGTCTCGCGCAACTATTCGATGGGAACGCTCGAGCAACTGGCGCGGTTTGGCAGTCGTTTGACCCGTCGAGCATCGATTTTGGCTATCGGTTTCCTGGGTGATTTTTCTGCCAACGAGATCATGGGCGCTGCATTGGTTGATCATGACCGGGCCGTTCGGTTGTTAGCCGATCATGGAATTCGTGAGGTCTGGCAACGTCAGGGAAACACGACGCAGCAGCAGGTCGTTCTGTCGCTATATCGATTGATCAATCAATCGAGGATGGATGAAGCGATCGATACGGCAACATCTCTCATCAATGTGAATCCCCAATTGGGTGAAGCCTGGAATCAACGCGCGATCGCTTATTGCGCGCTAGGTGAGTTTGAAGCGGCAGTTAAAGATTGTCGAGAGACATTGAACTGTAACCGGTTTCATTTTCCTGCCGCGATGGGAATGGCGCACTGCTATCTTCATGTGGACGACGCGTTCTCCGCGTTAGAGGGTTTTCGACTGGCGCTCAGGATCAATCCCGACCTGGAGGGCGTTCGAAGTCATATCGTGCATCTCGAGAAAATACTCGAAGATGGTTAGACTTCGGTATCCTGGTTACGAGTGCCTGGCGAGAACGAATTGACGGATCCAGATGGGTTGAGTGATGGATTCAACTTCGGTCTGGATTGACAATTGACGCAAGCGTCCGGACCGAAGAAAATGCTGGCTTCCAGTCTGAGCAATTGTGAGCCTCGCCATGTCCAGTAAATTCTTTCTTCGAAACTGTATCGTTCTCGCCGTCGTGTTCGTTGCCGTGAGCTGCGTCCGTCAAGAATCGATGGCGATTGCCGGTGAGGAAGACCATCCCAACCTGATCGTGATCATGACCGATGAGCACAACTTTCGTACGCTGGGATGTTACCGGGAAACGATGGAAAAGCGGCAGGCCTACATGTGGGGCCCATCGGTTGTGGAAACTCCCAATATCGATTGGATCGCAAAAAATGGCGCAATGTGTACCAGTTTTTACGCAACGACGCCGGTTTGCAGTCCGTCCCGCGGAAGCTTGATTTCCGGTCTGTACCCGCAGGCCCATGCGGTGGTGACCAACAACATCCCGCTAAACGACGATGTGGTAACGTTTGGACATCTGCTGGGCAAGTTGGGCTACGCCACCGGTTACGCCGGTAAGTGGCACTTGGATGGGGACGGTAAGCCGCAGTGGGCACCCCGGCGCAGGTTTGGATTCGATGATAATCGATTCATGTTCAATCGCGGCCACTGGAAGAATCTCAAAACCGACGACCAAGGGCCGCGCGTTGGCTCGACAAAAAAGAACGAACCGTCATATGACGTTGGAGACGCCGATGAAAAGACATTTACGACTGATTTCCTGATGGACCGGACCATCGAGTTCGTTGAGGCGAACAAATCGAAGCCGTTTTGCTATATGGTCAGTATTCCTGATCCGCACGGACCCGATACTGTCCGGGCTCCATACGACAGCATGTACGCGAATCAAACGTATGAAAAACCAACCACGTTCGACGTTGACGATCGGACAATCCCGCAATGGGGCGCACCAGACGTAAAAACCGGATTCGGACAAAGCAAATATTACGGGATGGTCAAATGCATCGACGACAACGTCGGCCGGCTGATCAAAAAGCTGAGCGACGAAGGGATCCTGGAGAAGACCATGATTGTTTTTACATCGGATCATGGAGATCTGCGGGGTGAGCACCATCGTCAAAACAAAGGCGTGCCTTGGGAAGGCTCCGCTCGTGTTCCGTTTTTGATTTATTACCCTCCCGTGGTCAAACAGGGAAAAGTGGTTGATCAGGCATTGACCAGCGTCGACTTCGCTCCGACGTTGATGTCAATATTTGGAATCAAGACGGAGACCAGGTTTCATGGACGTGATTTTTCCTCGTTGCTTGGCAACGTCGCTGGGAACCAAGCAGACACCTGGACCGATATTGCCTTTGCGCGAGGAACGGGTGACATACCTGGTTGGCTGATGGCTGTCACGGATCGCTATAAACTGGTCATTGCGACCAATGATCAGCCCTGGCTTTTTGATTTGGAACGGGATCCGGACGAATTAATCAACATGATCGAAAATTCTGCGTACCGCGCGATCGCAAGTGACCTGGCAGTCAAGTTGGAAGGCTATTGCAGGGAATTCCAGGATCCACGATTCAAATCACCTCGCGTGGCTTCCGATATTGAGTGGTTGGCCCGTGGAAAGGGGCCCTATCCCGGTCCGAAAACACCGACCCGGAAACAACGCTAGCCTTCGCCGTCCTGTATTTTACCCGAGGTTCGCGTTCTGTCGTCGGGATTTTGAGGCTGGCCCTGGAACAGGCACTCTGTTTGGTCCAGATTTGGAACGAGTCTGAACTTTGCAAAAATCGGAATGCGTATTTTGAATCATTCATCCATTGCCCGACGACTGGATTTGATTTTGGATCGTTTGCAGTCGTTCGGCGGCGGTTTCATCACCCGACAACAGCACTTTGAGGGTGGTATCGGATTCTGATGGATCCCCTGAAACAATACGGCCAGACCGTTTACTACAACGAAAAACTAACGGGCAAAACAGCATGATATCGAATTATATCGCCAGCGTTTCCAAATTCAGATCGATGGTGCAAGTGCATTGTCTGCTTGTCGTCATGCTCGTTCTCAGTTGCGCAGGTTTTTCAGTCGTCACTGCCCAGGAGAAAAAGGAAACCGACGTGAATGACGTTGTAATGCCGAAATTGGGAGATCGCCTGACGGACGAACAAGTCGTATCGTTCGCCCAACTTGCTTTGCAGAATATTCAAACCGAGTACCCGAACAAGCCGAGCAATGTTGTCATTGATGCGGAATCGGTGCGAACGCCCAAAGAAATGCATCCGGCATTTTATGGCTGTTTTGACTGGCACAGCAGCGTGCATGGACACTGGATGTTGATTCGCTTGCTCAAGGATTATCCGGGCAGTTCGATTGAGAAAGAGATTCGGCAAACCCTGAACGAGAATCTTTCCGAAAAAAATCTCGCTGGCGAACTTGGTTACTTCAAGGAAAAACAGCACAAGACGTTTGAACGAACCTATGGATGGGCCTGGTATCTGCGAATGGTGGAAGAGCTTGAGAGCTGGGAGGATTCCGATGGGAAAATATGGCGAGACAACCTGCGTGATCTGGAGCAGTTGCTGGTCCAACGAACAATCGAGTACTTGCCAAAGTTGAGTTTTCCAATTCGAACGGGAATTCACCCCGACACGGGATTCGCGTTGGGTCAAATCCTGGACTACGCCCGCAAGCTTAACCAGCAAGAACTCGAGGAGTTGATTGTCCAGCGGGCCAGGGATTACTATTTCAGCGACGTCGGTTATCCGACGAAGTATGAGCCGTCGGGGCAGGACTTTTTTTCGTCCTGTTTGAACGAAGCGGACTTGATGCGACGCGTTCTGTCACAGAGTGAATTCGCCAAATGGCTTGACGGATATCTCCCGACACTGGCCCAAGGTGACGGTGGAAACCTGTTGGTTCCCGTCGAAGTCAGTGACGTAACGGACGGATACATCGTTCATTTGGCTGGGTTAAACCTGAGTCGTGGGTGGTGTATGCAGGCGATTGCGGCGGCATTGCCAGAGTCGGACCCACGGGTTGAATTGTTGAACAAATCGGCCAGAGATCACGCCGAGATGGGGTTCAAATACGTCTTCAGTGGACACTATGAAGGTGACCATTGGCTGGCGACATTTGCGATTTATCTTCAGACGCGGGTTGGAATTAACGGCCAATGATCGGGAGTGGATGTGGTGAAACTAACCAAGCTGGGTACGTGACAGAGTTTCAATTGGCCAGGTCGGCGAAACGATGGAAAGAGACATGGACCAACGGGATATCGGTCGTATAATCGTTGATCAAATCAAATACGAATTCGCGGTCATGCTTTCGACGTCGTTGGTCGGCTTGCGAACAACATTCCAAGGAAAATCCAATGATTCGAAGTAGTTGTGTTGCGACCACGTGGATCGTGGCGCTAGGTTTCATGATCTCAGGTGCTTGTCTTACCGGCTCGTCTTTGGCGCAGGAGGCTGGCCAACAGCCCGCTGCCAGCGCACCGGGGTTCACCCCCAGCGCGGTCGTCCAGGATGAAGGCTCACTAACAGACAAAGCCAGTTATTTTGTTGGGTTCAAGATGATGACTGACCTCAACAGGCAGAAGGCTGGCCAGGTCAACATGCAGGAGTTGTTTGCCGGCATGAAAGCAGCGGCGTCTGGTGAAGACAAGAAAAGCTATATCGCTGGTTACCAGATGATGGCGGACCTTGAGCAGCGTGGCTTCGGGCTCAAGCTGGAAAAGCTCTTCGAAGGAATGGCGACGGCGTCAAGCGGCAAGGAACTTGGCATGTCCGACGAAGAAGTCCAATCGTTGATGATGGCATTCCAAAAAGTGGTCGAAAAACGACAAATTGAAAAAATGAAGACATTATCCGCCGACAACGTCGCTGCCACGAAAGCCTACATGGCCAAAAATGCCGCGGAAAACCCGAATGTTAAAATGCTCGATAACGGCGTTCAATACGAAGTCCTGACGGAAGGTACCGGAAAAATACCGACCGTCGCGAACAAAGTCAAAGTCGATTATCACGGCACTTTTTTGGATGGTACCGTTTTTGATTCGTCCGTTGATCCCCCTTCCGGAGAACCACCATCGCCAGCAGAATTCAACGTCAGTGAAATGGTGCCTGGATTCTCCGAGGTACTTCAGAGCATGAAGGTGGGCAGTAAATGGCGGGTCGTGATTCCAGGTCAACTTGCCTACGGAGCCCAAGGCGGAGCCGGAGGGATGATTGGGCCCAATCAGGCACTGGTTTTTGAAATTACCTTGTTGGACATCATCAATTAGTCAAACCATGGGTTGCCTGTACCGTTTGGCAATCGGGACTGAGTTGAACTGCAAATAATGACTTGTCATTCCGGGCGGGTCTGAGCTGCTGATTTGACGCGGCGTTTCCAGCTGGAAATTTAGAAAACAGAATCCTGTAACTTCGACGTTGCAGGATTTTTTTGTTCGGATCGGGACTCGTTGTTGCCGGTATTTGCTGAATTCGAGGAGAACAAATGAAAGTTGCGGTTACCGGGGCAACGGGATTTGTCGGGCGGGAATTAGCTTCGCAGTTGGTCGAGTCAGGCAACCTGCTGAAGTGTTGGCACCGCGAAGAATCGGATCTTGGCCCGTTGGACTCATTGGGCGAATTCATCGAGTGGATCCCTGGTGCACTTACCAACGTTGAATCTGCCAAAGCACTGGTTGAAGGATGTGAGGCAGTAGTGCATTCGGGGTTGTGGCGTTCGGGTATGTCGTTTCAAGCCAACGAAGCGGATGTTGTGGAGTACGCCCGGGTCAATATTCTGGGTACCCTTCAGCTGATCGAGGCGGCCATTTCCGCCGGGGTGAAACGCTTCGTGTTTGTTTCGACCTGTGCCGTTCACGACCATATTCTCGACGACCGTCCGCTGGATGAAACTCATCCGCTATGGTCCGACAGTCACTATGGAGCTCACAAGGCCGCGATCGAGAAGTTTGTGCATAGCTACGGCTTCGGCAACGGGTTTCCGATCTGTGCGATTCGTCCTACCGGGATTTACGGAGTGACTCGACCGCTGGAAAAGTCGAAGTGGTTCAAACTGATTCGCGCGATTTCGGATGGAGACCCAGTCGAAGTCCGTGGGGGCGGAAAAGAGGTCCACGTCGGAGACGTGGCGAAAGCGATTCGATTATTGCTCGATGTCGAGGGGATCACAGGACAGGCTTACTCATGCTATGACCGCTACATCTCCGAGTTTGATGTTGCGTCGATCGCCAAACGAATTTGCGGGAGCCAAAGCGAGATTATTGGCGACCAAAAACGTCCGAGGCATGAAATTGATTCTTCGAAGATCAAAGCCTTGGGCATGACGTTTGGCGGTCAGGAACGGCTGGAACAAACGGTCAAGGAGCTTTTGGATCTGGTTGGATAAAACGGATTTAATTGGCCGCGAAGCAGGTGACATCGAATCAGCGGCTCCAGTTTTTCCGTCCCCATTCTCCAATCGGGCACGTTTGCGCGCGATCGTCCCTTGTCCAGCGGTGGTTCGTAGCAACTGGGAATTGACTCACCGTTGCCCCGGTTCACGAAGCAAACCCAATTGAAAACACAAAAAAAACGACTGGGACGTCCCAGTCGCTTCGAATGTTGCTTGGAGTTCTCAGAACTGTTTAGGTGCTGAAGGAATTTCCACAACCACAGGTTTTCTTGGCATTTGGGTTGTGGAATTGGAATCCACGCTGTTCGATACCTTCGTAATAATCGACCACCGTACCATCGAGAAAAAGATCGCTTTTCTTGTCGACGACGACAGCGATCCCATGTTGAATGGTTTTGTTGTCTTTCGTTTCGTCATAATCCGACGCGATGTTCAACCCATAGTTGAAACCGGAGCAACCACCGCCAGAGACCGAGATGCGAAGAACTGCGTTTTCGTCGTACTCGCCCTCTTGAATGAATCGCTCAACTTCTTTTGCGGCTTTATCCGTTACCGTAACACTCATTCGATCTATATCTCCAGAATTGGTACAAAGTCTTGGTTGGGGAACATTATGTCTCCATTCGTCATTTTTTGTAACCTGCGTTTAATTGTCCAGAGGTTTTCCGGTAAAGCTGGCTGTTTATGACAAATGAGCCATTTTATTCCTTCGATCCGGGTTCAATTTTCAACAGAATTCGGCGAAATCGCCATCGCGGAGTTTGACATGCGCGTTCCGAACTGACAATTTCGTGGTCGATTCGCAGGTCGACAGTTGACCGAGAACAACGATCACCCATTCCGGGCTATCCAAACAGACTTGTTAAACAGATTTTTGACCAGGTTTCGAAGCCTTCGAGATCGGCCATGATTTCCGTCAGCGGCACAAATCCGGCGTCCTCAATTTCGGTCTCACGTGACTTCACGTTCGGTTGCTCAACCAGGAACAGGTGGACTATTCCCAGGTGCACTTTACCGACGTCGTTTTCATCGTCGTTGATCAGGCCCGCCAGTTTTTGAGTATACGGAGTCCCAATGATGATTTCTTCGTCGAGTTCGCGCTTCATGCCAAGTTCGTAGGGTGAATCATCATGGGCATCAAGTGATGAAATGTGTCCGCCGATTCCGACGCTTTTCTTGGCTCTTAATCTGGCTTCTCCGCCACCCTTGCCACGTTTGTATTGAAAGACATGTGGCTGGCCGGCGGCGTCAACATGCTGGAAAATACAGTAGGGGATGAGTTGTTTGAATCCGGGGTCCGCTTCCATGTTGTTGCGGGGAAGATACTGCGTGTTGTTTTGATCCAACAACGTCTCAAGGTACTTCTCTGTTTCGGAGCAAAAACCCTGAAAGTAGCCGCACTCGTGAAACAGTTCCGTTTTGACAACCATGACTTGTTCCGTGGTCACTATCGACATCTTGTTTTCCTTCCAATTCCATTGTTTGGCGGGCAAAGTGGCGCCCATTGCTGCCAGGTCGAACCAACACCGTTGCCCCACAGTTTAGGTGAATCAACGTCGATTGACCACTGCCGGTGGGTTGCATGTCCCGTCGATCACAAACAGGAGAAAACACAATGGGAGGCGGGCGCCATCGGTCAATTCAGATTCGCGCGTTGGACCTGACGCAACATCGCGTCGGCTTGATTGCGGCTGGCGTCGACGGTCACTTCGGCAAATGCGTTTTCCGTTTCCCAGACAATAACCTTGGTCAGTCGCAAGTCGTAGCCTTTGATCGTGGCGATCAGCGTCGGTCCGATTTCGTCCAACAGATACCGGGCCATATTTTCGGCAGTCGGGTTGTAGGGCAAGCGGTAGATCTTGTTGGGGCGAACCTGCTCCAATGCACCAAGTGCATTTTCATCCGTATCCCAGACGATAAAACCATGGTCCCAATGGTCGTCAATCCAGCCTTTAAAAAGTTTGTTGATCACACCAAAATCAACGACCCGACCAAGTTCGTCGATTTCGTTGCCGGTGACGAAAAACTGGATCAGATAGTTGTGGCCGTGAAGATTAGCACATTTGCCTTCGTGACCCAAAAGGCGATGCCCGGCACAGAATTTGACTTGCCGCATTACCGTGATACTCATGATCGACTATTTCAAAAATGGATTGTTGCGGAAACGAGGCATTCGCCTAACTCGGCCGTCGTCATTGAAGTTTGGGGTTTTTCCTGTGCCGGTCCCGATCCCGGTTGGTCTTCTTCTTTAGATTTTTGCTTAGAGCTGTCGCCAAGTCGACACCTGTTTGATTGGCCAGGCAAATTATCACAAACAAAACGTCGGCAAGTTCGTCTTCCATGGATGATTCCCGATCCGAGTCTTTGAAACTCTGCTCTCCATAGGTTCGCGAGATGATCCGGGAGAGTTCGCCGACTTCTTCAACCAGCTGGGCCAGGTTGGTCAATTCGGAAAAATAACGGACACCCAGGTTCTTGATCCATTGGTCAACGATTTCCTGAGCCTGGCGCATTGTCATTGGTGCAGCCACCCGTTCGCCGCCGGGATCATCGGTTTCCATTTACTGCCTCGTCTTCGAGCAAAACGAATTCGTGAGACAACATTGGACCTCCTGTCGAAGAAAGGTCAACGGGACCGGGCTGCGTCCTTCCCGCATCGACGGGAAAAATGAAAAATGGCAAATGACATTTCCTGCGGCCAGATGCAGTCAATCAAGTTTTGAGTCGATTTGAATGCGAATGGAATCGGAGGAAACGGAAATCCTGTGGTCGGCTTCAAATAACCAATCCAGACGCCGCTCCAATCGATTTCCCAATGGCACGGGTGATGTCTTTCTTCCAATCGCCGACCAGTGTTTTCTCGCTATCGGCCAAGGAAATACGGTGACGATTCGTAGTGGGTTGTACTTCTGCCAAGACACAATACACACCCAGAGACGAACAAACGAGCGGTTTAGTTAGAGGTTGATGGGGGGCCTTCGCAACGGCGGACAAGCTCGTGACGCAGTAAAATTGGGAAGCATCGGTTGACCCCTTGGTCATTATGGCACACGTTCATCATATCCGACTCGGACGCTTGGTACGAAGGCCACGACTGGTTCGATTTTGATCATGTCGGACATGGCGCTCTGATTACGAATGAAATTCTTGACGAAGGAGCAGTTTCCGGTTGACCCGACGCGGTGACGCATGGGGTTGGATTATTGAGTCGAGTCGTAAAAGAAACGGCGGACCCGTTCCGTTTGGGGAGCAACGACGGCACGCTCAACCCGGAATTTTCAGTCGCCCAAGCGCATTTGCAGCGTCCAACCCGGAAACGCCCAGTCTTACAGGGCAAACATGCAATTTGGGGTCAAGAACATTTCCCGCGCCACAGAGGGGGCCCCTTGCCGTGCAGGATTCGAGCCATCATTGGAGAAAAGGCCAAATTGTGGTCGCAGGGCCAAGCTGATTCGGGGCTACCGCTGGCTAATTCACCGTAGACCTGGAAAAACGATTGGTTCACCTCGAACCCGCCTGATGACCTCACGTCGACCGCGCTCGTCACCTTTGGTTCTGACTCCGCAGTATTTTCAGCATTCAGTGGAAATGCTCAAGCATCTGGGTTCTTCACGCAAAGTGGAGCTCGGCATCGAATTACAGATTCGATTGTCGCATCTATCACGGAATCAGGATCCATTGCACCCGTTGGCTCCGGGTCAACGTTTGGATTGTGGCCGGAGAGAAGCGCCGGGTCTTTTCACGGCGTCTTGATACGAAGCAAGAATAGTTGTCTCGTATCTGACTTCGGGTCGTAGGCTCCAAACAGGATTTGATCGCCGCTTCGGTTCCAGCAAGGAGCCGGATCGATTCGAAGTTCGCCTGAAGTGAACTCGCCAATCGGAAACCCTTCCGTTCGAATCACACGATGTTGGGACAGGTGATAGAACGTAAAAAATGTCTGTTTTTGCGGCTTGATCTTGTGACCATTGATGAACCAGGTGTGAGCCGGCGACATCGCGATATCCCCGCCCGGGTCAACAAACGTGGAGGAATCTCCAATCTTCCCGACAATCTTTTTCTGCACAGTGTCGTAGCGAAGCTGGTTCCGGTCGTCGGCGCAAATCATCACATCACCTTCATCCCATTCCGGATGCCCACCAAGATAGGGGTGACGGGTCAATCCCGTACCGTCGGAATTGATCGTAAATGGAATATCCACTTTCGGCAGCTTACTTCGAAAATTGGACCGCAGGTAAAATGAGATCCGCTCGCCACTTCGGTTCCAGAGCGTATGATTGATGAATAGTGCGTAGTTTTCAATATCGGGAACATCATTGACCGCGTCCCGAAGTTGCCGGTACGAAACCAACAGGGTTCGTTCGCCGGTTGCGACCGCGATTTTGAAAACTCCGTCGTTATCGGGTGCGTTTTCTGATTCGCTCCAGTCCTTGAGCCCGGCGATCCCGGTTACCAGTCGCAACCGTGCCAACCGGCCATAGTTGATCGCCAGGAATTCGCCTCCAGTTTGTTTAACGCCGCTATTGCCAACGGACGAACCGGGAAAACGGAACTCGCGAACGCGTTGGCCGTTGTCCGATTTTGAGATGTCAAACAGAACCGTAAACATTTCGCCGGTCTTGGGATCGCGATCGTTAAAGAAAAACTGGGTCTCTGGTGCTTCCGGGTTCCAGTACAACATTGATCCCTGTTGGAGGTTCCAGCCTCTCGTTTCGGCAATTTTTCTGGCCCGATAGCCATCCTGCGTGTCCAGCAGGAGGATTTCTGCCGGTTCTTCCAGCGTCGGCATATGGTCTTGAAAATCCGACCGCAGGCCCAGGATATACCTTCCGCTGTCGTTCCAGGGAATCGTACCCGCATGGCCAATGTATCCAAACAGGTGGTTTCCTGGGCCAAACGTCAATTGCTCAACCGTGTACTGATCCCGATTCGGGACCCAGGGCGGTTCATCCTGGACGAAGGCCGTCGCTCGGCTAATTTGAGCCGACAAACCTACCGCGATGATCATGATACAGTGTTTCGGAAAACGAGTGTCGCCTGATTTCATCACAATCATTCTCGATACCGGTTGAACCTGTGTCCCGGGGAAATGTCGTCCTGTAAACTGGGAATCAGAATAACATCGCGTAGGTTCGGCATCCAGACTGACGAAGCGACGGGTGGAAACCGGGAAGCCTGGCCCACGAAGCAATTCGCGACGTGTAAGTCCGCGACCCGGCACGCGCCTGAACAGACGTCTGAGAACACACTTATCTCCGGCCCAGCCAAGTACCATCAATCAGGGACCCAGAAAATGGCAAAGTCAATCCTCACAATACTGTTGACCCTTTGTTCGATAGGTTCAGTGTTCGCCGAGAATCCTGTCGTGAACCCGCCCGCGATCAAGCCAAACATCATTTGGATTTCCTGCGAAGACATCAGTCCCCACATCGGATGTTACGGCGACCAAGACGCGATCACTCCCAACATTGATTCCCTGGCGGAACAAGGTGTACGCTATTCAAATGTGTATACCACCGCTGGCGTTTGTGCTCCGTGCCGATCCGCGATTATTACAGGGATTTACCAATCAACCCTTGGCACTCACCACATGCGATGCGACGCGAAACTCCCCGATTTCGTAAAGCCGTTCCCGAAGTATTTGCGAGACGCGGGGTATTACTGTACCAACAACAGCAAGCAGGATTATCAATTCAAGACGCCGGACGATGTATGGGATGAGTCCAGCGACCAGGCGCACTGGAAAAACCGCAAAGACAAGGCGCAACCGTTTTTTGCTGTGTTCAACTATACCGGTTGTCATGAAAGCGGCATTGCAGGCGAAGCAAAATACAAACAGGTCACCAAAGACCTGACCGCGGAGCAGCGCCAGGATCCGACAAAGCTGACCTTGCCACCCTATTATCCCGATACGCCAATTGTGCGAGAAGACTGGAAACGGAACTACGAACTCATTACCGCGATGGATGTCTGGGCTGGCGGGCTGATTCAAGAACTTGTTGAAGAAGGCGTTTACGAGGAGACCATCATCATGTTTTGGTCCGATCATGGCGTCGGATTGCCTCGGGCTAAACGCTGGCTTTACGATTCCGGAACACATATCCCGCTGGTCGTTCGAATACCTGAGTCGTTTCGCCAGCCCGGTCAAGGAACGCCGGGTACCGTCAACGACGAATTGGTCAGCAGTCTGGATTTTGCGCCGACCGTTTTGAACCTCGCCGGGGTGGGGTTGCCTGACTATTTCCAGGGTCGTGCCTTTCTGGGAAAAGATCTGACCGCCGAACGTGATTATGTTTACGGCGCACGTGATCGCATGGACGAGCGATACGACATCATTCGTGCCGTTCGCGACAAGCGTTTTCGTTACATCCGCAACTATGAGCCATTCAAGCCGTATTACCAATACATGAACACGCCGGAAAAAGGGGCGACCATGAAGGAGCTCCGTCGCGTCCAAGCGGAAGGCCACCTACCTGCTGCCGCCGCGTTGTTTATGGCAGAATCCAAACCGCCGGAAGAACTCTACGATCTCCAGTCCGATCCACACGAAATCGACAATCTTGCGACCGATATCAATTACCAGCAGGTTCTCGACAAGATGAGAAAGGTCCACCTCCAGTGGGTACTCGATACCCGCGATATTGGCTTGATCCCAGAATCCGAAATCCAGCGACGAGAAAAGCAGACCGCGGCGCGATACAATATTCTGCTCAACTCTCCGCCCGACCTGGTCAAGCGGATTCGCAACGTTGCCAATCTGGCCGTTGGGGGATCCGAGCATTTCACCGACCTTGTCAGGGCGCTCGAAGATGAAGATGCCGTGGTTCGCTATTGGGCGGCGATTGGAATTGGCAATATGCCGGAAGTGGCTGCCCCAGCACAAGCGAAACTTCGACATGCACTGGAGGACGAGGCGCCCTGCGTACGGATTGCGGCCGCCCGAGCGATGTTAAAGCTTGAGTTGCCTGAGCCTGCGCTGGGAGTCCTGAAAGAAGAATTGAAAAGCAATCACGAATGGGGACGCTTGCGTGCCGCAATTGTCCTCGGTGAAGCCGGAGAGTTGGCGCGACCCCTGATCCCGGAAATGCAAGAATGCCTTGCAAATCAACCGAACAAGTATATCACGCGAGTCGCGAATCGCACGCTGAACGTGCTCCTTGGGACGGACAACAAAGTCAAATAATCGACGACGACTGAATCGCACGCTGAACGTGCTCCTTGGGACGGACAACAAAGTCAAATAATCGACGACGACTTATTCTGGCAATGCTTGTCTGCGAACCCATTTGTTGAGAAGAGTCGGCCCGTAAAAAAAGGCGGCCCGTAAAGGCCGCCCCCATGGTTGCAAATCTTCAATAAAGCCAGAATCGGCCGTGATGATCAATTTTCAAAATCAGTTCACGGTCAACAAAGTCAGTGAATCGTCGTCTTTGACAAAGATCCGATTGCCAACCGGAATCGGATAAGCATACGTTTTGTTTTCGGAAACTTTGTAGCGGGCAATTTCGTTGAATTCGTCCCCGTTTGGCTCGTATACGAGCAATTCTGCGCTGGGGGTCAACCCGAGCAATACCGAACCGGCGGAGACAACCGAACCATAACCCCCTCGGCTTCCCCCTCCTCGACCACCGAAGCCGCCGCCAAAACCACCTGGCGGGCGTCCTCCGGGCCGTTGTCCACCAGCGCCTGGTTGTTGATTTCCACCACGACCACCTCGCCCCGCATCCCCACCTCGGTTGCCAGAATCTG
>JAHEBQ010000063.1 GCA_024642205.1 Planctomycetaceae bacterium | reverse complement strand
CGGTGCTCCGACGAGGTGAATATAGATCACGTTTTTGGCGCGGGCTGGAAAATGCGGCAGCCTGGGAGCCAGCGGGCTTTCCGGTCGATCGTCGATGGCCAGAACATTTTCGCCATACCCCGATTGCTGAAAAAGCGTCGCCAACGCCAGCGCACCGATTCCGGTCCCGGCTTGTTGGAACAAATGCCGACGGGTGAGTTGCAGGTGGCGGTTTCGTAATTCGTTCATGGGCATGGATTGGCGACACTTGCCGCTGGGTGGGTTTGAAATGGACGGTCTGGGCGCAGAACCCGAGCTTTCTACCGCGTGGGCCGGGTTCCAACAGGCATGTCAAAACCGGCTGTCCTCGGGCCCGAAATGCCCGCAGGATGTTCAATTCCACGGCGCTTGCTCGAGGCCAACAGATCCTGAATCGTCCTCTAATAATTAATCGTCTCGTCCAGGTTCAATAACACGTTACAAACAATACTGAGGGCAGCCAACTCATTGGAACCCGCGTCGTTTAAATCGTTTTTATGTCGCATTGAATTCAGGAACTTATGGGAAGATGCTGGCGAATTCTCGAACCGCCTCTTTTCCATTTCGTAGAGATTCCTCAACCACTGGATTTCGTTGTCGTTCGGGATACGAGCCACGCAGGATCTCATGGCGGCAATGATTCTATCATTGACAAGGCCGTTCGGGTTCGCTGCCGACACCCGGTCGGCAAGCGCAACCGCCATTTCAAGAAACGCCTGATCGTTGAGCAAGGTCAAAGCCTGCAGCGGCGTATTGGTCCGCGGCCGATCGACAACACAGGTCGCTCGATCCGGTGCATCAAAATTGATGAAGCTTGGATACGGTGCCGCGCGTCGCCACACGACATAAACGCCACGACGGAACCGGTCATCGTCGTCTGCCGATGTCCATTTCGGTCCATTTCGGCCGACAGTTCGCCAGATATTTTCCGGCTGAAACGGCATCACAGGGGGTCCCCCCATCTTGGACGACAACAGACCGCTGATGGCCAGTCCATTGTCACGGATCATTTCAGCCGGCATTCGAAACCGGGGCCCGCGCGCATATAACTGATTCTTGGGATCAATGTCCCAGAGCTCAGGTCTCAAACTTGAACTTTGCCGGAATGTTGAAGACATGACGATCAGCTTATGAACGTGTTTGCGTGACCAGCCGTTTTCGACAAATTCAACGGCCAACCAATCCAGCAATTCCGGATGAGATGCCGAATCACATTGCGTCCCAAAGTCTTCACCGGAAAGGACAAGTCCTTGCCCGAAAAAAATCGACCACCAGCGATTGACTGTGACGCGACCGATCAACGGATTGGCAGGGTCGACAATCCATTTCGCCAAGCCCAATCGATTCCCGGGAAGCAAATCATTGAACGGATGAAGTGCCGCGGGAACACCAGGGACGACTTTCTTGCCCGGGTTCAAGTACTCGCCGCGGTTCAGTTTGAATGTTTCACGTGGCTTGTCCATTTCAACCATGACCAACGTCGTCGGCACCGTGACCTGACTCAGCTGTTTCCTGGTTGCCCCAATTTCATTGGCCAGCCTTGCCATCTCAGGTTCGGACAATTGGAGAAACTCGTCGAGTTTCCTGGTCTCTGCCTTGTCAGGGTTTTTCAAGGCCAGGATTTTCCTGACCTCATCTGGAACTGCCAGCGTGACCGATTCGCTATCGGTAGCGGAAATACGAATCCGCCCGATCGTTCGACCACGACCGTAGTTCTGGTCCAGCAGGAATTGAAATTTCGTCTTTTTCGTCTTTTTCGTCTTTCGTTCGATCGGAGATTCAAGTGCAAAACTGGCCCAATGATTGACGAAAAACCTGGGAGCGACGGCCCAACCCGTGGTTCGATCACCGTCGATCGCCGCGGAAACATCCCAATGGGCCTGTGAAAAGTCAGCCGCTGGATGGTTCAAGGTTACGTCCGTGAATACGGCGCCACTATCGGCAGCTTCCGACTTCACGCCGACCGTCAGTTCGCTTAAAATGAAATTTGCCCGTTTCACGTCACCCCGCCCCGGACCGGTCCCGGGCAGCGATTCGTGTGTCAGTGCCTCGATTCGAAAGGCGGTGATTCGATCCAGACCAGACGTTGCTTTCACATTGTAGGTCGTCGTATCAGGTAACGAGCCACCGATCAAAACCGAATTGTCCTGGAGAATATCAAACGTCTCGCCGCCTGTACTTTCAAATTCGACGACTTCCATCGTCTCCCAGCGAACCGGTGTTTCGAGCGCCTTGACCAGATCCGCTTTCAACTTGTTCCGCGAGTGACGAGTTAACCTGGCCAACTCCGATTTCTGGTTCTCAAGTTCAACGAGTTTGGATTCCAGCGATTTTTTCCTGGCTTCATCGTCCGGAGAAAGCGGCAAATCCATACTTGGTCCCCAAAAGTTGTACTGGACACCCGATTCCAGCTTGACCTCCACAGGCGTGTTGTTGAAAAACGCAAACAGCTGGTAGAACTCGTCCTGCGTGAATGGATCGTATTTGTGATTGTGGCACTGACAGCACTCAATTGTCGTTCCCAGAAAAACAGTCGCTGTCGTGTTGACTCGATCAAAAACCTGATTGACCCGGTTTTCTTCCGGATGGACGCCCGCTTCGACATTACAGGTAACCGTCCGGTGAAAACCGGTCGCAATTTTCTGATCCGGCGTTGCGTCAGGGATCAGGTCGCCGGCAAGCTGTTCAACGGCAAACTGATCAAACGGCTGGTCGCGGTTGATCGCCTCGATTACCCAATCGCGATAGGCCCAACTGTCGCGAAGCTGGTCGGCCTGGTAGCCGTTGGAATCAGCGTATCGAGCCAGATCAAGCCATGGCTGGGCCCAACGTTCACCATATCGAGGAGACTCAAGACACTGGTCAACAAATTGTTCGTATCGTGAATCACTCGGATCGCTGATAAACGCGTCGACCTGTTCGACGGTCGGAGGAATTCCAGTCAATGCCAGCGAAACGCGCCGGATCAATCGCGCCGGTTCGGATTCGGACGCAGGGGCAATTTCATTCCGTTCAAGTTTTTTTAGAACGAAATCGTCGATCGCGTTGCGTGACCATTCCGTCAGTTTGACTTTGGGCAGTTCGCCCCGCTGAGGTGCCACATAGGCCCAGTGTTTTTCGTTAGCATCCTCCGGCCAGCTTGCTCCCTCCTTGATCCACTGCTTGATCACCGCGATTTCTTCCCCCGACAACCGCTCACCTTCGGGGGGCATCATCTCAGATTGGTCGGTACTGATAATCCGCGCAAGCAAGCCACTTGAATTCGGATCACCCGGAACAATCGCGCGATTGCCGGAATCCGTTTCCGCCAGCGCGTCGCGGCGATTAGCAAACCGCAGTCCCCCTTCACGAACCCGGAAACCGTGACATTTCGAGCATCTGGTTTTCAGAATTGGCGAAATCTCTCTTGAAAAATCAACTTCATCGCCAGCTGCGGATAATTGAAAAATCATCACGATGCCAACGAAGCTCAGTGTTCTGAAAGCTGAATTGGACATTGAAATTTCGCCAATGAATTTTGTAACTCCAGGCCAGACCTGATTGTAATCAAATCGCTCTGATCTCGCGAGTTTGGCGATCGCCGATTCACCACGCAGCGTGATTCCGCCGCCATTATGCCGGGCCAGGTGCCCGAACCTGTTGTTGCTGAATTCCGAGACCGTCAATTCCGAGGCGGATCGCGGTTCCAGGTTGCAGCCAACGTGGAGGTTTCAATCCCATCCCGACTCCACGCGGTGTACCGGTGGAGATAATGTCGCCTGGTTGCAAGCTCATGAATTTGCTGATGTAATGCACGAGAAAATCTGGCTTGAAAATCATTTGGTCCGTATTGCTGTTCTGAACCCGTTCACCGTCGATTTCCAGCCAGATTCCAAGTTTTCCGATGTCGCCCGCGCTATCCGGAGTCACCAGCCAGGGCCCAAACGGGCCAAAGGTATCGCAGCTTTTACCTTTCACCCACTGACCAGCTCGTTCAAGCTGAAACGCACGTTCTGACAAATCGTTGACGACACAATAGCCGGCAATGCATTCGGCGGCATCATCTTCGGCAACATAGCGGGCCTCACGGCCAATCACGATTCCCAATTCAACCTCCCAATCCGCTTTGCTGTAGCCGCGAGGCAACAGGACATCATCATTGGGACCCTGGATCGCCGACGTGGCTTTGAAAAACAGAATCGGCTCCTGCGGGCGGTCCATACCCGCCTCGTCGGCGTGATCCGCATAATTCAGTCCCACGCAAATAAACTTACCGACACGGGCCACGGGTTCGGCAATGCGAGGGTTTCCCTTCACCAGAGGCAGCGAAGCAGGGTCCATTGCGGCCAGCTCCACCATACGATTGGCCAATACCGAGCCATCAATGTCATCGACAAATGCAGATAGATCCCGAAGATTGTCATTTCCATCCAGCAACGCC
The DNA here is from genome assembly GCA_024642205.1 of Planctomycetaceae bacterium. GTDB lineage: Bacteria > Planctomycetota > Planctomycetia > Pirellulales > Pirellulaceae > Mariniblastus. The sequence goes on along the minus strand of JAHEBQ010000063.1, from coordinate 33,648 downwards.
GGTTTTTCCCGGCCACGGTCGCCATATCGTACGAGTCTCATGTGTTTCCTTTGAGTTAGATACTCCAGCCGCCATCGATCACAATTTCGGTGCCGGTCATGTAGGTGGCTTCGTCGGACGCCAGCAAAGTTGCCACGGCAGCAATTTCCTCCGGTTCGCCGATCCGACCCATCGGTTGGCGGGCGAGAAAATCGGCGCGAGCCTTTTCATAGTCTCCCCCGGCACGCATTCGTTGTTCAAGACTGGGAGAATTGACAGTGCCCGGACAGATTGCGTTGCAGCGAATGCCGTGCTCGATGTAGTCCCTTGCAACCGATTTGGTCAATCCGATTACCGCGGCTTTGCTGGTGCCGTAGGCACACCGGTTGGGTGCGCCCTTGATGCTCGAGACCACCGAAGCGATGTTGATGATCGAACCTCGCTGCCGATCTAGCATGGCTGGCATGAAAGCCGTAATCATCTTGAACATCGCAGTCACATTCAGATTGAGAGATTGTTGCCAATCCTCTTCACTGCATTCCAACAGTGTTCCGTTAAAAACAACCCCAGCGCAGTTGACCAGGATATCGACCTCACGAAAACGCGCGGCGCAGTCCTTAATGGCCGCGGCATCGAGAACGTCAAGTGGACAGGGATTAATTGAATCGGCGACCGGCAGCGTTGCCAGGGTCTGGGTATTGATGTCCGTTGCGATTACCCGAGCGCCCTCGGTTGCAAATGCAAGGCATATGGCCCTACCAATTCCCTGGGCAGCGCCGGTGATCAAGGCAGTCTTGTCGTTAAGTCTTGCAGTCATGGTTTACCCTGAATCTCTGGATGTTTCCCAAGGCCGGGGTAAATACTCCGTTCGCCCAGCCACTACCGAAACAAATGCGTTACTATAGTGCGGAGGAAGTTTTGCCACAACTTGCCTAACCACGGATCATTGGTACGACCGGGCCGGCGACAACTGATTGCGTCGCATGCCATTGGGTGAGTTTCGAGGCAGGACAAACCGCAAAAGTCAGGGGCAGGCTAATCCACAAGCGGTTCGTCAATCCTATAATGGTCCCCAAGAGAATCCTGCCTTGAACCGCGGCCCCGTTGTTGGTTGTTCATCTGTGGAACGTTCCGAACCGGTGGACTCTGAAAAAAGGCTTGATTTCGTTCGGATTCAGACCTGCCCAACGTAACGCGGCGCCATTGGCTCCGATTGTCTCGACCCAAGATCATTCACGTATTCGAAATCCATTGAGGAACCAGGCATGACTCGACTCGCGATTGTTACCGGTGCGAGCTCCGGCATCGGAAGGGGGATCGCAATCGAGCTCGCCCGGCAGGGTTGGGACGTTGCGTTCACCTATAAAAGCAACTCCGCGGGAGCCATGGCGACGAAACAGATCGTTGAACGACATCAGCAGCGCGCCTTTTGCGCCTGTTGTGATTCCGGCGATCCCAAGCAGGTGGATGGTTTTTTTGATGAAGTGGATCGAACGTTTTCCGAAGTTGCTACTCTACTGGTGAACAACGCGGGAGTTCAGACTTGGGCGCCGTTGCTGGAATTGAGCGATGAAGACTGGGACAATACCATTCGCACGAACCTGACTGGCAGTTTTTTGTTTACCAAACGTGCCGCCCAACGGATGCTTGGCGCGGGTGTCGGCGGTAACATCATCAACATTGGCTCCGGCAGCAACAAAGTACCCTTTCCCAACCTTGTGGATTACACGGCCTCCAAGGGTGGACTGGAGATGCTGACGCGCGCTGCAGCCACCGAGCTCGGCCAATACGGTATACGTGTCAACTGTGTCGCACCAGGAGCGATCGAGATAGAACGTACTCAACTGGAAGCACCCGATTACGCCCAGACCTGGGGGGCAATTGCCCCGTTGGGGAGGGTCGGCACCGTCAAGGATATTGCCGACGTCGTTTGTTTTCTCGCCTCCGACGGAGCGTCTTATGTCTCAGGTCAAACGCTCTATGTGGATGGTGCGGCGTTTACCCTGCCAAGCTGGCCCTACCAGAAATAATTCGATTGATCCCCGTAAACAACCATCCAGCACTCGATCCAGCAATCTGAAAGCTGAGGTTGTGCGAGCGGTCAGACCTGGAAAACTGAAATCCCTTGAGAGACGGGACTGGTAATCATAGGAAAAAAATCGCGGCCAGATTCAATGTGCCGGTTCGATGACGTGACTCGAAATGACAATCGGTTCAATTGAACGGTTCAACTTCAGCAAGTCGCATCAACTGCAGCCAGGTTTTAATCAGGCAAAATAGCGTTGTGATAGATGTCTTGAACGTCTTCGCAGTCGTTGAGCATTTGAATAAACTTCTCAAACATTGGAAGATCGTCGGCTGTGATTTGTGAACTGGACTGTGGCAGGAAAGTGATCTCCTGGACATCTAGTTCGATGTCGGGAAACGCCTCCTGAAACGCTTGTTTGGCCTTGTAGAATTCGGTCGCTGGCGCGAAGAGGTTGATTTGGCCATCTTTGCATTCGATATCGTCGATTTCAACCTCTGCCTCCATCATGGCTTCCATTACCTGGTCCTCGTCTTGTCCCTGAAAGGAAAGGATCGCCAGGTGATCAAACAGGCGCGAAACGGTACCCGGGTTGCCGAGTTTTGAACCGGTCTTGGTAAAACAATTTCTTACGTCCGTGATTGTGCGATTATTGTTGTCGGTCAGGCAATCAACGATGACCAGACAACCACCGGGACCAAATCCTTCGTAACGCGCTGCGGCAAAATCTTCTCCGCCAACACCCTTTGCCTTGTCCAGTGCTTTTTCAATGACGTGCGCCGGAACCTGATCGCGTTTGGCTTTCTCAATCAACATTCGCAGAGCCGGATTGGCTTCCGGGTCAGGAACACCGTTCTTGGCAACCACGTACAGTTGTTTTCCATATTTCGAATAAATTTTGGATTTTTGACCCGCTGTCTTGAGGATCGAGACCTTGCGATTTTCGAAGCTTCTGCCCATAGCGAACGTCTTTTTGTCAAATGGCTCTGGAAATTATTTGGTTGCATCATCGTAACCGGGAAGCGAACGATTGTCTTGACCCAATCTGTTCTGAAATGTCCGGAGATTGGGAGGTTTCCACGTCGCAGCGATTCAAGTCACAAACACGTTCCGAGATAACATCATCGAGAGATGCATCCATTGGCCGAACACCCCGGGGCTCACGACGTACCCGGGGGATATTCGAACAAGTGCCTGATGGGAACGGAGTCTACACCGCAGTCAGTTGTTCGGCATCGGCCACCGCGGCTTTGCGCAACTGCTGCGGGAAGTCGGGAAACGCCGTCAAGACCCGACTCCAGTTCGGAATCGCTTCCCCTCCGGCCGGGTCCTGTTGAAACGACTCACCCGCGACCATGACCTGATTCGCAAACCCCTCGACAGCCTGCTCCTCGTCGTGTCTGTCGTAGGTCAAGCCATTCATTAACGCATCGGCATGGTACTGGCGGATCGCGTCCTGGGCAGATCGTAGGAACGCAGAACGCAGCGTGAGGAAATGCCCGGATTGAAGGACCGTTCCTTGACTCGCCAACGTTCGAAAGATACTTGTCAAAATGTCGGCTGACATTTTCATGAGCCCTTTTGTCGGGTCATCCAGGGAAAGCGCTTGATGTTTGTGCTCGTATTGCTGGCACAGATCGACCTGACAAACTCGCTTGACCGAGGTATTACGAAATACCTCCGCCAACGTGCCAACCTCCAAACCCCAGTCACTGGGAATCCGATTGGCTCGGGCAAGATTGCAAGTCACCGCAAATTCACCCGACAACGGATAACGAAAGCTGTCCATGTATTCCAAAAAGTGATTTTTACTTAACATCGAAATCAGCGCCCGCAATAGCGGCTTGACCAGAAGCCGAACGACTCGACCATGCATCCGATCCGTGGTGCGCGCGTAATAAGCCTTGCAAAACTCGAAATCCAGAGCCGGGTGGGCCATGGGCAGGCACAATCGGGCCAGCATTTCACGATCAAAATTGACAATGTCGCAGTCGTGCAAGGCAAAGGCTTTCAAACGCGGGTCAGCCAGAAGGTACCCAAAGGCCGTCCACACGGAACGGCCCTTGCCCGGTACCGACACGTTGAGTCCCGATTCCAGCAGTTCGTCGTAGAGCGCCGTCATTCGCGGTCCTTCCGACCACAAGACAGCAGCTTTGTCACCCAGGGCGGCTACGGCTGCCTGGGCCTCGCGATAATCTTCTTCGTCCGGAGCCACCCCCAGAACGACGATGATTTGATCAATGTAACTGACGGCTCGGAGTTCCTGAACGATATTGGCAAACGGTTTAGCCCTCATATCGGCCGCCGTGACAGGCAGAACGAGTCCAATCTTGTAATGTTGGGTCGCCCGTTGGAGCATTGTTTCCAATTGTTCGCGCTCAATCGCACCCAAGTCGTGCAGCGTCGTAATCAAACCTTGTTGTACGAAATCAGGCATCGTTTTCTCCTCCACTGGAAAGAATCGTAATGCTTCGGAATCAGGGCTACCCGACCGTCAACCGGGGCGTGGCCGGTCAAGAATTGCGCGCAATTCATGCTCGACCCGTTCAAAGGAAAAAAAACTCCGTGCGGCGAGATAGTTCTGCTCCACCATCGCCACACGGTGATTTTCATCCGTCAGAACGCGGCGAACTTCGGCAACAACCTCGTCCGTTAAAAATCCATCCATCACAACGGCCTGGAATCCACAGGGTTCAATGTCCGTGCGAAAAATTGTATATCGATTGCAAAAAATCGGCTTGCGAAAATAGATCGCCTCCAGAAAGGCATTGCCGAATCCTTCGTAAGTCGACGGATAGGCGACCAGGTCCGCGTGGCGGTAGACATCCCAGATGGAATACTGTTTCATCCCGGACGCGTTCTTTCCGCGTTGAAAGGAAACATGCTGATCGGCAAAGACAATGTCGACGCCCAGCATTTTGGCGAACTGGCGAACCCGCTTGGGGTAAGCGTCTCCTTCATCCTTACCATTGCTGGTGATCACCAGCTTGCAGCGTGGATCGTCCAGTCGATGGATCAACTCGATCGTGTGTTCGATTCCCTTGCGTGCCACAATTCGTGTGGGCTGAAGAATCAGAAACTCGTCATCGGCAATACCGATCGTCTCGCGAAAATCTTCCGTGTAGTCGTCGGCGTCACCCGGTGGGTGGGCAAAATCCATTGCGTTGGGAATCACCCGATAGGACAACCCGGTACGACGACCAAACTCTGCACCTGCCAACGAGTTGATTACGACGTGGCTGATATTGGCAACTTCCGGTGGAAAAACCGCATCGAGAAAATCGTCAACGGAGTTGACAAGAAATCTTTCACGTTCCCAGGCGAAATCGTGATGATGCGCGATGCATGGCAAACCCGTTTCGATAAGCACCTCCAGCAACGCTGCGCCCAACGGAATATTCAAGGGTATCGTCAGCGAATTCTCTGCAATGATCAGATCGAGAGAAAACTTTTCGATCGCCCGATAAATCTGTTCCTTGATCCGGTTCGCCACTTCGCGAATCTGCTGACTTAACTGACGACTGCGAAGCTTTGTTCCGAATGCCTCCCTGTTGATCGCATCAATTGCCGGGTGGAGATAGTCTGCTTCGTCGATCATCCAACTGCACGCCTCGGGTCGATCTGATTTTCCACAGACAAAAAAGCAGTCGTAACCAAGGTGTTCAAGAATGCTGGTCCATTTGCCGATTTCCAGGCTGACACCATCGGTCCCGCATACCCGCGTGGCAACAAAACCAACGTTTTGGACTTTCATGACTTCCGCGGCCGACATCCTGATTCTCCAAGTGGATGCGAGGCTCAAACCGCGCTGCTTGGCGGCATCAGCTTTTTTGCTCGAGACTCTGAATATCAAGAAAACGCCACAACAAGATTCCCAGGTGGCTGACACCACAACCGCAAATCTGATGCCAGTGGAGATGGTTGGCAATTTTTCAGCCTTTTGCTTCCAGCCAGACAAGTTCACCTGGATCCAGGTCAATCCTCTGTGCTGATTCGACACATTTCCCGGTCAACAAGTCGCGACCGAACTGTATCCTCGTATGCCGCGACAAATCGACTTGACGCGGTTCGGTGTTCAGATTGGCAAGCACCAGGATTCGTTGTTTCCCGTCAATGCTGGTCCTCAACAATGCGACCAGCCAGTGTTCTTCGACCTGCCATATCTCCTGAGGGCCATCGGGATGAAAAGCGGGTTGCTCAATCCGCACCTGCAACAAATGACGATAGCCGGCGAAAATCCTGGCTTGCAGCGAATCGCGATCGGCAAGTTGCCGGTCAAGTTCCTCAATGCCGAATTTTCGACGGTTGATTCGTCTTGGCTGCCCGCTGCGCAAAACCCCATCTTGATCATTGGCGGTGCCGACGAGACTATGAAAATAAACCGCAGGTATGCCTCTCAACGACAACATCAATCCTTGCGACGTCAGGAACCGTCGCGCGTGATCCTCGTTGGTAAGGCGCGAACCGGACTCTGATCCAGACGTCGGTTCGCCGACTGCACTGACATAGCTGACATTCAACTCGTAGGGAACATCGGTTCCGTCGGCCTGCCGCCGATAGCTTACCAGTCCACCACGTGCCCGAACCTCTGCCACCAGTCTTGAAATTCGCTCGCTCGACACCAATCCTTCCAGAGGACGGACACCAACGCCATCATGCGATGCGGTGAAGTTGAAAAAAGTCGATCCCGCTGGGGCAGGGCGGAGCGCCGTCAACCATTGCATCAGCGGCCGAGCATCTCGCCGAATCATCGCGTCCAGCAACAGCGGCGGCAGGCTGAATTGATAAACCATTTGTGCCTCGTCACCATTACCGAAATAACTGACGTTCTCGGCATGTGGAACGTTGGTTTCGGTCAAAAGCAGTACGTGTGGCGCGATCGCTGTCAACAAATCTCGCAACAGCTTGACTACTTCGTGTGTTTGGGGAAGATGCATGCAATCGCTTCCGGCTTGCTTCCACAAATAAGCGATCGCGTCGAGCCGGATGATTCTCGCGCCATGCTGAATATAAGAGAGAAAAATATCGATCATTTCGACCAGAACGTCAGGATTTGCAAAATTCAAATCGACCTGGTCGGCACTAAACGTGGTCCAGACATACCGCTGCCCCCGATTTGTTTCCACCTTGGATAATAAAGGTGAACTGCGCGGACGCGTGACACCCGAAACATCCACCTCGTGATTCATTTCGATAAAGTACCCTGTGTAAGGCTTTTTGCCCGCCAGATAATCCTGAAACCAGGAACTTTGGCTTGAGGTGTGATTCAAAACGAGGTCGAACATCAGGTCGAACCTCTGTCCCAGAACCTGCACATCGCCCCAGTTTCCGAGAGCCGGATCGACCATCCTGTAGTCGATCACCGAAAATCCGTCGTCGGACGAATAGGGAAAAAACGGCAACAGGTGAACGGTTCCAATGACTTGATCTAGCCGGTGTCCGACAAGAAACTCGTGCAGCGTTTTCAATGACGTCTGGCCCCCACTATGCAACTGGTCACCATAGGTGATCAGCACAATATCACGTTGGTCCCAATTCTCCTGGGTGCGGGTCGGCAATCGGGGCCCATAATACTCGACGAGCTGGACAATTCTGGCCAGACTCGTGTCGGCAAGCTGCCCGTACAGAGTCTGCAAACGGCCACGGATCCTGCCAAGGATTTCCGAGTCAAGTTTGCCGGTATCCCACGTCATTGATATTTGAAGTCACTGAGATTTTCTAACCCGGTGATGTTGGTCATCAGGGCCCGCAACTGGCGTCGCAGCACCGAATAGCTGAAAAACGCTTTTCCCATCTGGTAATTATGTTCGACCATTTCATCGCGATACTGTCGGTCGTCAATCACGCGACGAACGTGATTCACGACTTCCCGCGTCAACATCCCATCCATTGTGACCGTGCGAAATTTTTTCGGTTCGATATCCGTCACGAAAATGGAATAACGATTGACCAGTACCGGTTTGCGATAATAGAACGCTTCGAGCAGGGCATTACCGAATCCCTCGTACAAACTGGGGTAGGTGATAAAGTCGGCCTGGGAATAAACATCTTCCAACGTGTACAACTTGTCTCCACTGACGGTGGTACCCCGACGCTCGCCGACCGCGGTATGGACAAAGCGTAATTCAACACCCACTTGTTCGGCTTTTTCCTTCAGCATGAGCATGTAATCCTGACCTTCATCCCCCGCTTCGTGCGAAACGACGAGTTTGCATTTCGGGTTCTTGAGCTCTGCCACCAACGCGATTGAGTGCTCGATTCCCTTCCGTGGCACAACGCGTGTGGGCTGAAGAAACACGATGTCATCCGGCTCCAGGTTCACACTGCGGCGATAATCCGCCGCATACCCATCGGTCTCAGGCGGCGGGTTTTCAAAGTCGAGCACGTTGGGCACCAGGATCGACGGATCGCCTTTTCTCAATGCCAGCTGTTCCTGTGCATGCGAGTTGATGGTCACATGTTGAATCGAAGGCAGGGCAGGAGGAAACGACATGCTCAGGTAGTCGCCGATGCAATTGACCAAAAACCGAGTTCTTTCCCAATAGAAATCGTGATGGTGGGCAATCGTGGGAATTCCCGTTTCGGCAATAAAGTGAGTCAGCGCGACGCCCAGCGGAATATGCATCGGTATGCAAAGCGCGTTTTCGACAATCAATATTTCAATGCCGAAACGGTCGACAAATTCATAAAGCGTGCCCTTCAAGTGTTCGCTCAGTTCATGGATCTTCTGCGTGACTTCCCGATCTCGCGTCAACGTTCCGAAGGCGCGTTCATTGACCCAGACATTGGCCGGATCGCCAAAATAGGCTTCCGGTACAAGCATACTTGCCGCCGGATCGGTATCCAATTTCCCGGCATACCAGTGACTGCTGTGCTGATGATCATGCAGGACTTTGGCCCATTTTGCACTCTCCAATGAGACTCCGTCCGTTCCCGCAAAACGAGTCGCGACGAATCCGATATGGTGACCGGTTTTGGAAGAGTTGCTCATTGCCAAGCGTCTGCTTTCGTTTCAAAAAATTATCTCATGCATTTTGGCACGTCCAACAAATCTGTAATCAACAAATCCGGCGCGACTCCGCCGACACGCGGGTCATCTTTTCGACGCCTCAGGCTTCGTGCGTCACCGGCAAACAAAGCTGTGCGAAAGCCAATGGACTTGGCAGGCATCACGTCCTTGAGCATGTCGTTGCCAATATACAGCACCTCGCTGGCTCGTATACCGCGCCGAGCCAGGCTTTCGGCGGCCAACTGATACATCGCCATGCCAGGTTTGGCCTGGCCTGTTTGGTATGAATAGTATTGCAATTCCGGGTCAAATTCAAAACCAGGAAGGTCTATCTGAAGCAGAGTTTGCAAAATATCAATCGTGAAGCACTGTGCATTGCTGATAATGCCGAGGCACAACCCGGATTCAAACAACTGGTTCAGACAATCGCGAGCATGTGGCATCGGCCAAACCGGGTTCACACGCATTTCGTACTCCAACGAAAACTGCTGGAGAATCGAATCGGAGACTCCGGACACGAGCGATCCCTGGTTTGAGCTGGTTGGCCCTGTCCCGCCGAAAGCGAGAATGTTCGACAAGACTTGACCCCAGATGGAAACGATGTCAATTTCCGGGTACTCAATCCCCTCCTGGCGAGCCTGGGCATGGGCGGTTTGAATCGCATCCACCATGAGTTGAGGGCCCGCTTTGGCACTGCCGTGGAACGGAATACCGACCGCGGACAATGCTTCGCTGAACGCCCTCTCGCAATTTCCTGAAACGCCCGATTCGATATCACCACTGGCGCTGATCAACAGCGTCCCATAAATATCGAACAGCACAACCTTCAAGCCTTGCATCTTTCGGATCACAGGTGTCTCACTGGTTTCAATCGGCTCCATCGGTCGGGCGTAACGACGAATGACGTCGCTGAATGAACCACTCATGTTTCTATTCTCAGCGGATGAAATCGGGTCAGGCTGAGAAAATGGCCAAGAATTCGGTTTCGATTGGAAAGCGGCTTCAGTTTGTCGTCGCGATCACTGGAAACAACTTTGTCGTAAATTGCCGTCAACCGACGTCCACATTGCGTTAACGAATATTGTCTCGAAACGATCTCAGCGTTCTTCCCAATCAGTTCCGAATCGGCGAATGTGGACGTCAATGCATGATCGAACCATGGATTCGCTGCCAACACAACGTTCCGGAAAGCAGATTCACTGGCCACCTTGTTGATTACCTGTCGTTGTGTTGAAATTCCGCAGCGGGCGAAATCCAACCGATCGTTGGCAAACAATCCGTCCATTTCCTGGTCCAGCGAGTCAGGCTCCGGCAGTCGATAGGACCGCAACACTGACCGAAAGGAATCGGCCATTTCGCCGCGTGCGACGCGCTGGTCCAGTAATTCGACAGGAATCCAAAACTCTGGATTGAGACCGGGAAACCGCATGCCCATTGTCAAAAAGTCGTTGGTAATTTCCGGAAGATCCCGACCCACCAGATGGCAATTTGCGAGCCAGGCTTCCAAAAACACCAAACCGAACCCCTCGGCAACACTTGTGGTCAGAATAAAATCCGCAGCCGCGAGATTGTCCATGTAGTCCAGCCCCTTGACTCCCCCCATCTCAAACATCCAACGCAGACCGTTGTCGTTCGCACATTCCTTCCATCGCGCGTAGCTTGGCTGCTCGACGGGATTCAACGGAGGAAGCGTCAATCCAAAACAGTTTCTTCCTTTCGCCAACGCCGACCAAAGCAGTGCCTCACCCAGATTTTTTCGCCGAATTCCACGCACCGGATAAAGTATGAAACGCTCGCGACTCGAAATTCCGAATCGTTCGGCAACGCGGGCTCGCGCCTCATCATGGGGCGGGAGCGTATCAAATTCCGCGACGGCATTGGGAAGCACGTGCAAACGCGACAGATCCACACCGGCATCAAGCAATATCGAATGATCCCGGCTGTTGAGTACGGCATAGTGTATCTGTGACGCCTGCGGATAGAGAAACCCCGCCGATTCGTTCGATCCGGTTGCGCCCTCGCTGGACCCGATCCGGTGGTAGTTATCCGGCCGAAAATCTTCGGCAAAATCATGAATCTGCATCAGACAGGAATAACCCTCGCGCGCCAACCGATTCATGGCGCCCGGAACCGCCTTGTTCTTGCCGAGCGAATGGTTGTGAATGTGAACGACGGTCTCCTCGGGAGGAAATCCAGCCTCCCGGAAAGTCGCCAGGAGTTTTTGATTCAAGTCTCCCCGGGCGCCACCAACATTGTCGTAATCGAGTTCCGCCATCGGGTACATCGTCAGCGTGAGTCGGTCAAGTTCACTGGTCAACCGATCTGACCAACCATCACATCGACCGCCAAACAGCAACGCGACCTGCAAGTTTGCTCCAGGTGACGTTACCCTGTTCAGGGCCCGCAAATGGTTAGCGATAACCTGCGTCACCCCGCCGCGGTTCAAATGGTAGTGAAGAAGCGCGATTTTCATCATCGATGGTCGTCATTAACAAATTCGGGTATTGCCATGTTACCGTAAAACAGCCAGCGGTGAATTCAACCGATTCCAAAAACCAATTGTCGAATTACGAATTGGCCAGTCTTGCCAAGTAAATTCCACTTCACCTGCATCAAAAAATCATGCTTGAGCGGAAATATCAACATCGTGCGATTCTTGCACGTCGAGTGTGCGATTATGGAACCGGCAAACACGTACCGCTTGACCAAACAACGACGTCCGACGTAGACTTCATCGTGACAAGAATGATTTTCCCGCTGAAAAAAGAAATCGGCATCGAATTGGCCGTAGAATGGTTGGAAGCCAGAACTGTATCGACAAGACCCAAGGAGCTTTGTATGACCGACAAGACTCGTGAAACAAAAACTTCTGAGTACGTGTCAACTTCGGCAGGACCTCCCAGTCAGATCATCGAAGACTTGATTGAGATTCTTCGGAGGAAGGACACATTGTCGGGCAGCGCAGAAACACAGTTCAGCCAGTCCGCTGGATTTCTTGATCAATGTATCGCCTTGCGGGAGAATCACCACGTTTACACAGATGCAGTCCAACGTTCGCCCTGGCTGACCTCGGATGTCGAGCATCTCAAACGTCGGTGGACGGCGCTCCGCCAATCGTTGTATACGCTTTGTATGCGGGCCAGGCGCGGAGAAAGCCCGCACGGGACGCTGATCCATCTATTCAATGGATTTGCCGAACGATTCCTGGAATGCCAGGCGGATGAACAGTGTCTCCTCGAAGCAGCGTTTCCCGCTCCAACCTGGACCGACGATAGCCCGGGATCGGATTTTTTTTGAGTTTCATTTATCCTGCGGACATATGCTGACCGAACGGCACTTCGACTAGGCAACTCTCCGGTGCCCGATCGTGCTTTTGTTACTGTCTGGCTGGCCCACCGGAATCGCCTTGGACCTTTGAACGGATTTGAGTCGCCGATGTTCCCGGCGATCGACAATCCAGTCGACGAGCCTCTCGACCCGCGACATCCGACTGAACAATATTACAATTGGCAACAGGTAAGCCAGCACCACACCGTGACGGCGCTTTCTCCAAAGTTGATTGAATTCGTCGTTACTCAGACTCGGATCCAATGCCAAACGCATCGACCCCGACGGAATCCACGACAGAAATTTCAAGGCCCGCAGTGGTTGCTTCTTGAAATGCTCTCCCGGGCTACGTCCGGGATACGCCGACTTGATCATCATTGCCACATACGTTGAAGGAAGAACCAGCGTTCGCAGATTCCCCCGCCCCGGAAGCCGTTCGTCCCACCGCCGGTTGATTTGAACCTGGTGAGCTCGCATGTTGGATTCGTCCGGCAGATCGGCTTTTCCCGACCATACACGAAACGTCCAGAGACACTGCATCTCGGTGAGTACAGGGATCGAGCCAATGATCGGCCTGGCAAAACCGAGGAATGCGAGACTCGTGTCATCGGGAGGAAACACGTATTGGTAAAAGCTCTCAAGCTCGCCCCGGTCGTAAGGGGCGGGGAGAAATGGACAGTGAAACTCGTATCCAAAACAGCAGATGATGTGTGTGAATCTTTCACGATCACCGCTTTTGAATTCGACCTCATCGCCGACGACCGATATCACTTCATTCTGAGCCGACACGCGACCCGATTTCACGAATTCAATCGTGTGGCCATTCTTGTTGAAAAAGGTCTGGGCGTACCGGAATTCGTTTCGCCATACGGAAATCCCGTGCCCCTGGTACCCGGCGAAAGACCCGGTCGACAAGAAGTCGGTCAAGTATCGCCTTCCTGGAGCGCCTTTGGAAAAGGGACTTAACGCGTTGATCACCGGGCTGGCAATCAGGTCCAGCGCGAAATCGTGCTGGCCAAACTGCCCGACCCCTGGCCGCTGGTGAAACAACGTCTTCCGGAGAAAGTGCTGTCCGCCACGAATCGCCCAGGTGATCCTGGCCGGCGTTTTGACCAATAAGTCGACAATGTCAGAGGAGGTTTCCCCACCACCATAAACCAGCACTCGATCGCCTGCCGAAAAATCGGCAGAATCAATTGCTTTCAGATCCCCGGCATGAATGATGGTTCCCGTGAAATTCGCAATCGGCTGACCGATCATTTTCTTTTTGTTATGAAGCCCCGCGCAAACGGCTAGTTTGTCAGCCACGACCCGTTTTGATTCGCCATCCTGCTCAAAACTGACCTGCCATCTGCCGTCAACTTTTTGAACCGACTTCACCTCACAGCTGAATCGCAGGTACCGCCCCAAATCAAATTTCTCGATGTAGTCGCGCAAATACGAAATGATGTCTTCATGGTGCATGAAATGCCCGACTTCTTCCTTCATGAAGAAATCTGAAGCCTCGGTCACGACTCGCGACGAAGAAGATACTGTCGACTTCATGACCGTTGTGATTTCCGGGTCATCCGAATAATTCCAGACGCCGCCGATATCCGATCTCCGCTCAAGAACGATCGGATTCATGCCATTTTCGACCGCATATTTGCATGCGTAGATTCCGGACCACCCAGCGCCGATAATACAGACATCCATGCCTTTCGAACCTCCATGAAATTGCGATGCGCGAATTGGCGAAGCGCAAACTTCGACTCCCATTTCCGCAAAAAGTCTAAGCGATGCGATTGAATGGAATCAATAGAAGTTTGACCCACAAAAACCGGGACAAAGCCAAAAAACTGTTACCAACCAACGCCGTCGCCGATTCGGGTTGCAACGGGATCCACGACCGGCCGTGAACGAAAGACCTTTCGATTGCCATTGACTGGGTGAGGATGACCCTTGGGACCCATTTCACGAACGACTGCGGGTTCCACGGATCCTGCGCTTCAGGATGCTAAAACTCCGCATTCCCTGGTGTGCGCGGAAACGGAATCACGTCGCGGATGTTGGCCATGCTGGTGACAAACTGGACGACCCGTTCGAGGCCCAAACCAAACCCGGCGTGCGGAACGGTGCCGTATCTTCGTAGATCGGTATACCACCAGTATTCTTCCACGTTCAACTCCTGATCCCTCATCCGTGACTCCAACACATCCAGGCGGTGTTCGCGCTGGCTGCCTCCGATGATCTCACCCACGCCCGGGACAAGGACGTCCATCGCTCGCACGGTTTTGTCGTCATCATTGCAATACATGTAAAACGGTTTGATCGTTTTTGGATAGTCAAACAGGATCACCGGTTTCTTGAAGTGTTGCTCGGTCAAAAAACGCTCATGCTCGGATTGCAGGTCGATTCCCCATTTGACGGGAAAATCAAATTTCTGATTCGAGTTCTCGAGAACCTCAACGGCTTCGGTATAGGGAAGTCGAACAAATTCGGAATCCGTGATTCCCTTCAGCCGCTCGATCAACGATTTGGTCTCATCGATGCGTTCGTTGAAAAATTCCATGTCTTCGCCGCACTTCTTCAATGCATCGGCAAAGATTCGTTTCAAGAATGCTTCCGCCAAGTCCATGTTGTCGTTCAAGTCCGCAAATGCGACTTCGGGTTCGACCATCCAGAATTCGGCCAGGTGCCGCGACGTATTCGAGTTTTCAGCGCGAAAGGTCGGACCAAACGTGTAGACCTTGCCCAATGCACAGGCATAAGTTTCTGCCTCAAGTTGACCACTGACGGTGAGGTAGGAAGGTTTATCGAAAAAGTCGAAGCGATAATTCAATTTCTCAATCTGCTGTTTAGCGATGTCGTCCAGCTTCATCGTCGTTACCTGGAACATTTCTCCTGCACCCTCGCAGTCGCTGGCCGTGATCACAGGAGTGTTAACGTAAAGAAATTCCCGCTCCTGGTAGAACTGGTGAATCGAGTTGCAAATGCAGTTACGGACCCGGGCGACAGCTCCGAAGGTATTGGTTCGGGGACGGAGGTGAGCCCATTCCCTCAGCTTTTCCATCGAGTGTCGCTTTTTCTGCAATGGGTAGTCATCGGGATCGGCCAATCCATGAATCGTGATCCGGGTGGCCAGCATTTCGGTTTTTTGGCCACGCCCCCCGGATTCCTTAATTTCGCCTTCGGCGGAAATACTGCAACCAGCCGTCAAATGTTTGATCCCGGATTCATAATTTTCCAACGTGGCTTCAGCGATGATCTGAATGTTGCCCTGGCAGGAGCCATCGTTGATTTCAATGAAACTGAAACCGGCTTTCGAATCCCGACGGGTGCGAACCCAACCCTCTAGAATACCCTGACTGCCAATCGCCGATTCGACCCGCGCGTCCTTGACTGAAATCTTGTCCATGCGATTATCCCGTTGATTCTTCAATAGTGGAATGTGAGACGCGATCAAACCTGCAGGCCGACGACACCGCGCTTGATTGCACAAATTTTCTCGACGAAGTGCTAATCGTTATTGTCCCTGGGCCGCGCGGAAAATCCGACGATCGCGAGTATCAAGAATGTCACCACGCCGCCCATCACGTAAGGTCCATTGGCGCCACCGATCATGGTTGAAATCGAAGCGACGGATTGAACCAACGCCCCCAAAACACCGATCGTCATCAGCAGATTCCAAATCGACATTCGGGCACCCGAAGGTTTTTCGTCGCCCAGGAGATTTCGGTTATTCATCAGCGCCATGAACGTAAAGTAGGCAATTGGCAGTAGAATCGCAGCGAAACTGGATGCAACAATCACCAGGTAGGTCTTCGAATCGCCGGTCCAGATCCAGAACCAACAAAACCCGACCACACCCGCAGCCAACGCGCCCAGGATGCGAATCACATTGCTCTCGTAACAGTTGAAAATCTCGGCAACCGCGTAACCGTTGATCAGCATCAAGATGATGATGGTAGAGAACCCCATTCCCAGAACGCCCAATCCAAAAACCAGGTTCGCTTTATCTCCCAGGACAGGTTCCAGCGTCTTCGCCAATGCCTCGGTATTCGGCTTGACCAGGGCAGACGCAACCACTCGTTCATTTTCGCTCATACCTGCCACGAAATCGGCGACCAACGCATTTGCCGCCAGGGCTTTGGCCGAAACTTCATCTTCCGTACCGGTTGGCATCGCGTCGACTTCCGCGAATGCAGCCGGGTTCTCCTTCAGTATCCGACTGCGAATGGAAGCCCTGGCCCCATTGAACAGTCGGCTTTGTTGAACCACGGCAGGGTCACGACTCTTGAAGTCGTCATCGATCTTGGCATGAAACGCGTTTGCGGAAGCAAGCACAATGCAACTGGTGACGACAATAAACGGGATCGCCATCCCGGTGATCAAGTCCCACCGGGCCAGCCCCCGGAACGGTCTGTCCCATCCTCGTGCCAGCATCGAGTAAGGCAACAAAAACGTCATGTTGATACCCACGGCGGTCGCCGTCGTGCTGATCATGACACTTCGTTGCCGCTGCTGAAGCTGATCGCTCCAATAACTGTTCGCTGTTCCTTCCAGTTCACTGATTCGTTCGGCAAGTTTTGGAGCCGCATTCCACCACTGGCTGAAATCAGGAACAAATCCCATGAGCGCCTCAGTCCAGTTGATTTCATTTTGTTGAGTCAAAAAGACAACGGCCAAGACGAAACAGACGACGATCCCGCCAACGATCAACTTGAGAAGTGCATCGAAGAGCCGGGCCGCCCAACCCGGTTTGAAACTCATGCAGACAATGCCAAAAGCCATCAATGCAATGATTGCGGAAAAGACGATTTTTGCGGTCTGTCCTGATGGGTCACCACCGACCATCGATTCGACTGAGCCGACGGCCCCAAAATTTTTGTCCAGCACGTCAAAACAAAGCGAAAACTGAGGCAAAATGAAAATCATGTTCGCCAGGATCGTCGCTGTAATCCAACTGACGCCGAGTACCGGGTTGACGAATTCATTGATCGCTCCGTACGGCCGCCGGCCCGTCGACAACGTGACATAGCTGATCGCCGAAAGCATGATGACGCCGATAATGATCGCTACCAGTTGCAACCAGAGCATGCTGCTGCCGCCAATCACGCCGAGGTAAAGCGCACCGCCGAGCGAACCGCCGCCGAGGGTAATCGCACTCTGTAACCAACCCGGCCCTGACAGGCGAAGAAACGCGCCCAGCGTAGCAACCGGACCACGGTCTTGTGCGTTGGACAGAATTTCACGATCTCGAAAAGTCTTGTTGGTCATGGTTTTCAACGTGTTTCTGGTTTCAAGTTCCTGGTGTTGTGTGCTCGTTGTTCGTCGTCGACGACTCAATTGTCAGCAAACCACTCGGAATCCAATGGGTCGCGCAATCAGCTCGCACTTCACTCCAATTCTTCTTACTCAATTCCCTTTTCAGCCAGCCAACGTTCAACATCAAGTGCCGCCATGCAACCGGTGCCGGCCGACGTCACGGCCTGTCGGTAATAGTCGTCGGCCACGTCGCCTGCCGCAAAAACTCCGTCCACATTAGTATTGGTTCGAAACGGTAAAGACCACTGGATGTATCCTTTTTCATTTAGGGCCAGCTTGCCGCCGAGAAAGCCCGTATTCGGCGTATGGCCAATTGCCACGAACATTCCCCCGACAGCCAGTTCGCGGAGCGAGCCGTTTTGGGTATTTTTCAGCTTAAGCCCCGTCACGACGTTACCGTCGCCCAGGACCTCCTCGACCACCGTGTTCCAGATGACGTCAATCTTGGGATGATTGAGGGCCCGATCCTGCATGATCTTCGAGGCGCGCATTTGATCGCGTCGGACAATCATGGAAACTTTCACGGCTGATTTCAGATTCGCCAGATACGTCGCTTCTTCCACCGCGGAGTCACCTGCCCCGACGACGGCCAGCGGTTTGCCGACAAACGTCGGCAATGCACCATCGCAAACGGCACAGGCGCTAACGCCCTTGTTTTTGTATGCCTCTTCCGACGGCAAGCCAAGGTAATTTGCCCGGGCACCGGTTGCCACAATGATCGCATGTGTTTCGATCGGTTCACCTTTTGACGGAATGACTTTCAAAGGTCTCGAACTGATATCGATATCGACAATGTCATCTTCGACAACGCGGGTGTCAAAATTAAGCGCCTGTTGCTTCATCAACTCCATCAACTCGACTCCCTGGACCGCGTAATGGGGCGCAATGTCCTCCAGGCTATTCCGTTTTTTGGGATCCTTCAAATGATTCGGTATCGGAGGCAAATTCCAATGTCGGTCCTTGGATACGGCACTTTCGACAAAGCTGCGAATATTGCCAAAGGGAAAACCGGGGTAATTTTCTACCTCGGTTGTGTAAGCCAGTTGCCCCAGGGGAATCATCTCCGGCTGAAAGGTTCCCTCGAAAACCAGGGGCGCGAGGCTTGCCCTGGCCGCATAAATCGCCGCTGACCAACCTGCCGGGCCACTTCCGATGATGACAACTTTTTCAGCCAAAATATCTCCTCCAATCTGAAACCGCCAATCGATCCGCGAGCGGGTGGCTCGATTGATCATCAGCCGCTGGTATTTGTTGAAGCCGAAAATTATAAAGCCTATGCTCTGCCGATGGCAGTGGGAGGCGAAGTCGGCGGAATTCGAAGGTCCGACGGTCGAATGTCGTGGACGGGCACCCTGCTCACACCTTTCGGTGCCCCCGGAACGGCGGTTGAAGTAACGCACCCAGGTAGAATCCCCGCTTCTTTGCACACTCTTGAACCACATTCTCCCAATCGCATTGGTCCTGGTGCCGCGGTCTTGTAGAATTGAAAAACACACCAACCCGTTTTGGACCCGTCCATGTACACCTTCCTCATCGCGATCGGTTCCTTCATTGGATTCATCGTTGCTTACAACACGTATGGAAGATGGATCGCGCACCAGGTCTTTGCGCTCGATCCTGATGCCGATGTTCCGAGCAAGCAGCTTGAGGACGGCGTTGACTACGTTCCTTCGAAACGATCCATCGTCTTTGGTCATCATTTCACCAGCATTGCCGGGACGGGGCCGATCGTCGGCCCGGCAATTGCGGTATTCTGGGGCTGGTTGCCGGCGCTGCTGTGGGTCGTGCTGGGAAGCATATTCATCGGAGCCGTTCATGATTTTGGGGCGTTGGTGGTGAGCATGCGCAATCGCGGCCAAACGGTCGGCGAGATCGCAGGGCGATTGATTTCTCCCCGGACCAAATTGCTGTTCCTGTTGGCTCTGTTTTTCGCTCTGACCGTCGTGCTGGCGATTTTTGGTTTGGTGATCGCGATTATCTTCAAAGTGTATCCCGGTTCCGTGCTGGCCGTTTGGGTTTCGCTTCCGATTGCGATCGTGTTTGGGATCATGCTGAAACGCGGATCCAACCAGCTGCTACCCATGTCGATCATTTCGCTGATCCTGATCTACTTTGCGATCTACGTCGGGGTGTATCATTTTCCGATTACGTTGCCGGTCAGCAATCCAGTGGTGGTTTGGACAATTATTCTGCTGGTTTACTGCGCCATCGCTTCGGTGTTGCCGGTTTGGCTGTTGCTTCAACCGCGCGACTACGTCAACAGCCACCAGCTGTTTGTCGCCCTGGCCCTGTTGGTGGCCGGGTTGATCGTGGCCAGCTGCACGGGGCAGGCTGACTTGACCGCTTCGACGCCGGCGATCACACAAGAGCTGCCGGCAAACACTCCACCCATCTGGCCCTTCCTGTTTATCACGATCGCGTGCGGGGCCGTCAGCGGTTTTCATTGCCTGGTCAGTAGCGGAACCAGTAGCAAACAGGTTTCAAACGAAACGGATGCGTTATCGATCGGATACGGCTCCATGCTGCTTGAGGCCGCACTCGCGGTCGTCGTCATCCTGGCGTGTTGTGCGGGTGTCGGAATGGGCAAGTTCAAACCCGTCCATGTTGTCCGGGCCAACGGTGTAGAACGAACCGAGTATCAAGCGGTCGTCAATCCAGTAACCAACCAACCCCTGACCAAAAGAGAGGCTTGGCGGACGACTTACGAATTGGGTCAGGGCAAGTCATGGGAGTCGTTTACACTGCCCAGCAAGATCGGCGCATTCGTCGAAGGAGGAGCTAATTTCTTGACGGTTTTGGGAATTCCTCTACATCTGGGAATTGGCATCATCGCTGTGCTGGTTGCCTGTTTCGCGGCAACCACGCTCGATTCCGCGACGCGCCTGCAGCGGTACGTGATTCAGGAATTGGGTGGTGCGCTTCGAGTTGCTCCACTGACCAACATGTATGTCGCAACTATCGTGGCGGTGGTGCTGGGCGGCTTGATCGCAATGCTCAAAGGCCCGGCGGGCATGGGATCCGGCGGGCTCTTACTGTGGCCATTGTTTGGAGCCACGAACCAGCTGTTGGCCGGACTGGCATTCATGGTCACGACATTTTATTTGTGGCGTCGCAATAAACCAATTTGGTTTGTTGTTGTTCCAATGATTTTCATGATCGTTCTGCCAGCCTGGGCCTTGATCTGGCAATTGTTCAATGCCGAAAGTGGCTGGTGGTGGAGCGGAGACAGGTTTCTGGTTGCCGTGATCGGTTCGGTTACGTTGGGATTACAGTTCTGGATGGTCGTGGAAGCCCTGCTGATCTGGCCCAAAGCCAAAGGCGTGATCGAAGACTCGCCTCCACCACTGGTCCCAGCAGCCAAGTTCAGCACTTCCGGAGGTCGTTCATGTTAACCGGCTTCAAAGCGTTCAAAATGCAATTCCAGACGACGTTGATTCTGGCCACCGCCTTGTCCCTCGGTTGCATTCCCGAGAGTCCCCTTCCGCCCGGAACTTCGATCGTGAAAGGCACGGTTCTGCTTGACGGCTCACCATTGGACCATGCGAAGATTGTTTTTCTTCCCGCGAATTTGAGAAACTCCGATGAAACGATCTTGCCGCTGGCGTATGGAATAACGGACGCTGCAGGTGAATTTGAACTGGCGTATTCGGATGGCACGAAAAAACTGCACGCGGGCAGGTACGCGGTAATCATTTCGAAGGTCAACCTGGACAAGAATGCGGAGGACAATCGAATTGAACCCTGGCAAATGTTCTTGCTTTCCGAGCCGCTGGCAGACCTGTCCGGCTTCAATGAATCCGGGGAGTTGATTCCAGCGAACTACAATCGCGATTCAACGTTGATCTGCGATGTGCAAGCATCCTACAGCGTGTTCCGACCAAGGTTCGAATTATCGTCAATGGATACGACTCTGGCCGAAGACCTCGAAACTGACTCGCAATGAAACCTGTCGGTGGTCCCGCGTTTAATCCGTCCCATGGCTCCAATTATTCGACAGGGCGATTCATGAGTTTCGAACTGCACCCCGACCTGGCGCGCGATGGAATCCTGATTGGTCGATTTGATTTATGCCTGGTGCTATTGATCAACGACGCGACTTACCCCTGGTTCGTTCTCGTCCCGCAGCGCGAACACATTCGCGATTTGACCGATTTGGCGTTCGACGATTACCGAATGCTCTGGCATGAGTCACGCAAATTAAGTCAAGCAATTCTGAAATCGTTTCGGGGAGAAAAACTCAATGTCGCCGCGTTGGGAAACGTCACGCCTCAGCTTCACGTTCATCATATTGTGAGATTCAGCGACGACCCCGCGTGGCCCGCTCCAATTTGGGGCCGGAATCCCATGCAACCTTACCAGGACGCCGCGGTCGACCAGATTCGCGCGCAACTTGACGAATCAACGATTTCCGGATTCGTCCGTGTCTGAACCCGTTCAGGAACCCGTCATTCGGGGTGAAGATTCGCAGAAGCGGCATCTCGCGTTCACTTGTCCCAATACCAAACGGTGACCACTGAATTGTTGTTGTCGCAGCTATGGCTGAGATTGATAATTCTTTGTTCACCAATCCGAGTTGCAAACTCGGCCGCTTCCAGAAACAGGTTTTCCCAACTCTTGACGGACGATCGAAATACCTGGAAACGAACTGTCACGATTTGCCTCCCGCGTTTCAAACTATTCTGGTAAGGTACACGTTATCTGCGGGTTCGCTCCCGGGTTCGATTTCTTGGCGTTTGAGCCGAAAAAACTCCCACGGGCCCGGCGAAACGATCGCTCCCTGTTTGTCTCGTAGCCAACGGGATAATTGAAATCGCTGGAATTTCCTCATCTAAGGCTTTCTGGATGATCTGTCGCCCGCCATCGGATATGCTGGTCGCTAAAAGGACAGACTCGTTACGATCAGGGAATACGCCATGACAAGGCCCTTGTTGTTCAGTGGCGCCGCGGGAAGCGCCGGCTCGAATCCGGTTTGCAGGAGAACAGCTGTTTTCATTCACTTGATCTGGTTGATGACATTCGCGATCAACGGGCCTCCGCAATCTGCCCTCGGTCAATCTGTATTGCCACTCGATCCTGAACTGGTCGCAACGATACAGAAGGCCCAGTCGCTGTTGGGCCAGCAGAAATACTCTCAAGCCGAAGTGCTCCTCAGAGCCGCCACCCTGAAGTATGAGAACAAACCGGGTCCCTGGTACTTGTTGGGCAATGCATTGCACGGGCAAAAAAAACTCGACGCAGCATTGGCGATGTATGAAAAATCAAAATCGTATCCACAAACCAGAATCAACAGTCTCTACAACATCGCTTGCATTTATTCACTTCAAAACCAACCAGACAAAGTGTTTACCGCCCTGGAATCCGCAATCTCTGCCGGATTCAACAATTTTGCACAGCTTCAAGGCGACTCCGATTTTGACAACGTCAAGGCCGACCCCAGATTTGAGAAACTGATTCCCCAATGGCTGCCCGATGACCAGATCTTCGTCGAGCCCACGCGGATCATCCATCAGTGGATCGGTGAAGCGGCCAACGATCAGTTTGGCTGGACGGCTCGTCGGGTCGGCGATCTGGATGGTGATGGAAAAATTGACTTGATTGCCACGGCGCCCACACACAACTCGGGCGCCGGAAGAATTTACGTTTATTCAAGCGCAACGGGAAAACAACTGCATACCGTCGTCGGCAAGCCCGGGCAACGACTGGGCAATAGCGCCACCGGAATCGGCGACGTAAATGGAGATGGAATCCCGGATTTTGTCGCCGGCGCACCCGCAGCTGACGGAAAGGGAGCCGCTTTTGTGTATTCCGGAAAGGACGCGTCGGTAATCCATTCGATTCAGGGAACGACAACCGGTGGGCAGTTTGGTTACGAAGTCAGTGAGACCGGTGACATCGATGGCGATGACGTTCCCGATTTTTTTGTAGGTGAAATGGCTGGCCAGGGGGCTGAGCCAACCAGCGGGCGCGGTTCGATCTACTCCGGAAAAACGGCGCAGCCCATTCTCGAGCTTGATGGCGAACGAGCTGGCGACGGTTTTGGCAACGCCGCGGCCGTGGCGAAAATTGCTGATCGTGAGTTTCTTCTGGCCATCGGCGCTCCAAACGCGGGTCCAGCGAAACGGGGGAGAGTCTATGTTTATCAAATCAGGAATTCGACCCCGCGTCTTCGATTTACCATCGAAGGTGACGTCAACAGTGTCAACCTGGGCCAGATGTTTATCGCCTTTCCAGGGGACGTTGATCGCGACGGAGTCCCGGACGTGTATGCTTCCGATTTCAGTGACAACACGAAAGCCCCTGGAGGCGGTAAGATCGTCGTGCATAGTGGCGCGGACGGACGTGAGCTGATCGTCATTCATGGCACCGTGGCAGGCGAAGGGATGGGGACGTCTCCCAGTGACGCTGGCGATGTCGACGGCGACGGCATCGGCGATCTGGTCATCGGCGCCTGGCAAAACAAGGAAGGCTCACCATCCGGCGGCAAGGTCTATCTGTACAGCTTGGCCGACAAAGGAACATTGCTGAGAACCTGGACCTGTAAACAAGCAGGCGACACGTTGGGCTTTGATGCCTGCGGAATCGGCGATGTCGATGGTGATGGTCAGATCGATTTCCTCCTCACGTCTGCTTGGAGCAATGCAAAAGGACCCAAGACCGGCCGCGTGTTTATCGTGGCTGGCGGAGATTATTCTGCCGAACCACCGTGAGTCGTCCGTGGCATTAAGATTGGCGTTTCAAATATTCAGTCCGTAGTAGCCGATTTCGATGTTAATAAATCAAAGAGGAACGCACTTCATGCTGAGAATCATGTTATTGGTTGCCACTGCCGCATCAGGGTTGGCGTGCTCTCTCGTCGTCGAACCAGCGTTTGCCGACACGCGGGAAACCGCTTCAATGGTCGATCGACCCAACATCCTGATGATCTTCCTGGATGATTTCGGCTGGAAAGACACCAGCTATATGGGTTCGGATTTTTACGAAACGCCAAATATCGACGAATTGGCCCATTCAGGAATGGTTTTCACCGATGCATATTCTTGTGCGGCAAATTGTGCACCGGCCAGAGCGTGTCTGCTTTCGGGGCAATATACGCCTCGACATGAAATCTACAACGTCGGGACTCGTCCACGGGGAAAATCCGAATACCGACGGCTCAAACATGTGCCGGGTGTCGATACACTTGACCCGAAAATCAAGACCTGGGCCCATCAGCTCCAGGTCGCAGGCTATAAAACGGCGACCATCGGGAAATGGCATTTGAGCGAAGATCCATTGCCGTACGGATTTGACGTTAACGTCGGTGGCACGCACAGCGGAAGCCCACCGAGGGGATACTACCCACCTCACAATCGTGTCCCCAACCTTGAAGACGCTCCGCCAAACGAATATCTCACTGACCGTTTGAGCGATGAGGCAAGCAAGTTTATTACAGAAAACAAAGGCCATCCGTGGATGCTGTACCTGACTCACTTTGCCGTCCATACTCCGCTCGATGCCAAAACCGAGCTGGTCGCAAAATACGAAGCCAAGCAACCGGGCCAACTTCACAACCACGTCAAAATGGCAACGATGATTCAAGCAGTGGACGATGGAGTTGGCAAGATCGTCGCGACGCTGGACCAGCTTGGCATCCGCGACAATACAGTCATCATTTTCTATTCGGACAACGGCGGATATGGCCCGGCAACCGATATGGATCCACTCAAGGGATACAAGGGAACGTATTACGAAGGAGGCATCCGCGTACCCTTTTTTGTGAGTTGGCCTGGCAAAACCCAACCCAACACAATTTCCAGCGAACCCATTACGGGCGTGGATCTGTACCCGACTCTCTGTGACATTGCCGGAGCAGAATTGCCGAGCGAACAAGCTGTCGATGGGGTCAGTCTGGTCCCGCTCTTCAAAGGCGATGTCCAGAGGATGACGGCAGCAAACGGCCCGCGTTCGATTTACTGGCATTTCCCGGCGTATCTCGATGCGTACAGCGTTTGGGATGAGCAGCAGGATCCGTTGTTTCGCTCACGCCCCTGCAGTGTCGTTCGCAAAGGGAAATGGAAACTGATGCAGTTTTTTGAAACGGATGAACTGGAGTTGTACGACCTGGAAAACGACATTGGGGAAACGAAGAACGTTGCGGCGGATAACCCACAGGTCGTCAAATCCCTGTTTTCCAATCTTCAGGCCTGGCAAACCAACGTCAACGCCCCAACCCCTTCCACCCCGAACGAAGAATTCGACCCCGTCGCCGAGAAATCGGCCATCGAAGCAATGCTCAACCCGGCCGGAGGCCAGAAGAAAAAAGCCAAGCGGTTGAAGTAACCGACGAGGACGTTGAATGTCAACGTCTAAATCGTCATCGCTGCGTAACCACCATCAACAACCATTTCGGTCCCCGTAATAAACGACCCGGCATCGCTGGCCAGCAATAACGTCGCGCCAACCAGCTCGCGGGCCTCACCAAATCGTTTCATCGGCGTGTGCCCCATGATCTGACTGATGCGTTCAGGCGTAAGAACCTTCTTGTTTTGCTCAGCCGGGAAAAATCCTGGCACGAGTGTGTTGACGCGGATGTTTAACGGTGCCCATTCGCGAGCCAGGTTCTTCGAAATATTGTGAACTCCGGCTTTGGTCGCCGAGTATGTGAACACGCGCGACAGGGGGATAATCCCGGACATCGAGCCGACGTTGATAATTGAGCCCCCTTTGGCTCGGTCGACCAGGTATTTACCGAATACCTGGCAAGCCAGAAAGACACCCTTCATATTGATTCGAAAAATCCGGTCGAATTCGTCTTCGGGAATCTCCAGGAACGGAGTCGCGCTGTTGGTGCCCGCTCCATTAACCACGATGTCGATCTCACGAAACCTGGCCAGGACACGAGCCAGCAGATCCTCGAGGTTGGATTTCGAGTCGACGTCGCACGGTTCAAATATCGCGGTGCCACCGGCGGCTTCGATTCGCGAAATCCTCACACCGGCTTTTTCCGCCGACCGACCGACAAGCACGACATTGGCACCTGCTGCAGCGAGTCCCTCGGCCATCGCACCACATAATTCACCTGTCCCACCGATGACGACAGCCGTTTTTCCGGACAAGGAGAACAGAGATTCGAGGTAAGTTCGTGACATATCATGCAGTTTCTTTGGTCAGTATTTCAGTAATCAAGATACAAATTCGATGGATGTTGATGTCGCCTTTCGAAACCGGGGTACCAACCGGTTTATTGGACAACCTTGAGTTTCGTCTGATCCCATGGTTCTTGCCCACATTGCGCAGCGACTTCGTTGAAGGCGGCGATCTCGGCGGCAGAAAACAGCAAACCGTCGTGTTGCCTGGAACGCGCCGCTGAATTCGCCTCAACCTGACCCGGCAACATGCAGTCGTCGTTCCCATGCCCGACAATATCCTCCAATACGGCTTTGATATTCTCTGTTTGCGTCCGCCCCTTGGCAAATCGGTTACCACTCATCGCATCCGGATGAATCACCTGAAAGTAAAATACCGGTGTGTGTTTTTCACCATTGGCCTGTCCCCACCTGGATCGAATCGTGGGGAGCGAGCCCCCGATCAACGCGGCCACGATCTCATTGATAATCGAAAGTCCGTAACCTTTGTGTTTGCCAAATGTCGAAAGCGCGGCGACCTTGCTGGGATCGGTCGTCATCTTGCCGTCGGCATCAACCGCTGCGTCGGGAGGAAGCTGCGCTCCTTCGCGCTGAAACTGCTGCACTCGTCCCATTGCGACGACCGAAGTTGCCCAATCGATTACCAATGGAAATCCGATGGCCTCGGTTGTCGGGAATCCCCAGGAATGCGGATTGGTGCCGAGCGTGGGAAACTTACCCATGAACGGAACGACTTCGGCGAGCGCCGCGGTGCAGTTGGTGTAAGCGATGTAACCTTTCTGGGCGGCCTCCATCACATATCCGCCGCCCCACAAATAGTGAAATGCATTGTCGACCGAGACTTGGCCGATTCCGTACCTGTCTGCCAATGTGATTGCCTCGTCCATCGCCGCATAGGCCGTCGCTTGGCCGAGTTTCTTGTTGGCATTCCAGATTTGTGATGCCGCGAACGCCGTTTCGCGTTTTTCAATCACGGCACCGGGCACGCAACCCTGAGACTTTGAACCAAAATGATCGTCGAGGTGAAGTGCTTTGATTGCGTTGTGCGTCCTGATTCCGTGCCAGCTCGCATAAGCCGAGAACTTTGCTGCTGCCTGGCATTCTTCTGCGTTGAATTGACGAGCCGCGTAGGCCGCAACAACCAATGAATTGTGTTGTTCCACAGGAACGACGTAAAAAGTTTCTGACATGTTTGCGTTATCTATCGGATTGGGTGATGTTGTTTTGATGGTTCCAGGTTTCGAATCGTCTGACCGCTCCCAGGGACAAGTGTGCTGGAAAGAGCAGGCAACGGACCGTACAACTCGCCGCTTCGTCCGACGCCTTTTCCCTAAATCAGTGCCGTGGGAATCGGTACATCATTTACCTGGGCCAACGGCGATTCTCCTTTGAGGCAGCGGATCAGGTTTTCGGTTGCCATCATCGCCTGCCTCTCGACCGACTCGTACGTCCGCGAACCAATATGCGGAGTGATCAAACAGTTAGGAGCTTTGAGCAGCGGATGGTTCGCCGAAGGCGGTTCTTCATCGAGCACGTCGGTGGCGTATCCACCAACGCGGCCAGACTCAAGCGCGCGGGCCATATCGGCGGAATTCACCAATTCGCCGCGCGCGCAATTGATGATCACCACCTCCGGTTTCATCCTGGAAATCGAACGGGTCTGGATCATGTTTCGGGTTTCGGCAGTCAAATTTGTATGCAAAGAGATGATGTCGCAACGTTCAAAAACCTGGTCGAAGGTTTCGACTCTCTCCACGGCATATTCTTCCGCGAATTCTTCCGGCCAAAAAAGGTCCAGCCCGATCACATTCATTTCAAAGGCCTTCGCACGCTTGACAACCTCTTTGCCGATTCGGCCAAGTCCGATGACGCCGATCGTTTTGCCCCGGATCTCGTGGCCAGTCATTCGCTTCCAGTTGCCTTCCCGAACCGCGTTGGCCTGTTCCATCAGGTGGCGGTACACGCCCAACATCAAACCAAACGTGTGTTCCGCGACGGTCGTGTGATTCACGCCAGGGCAAAACGTCAGGGGGATGCCAAGTTCGGTACAGCCAGCGACGTCGATTTTGTCGACGCCAATTCCGTATTTCGAAATAACCTTCAGTTTCGGCAGTGACCTGTCCAGCACGGCTCGCGTAATTGCATCATCGCCGCACAGGAATGCGTCAAAACCACCCGCCAATTCAAGCATCTTGGACTCGGGTAATGGCCCTCGTTCACGATGAATCTCAACTCCCGATCCCGCCAGTAATTCATGGTGCGGACCCGGAGTGTCCTGATAGGACGTGGTTGTAAGCAAGACGTTTACCATAGCGATCAATTCGAATGTTGTTTACTTGGAAGGTGCCAGTCGTAAAGACGGCCTCATGGAAGCCAACCAGTTTAAAGCTCCGAGGACGGTTCAACGAGTCCCGGTCTCGAATTCCAACCCGGTTTTGCTGTTAGCACGGAGCGACAGTCAAATCCGTGAAATCATCCGAGGACGGAGCCAGAAAACTCGCGAACGTCGGAGGGCCGCATTTTCACCTTTGACCCACCTTTGAGAGTACTCGTCACGGCTTGTTGATGCTTGTGGCTGGTCCGGAGATCACCGCTGTGACCATTAATTTAAGATTGTCAGGTAATTCTTTGGCTGAAAATTCCGAGGAATCATTTTCTGTATTGAGTATCCTGTCGATTCGTCATCAAGGCAATACGGGTCGGCTTGTCAGGAGGTCAGGGATCGCGTCAGTTTTTCAACGTCAGTTTGACGAAACGGCAGATCATGAAACGGCGTCGTTACGCGGCGATGGAGGCAGTGAAACGGGGACCTGGATGGTGACCGATGCGACCGATGTGTTGGGCTGTCGCCGCACGATCGAAACCGGAATTAACAAGTTGAGATGCTGCCCGATGTTGAAGCCCAGGACTGTGTGCGACGCGTCGGAGGCGGACGCAAACTGGCAACTGAAGTCGGGAATGAGTGGAGAATTTTTTGATCGTCGAACCACACGTTGCGAGTGCCCCCTGCCACGAAGACTAAGACGGAACCGATTCATGCCAAGCACAAGTTGTCAATCAGCTGACATCCATCGGAATGCCGGTCTGTACTTTGACCATAAAACATTTGCCGGAGGACTTTAATTTCTCGAAACGGAAGATACTCAAAAACCTGCCCGGTGGCGAAGCGGCAGCAACAACTGTCGACAATTCGCTTTCAACCTGGAACTTCAATGACAGGTCAACGAGATTGGCATCGAAATCAGAGTCGCTCACGATCCGACGTCAGGGCATGGAATTCAAACTGAACAAAGTGCCACCGCGATGGAACTACATGGTTCAGCTGAAGATCAGCTGGAAAATTCATTTGCGGCAGAGTGTCAACAGGATTAAACGCTTCCTTTGCAAATGAATTACCTTGACCTAGCAGGTCAAAAGCCAAAGTTATTTTCACCGTCGCCATTAACTGCGCCCCGTGCGGTCAATTCGATTATCGAACAG
Organism: Planctomycetaceae bacterium; assembly: GCA_024642205.1. Taxonomy (GTDB): domain Bacteria; phylum Planctomycetota; class Planctomycetia; order Pirellulales; family Pirellulaceae; genus Mariniblastus. The sequence continues at coordinate 3,395 of JAHEBQ010000063.1, read as the reverse complement.
GCTGGACCCGGTTCCAACGAATAACTACGTTGCATACTATTATTTTCTGGTTTCCGAGACCCATCCATGAATGTTGCTCAGATCATTGCCGACAAACGAGACGGAAAAACCCTGTCGGAGTCCGACATCGAGTCCCTCGTCAGCGGCTACGCGAAGGATCAGGTTCCGGACTACCAGATGGCAGCTTTTTCCATGGCCGTCTATTTTCAGGGTATGACACCTGAAGAGACTGCCATTTTTACTCGCTGCATGGTCGATTCCGGTGAACGAATGAAGTGGCCCGGGCCCAAGCCCGCGGTCGACAAGCACTCGACTGGCGGAATCGGTGACAAAATTTCCATCCCCCTGGCTCCCTTGCTCGCCTGTTGCGGCGTCATCGTGCCGATGATCTCCGGACGGGGACTGGGAGCGACTGGGGGAACACTGGATAAACTCGAATCGATTGACGGTTACCGGACCGAGATTTCCAACGACGAGTTTCGGAGCATTGTGAACTGGAACGGGTGCTCTATTGCCAGTGCTTCTGCCAGCCTGGCTCCGGCTGACAAACGGTTGTACGCGCTTCGCGATGTTACAGCAACTGTGCCTTCCATCCCGCTAATCACGGCCAGCATTCTCAGCAAGAAAGTCGCCGAGGGAATCGATGCACTGATCCTTGACGTCAAATGGGGAAGCGGTGCGTTCATGAAAACGCTGGAAGAAGCCCGGGACCTGGCTAGATCCCTGGTCACGGTCGGCAACCAAATGGGGGTGAAGACTTCGGCAGTGATTACGGACATGAACCAACCCCTGGGCAAGATGATCGGCAACGCGATCGAGATCGACGAATCCGTGGATGTGCTCGATGGCAACGGCCCACGAGACGTAACGGAACTTACCCTGGAGTTGGGAAGTCGACTGCTGGTGACAGCCGGGGTCCAAAACGACCGGGCCAGTGCGCGGGCAGAATTGCAACGCCGTATCGACACCGGTGAAGCGCTCACGAAACTGGAGGAAATGGTCAAAAGCCAGGGTGGCGACCTGAACAGGAAGCGATTCGTCGCCGGTCGTCATGCCGTTGAGTCGGTCGAGTCCGGATTCGTGACTCGGATTAACGCTGAACGTCTGGGGCTGGCGGTCATTGAAATGGGTGGTGGGCGGAAGCAAATCGGTGACAAGATCGACCCCTCAACCGGCATTGAGTTTCTGGTTCGTATTGGCGATCGGATCGAAAAAGGCCAGCCAATTGCCAATGTCTTTTGCAATTCCGGGGCCACGAATTATGCAATGGAGCTGGTCGGAGGTTCGGTCGGCGTCAGCGACAGCCACGTCGATCCGCCGTCGTTGATCGTAGAAACAGTTTAGGTTGCGGCTTTCTTGAATCCATCCCAACTTTTTTTTCGGGCATTCTCCATGACGGAAATTGATCGTATCAACCTGGTCCACCTGGCTATCGCGGCCCGCAAATCTGCATACGCGCCTTATTCCCGGTTTCTCGTCGGCGCGGCGTTGATGACCAGTGACGGAATTCCGTTCACCGGGTGTAATGTCGAGAACACGTCGTATGGGCTGTGCATCTGCGCCGAGCGAACGGCCATTTGCAAAGCTGTCTCGGAAGGCCATCGCGCGTTCGAAGCGATCGCCATTGCGGCCACGCCGTTTGCCACGCCATGCGGTGCCTGCCGTCAGTTCATCGTTGAATTTGGCCAACAAATCGAGGTAATCTGTGTGGATGCCGATGATCCGTCGAACATGAAATCGTGGAAGATTGACGAACTGATCCCGGAAAATTTCAAGTTTTGAATCCAACCGCGATCGACCGGCCTTAATGCAACAGTCCAAACATGACACCTGCCATGCAGGCTGTCATGCAGGCCGCCAACATCCCGCCAAACATGGCACGCAAACCAAGTTGGGCAAGATCACTTCGACGAGACGGAGCCAATGGCCCGATGCCGCCGATCTGAATTCCAATCGCACCAAAATTCGAGAAGCCGCAGAGCGCATACGTCAGAATCACCTTGGTACGCTCGGTCATGGCGTTGTTATCGGCTTCGAGCGCTTCGGCCATCGAAAGGTATGCCACAAATTCGTTGGCGACCACTTTCTTACCCAGCAATTCACCGGCGATTGCACAATCTCCCGATTCGATTCCCATGATCCAGGCCAACGGATAAAAGAGTGCAGCAAACAGATTGTTCAGCGACCAGTTAAGATCAATGTCGTTTGGCGCACGGCCCAGATTCACGGTGAATTGGGCGACCTCCCCCAGCCCAATAATCATGGCGTTGAGCAGGGCCAACAGCGCCAGAAAAGCGATCAACATTCCAGTAATATTGATCGCCAGCTTTACGCCTTCGCTGGCTCCAATCGCTGCTGCTTCAATCACATTGGTCGCAGCTTGATCTGGTTCAACCTCAATCGCTGTGACTTCTTCGGGCGTTTCGGTTTCCGGTTGAAGGACTTTGGCAATCACCAGGGCGGCGGGAGCCGAAATAATGGAGGCCGTCAGCAGATGGCCTGCGCTGATCCCGTAAAGTACAAAAATTGCCATCAAACTGCCGCTGATCGTGGCAAACCCGCCAACCATCAGTGCGTTCAACTCGCTCCGTGTCATTTTTTCGACATAGGGGCGAATCACCAACGGAGCTTCCGTATGACCTACCAGGACGTTGGCCGCGGTCGCCATGCTTTCGGGTCCCGTTGTACCCAGCGTTTTCTGCATTACCCAGGCCATGCCTTTGATGATCGCCTGCATGATTCCCAGGTAATACAGGATTGACATCAGTGAAGCGAAAAAGATCACGGTCGGTAGTACTCCGAAGGCAAAAGTTCCAATCAGCACCATAGGGTCGGTCGGATTGCCCGCGGGTATCGTGTTAGCACGAAAAACAAACGTTGATCCTTCGTCGACAAAATTCTTGATCGCCGCAAAAAAGGAATTAACACCGGCAAACAGAATCCCGCCGGGATACCGCGCGATGGAAAGTTCTCCCAGGATTTGCTCGACCTCGGCCCGGGTTCGACTGCCGCTGGCGACGCTTCCCAGCAAAGAGTCGTACGTCTCTGCCGTTTCCCGCGATGCCAGACAGGCATCGACCTGTTCCTTGGTCACGTCCTGGCGGTCAATCGCAGAAACGACTTCTGCAACGGTGTCGTATTTTCGATCGAAAGTCCAGTTTTGTGACTGGAAAAGAACCGCGGCAAGAATGGCCTGAAGGAGGACTCCAATTCCGACCAATCGCCAATTCACTTTCGAGCGATGGGAACTGACTGTCCAGGCCAGGGCGATCATGACAAAAATGCCTGCGAGACTAACCCAATTCAATGATTGCATAGCGGCGTCGCTCAGATTGATCAAAAGTGCCTGGCTCGGCGATGTGCCAACGTTGGAATACCCGGCCGATTCATGAATA
>JAHEBQ010000016.1 GCA_024642205.1 Planctomycetaceae bacterium | reverse complement strand
GAATGTCCAAGGCACCATCTCCGTCCCAATCGACAATGCAGAATTTTCGCCTGCCGCTTTTTCCCGCCTGTCCCTTGTTCAACCGCAGTGGTCGACCCTGTTCGTCACACAAATCGCGTCGCGGTGGACTGAGGATCCGTTTTCCATTGCGCCTGTCCCGTAGATACAGGGCAAGGTATCCTTCGTGATCAAGCATGACGAGATCGGTCAGGCCGTCCTGGTTCCAATCGACCGCAACCGGCGTAGTCCGCCACTGCGTGAGGAGGTTTTTTCCTTCCGGACGAAGCCAACCGTAGGAAAGTGCCGGGGGCGGTCCATCCCATTCTACTTCGATCGGTTGGGCCGCCGCGAGACAAGGTTGTTCGCGCGAACCAACATTGCGATACCAGACCACTTTTCCCAGGATGGAATTCGCGATCAGATCAGGCAGACCGTCGCCGTCCCAATCCGCAACGGTTTGTGTCGTGTAGCCCCATTTGGCTTCCGCCGGTCCCTGGATGCTGCCGTTGGAGCCAGCCATGACACGAATCGTTTGACCGTCCGCCCGGAGCAGCGTGGGTGCGGCCCAGCGCGGATGTTCGACGTCCGAACCTCCCAGGTTTTCAAAGTAACCAATGTAGCCCGCCGTGTTCCCGCTGATGATATCGTCGTCGCCATCGCCGTCCCAGTCAAAACCACAGGGTGTCGCGAGGGCGCCAAATTTCAACTTGTCAGACTCCTGGCGGAAGTACTTCGGCGCAAAAAACTGTGGAACACGCTGGTTCGAAAGCTGGCCTGAGTTTTCCACGAACGCAACCCGACCATCTTCGTCACCAACGATTAAATCGAGGTCACCGTCTTTGTCCCAGTCGATGGCCGTCGGCGTGATCATCTGCAGGTCCATGGCCAGCGGCCTTCCAGCAGGCGTTTTCACCCGGAGTCCCGTGGCATAATCTGGCTCGGAACGCGTGCCACGGTTCTGGAAATACGTAAATCCATCGAGAAACTCACCGCAAAGTAAATCCAGGTCACCGTCGCCATCAAAGTCTGCGAAATTCGGCGACGGCCAGCCGAACACCTCGATGGGGCTCTCGCCTGCCATCAGCCTGACCGGCTTGGCGAATTCCGGTTGTCCTGTCACGCCCAGGTTCCTGGCCAGGTACACGAATCCTCGTAATGGACCGTTGAGCCAGTTTCCCTTGACGTCGTAGGCATTGTCCCACCCGTAGTCACCCCAGAATCCGACGCCGACGATAATGTCTTGTGCCCCGTCACCGTCATAGTCGACCATCCGCCACATGTTCGCCCGGGTTTTACCGGGGTGGATTGTGGTAGCGAGCGGCATTTCTTCGGGAAAAGCCAAGCCGGTTTTTTGAAAATCTGGATACAGTTTTCCGGGAGTAAGCACGTGCGGTTCGCCGTCCACGAAACTGACTTGGACATTTTGCAAGCCTTGACTGATCCGTTTGCCCGGTTTGAAGACCGGGGTCGGGTCGGTTGCTGTATCGCCTACCGCGTTCTCAAAAAAATAAACCCCGTTGGACGGTTTGTCCGGGCAATTGACAACAAGATCCAGGTCCCCGTCGCCATCGAAATCCATTGGTAACGGCCAAGCCCAAAGCCCGACACCAAGATCAACGACCAATCCAGGATGGTTATAGGAAAGGGGCTGGAGTGGACGCTGAGTGACCTGGGAAACAGTCGATCGCGAAAGGAAAACCACTGCGATAAAGCAAGCCAGAAACTTCATAGGACTCCAGTCTTGCGGAACGGAGTTTGACTGATTGAAATTTCGCCTGGTTCTATCATGGAATTGTTGTTCTACCAATTGACATGCCGGTTCACCTGGGTTGCCATCCCGGTTTCGCCACGTTGCCAGGCGCCTGACAGGTCCGGCGGATCATGGGACTGTAATTGCCATTTGCCAAAAACAGCTGTTGCAAATCCGGGCCGCCGACAGGGCGTTTACTGTTTGGGAATCTCGTTCAATGTGTAGTAGGCACTGGAGTGAACCAGTTGTTCGTCGTCCTTCGATCTAAGGCCTGGCAGATAAAAATCATGCACGTGTCCCTGTACTCGGTTGGCAACTTCCAGTTCGACCGACAGGCCGTCTTTGGACACCGTGGCTTTCGTGATTGTTGGCGTCGTCTGGTCGACTTCGGGGCTGCCGTAGCCCTGCTGGTAAATATGGGTAAACGTCTTGAGCTGATAGGTTCCGGGATTTGAAGCGAGCCCGGGATTGATGGGTTTCGTAAATGACAATCGAAAGCCATCTGGACTTACATTGATTTCCCTGATTTCAAACGGGACCACGCCGGTCCAGTCCAGTCGCTGAATGGCATAAGCCTTGGGTCCCCGGACCGGCCAGCCTCGATTGGTGCCTCCGGCGATCAGGCTTCCATTGGGCGTAAACTGCACAGCGAGCAGGCCGGTATCGAATCCCTCGCGGAACGGATAGCAGGCACCCTGCCAAACGCCGTTGACCATCTCGGTCGTCGCACGCATGATGACGCCGAGACTGAAATCGCCAATGAAAATCTGGTTTTCGAATGGGCCGAACTTGCCGCCCGTCCGGTCGACCATGAATCCGGAGATCGATCGCCCCATTCGGATGTAGGGAAAAACGACGGCATAGGGAACCAGCTCCTTGACGCGTTTCCGCTCAATTTCGAGTCGCGAGTTGGAATGGGGCTCGACCGGTACCGGGCCCATTTCAGGGGCAAGTTCGTACGACTTGAAACTGATCGGGTGGCCCATGAATCCACCAGGCTGCAGGACTTTCAGGGAGCACGAGCCGTTCCAGGGGCCCTGGCTTTCGGCGTAGAACATCACGCCATGTTCGTTGGGACCGATGCCGCAAGGGCTGCGAATCCCACTGCAGACGGGTATCGTTTTACCGTCGGGTGTGATTTTCAGACACCATCCACGAAACGGCGCTTTGGAGTGATACGACTCCGAAAGACAAAGTGCGACCCAGATGTTCCCCTCATCGTCGGGCTTGGAGCCAAATGAAAACTCGTGGTAATGCCGAAACCCCCAGGCGTCACTGAGCGTTTCAAATCGATCGGCGCGGTCATCGCCGTCGATATCCGTGATGCGGGTGACTTCCGTCTGTTGGGTCACCAGGAAGGAGCCATTGCGATACGCCATGCCAAAAACCTCGTCCAACCCGCTGGCAAAGGGTTTGAATTCGGGCTGCGGATGCTCGTCGAACATGCCGTTAACCAAAAAGATATCGCCGCGTCGTGTTGCGACGGCCAGTCGTTTCTGGTCCGGCATGACTTCGAAGCTCCCTGCCTCGATCGCGAGTTCCTCCGGCAGCGGAATATCCACCAGTTTGTAATATTTTGATTCTTCTTCGCCGGTCCCCCAGTATTCGCCGAGCGGGTCCTGTTGGGGGAGACATGTCAGGATCAGGGAAGTACATACGTGAAACAGAGTAGAGATGATCATTTGATTTTTCTAGACTTGGGTTGGTCGACGAGTGCTTGCGGGTTTCGGTTGAGTCATAGGCGATGATTGTCACCCCCTGGTGTCAGCTACGGGTCCGCGAGTTCTTTCGCCGAGCTGCCAGCAATTCTCTTATGCTGAAAGATTTCATTGGTTGTCGATTCGTTGAGGCCAAACATATTCGATGACAAGATTCTGCTCTTTGCCAGCCGTCAGGTTGATTGCGATTCGAAGCAGTTTTCCTTCAGCCGTTTCCACGATCTGTGATTCTTGATTTGAAAGAACGCGGACTTTCAACTTGTTCCCTATCGAAAACAGCCCGTTGCCCTCATCAGAAATCTCATTGTCGACGGCGACTCGAAAGCCAAGGTTGCCGTGATCGTGGGCGGACGACAAAGCGACATTACGGCGCAAGCCACTGGCCTGATCGTCGGTGACAATTTGCAGAAAGTAATCTTTGACGTCCACGTCTTCAAATCGGTACTTGAACGTCGGTCTTCGAGACTTGTCCAGTTCGTAACCGAAAAACTGGTGGTTTGGCGGCCGGGAATCATTGACGTCCCATGGATTGGACCGGTCGTCAAGATCGGGGCCTTTGGCAAAATCAAAAGGCCGGCCCATCGGCCGAACATTGCCATGTCCCTGTCCAGTCCAGACTCCGCCTGGGTCAGCAAATTTCCCTTTCCAGATCATGGCCAACCTCATTTGCTCGGCGTCGAACGCGAGGTTGACTCCACCGGGATAGCCGACACCAATTCCGCGTTTGCCGATACCGGGATAGCTGCGTCGCAACATTTTGGCTTCGTTGGTAACAATGACCTCGAGCGGTTCTCTCACCACGCCACTGGGAGTACCGGCTTGTCGTCCATCAACCAGGTATTGCCAGAGGGCCTCGATTTGAAATTCGGGATCGCCTTCGATGTCCTGGCGAATCGCCTTTCCACCTGGCCAGAACGAAGGCATGACGGTGTTGGGACTGAACCTTTGAGGCGCCAACATGTACTGGTAAAACCAGTCTTTCTTGAGGCGTTCCGCCATCTCGGTCAAGTCAACCGCAGGCATCGTATCCGACAATTCAAATTTGTAGGTGTGACAAGCGATGCAGTTGAGTCCCTTGTTGCCGGCGATGTTGAGGCCGAGTTTCCGCATTTCCTTTTGATCGTCAAATTCGGCAAACCGGATCTCCGGGAGTTTGTCGGTTTGCTGAAACAGTTCGACGAGATGGCCGATATTTTCTTCGCCAAATTGGGGCATGCGAGTTTTCATGTAGGGTCGGATCACCCGGCCATTGACCAGGACGTCGCGCATCCATTTGGAGTTCAGTTTGGCGCCGACACCCGTGAGCGTGGGTGGAATCCGCCCTTGTTCGCCCAGGTTGAGGTTGGTCGTTTGAAAGTGCGGGTTGCGAACGGCCGTCACGCCGCCAAGATCATCGCGCAGGTGACAGGCTGTGCAATTGAACGATTGGAGCGAGACGGCGATTTGCTGCTCGTTGGTCAGCTTGGAGGCACGGTTTTCCATCGCCGTCTGGATGAATTTCCGGTCGCGATCGGAGAGTTGAAAATCCGGCCAGTCACCAGGCTTACCGGACAGGCAGCCGCGATTCGGTTTTGCTTGCGCGAGCGCGACCTGGCTGACCGATTCAGGCTTGACTTCCATCACATTGGCATGACAGGCGGCACAGTTGTGTTCACTGAATAGCCGTTGGCCCTTTTCGGCCAGTGCCAGATCAACTTTCCACGGAGTGGCCGGCTGGCCTCCGGCTTGAAGCAAAAAGTGTGCAAGGTCCTGAGCTTCGAAGTGGGTCAGTCGCATATTCGGCATCCTTCCGGATGGTCGGACGACGTGCGGGTTTTCCAGAAACGTGACGAGTCCGTCAACAGAGTACTTTGGTGTTAGGTCGCCGAGTGGCAGGGAATCGGAATACGGTATCTCAACGGCTGCCTGATCCCGAGGGGCATGGCAGGCAACACAACCGACGGATTGGAAAAGCTCGAAACCACGTACCATGGCTTGCCGGTCAATCGGTTGAGCCCGAAACTGGTTTTCAGATTTTGCGATCAGGAAGTGCGTGATCGCGATGGCCGTTTCGGTACGTGTTGGGTCATCCAGATGCCGAAGCATTTCGGGCATGGTCGTGCCGGGCTTGATCGCATGTGGATCGGCGATGAAACGTGCGAGGTGGGTCGGGTTCAGCCATTTGCCTGACCAGTTCAGGTTGGGAGCTTGTTTCGCGCCCACCAACGATTGAGTCGTTCCGGACTCATGGCATGCGCTGCAGTTGAGTTCATTGATCAGGGTCAGTCCAATGAGCTCGGGGTTCAATTCACGGCGAACGACTGGAAGGTCGGCTACCGATTCCGGCGTGGGTCCTCGCTCGCGGATATCGATCACGTAGCGGACCAGATCCAGAAATTGTTGGCGGTTCTTCAGCTCATTGGCCAGGCCATCGGGCATGCTTGATTTCGTGCCGGGGCGCAGTTCTTCAATTTCATTTCTTGCAATTGTGATTAACGCATCGACGTTCTGGCTATCGCGCAGGATAATCGTTTCGGCGTCCTGTTTAACAACCAGCCCGTTGAAGATTTTGCCGTTGAGTGTCAACACGGTGGCTGTTTCGAAACCCTTTTTGATGACCCGGGAGGGCTCAAGAATCGATTCGACCAGGTAGGCATCGGTGGATTCCTGATCCAAGCGACTCAGGTCGGGACCGATTCGATCCGCTTCCGCTTTTGGACGATGGCATTTGGCACAGTTGATGTTGCCCTGGTGAAACAGAATCGCGCCGCGAACAATATTCCCGTCTTGTCTCGCCGCTGCGGCGAGGGCGGTTGGCGTTTCGGCGATCAGGGTTTCGGTCAGCGATTGAGCTTGGACACGACAGGTCATCCAGGACGTGGCAATCAAACAAATCAGCGGCAAACGAAGTCTCATAAAAATGCTGTCCCTGGAATTTTCGCCTGTGGAGGCCATGAAATAATCGGGCTCAGTATAATCGATCCCCCGGAGGAGTCTCTCCCTCACCCGAAAATGAAGCTACAATCGATCCGGCGATTTGTCTCGAATGTCTCATCTGGAGTCAGCATGAAACGACCCGTTTTCCGATTGTTGCTGACTCTGGCAATTGTTGCATTCTCGTGTCTTCCCGGGCTGGCGCAACCCGATCAGGACGTGGCCCATTGGTTGGACCGGGATGTGATCCTGTTTTCCGAGATCCGCGATGTCGCAACGACCTATGACAGGATCAGGTCGCTGGATGTCTTTTCCAATCCGCGATTCGTCAAAGCGATCGAAATGCTTGCGGACGAGCGATTTCCGATCATCGAGACCGATAATCTTGAGCAAATTCAAATGAGGCTTTCCGAGTTGGAGTCGCTGATTGGCGGTGTCAGACAAGTCTCCTTCGCCGTTCACGACCTTGATGAAGAAACGTTTCACTGGTCGCTTTTTATCCGGGCGGAATCCGATGTACTGGACAGGATTCAACTTTGGATGCGCGGCGTCAACGAACAATTGGACAAAACAGCCCAGGTCGGGGACCCGGCGAATCCCCCATCCAGACCGGAGTCGGTGGAAAAAAATTCTGGCGATCCGGAATCCGCGGAATTGGGGTGGTGCAAGATTCGACGTGTCGAAGAATGGTTGGTTCTTTCGAATCATACACCGTTTCTCGAAGCCTTGAAGAATCGTATCGGTGATGAGAGCTTTCGATCACTCGGCAAATCCCGCAAGTACCTGGCGATCAGGAAAAGCAAGTCACCGCTCAATGATCGGGATGGTCTGGTAACCGTCTATGGCAATCCGGTTCGAATGCGCTATTTTTTCCCGCACTGGCCCAAGGAAGAATGGGATCTGTCGAAAATCAGCGAGATGCCGGCGTGCGGACTGAAGATCGTTATCGCCGAGCCGACATCCGAAGGTGAACTGCAGCCAGTTGTTTTGGCGGACGCGATCGTAAAGTATACGCAACCGGCCGCTGGCCAGGCTCGGATGTATGAGTTTTATCGGTCCGTCGACGTTCCGCCCCTGGCCGTCGAACCGATTGAGCTTCGGGTGTTTGCCCGCGACGAAGCCGCGGTTTACGCGGAATCAGCACGCCTGTTTGATGCGCTGCATGGTCCGGGCGCAGCGGCTACAAAGTGGACGGACCATTTCAAGGAAATCGGTCTGGACAACATGACCGATGTCATCCCGCGGCGACAGGCATTCTGTGAAATGCGGTTTATCAATGACGCTCAGTCCGCCGATCGCCCCGGGCTGATTTCCATGGAACGATTACTTGACATCGAAGCTGCCCATCGTTTTACCTCCGCGATCACTCGTTTCGCCAACGACAATCACGACCAGCAACTCACGTGGCGGGACGATGGTTCAAGTGTCTGGTGGACGATCCCGGCGGAGCGGTTTGAACAAAACTCGGGGCTGAACGGGTTCGATCGAACGCGAAATTCAGCGGTTGATTTCTATAATGTCAGGCACGATGCCTACGTGCTAACGAACGATTGGTGGATTCAGGGTGATATGACCGCTGTCCAGGATCAAGTCAACCTGTTGACGTCGGGTGAGGCCAAAGATCACGGGCAGCCGATCAGGAATCTTGTCAAGGATTTGACTCGGCGACTCGGGGCGGAAGACCAGCCGTTCATGATCGAGTATTTTACCAAAGACGCATGGCAGGAAAACCTCAACAACGTCGAGCAGCAATACGCCAATGCCAATATGCACCCGGTCGATGTTCAATTGAAGTTTTCCCAGCTCAGCGGCGGAACGTTCGTGCTGGGGCTTGATCCAGATTCGAAAGACTCCGGGGGGGGTGGGAACGGAACATTCCAGTTTCAACTGGAGGGAATCCAGGGCGATGCAACCGGGGAAAGCGGGGATTCGTCGCAGCAGTCGCTTCAGCTCAATATGTCCAGTCTGCGTATGATGATGCCCATGAGGCTGATCGAAAGAAACGAGGATGGACACCGGATTGAGCTGAAACGACGAGAAGACCTGGAAACGGCAATTCGCGTGATGATCCTCAAGAGCATTTCGGAGTCATTCCCGCGACAGCTGTTGCTGTACGCGCGAAATGAAAACCACATTCGAGTCATCATGGGGGCATACCCGGCCCTGATTTCAGGGGACAGCGAATAGGAGTTCTGGTGAGGAGATCCTGGAAGCTGGCTGGAAATTCCGGTTCGGATCCCGTGTGCCCGCTGCCGTTCTCAACTACCGTACCAGGATGTTAGAATCCGGATGTACGTCCAGCAAGTTCCCGAACCAGGGGTTTATCAATGAGATACATGTTAGCGATTCTGATTCCGTTTGTTTGCCTGACGTCGGTCGTGGCGGAGGTCAGGACCCAGGTGGTTCAATACAGCGATGGCGATGTTGCTCTCGAAGGATTCGTTGCCTGGGATTCTGACAATGCTGGTCAGGATGTACCCGGAGTGCTGGTTGTACATCAATGGATGGGGCTCACCGACTACGAAAAGAGTCGGTGCAAACAATTGGCGGAGATGGGCTATGTCGCATTCGCGCTTGACATCTACGGGAAAACGAATCGTCCTGGCAATCCACAGGAAGCAGGCCAGCGGGCCGGGACATTCAAGGGTGATCGTGGTCTTTACCGTCGCCGGCTGAAGCTGGGACTGGAACGGCTCATGGCGCAGGACGGAGTGGACAAAAAACGGATCGCGGCGATTGGATACTGCTTTGGCGGAACCGGCGTTTTGGAGTTGGCCCGCAGTGGCGCAGCCATCAACGGCGTTGTCAGCTTTCATGGAGGACTCGATTCACCGACGCCAGCAGACGGAAAAAATATCAAAGCGAAGATCCTGGTTTGTCACGGTGCCGATGATCCCTTCGTACCCGCGTCGGATATTGAGGCGTTCAAAAGCGAACTCAACAAAGCCAGTGTCGATTGGCAGATGAACTACTATTCGGGGGCAGTCCATTCCTTTACGCAGCCGATGGCGGGCAACGATAATTCCCGGGGTGCGGCCTACAACCAGGCTGCGGACCGGCGTTCGTGGCTGGCCATGCAGTCGTTTTTTGACGAGCTCTTCAGCCCTGATTCGGAATGAGATTTTCCGAGCAGGCTCGCGCCGGTTTGAATTGAAGGCTGGGGCAGGTGTTGTGGCTGGTAGTGCACTGACGCTTCGGGCTGTTTATCGGTGACCGGAAATAACCCAACGAAAGTCCAGCGATTGACGATCGGATTCTATCGTCGTGTCGCGTTGGGTTTGCAGCGACAGGTCAATTCGCCTGCCAAATCCCCTGGCGGGCCCCGTCGATGATATCACCAAACCAGACGTAACCCAGGCTTCGCTCGCCACATTGGATACGCGCGATGACGTCGGCGCCGATCGTCTTGCGGAATGACTGATCCGGATTGAGTGTGGCATGAATCATTACTGTCGGTGCGCCATCTTCCGGAATGGAGACGCGAGTTGAAACCTGCTGAACCGTCGCCTTGAGGGTTTGCTCCGGACAGGTTGCCTGGACAAACGTAACCGGATGGTCGGTGCGGCCGGATTGAATCTCATCCAGCAGATGACCAAACCGTTTTTCAGGAAGCTGAAGCTCCAGGTGCCAGGCACCTTGCTCGTTCATCACTTCGAGCAGCAGTTCACCACGACTCACCGGTCGGTTTTCCAGCAGGTCGCCCGGACGAAACGTCGAAATCTGACCGTCAATTTCCGACTTGATGTGAGAGCGCTCCAGCAGGGATGTCACGAGATGCAACTGGTCCGTCAGTCCACGAATTTCTACCGACAACTGAACGACTTTTGTGTTTAACGATATCGTCGATACGGGAGACAGTTGATCGGCTGTTTCGTCCAGTTGGGCCTTGTATGCGGAAAGCAGTTTTTTCTTTTCCGCGAGGTCGTTCTGCAAGGTCAAATTCCGGGACGCCAACGTCTCGCCATAAACACTTACCAGAGGCTGGTCCCTTTTGACGGCTTGCCCGCTTTCAACCCAGACACGTTGAACCTGGCCGTCGAAGGGAGCGTACGCTCGAAACTTTTCCACTGGCATGAGCCGACCGGTGGCCCGAATATGATAGGGCACCTTGATCAATGTCAAAGCCGAAGTGATCATGGCGACGAGTAAGACCGCCAGGATTAATCTGGACCGCGTCAATTTGGATTTGTCGATCCAGTGTCCAATCCTGCGGCGGATCGGCAACAGAAATACCTGTTCCTGATCCAGGGCAAAAAAAACTGCCTGGGCAATGTGCGGCGTCAGCCGTTGGATATCCTGAACGTTTGGGGTCGGACGATTGGAAAACAGTTCCAGGATCAGCGCAGCAAACGGAACTTGATCGGACCGGTGCACATTTGATTCAAAGTCAATTTTCTCCGGTGCAAAAATCGGAATCACGTTGACCCACGAAGCCCCGGCTTCATCAAGGTATTCGGCAGCAAGTTCGAAGGAACCGGTGGAGGTCGGCTCACTGCCCGCCTCGAAACGAATTTCTTGACCCGACTTGATAGCCTGGGTTGCAATGTTCTGCATAGCACGAACGATGTTGGATTTTCTGGCGACCGAGTCCTGACCGCTGATCGCGTTAATTTCCACAGTACCGTTGGTCATGGTTGCCAGGCTAATTCGATCAGAATGGGTCAATCGTCGCGCTTCCGTAACGGAGGTCGCACTGACGTAAGCCAAATCACTCTGATTGTGTAATAGCAAAACGAAACTCTCGACGTCTGACGACGAAATTCGAATGGGCTCTTTCGCCGTATCAGCTTGCTCTTGGGCCAGCATGGCGCCTGAAACGTTGGTTCGCGTACGATTTGAATCAAATTCGGAATGCGGTTTTGCGGTCGAGCCATCAGTCGCCGGCAACTCGGTTTTGTCGCCAGATTCAGGGGGCCAGTGACGGCTGTTGCCTGGCGATTCGACGTTGGTAAGGCGTTGAGAATGAGCGGCCTGGTGCGACTTGTTGCCCAGGTAAAGCGACGCCTGGGCGACAATCGCTTCCAGTTGGAACTGTTCGTGCTGGTCGAGATTCGATTCCTGGATGAGCTCCACAACACCGACGCATTCTGTACCCATATGCAAGGGTAAGAATTTGAGCAACCGTTCCGACTCGACATGGTTCCCGGATTCGCGGAATTCGGCCGACAATGGTTTGCCACTGAAAAGTGATCGGCTGATCAGGTCTCGGTGTTGGGCCACAAATGCAGAATGCTCAAACGCCTGAAAACGACTGATATCGGTAGTGCTGATCCTGGAAAGTTGGCCCAGCGGGTTCAGCCCCCAGACTTGCCCGGCCAATACTCCGTTGAGCGCCAGCAACTCTGTCAGCAACATCGAGAAGAACATGTCTGGTGTTGATTCAAAGTACTTCGACAGACGATCCAGCGATTCCGGTTCCTGCTTCGGTGATTGAGAGCGACCAAGTGGGGCCGAGTTATGGGGCAGGGCCATGGTGGATGCGTCCTTGCATTCGAATTACTTAAGAACCATTCATTGTCCACGAAACCCCGAATCGAGGTCAACGCGATTTGGAGATCCCGTACTGATTCCGGCCCGCAAGCTAGCTTCTTCAAATGTGCTTTTGGTGGCCCTTCGTCCAGGGAAATCGTGCGATTTCCGGGAGCGAACATTTGCCAACCTGAATTCGTGAATTACCGTCCCGCCCATCCATCGATTCAAGAACAAGACGAAGGTCCCAGTCGCCACTTGTGCTGATTCGAACTGCACGCCCGGTGAAGTCCACGACACGAAAAATCAGACCGTTTCTTCTTCGGTAAGGGTGATCCGTAGTTGCCCCAGGCTCTCCAGGTCAAATGGCATCCCGTCGAGCGAAACGAAAAGTACGCATATCTGTGGCCCGTCATTCTTCAACGTTGTGATCTGGGATTTGATTTTTTGATTTAACGGATGTGAATACCTGTCCCAGAAGAATCGTTGATTTTTTGAATTGCACGATCGAATTCTTGGCCTTGGGGATTCAATTACGTTTAAACTGGTGTGTGTTGGCAAACCCTGTCGTCCAACCGCTCCCGGGCATCACGGATCGGTATTCTTTTGAGTTAGATCATGCCAGACAATTTTGACAAATTGATGGACCAGTCAATACGGGTCGAGGCCAGGGCGACGACCGATATCGCGACAACGATCGATTCAAGGCTCCGATTTGACAGCGCCCTCCTTTCGGAAACTCCGGATCGCCTGGTCAAGCTCCTGCGTCCGTATTTCGAAGAACGGGTTTTTGAGAAAGACTCGTATCTGATTCGTCAGGGAGACCCAGGTGATTGTCTGTACGTTCTGGTCAGTGGAAAAGTGAAGATTTGCTCCCAAGATGCAGCGGGGAAGGAAAATCTGATTGACCGGTCTGGGCCAGGCGATGTTCTGGGGGAGATGGCCCTGCTGACCGGCGAGTCCAGAAGTGCAAGCGTGATTGCCGAAGAGAATGTCAAGGCCATGGCCTTGCCCGCCAAGACCGTTCATCTCCTGGCGAAACAACATGCGGAAGTATCAAGACTGATGTCCAACATTGTGGCGAAACGACTGGGTGCCGTCGAATACGATGCGCTCGCCGGCAAGACGCTGGGCGGGTATCAGTTACGTCGACGGCTCGGCAGAGGCGGGATGGCCGTTGTCTATGAAGCGACCAATCCGATCGACGGGAAACGCGTTGCACTGAAAATGATGAGCCATGGGCTCGTTTATAATTCTGCGGCACGTGCCAAGTTTGATCAGGAATTTGAACTTGTTCGATCGTTTGACTCCCCATTCATCGTCAAGACTTTTTGCCGATTTGAGGCCTTTCACACATTTTTTCTCGTGATGGAGTTTTGTGATGGCAAGCCACTGGATGAGTTGGTTGCAGGTGCCCCGAACGATGAAGCATCGGTACGACAGATTTATGAAGCCTTGAGGCAGGCCCTGGAATATGCGCACCAGTTGGGTATTGTGCATCGTGACATCAAACCGAGTAATATGATCAAACTGGAAAACGGAGCCGTGAAGCTGATGGACTTCGGTCTTGCGACGCCAATGGATGAACTTGCCGAAGCGAAGGGAATCTCCGGAACGACGCGATATCTTGCCCCGGAGCTTCTCAGGTTCGAACCGGCTTCGATTCAATCCGATTATTTTGCTGCGGGTATGACGTTGCTCGAACTCATGCTCGGCCGGAAATTTATCCAGGGAAGCAAGTTTGAATTCATATCCAATCAGCTACTCAACTGGCAACCACCCGGCCTCGCCAAACTCTGCCCGGAATTCGGTCATGAACTCGTCGTGAACGTTACACGACTGTTGAGCCCGATTGCCGGTCACCGCGAAATGCCTGCTCTCAGGTGACACGGTTCGCGTCGATTCAAGCCCTTTTGTTCCCAGGCGCGTCATTCCTCTCCATGTTAATCAATCGTGACAACTGGAAATTGCATCGGACTTGGATTGTTCTAGGTACGTGTGGTCTGATACTTGCCGTGATCGGTCTTTACGATTTTAGTGAGGGCGGGTTCCGGTTTCCTGGGGGTAGCAGCACGACCGGATACCTGCTGGGAGTCGTCGCCGGGCTCATCATAGTGTTTGAAGTGCTGTTGTGGCCACGAAAAAAACTCATGCGTCGCTGGCGGATTGGACGCGTCCGAACCTGGATGAGCGCCCACATCTGGTTGGGATTGTTGACAGTCCCATTATCGCTTGTCCATTCGGGGTTCCCCTGGAGCGGATCGGTGGCGTCAATGACGATGATTCTGCTTCTGGTTGTCGTTGGCAGTGGAGTTTTTGGTTTATGCCTTCAACACTATATTCCGCGCAAAATGACCCAGTCCTGGCCCAATGAAACCGTTTACACGCAAATCGCACTTGTCGCCAAACAGATCGTAGCCGAAGCTGACGCGCTGGTGTCGGCAACGACCGGTTCGATTGTCGGGGATACCGACTGGAGCGAACTTTACCCGGCCGACAAAGGCGGGACAGACGGGACGAATGCTTTTGTAGGTGCCCGTCGCTCGATTGTTAATATTTATGGGAGAGCCATCATTGCAGAACTCCCAACTCAGCCGATATTGAACACTCAGATTATCGCTTCCGCGTACGAGTCTCAAATCAGAAATTACCTGCAGTCAGGAAAGAAGGGAACATCCCTATTCAAGGACGCCAACAAGCAACGGATCTTTTTTGCAGATCTTTCCGAAAAGGTGGTTCCTGAAGCCCAGTTTCTTGTCGATTCCCTGAATCAGTCGTGTCATGAACGACGTCAGTTTGATCAACAGGAATCGTTGCACCGATGGCTTCACCTGTGGCTTGGAGTTCACCTGCCATTGTCGATCGCGCTTTTGGTGTTGCTTGTCTGGCACGCCACGATGGCCAGTTATTTCAGCGGAATTTTTTCATTTTTTTAGGCCACCGGGATGTTACGAGTCAACGATGCCAGAGAATAGTGAGGCAAAAGCACGAGCCCTGAGGATTCCGCTGGATTTCCATCGGGGCGATCGACTGGCATGGTATCGCAATGTATTGACGATAGCCGCCGTGACAATTTGTATTGGCTGGTTGTTGGCGGGGCATTTTGGTCCGCAATCCCTGGCAGAACGCTATAGTCCCGGACCGGTTTCCAACCCTCACGCCCATCTGAGCTGCGAAGACTGCCATCACGGTAACGCTCCGCTTCGCGATCGAACGTTTCTGTCCGGTTGGAAGCTGACCCGGACCCCAGAACAGGAAATTTGGCACCGGCCAACGGACACGATGTGCAAGTCCTGTCATCCCGTTGTTGGATCCACCAGCAGTGCAAGCGAGATGGCTGGATTGATCAACTCCAAGATCGTGCAGCCGATTCCAATTGCTGCTCACTCGGAAAATCAAAAAATTGAGTCTGTCGATAGCTGTGCAAGTTGCCATCGTGAACATCAAGCTGCGGATCGGATTCTGTCCCAGGTGGCCGATTCATCGTGCATCAAGTGTCATCGAAAGCTCGAGGACCACCGCCGAAGTCCCGAACAGGGGATTGAAACACAGATTACCCGCTTCGACAAAGATCACCCGGTTTTCCGTTCCCTGGAAAAAGACCCGGGTACGCTCAAGTTCAACCATGCCCTGCATCTGTCGACAGGCATCCGGGAACCGGGTTCCCGTGTCAGCTCCACCAAGACATTGAAAGACTATCCGGATCACGTCGGGCGCCTGGATCGACAGACGGATAACGACGGTCAAATTGCGTTGACGTGTCGTTATTGTCACGAACCCCAGCAAGGCACGCCGTCCCAGCCACGGTTGCTCGACGACGGATCGTATTCGACCGTGCGAGCCTCCATGTCGATGCCGACCTATGAAGGACATTGTCGTGTCTGCCACTCGATTGACGTTCCTTCCCGCCCGGATCTTGGATTTATCAACAAGCTCAAGGTCGAGCATGGCATCCCCCCGCACAAACTTGCAGACGCCCTGTTGGCGTATTTTTCATTGGAGGTTATTGCGCCGCCGGAGTTGCGCGCAGAGGTATCAAACCAGGCCAGGGAGATGCTATCCGAGGTTCCGACTCGACTTTGGGATATCCAGGATTCGGAAACGAAGGTTGGCGATGAGGTTCGTGTTCATTTTGCGGAGGCGGCAACGAAGATACGAACCAGTTGCCTGTTTTGTCACTTCGCCTCGCATGATGACACGGGACAGGGCTTGCCCATCATTGCGAGACAACCCTTGGCACAATCTGGTGTGTCAAACCAGGTTTTCGAAACCCACTGGTTTAAACACGCCCTGTTTGATCACCTGGCTCACCGCGATGTTGACTGTGTCCACTGTCATCAAAATTCAGGAGGCAAGGGTGATCTGTTATCGAACAACAAGGACCTCTCATTGGACCGGCCGATGATCAAGGACTACGACAGCTGCTTGGAATGTCATCGGACTGCCGGTGACAGGCTGGCTCACGGGCGGCCCGGTCCAGTCAACTGCACGGCTTGTCACACCTACCATGGCGGCGGTAATCGGGCAAACGCCGTCAAGAAATAGCAGTCTTTTTTTGAGGACATTTTAAAAGGTTGCCGAACATCGACACAAATCGAAACGCTCAATCTCGCCAGTCTTCGGCGGTTCGGCGCTCGTACATTGCGCGGGCATCGCTTTTCGGAGGGGTGATACTGGGCGGTTTGATCATGTTCGATATACTCCCCGAGCACACGCTGGGCCGTCGGATTGGATCGGTCGCCATCCGGCCGCAAGCTCCCGGAGTGAATTCATCGAATTTCAGTCGTTTGTCGATCATCTCGTGCACTTCATGTCATGGCTCTCATACATTCATTGAATCCGTTGACCCATCTCAACGATGGAAAAGTGCCTATCAAATCTGGGCCAGGGATGATCCGCATTCGCGCGCCTATGCCTCGCTGTGGAATGATCAGTCCAGACAAATCGTGGCTGCTTTGGCCGGTGACGTGACCCGTCTTTCGGCCAAGAGAACTCCGTTGACGGATCAGAGCATTTATCAATCAATCATCAACGATCGTTGTATTTCCTGTCATAGTACTGTTCCGTCGGCGTTATCGGCAGAAATGCAGAACAAACGAGAAGGCAAACCAGCGGACAGCAATCTTTTCATGGCCAATGGTGTGAGCTGTCATTCCTGCCACAGTCGGTCGGCATTGAACGATCCGGAGGGCAACCCCTGGATCGAACGTCACACGCAGGAAGACTGGACGAAGCCCGGTTACGACAGGGCATCCTCAGGACTGGTGGAGCTTGAGAGTCTCGAGATCCGCGCGCAAACCTGTCTCAAATGTCACGTTGGATCCCCGGGGCGGGATGTGAATCACGATTTGATCGCTGCCGGCCACCCTCGATTGGTCTTTGAATACGCGTCATCCCTCGCCAGGCTGCCGAAACATTGGAGCGAGAAAAAGGTCAGTCACTTCAACGTCAACTGCTGGTCGATTGGCCAGTTTGCGTCGGCACGATCAGCGCTTGCGTTATTGCGGGTCCGGGCACAGTCCGCCGTCGATGACATGGCTCCATGGCCCGAATTCGCTGAATACAACTGTCATCACTGCCACCATGCCTTGGGAGGACACTGGTATTTGGCCAATTCAGGGTCGCCGTCTGGCCAAACCGCCTGGGGAACCTGGGCCTTTCCGTCAGGATCGCAGAGTAATTTTGATGCTGAAGGCGTTTCCAGGCTGCGGCGGGAAATGCAGGCCGCAGTTCCAAATGCGTCGTCAATTCTGAATTGGACAACAGAACTATCGATGGTAGACCCGAGCATTTCTGGTTTACAGCATCTTGATTTCTACCTGCAGCAGGATCCCCAGTTAAACTTCGACGAGATCTACGCGTGGTTCTTGGCGGCTGACCGGTTTCTCGCCGACGTTTCGAATCAAGATCCTGGAAAGATATCGGTTCAATCGCACATGAAACGACTGCGAGAAATCCTCGAGATTCCCTTTGCAACGGATAACGGAGGCAGGATGATCGTCGCTCACGAGATTCAACAGTTGATCGCTCAAATCAGGCAAATCGTACTTCCTATGGTCAAGAAACAACAAGCCACAATGTTGCCCTCGCCATGATCGTTCAAGAACTATATGCAATTCAACATGGACACGGTTTCCTTCCGGAAAAAGAGCTTCGGGCTTTGGCAGCGAGGACGGGCACCAAGCTACATCGACTTCAGGAAGTCGCCAGCTACTTTCCGCATTTTCGGCTGGAACCGCCGAAACCCGTCCAGGTCAGAATTTGTCAGGACCTTGCTTGCCAGATGCGGGGCGCGTGTGACCTGATTCGTGATTTCAGGCAAGCCGCTGACTCGACGACGGATCCAAGTATTGATGTCCAGGGAGTTTCGTGTCTTGGCCGGTGTGACCGTGCACCTGCGATGTATATCGGATCAACGCATGTTGATACCGAAGGCAATCAGCATGCGCATCACGAACATGTTCATTACTACATGAATGTCGATCAACCGAAACTTGATTCACTGGTCAAACGAACCGTCGATGCCGTCCAAGGCAATCGCGTGTCGGCGCTTCCGGAAACGGAAACCGACGTCGACTGGCGGCCGTCCCAAAGTGATCAATGGAAGATTGACGTTTACCGGGGCAAGCCTGATGATCGGTGTTATATGGCGATCCGTCAATTTGTCGAGCGCCGGGAGCATTCGCCGCCGGATGCGAATGGGCAAATCGATAACGCAACGATCGATGCTGTCGAACAGGCGCTGCGGGGTTCACTCGGCGGGTTGGATGCGGAAACCCGGCGAATCATCTGTGCCCTCTATACTGCCAACTTGTTGGGCATGGGTGGCGCCGGTGGGCGGGCTTACAAAAAATGGTTTGAGGTGCTTCAGGCAACTGGCGAGACGAAATACGTTGTCTGCAATGGAGATGAAAGTGAGCCAGGGACGTTCAAGGATCGGGAGATTCTGATCCGCGCGCCCCACCTGGTCGTCGAAGCCGTCATCCTGGCGGGCATGATAGTGGGCGCCCAGCGTGGGTTTATCTACATTCGCCATGAATTTCAGGAACAAATCAATGCCATTCGGGCAGAGATCGAACGGGCCCAAAGGTTGACGGTCTGTGGGGACAATATTCTGGGTTCCAATCTGACATTTCCTGTGGAAGTTTTCGTCAGCCCCGGCGGTTATATCTGCGGAGAACAGACGGCACTCATTGAAGCCATGGAAGACAAACGGGCAGAGCCGAGAAACCGGCCTCCGGAACTGCAGACCAACGGTTTATGGAACTGCCCAACCTTGCTTAATAATGTGGAAACCTTTGCCTGGGTTCCTGCGATTGTATTGAGGGAAGACGGCCACTGGTTTGCCAATTCAGGAAACGATCAAGGCAAGACATTCAAAGGCCGACGATTTTTCTCGATCAGTGGTGACCTCGGCAAACCGGGCGCCTACGAAGTGCCCATTGGCATCAAGCTCGGTCAATTGATCGATCAATTCGCCGGCGGAATGAAACGTGGATCATCATTCAAAGCGGTGGCACTGTCGGGCCCCTCCGGTGGGTTTGTTCCCCGGATGATTCCAGTCGAATATCTTCCCGAGCGATGGGTTTCAAAAAATATGGCTTCCGACGCGACGCATTTCGATATCCTTGAAATGCAGCTTGATATTCCGGTTTCCCGCAGCATGGGAGTCAATGTGGGAGCGGGAATCGTGGTGTTTGGCGATCAAGTCGACATGGTTCAGGTGGCTCTTTCGGCGACAAGGTTTTTTCGGAATGAATCGTGCGGAAAATGTGTTCCCTGTCGAATCGGCTCCCAAAAATTGGTCGAGCTGTTGACCGACATTGCGAATCGAGAGTTCACTCTGGAAGAAATCTACGGAAATTCGCCTGATCAAATCGGCGGTAAGCGGGGGCTTGTCGACGAGCTTTCTGAAACGATGACACTGACGGCAATTTGCGGGCTCGGAACCGTCGCCTCGAATCCAGTTACGTCACTGTTGAACTTTTTCCGGTCGGAAGTCGAACGCTACGCAAAACCCTAATTCATGGAATGCTGATAAATGGCTGGAGAATTCTTTAATGAGCTTTCCCAACTCTGGGAAGAAGAAGGCCTGTTTTCACGCGACATCGACGGGCAGTTGGTTCGCCTGGAAAAAGCAACAGAGTCGGATTACGTCAAACAGATAACCCTGACGGTGGATGGCCAGGTTGTCACCATCGAGAAAGCGAGCCCGACCAAAGACGCCCAGGGAAACGTGTTGCGGGATGAACGTGGGCGAACGATTCCGCGTAACACGACGATTTACGATGCAACGCAAAAGCTCTATGTCAATAACGAGCTGGGTAAAACCAACCCGATACCCACGCTTTGTCACCGGGAACACATGAGGCCGGTCGGGATCTGCCGAGTTTGCTGCGTGGAAGTGTACAAAGAAGACCGTGAAGGCAATCTTCAGTCTGGTGGAAAGCTCGTACCGGCCTGCCACCAGCCGGTCAATCAGGGAATGATCGTACACACCATCGCTACGCCGGAAACAGAAAAAAGCCACCGGTTAAAACGATCTGTCAAGGTGCTGACGGAGTTGCTTACCTCCGATCATCTCGCGCAAGCTGATCCGTCGCCGAGTACTTCACCAAGTGAGCTGGCGCGGCTGGCCGATCGAATGGGATGCGAGACCAGGCGGTTTTCGTTCCGCCAACCGCTCAACCTGGGAATCGATGACAGTTCGCAACTGATCACGGTCAACCACGATGCCTGTATCCTCTGTGAGCGATGCATCCGTGGCTGTAACGAAATCAAACATAACGAGGTCATCGGCCGTACCGGCAAGGGGTACAACACGACGATCAGTTTCGATTTGAACATGCCGATGGAAGCGTCGAATTGTATCTCGTGTGGCGAATGCATGGTTTCCTGTCCCACGGACGCGTTAACATTCAAACAGCCCATTCAATCGGAATGGCATCAGGAACTGGTCTCCAGCAAAAACGGTTCGGCCGTTACGCCGGAAGAACTGTTGAGCCACGATCTGTTCAAGTCGCTTCCCTACAAATGGCTGCAATGGAATCAGGCATCCATTGTCAGGAAACGATTGAAAGCAGGCGAAGCGCTTTGTCATTCCGGCGATTATGGATCGACCGCGTTTATCATCAACTCAGGTGAATTTGGAGTTTTTGATCCCAAACGGTCTGCGGAATTCAACCAAGACAGGGAGCCATCCGGCGGGTCGAACTCCCGGGGAGTTCTTAACCAGTTGCTGCGATCGATTCGTGGACGAGCCAGTTCCCGGCCGCGACCGCGTCCACCACGAAAGCTACCGGTCGGTGAACCAAGATTCCGACTGACGCCAATTGACCTGATCATCGGGGAAATGACGTGTATGAACTTCCAGCCGCGATCGGCGACCGTGGTTGCCCAGACGGACTGCGAGGTTTTTGAAATCCGTCGGAATGTGCTATTCATGTTGCAACGGAATGCTGGGTCCCGCGAGGCTCTGGACAGAAGGTATCGCGAACGTACGTTGATCAACCAGATTGACCAAATTGACTTGTTCAGTGTTCTGTCGGCCGAGGAGAGACAAGCTTCGATCGAGTACCTCAGGAATCGGGTCAAACTCAGCTGGGTGGATCCCGGGCAAGCGATTTACACGGAAGGCCAGGCCGCCGATGACATTTTCCTGTTGCGGTTGGGTCATGTAAAAGTGACACAGTCGACGGCGGGAACCGACCGGGTCCTGACCTACATTCGGCCCGATACCAACAAGAGTTTCTTCGGCGAAATCGGTGTGCTGACCGAGGTAAATCAGAAGTACGGACTGGGACTTCCCGACATGTACAACGGACGTCGCAGCGCAACGTGTAGCGCATTGGACCATGTCGAATTGGTCAGGATTCCGAAACAGGACTTCTTCCACCTGATTGAAACGTATGAATCGCTGCGAAACCGTTTTATCGAGTTGGCGAAGGAACGACTGAAATCAGATGTGGTCAGGAGCAACCAGGAAGTCTCAACTCCCAAGTCGGAGTTTCTGAACCAGGGATTGTTCAACGCACAAAAATTGCTGGTTCTTGACCTGGATAGTTGCACGCGTTGCGACGAATGTGTCAAGGCATGCGCCGATACCCACGACGGAGTGACTCGCCTGGTTCGAGAGGGTCTTCGATTCGACAAGTACCTCGTCGCCAGTGCCTGTCGGTCCTGCACCGATCCCTATTGCATGATTGGGTGTCCTGTCGATGCAATCCATCGTGAGGGATCGCTTGAAATCAAGATCGAGAATCACTGCATTGGATGTGGTCTTTGCGCCAAGAATTGTCCGTATGGCAACATCAATATGGCCGAGTTTGACGAACAGGGGAATCCCTACAAACCAGGCGTGCAGACCGCCAGGGTGGTCAACAAGGCAACGACTTGCGACCTCTGTAGCAGTCTTGGAGTCGATGCCTCCAACCCCCTGGACGAGGTCAGTTGCGTCTATGCCTGCCCACACGCTTCGGCGCTACGATTGTCCGGACCCGATTTACTTGAGCGACTTCAAGACCGTTTTGCCGACACGAGGGTCCAACCGAGCGGAGAAGCCGGGCCGATCATTTAGGTCGCCGAACCGATCATTCAGGTCGCCGAACCGATCATTCAGGTCGCCAGGCCGATCGTTCAGGTCGTTCATTCCAGGGTGCTGATTCCAGACCCTTTCCGGTTTTGATCCTGGAAATGTCATTCGTCCAGCATTTCGAGGCAAGGATCGAGGCCCATTTGAAGACACAGTTGATGGCGACGCGTCTCGTGAGCAAGCAGATTCAGCCGTTGTTTCTCGTGGCGTCTCTCAACATTCGATTGGGCCTGGTCGAAGACCCTGGTCCACATGGGCGAAAGCTGCGGGTTGCCGTGTCGCGAAAACCTGGCCGCCGGTTTCGTGCCAGACATGAGCAGGAGTTCGTCCTCGAGCGAGAGAAAGAACTGATAGGAACCGGGGTAGCCTTGCCGGGCGGTGCGACCAATGAGCTGGCGGTCGATCCGCGAACTGGAATGTTTGGCGGTGGCGATGACGTGAAGTCCGCCATTTTGTTGAACGATTGGGTCGACGCGAATGTCGGTTCCCCGGCCAGCCATATTCGTTGCGACGGTGACACGACCAGCGATCCCGGCTTGCCCAATGATGGTTGACTCGCTTTTGTGCTCAAGGCAATTCAAGACATGATGCGCGATCCCGGCATCCGCAAGCGCCGCGGAGATTTTTTGTGACTCCTGGACCGATGGCGTGCCGATCAAGACCGCTTGACCGGTGTTCAGTCGTTCCCTGGTCGATGTCACGATGGCCTGGGCTTTTTCCGAGAAGCTTTCGAATACTCGCTCGGGAAACCTGGATCGCTTGGACGGTTTTCGCGTCGGAATCGGTGTCACGCGAAGGTTGTAGACTTTTTTGAATTCATGCGCGACCTGTTGGGCCGTCCCCGTCAGTCCGGCCAGGTGTCGGTAGTTGCGAAAGTAGGACTGGACGGTGACTTTGGCCATGGTCCGCGTTCCGCTCGTGATTTCAACCAGTTCTTTCGCCTCGATCGCCTGATGCAATCCGGACTGCCATTGGCGACCGTCGGCAATCCGACCGGTGGATTCGTCGACAATCGCGACGTTGCCCTGGTGGACCACGTAATGCCGGTTGACCAGAAACAGATAGTTGGCAGCCAGGGAGTTTTCCGTTTGTCGGTAGATTTCGTCCGTTCCAAAACCGTGAACCAGTTCCGGAGCCAGATGCCTGAGAACAATTCGGCAACCTACCCTCGTCAATCTCGATGTTCGTTGATCATGGTTGAGTTCAAAATCGACTTGGCTTCGTAATTGCAATGCTGCGATGTGGCAAGCACGAACCATGTCCTGTCTGATCGGGTCTTTGTCGCTCGGGTTGGCGATCAAGAGCGGCGTTCGCGCGTCGTCGATCAAGACGCTGTCGGCTTCGTCAACGAGTGCAAAAAAATGTCCGCGCTGCACGGTCGCAGCGGCAATGGGCAACGCTGGGACGGTGGACGGGCCGCTGGCGAGGCGATCCTTCAGGAAATCAAACCCGAATTCACGGGCCGTCGCATACGTGATATCGCGATCGTATTCGGCCTTGCGTCTGTGTCTTGGTAGCCCGTCAAACAGGCAACCCACGGTGATTCCGAGTCGATTGAATACGGCCTGGGCGAATTCGGCATCGCGTTGTGCCAGGTAGTCGTTGGCGGTGACGACATGCAAGCCGTTGCCGAGCAGGGAATATAGAAACGCGGGCAGAAGTGCAACCAGCGTTTTGCCTTCTCCCGTCTGCATTTCGGCAATCCCGCCATTGCACAGGCCGAACGCGGCAGCGATCTGAACCTCGTAATGTGCCTGCCGATGAACCCGGCGACAGGCTTCCCTCACCAGGGCAAACGCGTCGGGCAGGATCGAATCGAGATCGGCATTGCGGTTCACCTGGGCTCGCAGGTTCCGCGCCGATTGCAACAACTGGTCGTCCGTCAAAGATTGCATCCGGTCCGAAATTTGTATGATCCGTCGAGCCAGCCCGGGATCGCGTTCGGGTTGGCGCGCATGGCTCACTCGTGCCAGGCCACGCGTTGAACCGATCCGGCCGCGCTGACTAAATTTGAAATTTGAAAGTACTCTTAACATTGCGCCATATCCAAGCGGCTGCCGTTTGCGATTCGATGATTACTTTTGCTGTTCCCTGGATGCCTGGCAGGAACATTCGACCGTCACCGTCGATTCGAACCACGACCTGATAGGCGTTTGGAGATCCGGCCCGGGCATCCCGGGTTTTTGCGCCAGCCGCCGAAGGCTCAATCGGGGTGGTTGAGACACCTGCAACTTCTCCGACAAACGATTGGCCGGGCAGGTGGGCAAGCTTGATTCGGACCTGCTGCCCCGTGCAGATCGAGTGAATATCCAGCTGGCTGACGCGTAGCACGGCCTGGAATTCATGTCCGGGGGCGACCGTCAACAAATGTGTACCTTTGGACAGGTGGCAGCCAAGATTCACACGATCGACCGGTGTACCGTCCCACCACGAAAGTTGTCGCTTGGTAACCCGGTCCGCCTGCCTGGCTGGCGGTTCGATAATCGTTCCGGCAATCGGGGCCCGGATGATGGAACACTGCAGATGCGCGACATGACTGGCAATCTCCGACTCAATCGCCCTTAGATTTTCAATCGCCACGGCGGTTTGCTTAGCGTCAGCCAGAACGTTCTGTTTTCGGACTTCGACTTCTTGAACCTCCTTTTGCGTGACCAGACGGGTCAGTTGATCCGTCTCATCGAAGTTGAAAAGCTCTAGCAGCGTTTGTCCTGCCCGAACCGTTTCGCCTGGTTGAACATGGATGGCGGCCAACTGACCGTTCGTGCTCGCGAAAACTCGTTGCGCGCTGGCATATTCAAGTTGCAAAGGCGCCTTGATGGAAATCGGGATCGGAACCAGAAATACCAGTGCGACGATGCCGCCGGCGAACACCAACGGAACATAAGGTCGCCAGATTTTGATCCTTGAATGGCAGTCTTGATGCCTTTCGACGGCGGTGCGAATTCGTTTTGCCCAGGAGAGAATACCCAGCATGGCACTTGCAACTCCCACCGCAAGCCCAACGAATTCCAGGCGATAAGGCCTGAATGCCGAATACAGCAGGCAACAGATGATGACCACCAGAAAGGACCGGTAGATGAATGAGCAGACCGCGTACGTAATAAAAAGCAGCGTGGTTTTTTTCGGTATTGTCTCTGGTTCGACTTCGAAGCCCATCCCGAATCGCAAAAGGGCATTTTCAAGTGCGTTGTCCGCCTTTTGACGCAAGTTCGGAATTTCCAGCCAGTCGCTGAGAACGTAATATCCGTCAAGTCGCAAAAGTGGATTCAAGTTGAACAACAGCGTTGAAATGCTTGAGACGACGAATGTCAGAAAGCAAAACTGCTGGAAGGTTCCCGGGTGCGCATTCCACCAGCCAAAAAACGCCAACGAAGCCACCAGCAGTTCGACATAAACGCCGGCTAACCCAATTCCGATCCGTTGCCATTTTGACGGCAACGTCCACGAGTCAGAAACGTCGCAGTAAAGACAAGGGCTGAAAATCAGAAACGCCATTCCAATCTCATGACACTCTCCACCGAAATGACGACAGGCAAACGCGTGACCGAGTTCGTGAATGATCTTGGTTGCACCAATAACGAACCACAGGGAAACCGTGCACTCCCAGGTGGTCAGGCTTTCGATCGATGGCAGTCGTTGTCCCAACTCGGCTGCATGAGTTGCCATGAAAATCCACGAGTAGACGATAATCGACACTGCCCACATGCAGGCGGCGGGATGGAAAAACCACTTCGCCAACTCATAACCATTGGCAATGATCTTGGTGGGATCGAAACCTGGCAGGCGAATGAACAGAACGTTGATCAGCGCCTGTTTGAGTTGCCGCCAATTTTGGTTTTCGTGACGATAAATCATCGCATGGCCCTGACCGGGACGTGTCGACCAGGCCAGTCCCTGTTGATAGAGGTCAAGCACGACTTGTTGAATCTGCGACGCTGTCCGACTTTCGGTGGCGAACTTCTGATGAAAGGCCGTGCGGATTTGTTCGATGTTGTTCTTGCCATCCAGTAACTGCAAAATTTCGAATTGCTCAGGTGTTAACCGGAAATAGCTCAGTTTGACGGCGTCCTTGATGACCCAACACGCCTGGCCCAGGTAGGTTGCTTGATGCGCTTGGATGTCCTTCCTCGCCGCAAGAGGAATGGCGCGCTGGTTGGATGGTGTAAGATCTGACAAAGCTCAAATCCGCTGGATACGAACAGGTTGAGTCGCTTTTATCAGGTTTCCAACGCTCTCAGAACACGTGTTTTGCTGCTAGCTACTCTACCGGGCCTTTGTGACTTTCGGCCCGCGAAATTGACGCGCAAGTTGAGTCCCCCGGGATCAGCCTGCCTGAAACCAAAATGGGCAGGAATACATGGGACCGACTCGCTTGAACCACGAATCAGAGAATCGGCTCAACTTGTGTATCCTGCCATTGGTTGTTAACCCTGCCACCCATTCGTATTTAAGCCGAGATATCCAGGTGTTGAAACTACTGCGTACCGCTCAATCAATTCGTGCCGTTTTGAATCAGTCTGGTTCAGTTCAGGGTGAACATTTCGTCGGTCAGCCGACACCGGGCCAATTCAAGTCAACGTCTGCCACGAATTGAGATTCGAGGTTTCCTTGATCCATTTACCGATGATGATTTGCGGTTTACGGCCTCTGACTTTTCCGGGCATCCCCAGTAAAATGGCTCGGCAGGGCATTTCGTGGGGCTTTCCGGGCTTCGGATCGAGCTGGTGCAACGGCGAATTAGGGTATGATGCAATTTCGAGAAAAGCGGAAGATAAAAGGCCGGTAAGACCGACTTCGTCACTCCGAAGAAGTACCAGGTATCTTCCGACCCAGACAGGGAAAGTGAGACTCAATCAGTGTCCGGCCTAATCACGTTTCGCGTGCTCAAGAACGAAACACACCGAGCCAATGTCGATTGGGATGACAGGTTTGATTCGGTGGTTCTGGGGCGCATGCAAGCTGAGAGCGAGATTCGTTTTGTCCTCAACGATGACCCTGGGAACCCTCGAATCCCTTTCGCCGATTTCCGCGACAGCCAATACTCAAGAAACCATGCCCGAATCTCAAGAGTCGGTGAATCGAAAGTTGAAATCCAGAACACGTGCTCGTCGGCAATCAGCGTTGTCGTGAATTCGGACACGGTGCTCACGAAAGATCAATCGGTTGAGCGACCGCTACCCGTGACCGTCACAATCGGTGAATTCAGCATACGAGTTGAGCGATCACTGAATTCACTTTCGAGACAGACGCGGTTTCATCGGGATTTTGCCCCCGTTGACTCGGATGACGCCCCGTTTATCGATGGCGACGCGATCCAAAACACGATGGCTGGGCTCATGGTCGATCACGTATCGGCGGGCAACAGCACGATGATTACGGAAAACATCGACCCCAACAATGTTGTCGGCAATTTGATCGAACAATTGTCGACCGCCAACAGCATTCTCCAGCAAACAACTACGCAGGACGCCCTTTATTCCCAGGCGATTACGGCGGTCAAGCGACTGATTGACATGGATGGTGTGGCAATCGTAAATGCCGTGGATACGAGCGATATGTTTACGCTGGATCCGGTCGAGCCCAGCTATTCCGCCGTTGAAGAAGTTTGCCAATCCCGCCAGGTGCGCTGGTCTTCGGTCAACCAGAGTCTTGACACAAACGTATCTCAAATGGGACTTGAGTACTTTATCGGTGCACCCATTGTCGTTCCCAAAGACAACGCAGATGAGGTCCGAGCCGTTCTGTATGCTCACCGCTCACTGATCAACGTGAACATGTCGAGGGGGCGTCGGCAACCACTGACCGAGTTGCATGCCAAGGTTTTCGAATTGATTGCCTGCTCGATCGCAGCGGGGCTTGTGCGGATTGAACATCAAGCAACGCAGGGTCGGTTTCAGCAGTTTTTCACTCCTGCACTGGCTCGCGAATTGATGAAGAGTGACGCGGTTCTTAAGCCCTGCCAACGCGAAGTCACGGTGTTGTTCAGCGACATTCGTCGATTCAGCAACATCAGCGAAAAACTGGGTCCTTCCCAGACTTCCGATTGGGTGCAGGATGTTTTGACGGGACTGTCCGACTGTGTGATCAATCATGACGGTGTGCTGGTGGATTACATTGGCGATGAATTAATGGCAATGTGGGGTGCGCCCGCGGACCAGCCAAACCATGCCACGCTCGCGTGCAATTGTGCTCAGGATATCATGAAACTGATACCTGTTCTTAACGAAAGATGGCGAGAGAAGATTGGCGCTGAAACGCAGGTCGGTATCGGAATTAATACCGGCATGGCAAACGTCGGGAACACCGGCTCGAAATACAAATTCAAGTACGGTCCGCTGGGGGATACGGTAAACCGTGCCAGTCGCGTTCAAGGGCTGACAAAGTACTTGCGCGTCAAAACGATTCTCACTGGTGACACCCATGCCCAGCTTCCCGAGAGCTTTAGGACACGGAGACTGGGAAAGGCAAAGGTGGTCAATATCGACAAGAAAATCGAGTTGTTCGAGTTGATTTTGGACACGGACGCGGATTCCACCGGATTCGCGGGCCAGTACGAAATCGCGTTGGAGAATCTCGAACTTGGCAACCTCGAATCGGCAGCCGGAATCATCAAAGACTCGCTGAACTTTGATGCGCCCGATCATCCGGCTTTGCTCATCATGAACGAGATAATCAATCGCGTCATCAAAGACCAGCGATCCGGCGACTTTGAATGGGAATTTGAAAACAAGTAGCGCACGTGTATCGGTGGAACCGGATCGAGCACTTCCACCGGGAATCCGGGCTCCGGTTCCCGAACGGTAGCGGCGTGACTAGCGAACCCCTTGACGGAAGAGGAACTCGAGTTGGGCTTTGGTCAACTCGACCGTGGATTGGGCATGTTCAATTTTTGCCTGGGCAACCGAGTCCTGCGAACGCAGATAGAGGTCCAATGACGATCGGCCCGATTCGAAATCGGCAGCCGCAGCAGACAATCGCCGCTCGGCGGCGGCAAGTCGCTGCTTTGCGGACTCTACCGATTGGCTCCACTTTTGAACTGATTTGGCGGTGAAGGAAATTTCGTGGAGGATTTCCTGTTCCTGGAGCTTTCGTGCTGTTCTGGCTTTCGTCAAAAGCAGACGGAGGTAGCGAACATTCAGCCGTTCGCGGTTGAATCCCGCTGCCATCGAAAACTCAAAACCGACATTCCATCCGACGTCGTCGGTGTCGACGAAATCCGGCAAGGCTCCGTTTTCCGAACCCAGTAGCTGATCCCCAAGTCCATTGAATTGAACACCTGAAACGAGGTCGAGTTGGGGACGGTTGAGTCGCTTGGCGGCAAACAGCTGCAATTCGATCGCGTTGATTTGGAGGTCCTGCTTGGCCAGTTCCCGGCGGTTTTGCAATCCATTGGACTTCGAACTCTGGATGTCAAAGACGATCGGAGCTTCGATTGGGTTGTCGGTCAGGACAATCGCCTGGTCGGTGTCTTCCGGTATCCCGGTTGCGTGTTTCAATCGCTCGCACGCCTGTTCCCATTCCAGCCTGGCTGCGTCTGCCAGCGCCTTTCGACGAAAGTAGTTTTCCTCGGCTTGTGCTTCGTCGGCTGCCTCTCCGCCTGTCAGTCCGGTTGCAGCTCGAGTTCGAATCCGGGACCAAACTTCGTCTGCACTTCGGGCGGCAGCCTGCTGATTCTGGGAAACCCGAAACGCGAGCCAGTAATCCCAATAAAGCTCTTCGGTCTGTTTCAGCAGTCGTTCTGCGCCGAGTTTGAATTCCAATTCCGCGGTTTGTTCGGCCAGTTCCGCTAATGCGACCCCATGACCTTGTTGCCGCGTTCGGGAGCTATTGGGCCCGGCAATCTCCGTTAATCTTCGGCCCCGACCCGCCAGGATCGGCTGACGAAACTCCCCCCGGAGATACCCGGTGTACCGGGGGTCAAGCGTAAAAGACTGAGAACTGCCGGCGTAGTTAATGTTGTGAATCACCGATACCGTTCCGCCGAGAGTCAGCGGCTTGTCCAGTCGTCCGTAGAAGGTTCCATTGTCATTGATCAGAAAATTCGAAGACAACGGATTACTGTTTGCCTGAATGACAGAGTTGCGTCCCCATTGAAATCCGGTAGCGAGTCTTGTGTCGAAGTCCGCCAGCGCCGCTTCAACCCCCTGCCGGCTGGATTTCTGCATTTCCAGATCGAAACTGGATTGCAGAAACTGCGGATCGTCGAGCAAGCGGTTGGCTGGACTCAGGAAACTGGCACTGTCGGTAATGAACTCGCTGTGTTCCATTGCCCGTTGCAACGCTTCGGCCAATGACAACTCGATGATTTCGCTTTCATTTTCGTCATCGAAAGACGCGGGGGACATGCCCTCGGCCATGACGGTCGATTCAGGTGCCGTAACCAGCGAATATCGTTGAGACGGTCGTTGATCGGAATTGGCATCCGCTGGCTTGTCCAAACCAGCCGCCTTCGAGTCAGCAATTGAATCGCGGTTGGACCGATCAGATCCGTCGTAGGAAAGCTGCATCAGTTCTTCGATCACGACGTCATGTCGATGTGCATTGGTCAGATCCTCCGTCAGCAGGTGCGATTGACATCCACCGGATGATGTGATCGCGAGCACGACGATCGCTAACCGAAATCGTGATGTAAAATGAATCTTGAACAAATTGATCGCTTGGTTTGCCGGGATGGATCGTAACGGGTTATCGTGACGAAAGTCGAGCTTGTTTGGCCGGTGCAACCTCCATGGTTACCAACAACCCGTCTTTCAGCAGAGAATCGACGTTTTGAACGAGCGCCGAGATCTTGACTTTCATCGATACCGGTTCGATCTTTTGATCCACATAATCGACGGTTCCAGGGAAGGAAAGGGAATGTCCCAGTTGTTCTGAATAAATGTTAACCCGGTCGCCGATCGAAACACGTGCCAGATCTCCCAGGTTCATAAATCCATCCACTCTGATCATTTCGTCGTTGACAACTTCCACCACGACTTCACCTTCCCGCAAGAACTCCCCCCGTTGTTTTTTTACGGCTCGGACGAATCCGTCAAAGGGGGAAGTGATTTGAAGCGATTTGAGTATCTCGAACTGCTCGCTTCTTTTGAGTTCTGCAATCGCAAGTTGATGTTCAGCCTGCTGCAGTTGAAGCAATGATCGTTCGGCGGCAAGACGCAATTCGCGAAGCTCAAACTCAGTCACCGTCCCGGATAGTCTCTGTTCCGCCTGTTGAGCGCGTTCGTATTTCAATTGCGCAAGTTCGCCCGCTTTCTTGGCGAATCGAATCTCGATATCGTTGGATGACTCACGTTCTGCAATTCGATATGACGCCCTGGCGATGGAGTCGCGTAGCTTCGCGATAACCTGGTCCTTTCTTACGATCGCTCCTGGCGGGACCAGGTATTCCAATGTACCGCTTTTTTCAAATGCAAGACTGACATCAGAAGCCACATTAATCCGACATTCGGAGATGACCACCGGAGTTTTGGCCGGGGCAGGGAGGAGGTTTGCCGACTGTGAATTTTGCCCATTCACGGCTTGCAGATCGCCCCAACATAGCAAAAGATGGAATGACGCAAGCAGCAGCCATGATACGCACGGGCTCGATGTCGGCTGAACCCGTCGATAGATGTTTGCCATAAAAATTGTCACAGTCTGATTAATTTGAAACATTGAAACGGAATGCGAACGACCTTCCGGCATAATCGGGAGCAGGATCAGGATCTCAAATCAAAAAGCCGACCTCTAACAGGGGGAGGCGTCAACATAAACGGGGCGGGAAGAATAGATAAATTGGCTTTCGCCGGCAAGATCACACCGCGACACTTTGGCCCCTGTTTCCGATGGGAATTGCCCTGTTGATAGCTTGTTTTGACGGAGTTCGTTGTGAGGCCTGGTTCCCATTCAACTTATTTTCTTGGGCTGGTTACCGCGGCGATCCTCCCGTTGATTATCGACCAGGGCTTCGGATCGAACGCATATCGAGTAGTTACGGGCATTGCTGCGTGGAATGCCGGTGTGAACCAGGTCGTGTTGACGACAGGTGTGTCTGCGACGCAGAGCGATTCCTCGGTCGCGTCCGACGATTCGGATCCGGTTCAGGCGTCTCGATTTATTGGCACCCATTCGTGCGTTCCCTGCCATCGAGATGGTCATTCAGTTCCACAATATGCGTTGGCCGGAAAAGAGTATTCGGTTTGGGTCAACCGGGATCCGCATTCGTCCGCGTACAGTGTACTCATGAATGATCGATCCAAGTTCATTGCGCAAAACCTGAAGCTTCAGATTGATCCCCACAAAAATCGGATTTGCCTCGATTGCCATTCAACGAATGTGACTCAGGACCAATGGGTTGGCGAACGCCAGCTGAGCCTGTCGGATGGTGTTGGGTGCGAGACGTGTCATGGTGGCGCAGAAGACTGGTTGACGACACACAAACTTCCCGACTGGAAATACTTTTCCGCCGGAGAAAAATCGTCTCTTGGATTTTTGAATACGGACAATGTTGCGACGCGCGTTCGAAAGTGTGTCGAGTGCCATGTTGGATCGGTTGGTCGCGACGTCAACCACGACCTGGTTGCCGCTGGACATCCGCGGCTCCAATTTGAGATGTCCGCTTATCAATCGAGAATGCCACGACACTGGAGCCGGGCGAAAGATCTTCACCAAAATTCTGCGGTCGGCGAGACAAGACTGTGGCTCGTTGGCCAGTTGGTTAGTGCGGCCGCGTCGTTGGAGTTACTGCATCAAAGAGCCAGTTCGCCACAATCTCCGTGGCCGGAATTCACCGAGTACGCGTGCATTTCCTGCCATCACGGGCTGGCTGGAGAACCGTCGAAGTCAAACGATCGCCTGTTCGCCAACGCGGTCGACCAGCCGGCCTGGGGTACCTGGTACTTTTCGACGCTGGCAAGTCTCGCTCAGACGTTGGACGTCGCCGGGGCGTCAAGCCTGGCCAGTGAGATCCGGACATTAAGAGAATCAATGCAAACGCGCATGCCCGACCGGGAGGTGATTCGTACGACGACGATCGCGCTCAGTCGCCGGCTGGATGATTTGGCTGATCATTTTGCGCAGGCCAAGCTGAATGAGCTCGCCGTATTACAGGTCTCCGATCAGTTGTTTGCTGGCAAAGCGGAGGATGAAGAACTCAATTGGGATGATTTGACCCAAAGGTACCTGGCGGCGGTTGCGTTTCGACAATCGGTGATGGACTCCCGCTGGAAATCAGGATCGCCTTCGGTTTTTGAATTTGAAGAATCAAAACATCGGCTGATCGAAATCCGGGACACATTGAAATTCGATGCGAGAGCCAATCATCCACCTGACCTCGATGTTTCGCAACGCACAGAAATATCCCGAATCTTGACTGCCATTTTCGATCAACTGAAGAACTAGCAATTCGTATCATCCGTCGTGAGTGAAAACGTGAGTTTGAAAAAAATCATCCAGGCTCTCGTTTTGTCTGCCTTGAGTACGATTTGCGTCGTTGCCTGTGGCCAGGGCGTACTGGATTTGTCTGGCCCGGCGTCAACTGAGCCGGCGCGCCAATCGAACTCGGCCATCGTCTGGCCGACGGAGTCAGAGCTCTCAGGGATTCAGGCGAGATTTCGATATCGTGGCTCGATCGAATGCGCCAACTGCCACGTTGCGGCGCAAGCAAAAAACATCCTTGAGAACGTCGAGGACTTTGTTTTATTGAGTGAGTTTCAAACCTGGCTCAACCAGGATCCTCACGCCCGGGCTTATCTGAGCATTATTCCGGACAGAAGTCACTTTGATGCTGTGACCGAGCGACGGAGGAAACTCAATACGGCGGTCAATCAATCGGTGCGAGCCAACGGATCGCACCCCCAGCCATCCAGTCTTCCGGGTTGGGAAGCAGGCAGCAACCGCCGAAGTCTGGAAATATTGATGCAGGTGTGCGGCTCGAATGAAGCGGAAATCGGTCAGCTTTTTCAGCGGATGACCGATCAACCTGACTTTCTGGTTGCCGACAAGACGGCGATTGAAAATCCAACCAAACTGATGTCGACTGTCAAACTCTGCTTGAGTTGCCATGCCGGGTGGGATAATCGGCAATCGTCCTTCGACGTGGAAGTCGTCAAATACGGAACCGGGGTCAGCTGCGAAGGTTGCCACGGCGCGTCGTCGGAGTGGCTGGCAAACCATTCAAATGTCCAATGGCGAAAACTTGAGCCTGCGATCAAGCAGGAAAAATTCGGCCTCGTCAACACGCGGAACCCGCTGGTTCGGGCGGAAACATGCTTTTCCTGCCACATCGGTGACGTCGACCAGGGCAAGGTCGTGACACACGAAATGTACGCTGGCGGTCATCCACCGTTGCCAGGAATTGAAATCGAATCGTTTTCGGATCAAATTCCGCGTCACTGGAGGTATTTGAACGAAAAGAAGGAGTTTGATTTTGCCAGTCAATTCAAAGCGAACGTCAACGCCGATTTGGGACTGAAGGTGGAGCCGGGCCAATCGTCGGCGGGGGCGAACGTTGAGTTTTCTCGAACCAGGAATCTGTTGGTTGGCGGTGTCATGGCGTCGGCACAGTCGGTTGGACTGTTAGCGGAATCTGCCGCCAAATTTTCCCAGGTTGGGCAGAACATTACAGGAGGTCTGGACGCCTGGCCCGAGTTTGCCGTGTTCGACTGCGCCGCATGTCACCATGATCTGAAAGCGGCTGGCTGGCAACGAGGGTTTGCTGGAGTTCCGGGCCGCCCACCAGCGCCTTATTGGCCACGCACGTTGTCAAGACTCGGAGTTGCCTATTTGAGCATTTCGCAACCTGGCAACCTGGAAAGCGAATTTCTGGCGAAACAAAGGAGCTTCCAGAATGCACTTGATCGACAGCCGTTCGGTAAACCGGCCGAACTGCAAATGGCAGGAGCTGAGTATTCCCGGTGGCTTGAAAACGACGTCGCGCGGCGGATTCAATCCGCTCCACTAACGCGAGAGGATGCGATCGGCGTGATCCAACTGCTCTGCGGTCAATCTGAATCTCCGTTTTTTCAACCGGAGGATGTGACCTGGGACTTCCATTCCGCGCGACAACTGGGCTGGGCGATCAACCTGGTCTATTCCGAACTCGCTCAACCTTCGATGCCCAACTACGAAGAATTCAGCAGCCAGACCGATGCATTGAATGCCGCGCTGTCGCGATCCTCTGCGTTCGCCAAGGCGCCCGAAAGTGATGTCGAAATGGTACTCCAGGAAATGCGAAAGGACTTGATGCTCGACCTGGTTCCGACCGGAGAAATCTCGCTGCAGCAAAAAAGATATCTTGATACATGGCGAAACTTCGATCGTAAACGATTTATCGATATGCTGGCACGACTGCGTCAAGCCCTGGAGAAACATGAGTTGTCCGGCGTCGACGGAGAGTCAGATAACCAAACGGGAATTCAGAACCGGCAGGCTTTTTTCAGCAACACCGAATCGCACCAGGCTTCTCCCTCCTTAGAACGATAGGACTTCCTGGATGACTCAATCGTCATCGGTTCTCCCGGGTGGACGGGTTGCAAGTCAGGAATTGCTAACGATAGAAAGCTCTCAGTTCCTCGTACAGCGTTCGCTCACGAATTGCCTCTGGTAATTGATAGTTTCGTTTGCCGTCAATGACTTTGAAGAGTTGGCCGTTGGGGCGGAGGTAGAGTTTCTGCATTTCCTGCTGGTTAAAAGGACGTGCACCCACTCGACCAAAAACCGCGATCTGATTGCCGGATTCATCCACGGCACGATCTCGGTCGACGCCCTCGGAAATCGAGACTGCCTCACCGCCGTGTGGCACTTTGTAGGTGGCAATCAATTCGGGAGTCGGTTGAGGGCTGAATCCGTCGTTGCCTTGCGTCCGGGGTGACGTCAGTTGAACGATCCGCATCCCGTTTTTTCCATCAGCAAGATAGGCAAACTGACTGACGTACGAGATCCCGAGTTTTACATCGCGCAAATCATTGATCTGCCCGTTGGCGGTAAAAACCTGATCGACTCTGGGTCGTTCCGGGTTTTCGACATCGAGAATGACCAATCCATCGTGCCCGGCAGCGACATAGGCGTACGTCCGGGCGACGTAGATTTTGTGAGCCTCGTTCATTGGCACGTGGGCCACGGGTCGGGGTTGCGACAAGTCCGTGATGTCAAGAATTTTGACACCTTCCTGGTCACAGGCAAAAGCGTATCGGAACTGCACCTGGACTTGCGTTGGGTGCTTGATAAACTGCTCGCCGATGATACTGGTGATTTGCGGGTTGGCTGGATCGACGAGCGAAATGACAACGAGTCCCTTGTCGCAACAGACGTAAGCGTAGTTGCCTACGATTGTTACCGACTTGGCACCATGCAGGACGTTTTCGGGGTTGAAGACGATGTCTTTCTTGAGAAAGTTATTGGTAGGGTCTCCATCCAGCAGCGTCGCGACATTGATCATGATCAGGCCCTCTTCGAGGTCCGTCGCATAAATGTAGGCATAGATCATACTGATGGTAGGCTCATGGTTTTCCGGTCGATGAGTCCGGGTTGGATCGGGGGCCATTGTTGTCGGGGCGACGACGTCCGTTGCGTGTTTGCTTTCGACGTAGAATTTCTGGCCGATGGGTGAAAACGGGGCAGTCACAATTCGTTCCGAAAATGCCTTGTTATCAATGTTCGCCACGTCGTAGACTCGAATCCCCGATTCGCCGCAGGCGGCATACAGATATTCGCCGCGCAGTTGCGCCGACAGGACTTCGTGCTGGCGACGCGGATGGCGGAGTTTCTCGCCCACATCGATCCCTGGATGCTCATGGGCTTCCTTCAGTTCCTGACCGAGTTGGCGATGTTCTTCATAATGTTTCGGGAACGCGAGCTGGTGGAGATAACTGCCGATTACCGCCTGCGGTTCCTGCTGCTCGGTGACGGCGACGCCGAACAGTCCTTCTTCCCCGGCGGCAACCCAACAGTACCTTCCGATCAGGTTGAGATAGTTCGTCCCGTGCATCTGCAATTGCGCCAGGAGCGCATTGTTATCATCGCTGGCCGCAACGTGACAGTCAGAACAGTTTTTGGTGTCCTCTTTTCCCCGGACGGTATGTGGCACGTTGGTACTGAATGCGATTCCGCTCAATCCCTCGGCGGAGATGGTTTGCTGCTGAACATAAATGGACTCACGATTGGCGTTGTACGAGCCCACGTGAATCGCGCAGGAAGACCGGGAAGGCCCCACCCGGTTACCCGTGACATTGCCGTCGCGAGCCAGCATGTAGACTTCGTCGCGAAGGGTCTGGAAGTTGTAGGAAACCGCGTTCCTGGTCACATCACCTTCGAAGTGAAGGTTGGGGGTTTTGCGGTTGGCTTTTTGCGAAAGGTGACAACCGTAGCAGCTTTGATTCCAGGCTGAATGGCAGGCGATACAGCTTACCGATTTCGGCGAGTGGGCACACGAATCGCTGTCGGGCCGGTCGCCCCAGATGTAGTTCTGGCCATTGGGCCCAAATCGCACGGTTTTGGCGAGTGCCGCTTTGGCGTTGTATTCCGGCTTGGTTGGATCAATTGTGTCGGCAACCTGACTGATTTCCCAGCTCAGGTTCTTTTCAACCATGGAGTTTTGGACAATCCTGTCGCCGCGAACCTCAAACCGCCGCTTCCCTGATGGCGTCCGCAAACCCAGGAGGTTCAAACCGGGTCCCTTGGCTGCCGGCCCGGAGGTTCGCATCTCGGGCCTTCCGTCCTCGATCACCGCCGCGCGGCGATTGATGTCACCGTGGCAGTCACGACAAGTAATTTCGATTGCGGCCCGGACTTCACCGTAGAGTTTCGAATCGCCATGAACGTCCTGGACAAAGTGGCAATCGACGCAGTGCATCCCTTTCTCAAGATGAATGTCAAGCATGTGTACGGGAACCTGGTGACGTAATGTTTCAAGTTCGGCTTCTTTCTGCCGCACGGAGGCAGCGAAAGCGGGATCTTCGTAACCCCAATCTCGATCCTGATACAGTTGTTTGACGTACTGGGGAATCAGGAGTCCCATCTGACGTTTTTGTGCATCGACTTCGACCAGGACTTCGCCATGATGATCCAGCAGATTGCCCTTTCGGTCTTTTTTGAAGACCGCCCGGAAAACCCAGCCATGCCCGTTAAAGTCCGCAAACTGCGTGTGCTCAAGTTTTGGATTTAGCTCAGCGACGTTGTTGAGAAATTCCGGGTTGGACCAAAGCCCCCGGATCGACGTTTCGTTCGGGTCGGACATGGTCGACTGGGAATACTCTTCGGCGGTTGGTTTTCGTTCATGCCGGGGATACATCAACTCACCATCGGTTTCCTGGTCCCACCACATGTAACCCAGGTAGCTGTTGAGAACATTGGTTCCGGGATGAATGTGACAGACGATGCACTGACTGGTTGGAATCGCAGTGGTGAAACGGTGTTGAATTGGGTGGCCGGGCTCATTTTTTGGAATCGTGGGATCAACGGATCGGACCCAGGCGTCCGGTTGACTGGCCGCCATTCCCAAATGGCCGTACTTTGCAAATGGCCCGGAGTGAACGGGCGATCGGTCGTTTGCATAAACCACATGGCAAGCCGTACATCCACTGGAACGATAGTCGCCGGGATGATCATTGGTGCCCATGAAATTCAAGGTTGGATCAAGCAGTCGAGTTTTTTCCAAACCGAGAAACGTCGGATCCGAACGATTCAGCGTCCCCAGTCCGCGGTTACTAAGACGGCTTCGCGGTCGACCGGGCTCTTCCTTGGGTTCCGGAATGCCTGTCTCCAGCCTGAATCGCCCGCCTCTTTCAAATACCCGCAAGATGTTGCCGGGATGGGTTAATTGAAACCGCGGCAACGGGTCAAGGTATGGCAGGATTCCCTTTTGCGCCATTTCGTAAGCCGTGGGTGCCGGGACCGTTTGCAGTCGCTGGGGTATCCCGTCCATGCTGTAGCTCTCGCCGTACCGACTCCATTTGTTGGGAACCGAACCGTTGTTGTAAAGCGCGGCGCCCCACAGCATGCAACCATGAGTCATCATGCTTTTTTTTACTTGAAGTGTCTGGGATCCATGACATTGCCCGCAACTGATATGAGCCACTCGCAAGTCGCCGGGATTGACAAATCGAACAAAGTCGGGGCTCTCATGATTCAGCAGTGTATACGAACGGACCGGATTTGCAGACTTTGGCCATGCACCTGGAATCTGGGGCAGAACATGGGCCCGCTCTTTTACCGTTGCGTTCGGATCTCCACCGTGACAGTCGGTGCACCCCAGTTGGACCGAATCGCTAAAGTGTGGGTCCTTGACCGTTTGGTGACAAGCAATGCACCCGGTGCTCTTGGACATCGCGGCAGCCGGTGTTTGTTTCGTCAAGTCAACGCCGATCATCGTGGCCGGCATCGGAAATGCTTCTACCAGCGTGCCAGCGCTGTTGATTCCTGTTCCACCGTCGTCGCTGGAAGTCCGTTGTTGTGGCACGTCCTGCTGAGGTCGCGGATTCTGATCACCCCCAACTTGTGCGGGTTGCCGGTTCCGTCGCGAACGACCTGTCGGTAAATCTTCGAACGGATGAAAACCGACCTGACGGATCTGTGACGTGCTGGCCCCGTTCGTAAGCTCCCGCTTGACCGCAGATTTGAGGATTGCGAGTGGAGGGTGCGATGCGCTTTCGTCCTGAGAGTCGACTGGTTCACAGCTTACCGACAAGACAATCGCAGTGGCGCCAACCAGAAACACGCCGACCGAAGCGATCAGAGATCGATGATGCGAAAGCGAATGTACCAACATTTAGATGCTTGTTTCCATGTGCCGCTGCGGCACCCAGGAGTTTGACTTGCGAATGTCCCGATGTCGCCCGCTGGCAACTCGATTACGGTTTGGACACGCCCGGTCGAAGAATCATAGTGGTTTTCAATAAGTCAAAACAAGCTCGACAAATGCCGTTGTAAATTGAGGGGTTTCGCTGCGAAGTTCATTTCCCACGCCAAGGTCCG
The DNA here is from genome assembly GCA_024642205.1 of Planctomycetaceae bacterium. Taxonomy (GTDB): domain Bacteria; phylum Planctomycetota; class Planctomycetia; order Pirellulales; family Pirellulaceae; genus Mariniblastus. Next base: position 75,646 of record JAHEBQ010000016.1, on the reverse strand, counting down.
CCAATTCCTGAGGCAAGCGGGTTCCAAACAGGTCCTTGAGGCCCTGATCCGGGAGCAAGGTTGCGATTCCCATGACAATGATAGCATTGTCGTTCAGTCGCGGACGGTATTCGAGTCCAGCGCTCAAATCCGTCCCGATTTCATGGTTGATCTTGTTTTGGAAGGTGTAGGTTTCCAGGACCCGGGTCTCGTCAAAACTCAGGTAATTCGCATTGGTGATGACTCTGGTTTTGGGAGTGAGTTCGAGGTCCATCCCCAGATTGAACAGGTGCAGGCCGGGGTTCACGAAGTTACTCTGTCCCTGGGCTTTGTTTGATCGCAGGTTGGGAACGAGGCTTTTGCGTTGAACCAGGTTGGTCCCAAAGAGCCGAATCGACTGTCGTTGCCAGTAACTGAATTCGCCCCCCGCAAAAACCGGATTATCGAGGATTGTATCGAATCCCTTTGCCTTGCCATCATTTGGATCATCATCGCCAGATGCAAAAAAGTAGGAAGTTCGGAATCGAATCCAGTCTCGATCGTATGATAATTCCAATGCCGCCATCTGGGCATTGATGGTTTGCTCTGTTCCTCCGATCGGGTTTGCCGAGTCATTACCCAACGCCACATAAAACTGGTTGGCCACATTGATCCTTCCAAGATGGCCTTCGCCACCCACACCAATGTAATAGGCGTTGACCTCATGCTCTTTGAAAACGCCAACCGGGTCAGGGCGGACCAGGTTGTCATTGTCGTCGAACTGAAAGCTTGGCTTGTCGTGGTTGTAATGGAAACTGGTTTGCGCGGTGTAGCCAGGGAACACGAAATCCTGGCGAAAATAGTTGAGAATGATTACATTTTGATGACGGTCATCAAACGTGTTCAGTTCGCTATTGGTGTCTTTTTCGGCCTGGTCAAACCAGATCGCATTGAATTGATCGCGATTGGCCAGCCGGGTCCCGAACAGTCGAACCGCCCGGTTCACATCGCGAAAAACAAACCCGCGAAAGTCACTGTTGAATGATTGGGAACCGACGCGCGCTGAAACAAAATCGTAGTCAGGACCAAAGTCCGCCAACTTGGCTTCCAGAAACCACTCTTGCAAAGCAAAATCATCCCGGAGACGGTTGGTGCCTTGCCGCACATCCGGATTCACGACGGCCAGTTCCTTGACATCCAGGTTGTTCACGTTGAAGACCGGCATCAATCGCAGTTTCCAGTCCACCGGTTTGAATGCTTCATTTCCGTGAAACAGATCAAATGTGAATTTGAAATAGGGCGCATAGAAATACTGGTCAGGGACCCCAAAAAATTTGGCTGAAAACGGATTTCGCGTGCTTTCAAAAGGCGTTGTTGCCGTCGGTGTTTGTCGATACTCATGGACCGCAAGACTTTCAGCCGTAACGCTAAAGAACGTATGCTGGCCGATAATCGGAAAATCGCCTTTCAATACATTTTGATTGTAAGGGTCCCACAGCGAACCCTCGACGTAAGGGTAGTCGTCGCCGACCGGGTGGCCTTTTCCGTACCGATCCCATTTTGGAAACCCCAGCCGCCAACGATCTTCGATCGGTACGAAATGGTCGCTTTGTTGAAACCCGGTTGGCATGACACCAGAAGGACCGGTAAATCCTAACGGGGATTCCCTCTCGTATGATTGGAACCCAGCTGGCGAAATGTGAAAGTCTTCGAATTCGATCGGCGGATCGTCGGGTTCATCGATCGAACGACTCAGGATCGTCGGGTTGATCTCGTCCGTCATCGGCGATCCGTTGATTTGCGAGAACCGTTTTCCAGCAGTGTCTTCTCCAAAATGAGGTTCAAACCCAACCGCTTCGATAAGCAAGCCTTGATCAACCTCCGGATCTGTCGCATTGCGATCTTCAATTGACGAATTCGATGCCCAAAACGGAACCTGCGGGGTCAGGAAGGTCGGCTTCGCGAAATTCAGACCAGGTTCTGCGGTTTCACCCGTGATCACTTCGGGGATCGAATCCAAATTCACAACTTGACTGTCCAGTACGTCCAGTTTCGGTTGATTCGTGAAACTTCCCGAAGATTTGCGTGGATTTCGATTGGTCTGGTCAGGACCTGTCGTGGCTGACGGTTGTCGTGCTGAGATTCCCCAATCGGCGGCCAACAGTCTGGCGTAACCCTGGACAATGGCATCGTCATTCTGTTCCGATATCGCTTTTACATGGGCCCGAAGGACATCGGTTGGCGCAATGCGTTTCATGAATTCCAGCGCAGCGATTCTCTGTTGCCGGTGAGGGCTGTAAAGCAAACCGGCGAGGTGATCAAGCTGTTGAGCAGACAGCGTCTGGATTGATGCATCACTCCCGACAAACACACTTGCATTTTCAATCAGTTCATGGGAAACGCCTGCTGCCAGGTCAGGACGTTGGCTCTCCACCATGGCCGGAAGTTGCGCCTGAGATACCGAGCCAGAACATAACAGTCCGCAGGCCGCGCATAGCAGGCTTAGACAATGCGCAGTCGTCAACTTATGAATCAAAGTTTTCTTGCAGCCGTCGATTTCTAACTTCCGTTTCTTTTTGGCAGAATCGCCGCGAAAGGTAGAAAATACGCGTAACTTCGTGCAATAGCAGTTCTCGCCAGCACGAATTCGGTATCGCAAATCCTGAAGACTTGAGAGAAGTTTGCCAATTTGGCAAGAAAGTTGATTGCGTTAAGGTGAATTTGACGATTACAGAATCAAGGCAGTCTGTTTGCGCGACTGCTAGCACAATGAATTCGATAATCCCCCGGCCAATGAAACGACTCCTTTCCATATTCTCCAGGAGACCAGAATCGGAAACTGCCCTCCGACGCAGGTCCAAGGCTTGGAAGCCGGTTGAACACCTTGAACAGAGGTTATGCCTGGGAAGTATGCACGCGGGACTTGCTGCCTGGGTAGCATCGCCGTCAAACGACAGAACCTCCGAAGTCCTCCTGGCCACGGAGACCTCGATCGAGCACAGCCAGATTCTGAAGAGTGACTTCGATCCTTCCCGCCTGGAAGAAATTCAAAACGACAGCCTTCATCATGAGCAGTCGGCCCTGGATGCCGAAAATCCAACCGCCCAACAACGCGACTCCAGTCGTGGAAACTCGGCTCCGTTTGGCGGCATCCGTCAGGCATGGGATGAAGGGATTGGGTCCTTGTCGACGAAATTGCCTTCTGCTCTTCAATCCAGCGACCCGCACATCGTCGAACCAATCACTTTCGGTCCGTTGGACTTATCTCCGGTGACCAATCGTATTTCACCGGTGATTGCGACGACTTCGAGTTATGTACCGCCGGGAAACCAACCCCACCAAACCGGCTCTCAGCTTCAGCCGGTAGCTGAACAAGTCAATATTCCCCAAGCGGTGCCTGCTTCGCCCAGATTGGATTCCTCCTCACTTGCTTCAATTGGACTGGATATCGACGCGGAAGGAAACGCGATTGGACTTGTCATGTCGGACGTCGCCAGGCAATCCGGATTTGAAGCTTGGTGGATCAATGCCGAAGAACCCGTCGTCATTCAATACGATTTTCGTGAAATCAACGGGATGTCCAATGAAATTACTTCGCAACAAGAGCAACTTGTTGTCCAGGCACTTGAAGCCTGGTCAGATGCGACGGATCGCAAGATTGTTTTTGAACGAAGCACGTCAGCGCCTGAGAGCCGGATTATTACGATCGGGGTTGGCGACCTGGCTGCCGTAGGACATGTCAGCGGTGAAGGTGCTGTCTTGGGACTCAGCGGCGGCCAAGTCTTCCGGGAGAGTGGACGGTATGCCACCAATGGGATTGCCTGGTTGGATCGCGCCGAAAATTGGGACAATACGATCGAAAACGGCAATCCAGCCGGCACGATTGATTTTTCCACGGTGATTGCACATGAAATCGGACACACCCTGGGATTGGAAGATCAGCACGGTTCCGAACACAACATCATGAATGGCACTTACACGAATGAGATTGGTCTGGAGTCGATTCAAACGGCGCTTGACCAGGGTGAATATTATCGAACCGTCGTTGACGCCCATGCGGGATCGGTCGTTGAATTGCACCCGATGGTCCTGGGGTTTCCGCAACTTGACAAGACCGAAGTCGAACAACTTCTGAAACGGGGAGCTGCTGCCTCGGCCAGCAATGACGCGATCATTGCCGTGGTTGATCGCAACGGTCGCATCCTCGGAGTTCGCGTGGAAGCTGATGCACTGGCCGCGATTCCGGATATCGACACACTGGTGTTTGCAATCGACGGAGCGGTCGCCAAGGCGCGAACCGCCGCGATGTTTTCCAACGGCGATCCTGCCAATGGAACCCTGGCGCCATTGACATCACGCACCATTCAATTCCTGAGTCAATCGACGATCACGCAACGAGAGGTCGAATCGAATCCGAATGTTGATAACGGCAGTGTGGCCCAAGCCCTGGCTTCGACTCGCCGGGGTCCGGGGTTTGTGGCGCCCATCGGTGTAGGCGGTCATTTTCCACCTGAAATCAATTTTACGCCGTTGGTCGACTTGTTCGGGATTGAACACACCAATCGCGACAGCACAACTCATCCGGGTGCGGACGGCATCAAGGGGACCGCAGATGATATTTCCTTTGATGAACGGTTTAATATCGACGCGACGTTTGTTCCGGCGGGACAGAATCTGACGGCACCCGAATCCTACGGAACGATGCAGAACTCCGGAAAACTCCCGGACGCCCAAAGTCGGGGGATCGCCACTTTGCCTGGAGGTATCCCGTTGTTTCGAGACACCAACGGAGACGGAGGCGGCGAAACGTTGATCGGTGGTATCGGGGTTTTCTTTCCAGGTGCAGACGGATACGCCACTCACGAACAGGGATTCCAGCCAGGAATCGGTCAAACGACGGCCCAGCGCATCAACGCCTCACGAGTATCAGAAGCCGAGTACATCGCCTATGCCGCGGCCGGCGGAAGTCTTGCCGCAGAGCAACAAGGGATCGCGGGTGCGAAGATTGGGACAATTAATGGGGTCGCCCCCGTTGCCGACCTCGACCTACCTTTTGGACGTCTGGACCTGGTCGGAGTTCAACTGGACGTTTATGGTCCCATGGGCAGCCGACTCGGCCTGCAGATGTTGCTGGACCAGGGACGGTCCCTGGGCGCGGGTGATCCCGACAGTGGAGCGGATCAATTGGTCGACGGATTGTCTGGTGAGTTTTACCGAGATGGTGAATCGGTGCCCCAGGGTTGGCTGGTAACGCCGCATGATTCGGCAGACGGTTCAATCACCGCAGCGGACGTTGAACGGATCATTGAAAATGGAATTACCGGGGCCGAACTTGTGCGGGCCGCTGTTCGCTTGCCTGTCAGCAGCGCAACGAGAATGGTGTTTGCCGTGACTGATACCAATGGTGAGGTCCTTGGCCTGTATCGCATGCAGGACGCGACGACGTTTTCAATTGATGTTGCCGTTGCCAAGGCTCGAAATGTCGCTTACTTTGCCGATGCCAACGACCTGCAGGCGATTGACCGTCTTGGCGATGCGGGGACCGCCTATACGAACCGCACATTCCGTTTCCTTTCCCAGCCACGATTCCCCTCAGGAATCAACGGCGCCGAACCGGCTCCCTATTCAATTCTGTTTGACGGCAACATGGATCCGCTGACGGGCGAAAATCGCGGTGCTCCCGCTCCTGTTTCGGCTTTTAAAGACACACAGCGAGTCTATGGATTCGACGCGTTTTTTCCCAACACGAATTTCCGGGATCCGGGTGATGGTGTTAATCCAGAAGGTTCCGCAGACGCCTACCATCTGGGCCACGATACGATCGCCAACCAGAATGGGATCGTGTTCTTTCCCGGTTCCACTCCGGTTTACAAGAACGGCAACTTGATTGGCGGATTCGGAGTTTCCGGTGACGGAGTCGATCAGGATGACGTGGTGACCTATGTTGGCGCGACAGGTTTTCTGCCTGAAAGTCACGGCATCACGAGGGCGGATCAAACGTTCGTCCGAAATATTCGATTGCCATATCAAAAATTTCTTCGCAATCCGTTCGGCGGATTGGGCTAGTCAATAAATGATCTGGAGCATAGATGAATTCAGTTTTCGAACGGCGACTGCTGGGAACTGCCGTATTTCTGACTGTGTGGCTTGCGAGTACCTTGCCCTGCACGGCTCAAGCGTCCGCGGAAAATCGTTTGCCGATTGGTCCATCCCGGCTCGCCTTGCGAACCACGGATCAACGGCGTAAACCGACGCTGAACCAGGCCACCCGGCTCGATTCAGTGCCGCTGATCATGAAATTTTCGGATGACGTGCCTTCGGCAGCAAGCCATCGATTGAATCTGCCCGACGTCGGACAAGCGGTTCAGGCCGATTCAATGACGATCCAAGCTGAAGTGAATCAGGAAGAATCGAACCGGGAATCAGATCCGTGCGAAAATGCGAATCGTCGCGTCAGGGCAGGTTGTCCGCTCTCGCTTTCCCGACTTGCGTCGATTAGTGATCACGGCAGGTATCACGGCTATTATGTCGGGGGCGGAGTCCCGGCAAGAGGAGGAATTGGATTTCAAGGTGAGCCAAGATTCGACAACGAAGGAACATGGGGAATGGACTACGCGCCGTTTTATTCACGAGTCGCGTCAGCCTGGTCGCACGGTCGGCTCTTCCAGGGCGGAATCGGACAATATGAAGCGGATCAAAGGAACCGGCCGTTTGGACTGACGTACGGAAAACACTTCGGAAGCAAAGAGCGTCGGTAGATTGACACCTCGGTCCTGGAAATGAACACGAACGTTTCTCTTCGGTTTGCCTACAGCCGCTTGCTTTGCTGCAGTCCGGTAACAGGGTTGGCAGCAGGGTTTGTTTTAGCTTCCGACGAGTGCCATATTCTGCGAGGGCCTTCGCCGAGGGCATGAACAACTTTACTCCGAGATCGGTTTCGCAATCAGTTTCGCTGCTTTGGAGGGCATGGAATCAATCGCTCCCTGGAGCATGTTTCGCGCAGCGTCCGCCTCGTTACTCTGGCCTGTCTCGATCGGCACCGTTTCATGCCGGTCTTTGACGGCGTACATTGAGCCATCTCGATACAACTTGAAATGCTGGTTTTGAGCCCAGATAATTTCCCGCTTGTTTATGCCTTGTCCGTGATTTTCGGCGGCAGGCCCGAATTTCGGATAGTAATACTGGAAGATCCATTTACGCGGATTTCCTTTGTTTCCAAGACACTGCTGCCAAAAACTGCGACCATCGAGTTCTACGTCCGGTAGTCTCGCCGACGTGATCTCGGCCAGCGTCGGCATCACGTCCGAAAAGTCGACCAGGTCGTCCGTTACGATTCCAGGAGCGATGACGCCGGGACAGTTGACGATCAATGGTGCGTGAGTTCCTCCGTCGGTCGCGTACGCTTTCTCGCCCTTTCGTTGTTCGTCGCCGAACGGGTAGGTCAGACCCCGGCCCGTACCGTTGTCCGTCGTATAGATGAGGACCGTGTTTTCACGCAGTCCGTTGCTTTCCAGGGCATCGACAATCCGCTTCACGCACTTGTCCGCATACAGCGTCATGTCGCGAAAATTTTTCAGTGTCATTGCTTGCTTATCGGATTTTTCCTTTTCGGTCGGAGGTTCACTGTCGGGTGTTACAGGAAAAGGGTCATGAACCAGTACCATCGGGTAATAGACAAAAAAAGGGCGATCCTTGTTTTGCTCGATGAAATTGATCAGGTAGTTGGTGAAAATATCTGGACCGTAGTCCTTTTCTGTCGTTTCCATCAACTGGCCGTCCCGAATAATGCTGGGATTCCAATATCGAGGGCGGGCCCCGCCGGGATAATTCCACAGGCAATAGGAATCAAATCCACAATCGGGCGCCAGTGAACCGTTCTTGCCGCCATGCAGTTGCCATTTGCCGGCGATGGCTGTTGCGTAACCATGGTTCTTCATCATCGTTCCGAACGTGGTCTCGCTTTTGTCAAGTGTTCCAAAAGCGACGTAGTTGCGAATGCCATCCCGGCCCGTCATGATTTTCACCCGGCTGGAGGTACACACGGGTTCGGAATAGCAATGGTTGAACTTGGCCCCTGTCCTTGCGAGCGCGTCGAGTGTCGGCGTTTTGAAAAAAGTGCTGCCGTAACAGCCGTAGTTGTCCGCCGTCGAGTCGTCCGCCATGATCAGGATGACATTTAACGGTTTGTCGCCACTCGACGTTTTTTCTGATTGCAAGAACGGCGACGCAAGCAGTTCGGTCGACCCAAAAACGATAGAGATGACGACCACGATGCAGTTCAAAATATTGTGACGCATGTGAGTTTCCGTTTGCTGGTTGGGATCGGAATCGGTCCGGACACGACGTGTTACGATTATAGCACGTTATTTGCGGCGCTGACGGATGGATTGTCCTGACCCGTCATGCCGCGGTTTTTGACCGTTCCGGTGCAAGTTGCCACCAGGATTCTATCCGGGCGTAATTGCGATCCACGACGGCCAATTTGCCAGTGGGCTCTTTCTGGTCAGACAAAGAACTGGCTTCGGAAAGAGGTTATCATTGAATCGGCATCGCTGGGAACTGTTCTTGATTCGCGAGGCACAGTGCAAAGCAACGAGTTCGTTCGGCGCAGTTTTCGCGGCGCCAATTCCAGGAACATGGGCGGCCCAGCATGCCGGTTTTTAACACGTTGATTCACAACAATTTGACTCCGACCTCAATCGCAAGGACAGGGAACATGATCGTAACAGAAAGATGGCTTAAGGGTTTGTTGGTATTTGCAGTTCTGGTGGGAATCGCAGGACCGACGCATGCCGTTGCTCCTGATGACAAAGTGGGCAAGGGACCTCTGAAAGTCTTTATCCTTGCTGGCCAGTCAAACATGGAAGGAGCGGGTGTTATCCAGTTGGATCCTCAACGAAATGGTGGCAAAGGCAGCCTGGAGTCTTGGGTTCATGATCCTCAAATGGCGGGGCGAACGGATCACCTGATCGATGCAGATGGTAAATGGGTCGTTCGCAACGATGTCTGGATCTGGTACTTCGATCGAAAGGGGGGCCTGACTGCAGGATACGGCGCCAATGAAACGACGATTGGTCCTGAGTTTGGATTTGGCCATCGTATCGGGGAAGCACTCGATGACCCGGTGCTACTGATCAAAACGGCATGGGGCGGCAAGAGCCTCGCAGTTGATTTCCGACCGCCAAGCAGCGGCGGGGACGTTGGACCTTTTTATACCAGGATGCTTGAGCACGTTCAGAGCGTTTTGAAAGACATCAAAAGGCATTTTCCGGATTACGACGGACGCGGGTATGAGTTGGTCGGATTCGGTTGGCACCAGGGATGGAACGACCGCGTCAATCAGGCTCACAACGACGCCTATGAGCAGAACCTGGCCAACTTCATCCGCGACATTCGTAACGACCTCGGTGCCAAGAATCTTCCCTTCGTCATCGCGGAGACCGGTATGTCGGGACATGAGGAAAAACACCCCCGCGCACTGTCACTGATGCAAGCACAAGCTGCGGTCGCCCGATATGACGAGTTCAAAGGCAACGTGGCATTTGTCGGAACCAGAGATTTCTATCGTCCGAAAGAAGTATCACCCAGTGGCCAGGCCTACCACTGGAACAACAATGCAGAAACCTATTTTCTGATCGGCGATGCGATGGCAACTGCGATGCTGAAACTGCTTGAGGAAGCCAAGCTCAATGTGCCGAAATCCCAACCATGAAAAAAGCAGCTCGCATTCGTCCGTCATCAAATGGCCAGGTTGGTCCGTGGCTTTTTTGTTTCCGGGCCCCAAGCCGAAGATCAAAACAACCTCAAGGTTGCTCCGTTGGCAAGGAAACACTGCCTCTGATGACAAACGCTTTCCGGGCGCATCACAGCAGCGCGAATGCCAGTCCGCGCAGCTCATAGAATGAACTGACTCATTTCCCGCGGTTCCGATTCGGCAAAAAAACCCACCATGAACAAACGACCAGCACCAACCATGTCCTCGATGATGAAAAATTCCGTCCTGTTGACCGTAATGGGGGTCGTTGTGTTCCCAGTCGGGATGGCCGTTGCCCAGTATCAGGACTGGAAGTACTCCGGCAGCATTCACCTGATTACGACGCCCGAAGGCGCGAACCTGCCAGCGACGGCCACGGAATTGAACTTCCCGGTGTTGATTCGACTCAACAAGGACACGTTTGACTTCACCCAGGCGAAATCCCGTGGAGAAGATCTTCGCGTTACGGCTTCCAGTGGTCAGCCGCTGGCCTATCAAATCGAACAGTGGGACCCGGCTGATAGAACGGCCAGCATCTGGGTTCGAGTACCTGTGATCAAGGGCAATGCACACCAGGAAATCAAATTGCATTGGGGAAAGCCCGACGCGACAAGTGAATCAAATGGTGCAGAAGTATTCAGTACGTCCAACGGATTCGTGAGCGTCTGGCACATGGACGACTTGTCCAGCGACGCGGTCGGTACTCTCAATACCAGGGACACGGGAACCAGGGTGACAAGCGGAGTCATCGGACTTGCCAGGCAATTGCCTGGTAGCAAGGGGATTTTCGGCGGTGACCGGATCGAAAGTTACCCGATCGGGTCAGCGTCACACAGTACAGAGGCTTGGTTCCGGCCTCGCCAGCCGAACAGCGTGATCATCGGATGGGGCAACGAGCAAGGGCAGGGCAAGATTGTGCTGGGATATCGTAGTCCGCCGCACGCGCGAATCGACGGCTACTTTTCGGACGGGAACGTCGAGGGTACCACGCCCATCCCGTTAAACCGGTGGGTTCACGTCGTGCATACCTACACCAAGGGAGACTCGCGACTTTATGTAAACGGAGTTCTGGACACCGTCAGGCAATCCAGGGCAACGCCCCTGTCGATTCAGCGCCCGGCCCGCCTCTGGATTGGTGGCTGGTACGACAACTATGACTTCGTCGGCGACATCGACGAAACGCGCGTATCGAACGTTGTTCGTTCTGCCGACTGGGTTCGACTGGAATACGAAAGTCAGAATCCACTGCAAACACTGGTCGGGCATCTGGTGCAGCCCGGTACAGGATTCTCGGTGTCAGAAACAAGCCTGTCCATCTCAGAAGGATCCCGTGCCACGGTCATGGCGAAAGCAGGGGGTGCGCAGAAAGTTTATTGGATTCTCAGGAAAGGGAATCTGGAGGAGGAAGTCGTCGCCGTCGATCAGTTCCGGTTTTCGTTCGATGCCGGTCGCGTGTCGGGCGACCAGTCGATGACGCTTGTTTTCAAAGCGGTTTACGCCGATGAAGTCAAAACGCTGGATATCCCCATCACGATTGGAGAGTCCATTCCCGAACCAGGCTTCGCGCTCAAATCGCCGGTTAAGTGGGACGGTCGCCAAACGATCGAAGTGGTGCCGGAGATTACCAACTTGAAACAGATGCAGGCCAGCGGCGCTGCCGACCTGAAATACAAGTGGACGGTTTCCGGCTTGGCGGCAATCAAAGAGATCATGCCCGGGAAGCTGATTCTCAAGCGAGCGCAAAACAGCGGTGTGCTAACCGTGACCGCCACTATCAGCAATGGGGGCGACGCAGTTTCATCGTCAACCAGAATCGACGTGCTTGAACCCGGGCATGACGCATGGGTCGAGCGCATTCCAGCCAGCGTTGAAAAACCGGAAGACAATCAGTTTTATGCCCGAAACGAAAAAAACGAAGGCACGCTGTATTATAACGGAAAACTGTCGGACAACGCCGGAACCGTTTTTCTGAACCTCTTCGCCGACGACATTCTGGTCAACACCAGGAGGCAGGAAGTGTCTGACGACGGGACCTATGCATTCACGATCAAGCTCAAACCAGGATTGATCAAATACAGAGTCGAGTTCGGTACCATCATGGGCGGTGTTAGGTCGATCCTGCACACAGCGGACAATATCGTCTGCGGCGATGCCTATCTCATCACTGGACAGTCCAATGCGCTCGCCACTGACACCCGGGAGAACTCACCGCCTGAAACCAATGTTTGGGTTCGCAGCTATGGAAAACCGACAAATTCCCCGGGGGCCGATCAAAACTTGTGGTGTAACCCGGTCTGGAAAACACAAAACGGTGAGGAAGCGGAACTCGGCTGGTGGGGCATGGAGCTTGCCAAGCGACTGGTAAAAAACCACCAGGTTCCGATCTTCATGATCAATGGTGCCGTCGGTGGAACGCGAATTGATCAGCACCAGCGTTGCCCAGCCGATCCGACTGACTTGAATACGATCTATGGTCGACTGCTGTGGAGAGTCCGTGCAGCGAAATTAACGCATGGCATTCGGGCTGTACTTTGGCATCAAGGCGAAAACGACCAGGGAGCTGCAGGTCCCGACGGTGGCTACGGCTGGGAGACGTATGAGCAGTATTTTGTCGCGATGTCGGCGGCCTGGAAACAGGATTTTCCCAACCTTCAGCACTATTACATCTTCCAGATCTGGCCCAACTCCTGCAGTATGGGCAATGGTAACGGCGACATGCTCCGCGAAGTGCAGCGAACGTTGCCGCGTCTTTATTCCAATCTGGACATCATGTCGACCCTGGGAATCAAACCGCCAGGTCCTTGCCATTTCCCTCTGGAAGGCTGGGCGGAGTTCGCGCGCTTGATCCAGCCGTTGATCGAGCGGGATATTTACGGGAAGGCGTTCAACGAACCCATCACCCCCCCGAACCTCAAGAAAGCCTGCTTTGCGGGCCCTGCAAGGGAGTCGATTGCCCTGGAGTTTGATCAGGACATCGTTTGGAATGACTCGTTGATCAATCAGTTTTGTGTTGATGGCATGAACGACCGGTTCGAGGTGGGCGCCGTTTCCGGAAACGTGCTCACACTCAAATTGAAACAAGCCGGAGACGCAAAGAGAATCACTTACCTGAGAGAGATGTCCTGGAGTCAGGAACAACTCTTGATTGGCAAAAACGGAATCGCTGCGCTTTCGTTTTGTAACGTTCCGATTGATACCGGCGACTCCAGACACTAGTCGCACGTTAAACAGCAGGCCATCGACTTGACGCCCTTGCCTGACCGAATCTTGATTCAATCTGGATCGCGGTCAAAACCCGGTTTGGACGGTAACCTGGTGGATGGCCGCTTGGGTCGAGCGATATCATCGTCACTCGATTCTTGCGGTTGCGTGACTGCGATCCAGGCGTCAATGTAACTCGACGGCGAATAATTGTGTCCATATCCTGTGCGCGCTGGTAACCATTGGCAAATCAACAGCGACCTGCAGGAACGTCACGAGAGGATACCACCTCAAATAGGATGAGAGATCAGGTCTCGCACTCACCACGAGTCAGTAGGGCAATTAATACAGCAATTCAGTGGAGAAGGACATCCTGGGTCACTCGCGTGCTGGATAGGTACTAACCGAATCGGACCCCAGCGCGCCTGCCTGATCGAGCGCATTCTCTTTCGCACAGGACCGAACCATCGTTCGATCCCGAAACATTGGGAGCCAGGCAGGCGTGACGGCGGAAATGAAATTTCTTATGAGATCATCCTGCCCAATTTCAATGACCCGCGAGTTGCGGTTTTGATGCCCGAGTTCCGCAAGCGATTGGCACGTCACTCCTGGTGGGTCCAAACGGAAGTTGCAGAAACCTCCGTGGCATCGAAGATCTGATGTCGTTGGTGCACGTCTGGTCGCCAATCTCTGGAAGGATACCAAAAAATTTCGGCAGCTCGAGTATCGTTCGTTCCGGCGCGCTTAGTTGAGCAAGTTGTTCGAGGACAGATCGAGCCAGGGCAGGTTTATCCGTAATGATGCCCTTGACACCACAACTGATCATGGTCGACATGCCAATCGGATCGTTGACAGTCCAGACGACAACATATTTTTCGACGCGGTTCGCCGACCGGATAAAACTTCGACTGGCGAATGAGGCATTGATGGCCAGGAAATCGGTGTTGATTTTCGCCAGGTTTCCCGCGGTCTCTGGCATCAGGAGGCCCGCATTCCAGTCCGGCCGCAGGGTTTTCATTTTCTGTATCGCGTCGACCTTGAGTGAAATAACAACGACATGTTCCGCCATACCATGAGTTTCCACGAGCTCGACGACTCTCTGTTCGAGATCGATATCATGACCGTAATATTTCAGTTCGATAAACAGGCCGACTTTTCCCTCGTAGGTATCCAGGACTGCGGCAAGTGGCGGTACACGTTCGTCCTTGAATTTCGGCAAAAACTAACTGCCGATATCGATGTTCTTCAAATCTTCCATGGTGGCATCCCAGGTCTTCAGGTTGACACCGGACAATTTTCTGAAGTCGCTATCGTGAAAGACGACGACCGTTCCGTGGGCAGCTTCCTGAACATCGATTTCTACCCAATCGGTTCCATCGGCGATTGCCTGTCTCACCGATGCCATGGTGTTCTCGGGAGCCGCCTTGGAAGCTCCTTGGTGGGCAATCACGTCGACTTGATCCTCCAATGGAATACTGTTGATTAAGAAGTAACCCGTTGCCAGAGCGATGGCAAGGCCAGCCCCGCAAGCGGTCAGCAGTCTCGCTGGCGTAAATCGAAATCCCGGAATGTCCCTGGCTGATTTTGCCAGATTCAGCGGCTTGGAATCAAATCTGTCGCCACGGGCATATTGGCGGTAAAGATGAAAAACCAATATTGCCAAGGTCGTCGTGCTGAGTAAAGTCATTACCTGGTTGACGACGGACCAGGCAACCGGACTCAGGCCAATTGCGAACGATAGCACCTGCAATGAACCGTTGACAAGCGGAATGGAATAGCGTCCCGCCCCGTTCACGACGGATGTAGCCAATGCTGACAGAGCAACCATCGTTATCGACCAGGCGGAAATCCAGGACAGGAGCCGTCGTCGCTGGCCCGCGGCTCGTTCACGACTCGACGCGATCGCTTTACACGAACCGGAATTTTCAAACAAAACAATGGGCCACGCAAATATCCAACCTGTAAATAATCGCAGCCAGACTGCGACCATGGCGATCGCCAGAGCCACACCGATACTGATTGCGACATAAAAGACAGGTGGTTTTTTCGTGAGGTAGAAATTGATATCAAATTCGTTCAGCAGCGTGAAGTAAACGGCGGCGACCGCCAGGAAAGGCACAGCCGACAAGACCGCAAGCGACGCCATGCGTGCGGTAAGCTTGTGGGTTGGCCAAGCCTTGACCATTGCAAATTGAAGGGCCTGTATCGGTCGCACGCCATGCGGGTTGGTATTGGAACAACCGCCATCATGGCCGACATTTGCAACGCCATGATGCCCGGCCAGAGGGCACCTACGGTAATCAGGCATAACCATCCGAGGGGCGCTGCAAAAAAAAACAGAATGTCCTGATCGGCTAAAAGCGTCTTTCCAGATGCTGCCACAAAAATACGAAACAGAACGGAGACCAGTGGAGTCAAAAGAACGAACGAAAAGAGTTGATAGAATATGCCGGTGAGAAATAGAAGTTGCCAACAGATTCGATAATCTCGAACCGACTCGCGAATTAGTTCATT
The DNA here is from genome assembly GCA_024642205.1 of Planctomycetaceae bacterium. Lineage (GTDB taxonomy): Bacteria > Planctomycetota > Planctomycetia > Pirellulales > Pirellulaceae > Mariniblastus. The sequence continues at coordinate 60,219 of JAHEBQ010000016.1, read as the reverse complement.
CATGCTTGCCAAATTTGTTTTGAATCGAGTTCCGGATCACAAAACCAAGCCAGGGCCAGACTTTTGAGGAGCAATCCCTCCATAACCAACGTTCAAAATCGTGCCGTCGTTCGCCTGCCACGTGAATTGTGTCGTGAAGTGGATACTGAGGCCAATACGAACAAATCAGAAACGGGCTTTCGCAAGCCTGACAGAGACAACCTGCTTGATTATACTAACCGACATGAACCAGCAACGGTGCTGTCAATTCACCAACAACGGAGTGGAAGCAAACCTGGTGACTGTGGTGACTGTTTACTTTGGTTGGAAGATTCCACATCATGAATTGAGGTAGCCGATCGATGCTGCAGTTGAAATTGACAATTGGCTTGATCGTTTGCGGGCTTGTAATTCAAACGGGGTGCAAGCCTGAATCTGCCTACCAGGCTCCGGGTCCTCCCAGGGTCGTTGCTGTCAAACCCGAGATTGACACGGTTCCCATCTTCCTGGAGGAAAATGGACAAACGGAAGCCGTCGAACAGGCGGTTGTGCTGGCGCGCGTTCGCGGAATTCTCCAGGAAATAAAATTCAAACCCGACAGTGAAGTCACCGAAGGCACACCGGGTACGACCGATGAACCCGGCACGCCTGGCACTCTTCTCTTCCAGATTGAAAAACAGGAGTACGAGGCTATCGTCAGATCCAGGGACGCGACGGTAAAATCTGCCAAAGCGGAACTGGCATCGGCAAATGCCGCAATCGGCATTGCCCAAGCAAGCATCGACACGGCTAAAGCGGAGATCGATGTTGCGACCGCTGAACTCGGGCGTATCAGCAAACTGAAGGAAAATGACGCGGTTTCGCAAAGCGAGTTCGATGCGGCACTGGCGAATGTGGCCAGGGCAAAGGCCGCCTTAAAGGGAGCCGAGGCAGACCAAGTTGCCAAGAATGCCGACATCACCAATGCCGAGGCAAAGGTTGCAAAGGCGCTTGCGGACCTTGCCAATGCACAACTTGATTTGGACAGGACTGACATTTTTGCCCCGATCAGCGGACGAGTAACCAAGGCCATGGTCAAACGTGGCAGCATGGTCGAAAACGGCACGCCGCTGGTTGAAATCGTCAAGGACAATCCGATTTGGGCCAACTTCAGTATCAACGAACGGTTTCTGTTGAAGTTGGAGAGAGAATCCAATCGCGCCGATGGCGAACGAGATTTGTCAAAAATTCGGGTCCAACTCCAACGCAGTGGAGATGTCGGTTTTCCGTTTGAAGGACATCTGGATTATGCCGATCCGAAAATTGATCAAGACACGGGAACGCTGCAGTTGCGTGCCGTTTTTGAAAACCCGCGTGGAAAATCAAACTTACGACCCGGATTGTTTGTTCGCGTACGAGTTCAAATCGGCCAATACGATACTGCTCTTCTGATACCAGAGCGGGCCATCGGTCGCGACCAGGTCGGTTCATTTGTGTACGTTGTGGACAGCGAAAACAAAGCTGTTCGCAAAAACGTGATGCTGGGGGTCAAGCACAAAGGCAAGATTGTGATCGAATCCGGTCTCGACCCCGGTGACTCGGTGATTGTCGATGGAATCCAGCGGGTGCGGGCCGGGATCGACGTCAATCCGGGCTAATTCAAAACCGGATCCAAGTTTTGGTTCGCGGATTTGCTTCTGTTCTGCGACCCGTTCCACTCTGATGGAAGCGAAATAACCAGGGCCATCTTTGAACGATGTCAGAATTCTTTATCAATCGCCCAATTTTTGCTTCCGTCATCTCGATTGTGATCGTGATTGCCGGTGCGGTTTCTTTCAAAAATCTGCCCGTTGCTAAGTTCCCCGACGTTTCGCCACCGACCATCCAGGTTAGTGCCGTCTATCCCGGTGCCAATGCGCAAGTGATCGCAGAAACCGTTGCTACTGCGATTGAGCAGGAAGTCAACGGCGTCGAAGGCATGTTGTATATGTCTTCCACCAGCTCAAATGACGGATCGTACAAGCTTCAGATCACGTTCGCCTTGGGGACCGACATGGATATGGCGAACGTCATGGTTCAAAATCGTGTGGCGATCGCGACTCCCAAGCTACCAGAGGAAGTTCGTCGTCAAGGGATCACGACGACAAAACAGTCGACGCAAATTCTGCAAATGATCAATTTCACGTCGCGGCAAGAAGGGATGGATCCGCTGTTCTTGAGCAATTACGCGCTTGATGTGAAGGACGAATTGAGTCGCATCAACGGCGTTGGCTCGGTCGCGTCGTTTGGCGCGGGCGACTACAGCATGAGAATCTGGCTTGATCCGCGCAAACTCAAATCGAGGAACCTCACCACGGAGGACGTGGTCAACGCGATTCGAGAACAAAATGTGCAAGTCGCCGCCGGGCAAATCGGCGCTCCGCCGGCGCCTCCCGGAACTTCGTTTCAATTCACGGTCAATGCGCTCGGTCGCCTGGATACGCCCGAAGAGTTTCAGAATATTATTGTCCGGGCTGGTGACGAAGGCCGATTGGTTCGCGTAAACGATGTCGTTGTCGACTCGTACGAAATTGACGGGGAAGTCCGGGACGGTGTCGAACTGGGCGCAAAGGACTACACACTCACTTCGAAGTTCAACGGGGAGCCTTGTGCGACAGTAGCGGTTTATCAATTACCGGGCGCCAACGCCATCAACGTTGCGACCGAGGTCCGCAAAAAACTTGGGGATCTTTCCCGGCGAGGCAACTGGCCCAAGGGTTTGATGTACAAAATCCCCTTTGACACGACCCGTTTCGTCGAAGCATCAATTCAGGAAGTCTACTCCACGATTTTCGTCGCGGTCACCCTGGTTGTTTTGGTGATCTTCGTTTTTTTGCAGGATTGGCGAGCGACCATCGTACCCGTGGTTGCGATTCCCGTTTCCTTGATTGGAACGTTTGCCATCATGGCGGGTCTGGGTTTCTCGTTGAACATGTTATCGTTGTTTGGCATCGTTTTGGCGATCGGGATTGTCGTCGATGACGCAATTGTTGTCGTGGAAAGTACATCCAGGTATATTGCCGAGGGACTCAGCGCCAAGGACGCGGCCATAACGGCGATGCGCGAAATTACGGGACCCGTCATTGCCACGACGCTGGTGTTGCTGGCCGTGTTTGTGCCGACCGCGTTCATGAGCGGCATTACCGGGCAGTTGTTCAAGCAGTTCGCACTGACGATATCCGCAGCCGTGTTGATCAGTACGCTTAACGCGTTAACGCTCAGTCCCGCGCTCTGCGGCATCGTGCTCCGGGCGCCGAAAGAAAAGAAGTTCTTTTTCTTTCGCGCCTTCAACAGCGTTTTCGATGTCACCTCTGGTGCTTATCGGCAAGTCATTCGCTGGTCGGTCCGTCTGGTGTTGATCGTGATGCTGGTTTTTGGCGGTTTGGTGGCGTTGACCGGTTGGAGTTTTGGTACCTTGCCAACCGGTTTTGTACCAACGGAAGACCAGGGTTATGTTTTTGTCGATGTTCAATTACCCGACGCCGCGTCCCAGCAGCGGTCCATTGAAGTCATGGAGAAACTGGATGAAATCTGCGCCAGTACCGAAGGCGTTGCTGATATTGTTTCCGTAACCGGATACTCACTACTTGGTGGGAGCGCGGCTTCCAATGTGGGGTTTGTCGCGGTCATGTTTGAGCCCTGGGAAAAACGGACCTCGCCCGAGTTGAGCCAGGACGCCATTGTGCAGCGTCTTCAGAAAGCGATGAACACGGTTGATGAGGCGATTGTTTTTGCGTTTATTCCTCCGCCAATCGATGGACTTGGCAACGCGGGTGGCTTTCAGATGGAAGTCCAGGACGTTGGGAATGTTGGTTACCGGGCGCTTCAAAGTGCAGCCGAAAACCTTGTTGTCGAATGCCGGGAACAACCCGGAGTGCGAAGATTGAATTCGACGTTTCGTGCCAGCTCTCCGCAGTTGTTTGTCGACGTCGACCGTGTCCAAGTCAAGGCCAAGGATGTTTTGCTCAGTTCCGTATTCACGACATTGCAAGCGTACCTGGGATCGGCCTACGTTAACGACTTCAATTCCGGAGGTCGGACGTACCAGGTCCGGGTTCAAGCCGATGCGCAATTTCGTGCTCAGAAGCAGGACATTCTCGATCTGGAGGTGCGAAGTCGCTCGGGTGCCGCGATTCCGATGGGTTCGTTGATCAGTATTCGGGAGGAATTTGGACCTTCCGTGATTCGTCGCTATCAAATGTATCCCAGCGCTTCGATAAACGGTTCGCCCTCGCCAGGTGCGAGTTCGGGACAAGCGTTGGAAATCATGGAAAAGGTAGCCGACACGACTCTCCCCGTTTCATTCAATTACGCATGGACCGGAATGTCGTTTCAGGAAAAACAGGCTGGCGGTCAGGCGATGATTTTCCTGCTGGCAATCCTGGCAGTTTTTCTGGTGCTGGCCGCCCAATACGAAAGCTGGACGATGCCGGCGGCGGTCATTGCTGTCGTCCCATTGGCAGCGCTGGGAGTCGTTGCGGCATTGTTTTTGCGCGGCGCCGATAACAATGTCTACACCCAGATTGGGATTGTTCTGCTGGTCGCACTGGCGAGCAAGAACGCGATCTTGATTGTTGAATTCGCGAATGAAAAACGGCGTGCTGGCCACTCGATTCAGGAGGCCGCGACGGAGGCAGCCTGGCTGAGGTTTCGCGCGATCTTGATGACGGCTTTTTCGTCAATTCTCGGCTTCCTGCCGCTGCTGGTTGCTGCCGGAGCGGGGGCGGCGAGTCGACAAGCCGTCGGCAACGCGGTTGTGGGTGGCATGATTGCCGCAACGGTTTTCTCATTACTTTTTGTTCCAGCCTTTTTCGTTGTCTTTCGGCTGCTCGGAGAACTGGGGCAAGGCAAACCATCAACCGCGCACTCTGATGGGTCCGTCGAGGTGACCCCGGACGCGGTCGAAAACGAGCCGGCTGTAGTGGAACGACATCAATCTGAGGAAGTGCCAAATGGCGGTGAACCGGCGTCCGAAAGCACGGATGTCGATGATGCGATACCGGACTCACTTGAGGGAGAACGGGACAAGTAGTCGAAAACTCGCGTAGTTCGGCAGGCTGGCACGAACCACCATGTCTGGTTTTTGACTTCGCTCGGTCGCCTAATTAGTATGACGTCTCGGATTCGTGAAAGACCTTGACCTTTCGCGACGTTAAAGACCAGCGCGAAACAACAGTCGATGGCATCAACTGAATTTGTTCCACCTTTCATCACAACGTCGGAGTACCACCATGAGTAACGATGTTCTCCCAACCCAATCTAGCGTTGACCAGACTGCCGCCCATGAATTGGCTCGACTGCAGAAGGAATGGTGGGCGTTCCTCGTGCTGGGTATCCTGTTGATTCTTGGGGGCGCTGCCTGCATTTCCTATCCGTTTATTACTTCCATCGGCGTCATGATCTTCCTGGGGGTAGCCTTGATGGTCTCCGGTGTCTCGATCATCATCCTGGCGTTTTGGACGGGCAAATGGAGTGCCTTCATGTTGCAGATCCTGATCGGTCTGGTGTACGTCGTATCCGGATTTCTGGTTGCCGATGCGCCAGTCGCGTCGGCTGCCGTCTTTACCCTGATGCTTGCCGGGTTTTTTATTGTTGGTGGCTTGTTTCGGATTGTGTTTGCGCTCTCCGAGAGATTTTCCCAATGGGGCTGGGTCCTGATGAATGGTATCGCAACATTGATTGTCGGTTTGATCATCTTCAAGAGCTTTCGACAGTTTGCTGAGGGGGAGTCCGGGCAGGTGTTTTGGATTATCGGCCTGCTGGTTGGAATCGAAATGATCTTTTACGGGTGGACGTGGGTGATGCTGTCTCTTGCCGTCAGGAATATCCCGGCAAGCGAAGACGCGGCTTCGAATTCGGTGTAATCAGAGGCCGTTTCAATCCCAGAGCCTCGGGCCAGTTTGGGACCTGTCATGATATCCGGACTGAACACTGCAGGTGGCCAATGGTGCCTGGTTTCGTCACGGCTGGGGCATTGACAATAAGCCCACGGCGAATCAGCCGTTTCTTTTCGATACAGAAACGGTCCGCAGGAAACAGACTTGTTGCTATCATGCCTTATGTGCGTGGCTTTCTTGTTTTCGGGCACCGCTTCGTGATCCCCTGAAGGATCTTACGGTAAAAAACGTGGCAGTTGGCACGGTGAAATAGCGCTCACTCAAAGTATGAATGCAATGCCCGTCAGGCCCCGCCAGGTTGAGTGCTTTCAGGCGTGGCCTTTAGCCCGCACCGCCGGCTCGTTATTCCCTTCTGTGTCGCGCGTCCGGACGCCAACCCCTGCGACTCAGGATTTGAATTGCCTTCAAGTCAATTCCACTGATAGACCCCCAGGTTCATTCAAAGAAATCTAACATTCAGTAAGGATCGGCAAGTCACTTTGACTTACCTTCCATGCCAGTATCTGCAAACGTCTATGTTGATTCTCTCAACTTGCAAAACGGCTTGGGAGTCGAGATTGTGCCAAGCAACCGGAGTTCAGAGCTTGTCAATTTCAATGGTGGTTTGTGTGCTGATTGGCTGTTGCGGCAACACCGACGGATATGAAGCGACACCTGTCTAGTGAGCGGTTACCTGCATGCCCAAACGGATCTGAGCTGCGAAGACTGGCGGTCCCTGTTCTGAAACCAATACATTTAGGTTCTGGATTTCTTCAACGGTTACAAGTTGGCCTACAACCGGATAGTCAGTCACGATAAACAGGACTTACGCGAGGAATCGGCAGGCCGTAACCGGGCCGACTGGAGCAGGATCCAGCAGTGGAATGACGCGAGGGACGTTGATAAACTTGAAATCAGGGTTAAGACCAGCAAACTCTCAGGAACAGGGATTGACGATTCATGATGAATAGAACTTCGCTTGTCCTGCTCAATTGTTGCACGCTTCTCGTTGTTGGCTTGAGTCAGGTTCATGCCGACGACCCGCGACCCAACGTCCTGTTTCTTGCCGTTGATGACATGAATGACTGGATCGGATGCCTGGAAACGACACCCTGCGCCGTCACTCCCAATATCGACCGGCTCGCCTCGCGCGGAGTCAACTTTACAAACGCCCACACGGCGGGAGTCTTTTGTGCCCCCAGCCGTGCCGCAATCTTTTCTGGCCAGTACGCTTCGACAACCGGCTGCTACTCGACCCCGAATTACTTTGTCGGACATCCGGAGATCGAATCACTTCCAATGAGCTTCGCCAAAGCTGGCTACACGACACTTGGGGCCGGCAAACTGTTTCATCACCCGGCAGGCGCGATTGACCAGCGAGGCTGGACCGAGTTTTTTCTTCGCAACCAGTTTCAGCGGGAGAATGGTTGGCCACTCGAATCGTGGAGCAGCGAGACTCCCTTTCCCAGTCGATTTCCTGCAAGCGTTTATAACGAAGGGCAGGCCATTACCGGCGGACTTTTTCTTGAGTGGGGCGCGATTCCGAATGAGAAAGAAGATGCCATGGCGGATTCGATTCGGATCAACTGGGCCGTTGAACAACTTAAGAAGAAACACGACAAACCGTTCTTCCTCGCGTGTGGTATCTACGCGCCGCATTTTCCCAATTACTGCCCACAGAAATACTTCGACCTGTATGACCCCGCCAAAATCAAGTTGCCGCCGTACAAAGAAGATGATCTGCAAGACCTGCCACTGAAGGTTCGCAGGCAGAAGGAGAACCGGAAGCGCCAGCATCACGATAAACTCGTCAAGTTGGATGCTGTGGATGACGCGATCCATGGTTACCTTGCCTGCGTGAGCTACGCCGATGCGATGATGGGGCGGGTGCTCGACGCATTGGAGTCCAGTCCATACGCCGACAATACGATCGTGGTGCTTTGGAGCGATCACGGATATCACCATGGCGAGAAAGGTGACTGGGGGAAACATACGCTCTGGGAACGCACCTCGAATGTACCGTTCATATGGGCCGGCCCGGGTGTGGCGAACGGTATCATGACGGATGTAACTGTAAGCCTGATTGACATGTACCCGACGATGGTCGAGATCTGCGATCTGCCAAAGCCTCAGCAGCGACTGGAAGGTGAATCCCTGGCATCGACGCTGAAACAGCCTTCGGCAGCCAAGGATCGCAATGTTTTCCTGCCGCACATGAACCCGGGTGAGTATGCCATTATCAATCGTGATTGGCGATATATTTGCTATGGTGAAGACGGGGAGGAGCTTTACGACCTGGGAACAGATCCCAACGAGTGGAACAACCTCGCGTCAGATGAAAAATATGTTGATTTGAAAGCCGAACTGCGAAAATCAGCGCCGGTTACGTTTGCCGTACCTGAACCGTCGCTGAACTTACGTAAGGACCTTCTGGTTGAAGGTGAGACGTTTCGCTGGGTAAAAGGCAAAGGGAATTACACGCCACTTCCCAAATACTTGCCGTATGACTCCGGTGGTGCTCCATCGTCCGGGGATCGAATTAAAAAGAGCAAATGATGACACTTGCACGAAGGTCACCCCTGTCGATCAACTTCAACGGCCGAGCGTTGCGACGGCGCGATTTCCTGGTGGCCGGAGCTACCGCGGTTGCGGCGACAGGATTCGATGTGAGCTCATTGGCTGCTGCCGATTTCAATGATTCGACGCGCGTACCCCTGGGGCTGGATGGACATTCTCTGCGCGGCATGAAATGGAAAGCGACACGGCTGATCGAATTCGCAGCTGCGCAACGTCTCGATGCTGTGTTATTGAACAGTCTCAACTACTTCGAGAGTCTGGAAGAATCGCATTTGCTCGGGCTGAAGGAGTTGGCAAACAGGCACGAAATGCGAATCTACGTCGGCGCCGGTGGCATCTGTCAGAACGCGGCGAAGTTTTCCGACAAGTGGGGCAATGCCGAAGCCCTGGTGGCCACAGCAATTCGTGTCGCTGCAACCGTCGGCTCGCCCGTTGTCAACGTTCGAATCGGTAGCATCGACGATCGGTTCCTTGACGGCGGCATTCAGCCGAGAATTGACGAAGCCGTGCGCGTGCTCAAGGCTTCCAGCAAACTCGCGAAGGATACCGGCATCCGATTCGGCTTTGAGAATCACGCGGCCGATCTTCGCTCCAAAGAACTGCTAGGCCTCGTCGAAGCCGTTGGTACCGACGTGTGCGGCGTGATGCTCGACCCGGGCAACGGACTGTGGGCAATGGAGGATCCCATGGTGCACTTGCAAGCCCTGGCTCCTCACGTGGTCTGCAACAGCTTGCGTGATTACATGGTTTGGGAATCGGCAGAAGGCGCGACTTTTCAATGGACGGCCGTCGGTGACGGATTGATGGATGTGCCTGTCTACGTGAAGACGTTGGCCAAATCGAATCCGGGGATGCCTTTGTTTGTCGAGTCAATTTCCAATTCTGGTCGGCCAATTCCTTTCCTGAAAGCCGAGTATTGGAAGGGCTATCCCAACCTCCTGGCCTCCGACATGGTGGACTTTCTCAGGCTTTGTCGTCGCGGACACGAGATCGGAATTGACAAGCCCGCTGACGGAGTCGATGCCAGGGAATTCGACCGTAACCATCAACGCCGCGAGTTCCTCAAGAGCATCAACTACCTGCGACGCGAATGCAATGCAGGGCTGAAATCATAGGGTGTTTTCGGCCAGGCAAGGGAATCTGTCGTGCAGAACTTGGCAACAACATCACTCTGCGAGGCGATGGTGTTGGCTTACGCATCGTCAGGAGATGCCGCCGAAGAATGCTGTGCAGCGAAGGCGATTGGTTCAAGGGGATTGCACCCCCTCTACGATTTCCTGTCATCCGTGGAAACTTGATACTTGAAATCACGAGATTCTTCATCTGGACTTTCCCTTCCATCGTCCAACCTACAGGGCGGACATGGGGACACAACATCCCAAGCATTGTTTCTCTTTCATAAGGCAAGCTACTTCAGCCCTGCCTTGCTATAATTGAATACGCGCCGATGTACTTGAGTCGACGGGCCTTTGTTTCGGCGTAATCAATCTCCCTGTCATTAGATACGGATATAAATGCGATGGCGGACCGAATGAGTTTGTTGATCGAAACGGGCCGAGCCAATCGGCCTGGGGTTCTGTCGTGCCGATTGAATCTTGTTTCTGCCTCGATGGTCATCGCGATCATTGGATCGCTGTCTTCCTGCCTATGGGGACAGGAACCCATTCAATTCAATCGCGATATTCGACCGATTCTCGCCGACAAGTGCTTCGCTTGCCATGGTCGGGATGCCACCCATCGCGAAGCCGACCTGAGACTGGATACAGCCGAAGGAGCGTTTTCCGATGAAAACGGTAATGCTGCCGTGGTTCCCCGTGATTTGGCGAATAGTGAACTCTGGAATCGTGTCACGTCGGATGATAACGATGAACGGATGCCGCCGGCGGAGAGTCACAAAGCGCTTACGGAAATCGAATTAAATCTGCTCAAGCGCTGGATCGAAGAGGGTGCACCGTATCAAAGGCACTGGTCGTTTGAGCCGCAAATCGCCGTGTCCGTTCCCGATATCGTCTCGGCTGGATCCAATCCAATCGATGCTTTCATCGTCGATCGATTGCAGCGTGAAGGCCTGACGCTGGCCACCGAGGCTGACAAACATGTGCTCATTCGTCGCGTCGCCTTTGCCTTGACTGGATTGCCACCTGTTCCAGCTGAAGTGAAAACCTACCTGGCGGACAATTCGCCCGACGCCTACGAAAGACTGGTCGAGCGTTATTTGGGCTCGGTGCATTTTGGCGAAGAGATGGCGCGGCATTGGCTGGACGTGGCTCGCTATGCTGACACCCATGGTCTGCATCTGGATAACGAACGCCAGATGTGGGCTTATCGCGACTGGGTTGTCAGCAGTTTCAACAACAACAAGCCTTTCGATGAGTTCACGATCGAACAGCTTGCCGGTGACCTGCTCCCGGATCCGACCACCGAGCAGCTGGTTGCCACCGGTTTTAATCGATGCAATGTGACGTCAAGCGAAGGGGGCTCAATCGATGCGGAGTTGATTTATCGGTATGCCGTCGATCGAACCAGTACCACTGCGCAGGCCTGGCTGGGTTTGACGGCGGGCTGTGCCGTTTGTCACGATCACAAATTCGATCCGATTTCACAACGCGAATTTTATTCGTTGTATGCATTTTTTAATTCGGCGGCCGACCCGGCCATGGATGGAAACGCCTTGTTGACCGCTCCAGTCATGAAACTTGAAAGCGATGAAGATCGACAGAAGCTCGACGACCTCGATGAGCAGCTGGCCGAACTGCAACGGAAGATTGACGAGCAAGCCGCTCAAATCACCTACGTTGACCCGGCTGAAGTTCAGTCGCCTCCTGAAGCCGTGAACGTTGAATCGCTGTGGATGGAAGACAGTTTTCCGGAGGGCGGCCAGACCCAGGCGAGCCCGGGACACCCCACGACATTCGTTTCGGTCTCTGAGGGGGCGACAGTTTTCAGTGGCACACGCGCCTTGAAACGCTCGGACCCCGGCCTGTCGCAAGATGTCTGGGACCAGGCCACGACACCACTGGTTATCCCGTCAAAGGCAGTGATTTTTGCCCATGTCTTCCTGGCAACCGACGACGTTCCAAAATCCATCATGTTGCAGTTTTACAAAAATGGTTGGCTGCACCGTGCTGTCTGGGGAGATTATGATGTGATTCTCTGGGGCGCAGCCAATACAACCGAGAGGGTTTCAATGGGTCCCCTCCCGGACGCGGGAAAATGGGTTCGCCTGGAAATACCTGTCGGGAAAATCGGGCTTCAGTCCGGTGACTTGTTGACCGGATTCGCTACGACTCAATTTGGTGGAACAGTGCTGTGGGACAAGATCGGAATCTCCGGCACCAGTGACCCGGCCAATGATCTTCATCATTCGTTTGCCGTTTGGTGGAGTCAGGCGAAAGGCAAGGACACTCCCGGAATACCCGCCGAACTGAATGCCGTGGCAAAGGCTGGCCCGGATTCGCATCCTGAATCGACGCTTCGGAAGCAACTGTTGGCCTGGTACATGCATCATGTCTGTGTTGACACCCAGCCGCAATTTGCGGAAATCGACCAACAATTTGCTCGCGTCAAAGCCGAACGCGATTCAGTCGCAAACGCGATTCCCAGCACGTTTATTTACCGGAACACTCCGCAGCCGCGCGAGAGTTTTGTGATGATGCGCGGGCAATATGACAAACCCGGCGAGAAAGTCGAGCCTGGTACCCCAGCGGTCTTGCCTCCCATGGTCGCGTCCAATGAAGACTCCCCGCCGACACGCCTGGATTTGGCGCGGTGGCTGGTCGCGTCGGAAAACCCGTTGACAGCACGCGTCGAAGTCAATCGAATCTGGCAGCAGTTTTTTGGCACGGGACTGGTGAAAACCAGCGGCGACTTTGGAACGCAAGGCGAATCGCCGAGCCATCCGGAACTGCTGGACTGGATGGCTGTTCATTTTCGCGAATCAGGGTGGGACATCAAAGAACTTGTTCGAATGATCGTGACATCCAAAACCTATCGGCAAAGCTCGACCATTACCAACGAGCTCTACACGCGCGACCCGGGCAATCGATTACTTGCGCGAAGTCCCCGCCTGCGACTGGACGCCGAACAGATCCGGGACAACGCGTTGTTTGTAAGTGGTCTGATCAACCTGCAAATGGGTGGCGTCGGAGTGAAGCCGTACCAACCCTCCAATATTTGGGAGCCCGTAGGTTTCGCTGGTTCCAATACGCGATTCTACAAACAGGATAGTGGGTCAGCGCTCTATCGCCGAAGTCTGTATACGTTTTACAAGCGTACCGCCCCTCCGCCTTTCATGGTGAATTTCGACGCGCCCAACCGTGAGCAGAGTTGCACGCGGCGCGAACGAAGCAACACGCCGCTCCAAGCCTTGCAACTGATGAACGACGTTCAGCACGTCGAAGCAGCCCGGGCCCTGGCGCAACGCATGCTCTTCGAAGGAGGTGCAACGGCCGAATCCAGACTTACATTCGCTTTCCAAACGGTGCTGTCACGAAAACCCGATGCGAGGGAAAGGGGCATCTTGCAGGAACAACTCGACCAGCACATCGAACGCTACCAGCAAAGTCCCGATGACGCGGCGACGCTGATCAGACAAGGTGAATCGAAGCCGTCAGCGGAGTTGGCCGCGCCCGAACTGGCCGCCTACACGCTGGTCGCCAGTACAATTCTCAACCTCGACGAAACACTAAACAGGAATTAACGCGATGCGCTCGCTAATTGATCCAATGTTGAAGCAGAACCGCCGAAGTTTTTTTGGCGATGTCGGAATCCGCCTCGGCGGCCTGGCCATGAGCATGATGGCCAGCAAGTCACTGCTCGGGAACACCTCCACGGTCCGCGAAATCGAACGGGTTCATCCGCCGTTGCCCGGCCTGCCGCATTTTCCTCCGACGGCCAAGGCGATCATTTATCTGCATATGAACGGCGGGCCTTCGCAACTGGATACCTGGGACTACAAACCCGGCCTGCAGGAATTTTTCGACAAGGATATCCCGGCGACCGTGCAAGGTGGGCAACGGTTGTCGACCATGACCAGCGGCCAAACCCGTTTTCCGGTGGCCCCCTCAAAATTCCGATTCGAACAATCCGGAACATCGGGCATCTGGGTCAACAAGGAATTGTTGCCGTTCACTTCCGAAATCGTCGACGAAATCTCGCTGATCAAAACGGTGCATACAAACGCCATTAATCATGACCCGGCTTGCACGTTTGTGATGACAGGTTCGGAAATACCCGGCAAGGCGAGCATTGGTTCATGGCTGGCCTATGGATTGGGAAGCGAGAACGATGATCTTCCGGCGTTCGTCGTGTTCACTCCGCAATTTCCAAGCGACAGCAACGGGCAGGCAATCTACAACCGGATGTGGGGCAGCGGTTTCCTTTCGACCCGCTATAACGGTGTGGCGCTGCGCGGTTCTGGTGACCCTGTTTTGTATTTGCAGAACCCGGACGGCGTGTCGCGAACCGACCGCCGGGTGATGCTCGACGCACTGGATCGACTGAATCAGGGGACACTGGAGAATTTTGGTGATCCGGAAACCGCGACGCGAATCGCGCAATATGAAATGGCGTTTCGCATGCAGGCCAGCGTCCCGGATTTGACCGATATTTCACAAGAAAGCGCATCGACCCTGGCGTTGTACGGCCCCGACGCAAATGTACCCGGCACGTTTGCTCACAGCGCTCTGTTGTCGCGCCGGTTGGTCGAACGGGGTGTGCGGGCTGTGCAGATTCTCCACCGCGGCTGGGATCAACACGGCAGTTTGCCCTATCAACTGGGCAATCAGTGCAAACAAACCGACCAGGCCACGGCGGCCTTGATCAAGGACCTCAAACAACGCGGTTTGCTCGACAGTACGCTTGTTGTGTGGGGAGGCGAGTTTGGTCGGACGGTTTATTCGCAAGGAACGTTGACAAGGGACGATTACGGTCGCGATCATCATCCGCGCAATTTTTGCATGTGGATGGCCGGCGGCGGCGTCAAAGGGGGTTACGTTCACGGCGAAACAGACGACTTCAGTTACAACGTCGTCGAAAATCCCGTCCACGTCAACGATTTGAATGCCACCATTCTGCATTGTCTCGGCATCGACCACGAGCAGTTCTCGTTCAAGTTTCAGGGCCTCGACCAACGACTTACTGGCGTCGAAAAACAAAATGTTGTCCATGAAATTCTGATCTGAACCATGCAATCTGCCTCGTTTTCCGGGAGTTGGTGTTGAGCGCCCATGCATCAGATGCAAGCGACGGACAAACCTTCACAGTCCGAACGGCAACCTTGCGATCCGTCGCGGTCCGTGGAACCCCACCGAAGGAAAAGCGAGCCCAACGCGGAAACAGGTTGCCCGTCGCGAGGACCGGGCGACCAACGCTTCCACTTTCATGAAGATCCCGGCGAACAGCACAATGTTGCCGATGAACATCCAGGCGTGGTAAAAAGAATGGCGGGACTTCTGGACAGGCGTCGAAACAGCGGGCGAACTCGGTAGTTGTTTCCATGGCATCAACCCCCACCCGGTGAGCATCCCAATGAGAACCAGAACACAAATGAACCAATCATGGTTTCAGGCAACGGCCGGAGTGATCGTCATGTACGTGATGCTGATTCACGTCGCTGGCGCCACTGAGGCCAATGAGGATCGTCCGCCGAATATCGTTTTCATGTTTGCCGATGACCTTGGTTACGGCGACCTTGGGTGTTATGGGCACCCCTATGCGAAGACTCCCGCGATCGATCGGCTTGCAAAAGAAGGTACGCGGTACTCACAGTTCTATGTGACGGGCGTAACGTGCAATCCGAGTCGCACGGGACTGATGACAGGGCGATTTCCTGCCCGCTTTCCGAAGTACGCAGCCGACTTTGGGTTTGGGGACCGGGTCACCATTACCGAACTTCTGAAGCAGCAGGGCTACAGGACCGGGCACTTCGGCAAATGGCATATCGGCCCTGATAGTTCTGACGGAACCTACGGAATCGATACCGCGCAGATTATCGGCAAGAGTCAAGACACGTCCGGGGGGCGCGACGATGAATTGTACTCGGCGGCGATTGATTTCATCAAACACAACAAAGACGCACCGTTCTACGTGAACGTCTGGGGACACGCGACACATTTTCCCGTCGACACACCGGACGGTCTGGTGGATGAATTCAATGACGTGACGGTCCACCGAAGCGACTTTGCACCGACCATGCAGCACAAGTTCGACGAATGCGTTCAAATCGGTGGTGAACTCAACGAATCGATGCGGCAATACCTCGGCGACGTTTACCAGATTGATCGAAACGTGGATCGCGTGTTGACTGCGATCGATGAACTTGGCCTGCGGGACAACACCATTGTTGTTTTCTCCAGCGATCACGGTCCCGCCCCGATCATGCTGGCCAACAAGGGCGTTCGAGAATTCTCAAAGAACATGCTTGGCTACGCCGGAGAATTTCGTGGCGGCAAGCATACCCAGTACGAAGGTGGCACGCGTGTTCCGTTCATCATTCGCTGGCCGGGGCATGTGAAAGCAGGACATGTCGATCATGACAGCGTCTGCTCGTTCATCGACTGGCTTCCGACATTGTCCGCGATCGCCAATGTCCGGGAACTGCCCCAGCAACTTGATGGAGAAGACATTTCCGACATCTGGCAGGGTGCGGTTCGACGGCGCAGCAAACCGCTGTTCTGGAAAGCCAGTTCAACCGGCAGTGCCCCCGCCATCCGCGACGGTGACTGGAAGCTGCACCTGAACCGCAAGCGAGATCAGGAGATCGAACTCTATGATCTTTCGGCTGACGCCAGCGAAAACAACAACGTCGCCGAGAAGAACCCTGACGTCGTCGCGAGTCTCCGGAAGAAGTTGCGAATTTGGGTGGCCGAATTGCCTCCGCAGTACGAAAAATCCGGAGACAGCAAACGCAAGGCGGAAGACTAGCAACCCCAGGCCGGAAAACGCGTCGCAATTCGGAAACGCGACGCCTTCCATTGACTTACCAAAGGATCGGCCAATGCAAGTCGACATGTATCACCCAGGCAAGAAAGAGACCAGATGAAAACTTACCTCGCTATCGCGTTCGCGTCTGTCCTGTGCTGCAGCTTCGTCGTGGCTGATGACGGGCCCCGGAAAAAACCCAACATCGTACTCCTGTTCATTGACGACTGGGCATGGAATGGATCGCCGGTTGCGATGGACGATTCGCTGGACAACTCGCGGATGCCAATCCTGCAGATGCCGAACGTCGAGCGGCTGGCGCGCGAAGGCATGAAGTTTCGAAATGCCTACGCTTCACCGCAGTGTTCTCCGTCTCGGGTATGCGTGCAGACCGGGAAATCCTCGCCGCGAAGTGGTTTCACCGTTTACATGAACGATCGAGGGCAGGATTACTTCGACGCAAAAGGGTTCCCGGGGTTTCCCGTCATTCCCTGTGTCTCCGATATGACCATCGACGAAGATGCCGTGACGATCCCCGAAGCATTGAAGCCGCTTGGCTATGTCAGCGCTCACATCGGCAAGTGGCACATGCGGGGCGATCCCGGTGAAGAAGGCTACGTGCTGCACGACGGCGATACGAACAACAATCCCGGTAACACGTTGAAGGCAAACTTGAAGGAAGGTGAAGAGAAGCCGCGACGACTGCCCGAGGGTTTGAACGATCCCAAGCTGATGTTCAGCGTCACCGAGAAAGCCATCGGTTTCATGGAAGAACAGGTCAAAGCCGGCAAGCCGTTCTACCTGCAGATCTCACACTACGCCATGCACGCGGGACAGGAGTGCCTGCCGGCAACGCGAGAGAAGTATGCGAACCATCCGCTCGTGCAAGCATGGTACAAACGGAATAACAAACAAAAAGACACGGTCAGGCTGGGCGATGATCCTGCGGTTTGGTTTGGTATGGGTGAGGATCTTGACGGGAGGATCGGCGCGGTGCTGGATCGCATCAAGGAATTAGGCATCGAAGACAACACTTACGTGGTCATGGTGGCGGACAACGGTTATCGACACCAGGAACTACAGGTCAAGCCCGGTCTGACTCAACCGCACCACGGCACCAAATGGTGGGTTTGGCAAGGCGGTATTCGCGTTCCGATGATCGTCAAAGGCCCCGGGATCGCGGCGGGAAGTAGCTTCACGGGCAATGTCGTCAACTACGACTTCCTGCCGACCTTTGTCGACTGGGCCGGCGGCAACCCACAGCAGCTCAAAGATATCGACGGCGTGAGTCTGGCAGGATACATGGCCGGTGAGAAACCAGATGACATGTTTCTGAATCGCAATCTTTACTTTCACTACCCGCACTATCGCAACACCATGCCGCATTCAGCAGTGGTCTCCGGGCCGTACAAATTGCTGCACTTCTATGAACGTCCGGACGTCGCAATGCTCTTTGATTTGTCGACCGATACGGGGGAGGTTCACAATGTTGCCGCAAAACACCCGGTCCAGCACACGCATCTTTACAATGCGATGATGGACTACTTCCAGAGGGTCGACGCTCGCATCCCCAAGCTGAACCCCGATTACGATCCCCAGGTCTACCAACAAGGCAAAGAATACCTGAAACGAATGACGTGGGGGCCATTCGAGGGGAGCAGACCGCTCGATGAAGATGAGAAATAACCTCAAGCCAAGTTTGGAGGTCCAGATATTCCCGGTACAGACCTGGGATGAAATCGAAACGAGTTGCCGCGTTTGACAGACAATGCGCTGGCTCTGGGCAACGAGTTCGTGGCCGCGTTTCTAGTGCGATTCAATGCCATGATGATTTTCGCGAGTGATTCGAAAATCTGGTCAGTTTGTGAAAGAATGTTGGTCCGTTTCATGGTTGAGATGTTGCAAGCGATGATGTGTGAGCTTGCGTAGCTCATTCAGGCCAATTGGTGGATCGATCTGCCAGGGGATGATTGCCACGCGGCAGGCCTGTATTGCTTTGATTTCGCGCAAGTACTTTTGCTCATGTAATTGTCGCTGTTTCAACAACGGATCGGTGACCGGTAGTGGGCTTAGCACTTGGTTGACAACCCATGCGTATGGTTCAATCTCTGCACGTTGCAAATCACGCTGAAGCGCAGCGGCTTCATGCACCGGAGTCGCTTCGGGGAGGGTAACGATCAGCACTCGGGTAAAGTCTGGATCTCGTAAGCGTGGCAGTAGATTTGCGACAGCGTCCGGTAGTTCACTTGATTGCCGAGTCACTTCACGGTGGTAAGCAAGTGCAGAATCCAGCAACAACACCGTGTGACCGGTGGGGGCAGTGTCGATCACGACGAACTTGTTCGTGCCGGCAGCAACAGCATCTGCAAACGCCCTGAATACCGCGATCTCTTCCGTGCACGGTGACCGGAGGTCTTCTTCCAACAATGCTCGGCCTTGCCGGTCGAGGTTCTTTCCGGCTCGTTCCAAAACTTCGGCCGCATATTTGGCTGTTTCCACTTCCGGATCGATGCGACTCACTGACAATGTCGGCAAGCTTTCATTGTTCATCGCTGCGGCGATATGAGCCGCGGGGTCTGTCGTCGATAGATGTACTTCATATCCACGTTCGGCGATCGCCACCGCCGCTGCGGCGGCAACGGTTGTCTTGCCAACGCCACCCTTGCCCATTGCGAGAATCACACCGTGACCTGGAGCCACCAGGTCATCGATCAGCTCCGAAAGCAACGGCAAGCCCTCGACTCGCTCGGTGCTTTTCTCTGATGAAACGTAAGCCAAGTCGGAATCAACTTGTCCCAGGCGACGAAGAGAATCGACGCCAAGGATTCCATCGGGGCTGAGCGGAACCATGGTTTGCGGAATGTTTTTTAAGCCTTCTGGTATCGCGGCCATTGCAGCCGATCCTCGTTGTTCCAACGCTACCGCATAAGGATCTTCCGCGTCGATCGCTTGAAATACACCATTTACGACAAGATGCTGGTTGCGAACACCCAGTTCAGCCAGTTCGTCGCTGGTTCGCGCCGCCTCACGTAGCGCACTGGCTTCAGCACGAGCGACTAATACGAGCGTTGTCACCGACGAATCGCCGAGAATTTTCACTGATTCTTGATATAGCTTCTGTTGGTCCTGCAAACCTGAGAGCGGCCCCAGGCAACTGGTCCCCGTTGTATTCTGCTCCATGAAGCCATCCCAAGCCGATGGCAGAGATAGCAATCGGAGAGTGTGACCCGTTGGAGCTGTATCGAAGATCACATGATCGAACTCAACGGTGGCTTTTGGATCGCCCAGCAATCGTGAGAACTCGTCGAAGGCCGCTATCTCAAGCGTGCAGGAACCCGAGAATTGCTCCTCCATGCTTTTCACCGCTGCCTCTGGCAGCAAACCGCGATAAGGGCCAACCATCCGTTCGCGATACTCGGCCGCCGACATTTCGGGATCGAGATTCATGGCAAACAAAGTAGATATGGCTGGGATCGCCGTGGGGTGGTTTCCTAGAGCGAATCCCATAACCTCATCGAGATTGGATGCAGGATCTGTGGAGACGAGCAGGACCTTTTTGCCTTCATCAGCCAGTCGGACTGCTGTCGCACAAGCAATCGAAGTTTTGCCGACGCCGCCTTTGCCCGTGAAGAACAGGTTGCGAGTCGGGTGATTTAAGAATTCCAAGAATCAAGTTCCCCGTGGGACAAACGGTAGATTAAAACAAGTGAAACCAGCGACTAGCCGCCGCTGGTGCCACAACATCCACCGCCTGCTTTGGCAACTGGCAGCACTTGTTTCGCCGGTGTACCGGTGACCCAGACTGCAAGCGTATCGCGCGAGGGATAAACCTTGCGGCTCATGATTTCTCCATCGATGACGACCACCGGTAGTGAATCTGTTCCCTCAGTACTTAACACTTGGTGGATCGACTTGTTCTCAATGAACGCTTGAGGTTGCTGGGCCAAGTTGTACCGCTCAACTTGATGGCCTTGGCTCTTGAGCCAGTCGAGATCCGCTGCGAATTGTGGCAGTACGGGATCGACATCAGGACCACAGACGCCAGTCGAACAGCACATCGGTTTGTCATATACTTGAACGGTTTTCATAGCTCTCTCCTCGGAGATTGGCAAAATGTTGAACATCTCAAACGCGTTAATGGGTTGTCGCATGGCCGTCCCATGTTGGCTGCGGCGGGCAATTGATTCAGGTCGTCTTGCGGGGATCCGATCGCCGATGCGACCGGGGGAAGGGTCATTGGAACGTTCGGCATTTGCGATGCCGGCGTGTTGCTCTCGCTCGTCATCAGTGATCGCTCTTTCGTTCAGGCTTTGCTCCTCTGTCGGTTATCGCGTATCGTCGATATGCGATGGTCGCAGGTGATCCGTTTACTTTCTTGATTTCAGGCAGTTTTGTACTCGGCCTTGTGAGCTACAGTTCGGCAATCAGTTTTTTGAGTTTCGCCATCGCAGACTTATGAATGCAGTAGCAAACCTTCGGCCCATCGACCTCGCCTTGCACAAGTCCAGTCTCTTTTAAGATCTTTAAATGTTGAGAAACAGTGGATTGGGCCAAAGGCATCTCTTCCACGATCTCTCCGCACATGCAGGACATGCGGTCCAGTAACAACCGCACAATGCGCACTCGAGCTGGATGCGCCAAAGCCCAACTGAGCTTGGCCAAGTCTTCGGCCCAGGCGACGTCGGGCAAAGCAAGCTTCTCGTCTGTCGTGCCGCACTTTTGAGAATCTGCTTTCGCCCTAACCATCGTTTCGCGCCTTCAAAATTGAATTGCGGCCTGCCGCTAAATTGTATATCGTCGATTAACGATAGGCTGGTCCGCGTTTTTTGTCAATGACGACCCTGGCCCGTACAACGAACCGATTCCGTTCGCGTGACACGTTTCGGAACTTTCTGGCGGTGCCGTCCGGGGAAGGCGAGATGTTGCTGTGCGATTTCCACCACGTTGCGATTCCAGTGTAAATCGCGTCTATCTGCGTCAGAGACAGGAATGGACTGCGAATTGGTGCAGCGAGACCAGGACCGGGGTCTCGGCTGAGTTTTCACCAGGCGGGATCGCCAAGGGTTGGCAAACCGGCACGTTCTGTTTTTTGACGATTTGCGGTTGTTTTGGCTGACCCGGCAGAGCAGCTCCCTGGCGTTTGCATTCGTCGATGATCGTAGTTCCGTTGACCGTCAAATGCCGGAAGCTGGCGGAAAGTTTGGCCGGTTCCAGGCAGGTGCCATAGTCAAGGATCGTCTCAAGATCAAACACCACGACGTCCGTATCCGCCCCCACTTGGAGACGCCCCTTTTTTTTCATCTGTGGCACCGAGTCCACCAGGATCTGGGCCGGGTTCAGGCGGATCTGAAGTGGTGCCGATATCTTCCGTCTGTAAAACCACCATTCTCTGATACAGCCCACCTTGATTGATGAGGGCTTGATGCGTTCCTCGCTCGGCAATTCGACCCTTATCGAGCACCAGGATCAGGTCCGCATGTGTAATCGTGCTCAGACGATGAGCGATGACAAACGCGGTACGACCCGTCAGCAATCGTTTCAGACTGCGCTGAATCAGCCGCTCGCTTTCGCTATCCAGATTGCTGGTGGCTTCGTCCAGAATCAAGATACGGGGATTGGCCAGAATGGCTCGGGCGATCGCCAGACGCTGACGTTGCCCTCCGCTAAGCTTGACACCGCGTTCTCCGATCAGGGTGTCGAAGCCTTGCGGCAGCTGCTCAACAAATTCTCTCGCCGCGGCCGCTTCCGCGGCGTCAAGGATCTCCGGTTCCGTTGCGCCATGGCGACCGTACGCGATATTCTCACGGATCGTTCCGTCGAACAGAAAGACATCTTGTTCCACAACTCCCAGGAGTTTTCGGTACGATTCCAATTCGATATCGCGGACACTTTGGCCATCCAGCTGAATCGTACCTGCGGTTGGCTCATAGAACCGGGCCACCAGATTGCAGAGCGTCGTTTTGCCCGCGCCGCTGCGTCCCACCAGGGCCACAGTGGACCCCGCCGGTATCTGGAATGAAATGCCCTCAAGCACGATTTGCTCGGAATTCGGGTATTGGAACGAAACGTCTTCAAACATAATTTCACCCCGCGCCGTTTCAGGCGTGACCGGGCGGGCGCCCGGATTCCCGACACTCTCCAGACTTTCCTGCATCAGATCCAACACCCGATCCAGACCCGCGAGGTTGTTCTGAAACGCCATCGAACTGGAGGCAATCGAAGCAATGGGTCCCAACAGCATGGTCAGATAGACGAGGAACATCATGAGGTCGCCCAAGGTCAGCTGCGCGTGGAGAATCTGCCAACCGCCGTAAAGCAACAATCCTGTGGAGGCCAATGGAATCAGCACATCCCAGATAACTTCGATGCCCCTTGTCGCCCACCACACCATGAGCTGTTGCCTGGCCAGCACATGCGTGTTGCGGGTAAAGCGACCTTTTTCGCTGCGGTTGCGGGCGAACGTGCGAACGACACGGATACCCCCGAACGTCTCGGTCGTCGAGGCATCAATTTGCTGCCTTCTTCCGCGGATGTCCTTGTATAGTGGACGAACCCGTCGGATCCAGGTGCGGTGTGTGATCCATACGGCCGGCAACAGCATCAGGCCGCCCAGCATGAGCCGCCAATCCACCAGTACCAGCACCGCCAGGCTGCCGAGTAACTGGATGATCGCTTGCCATGGGTTATACAACATGTTGAAAATCAGATCCGCGACACCGCCGGCATCCTCGCGAATCAGACTCGTGGCGCCACCGCTCTTAAGCTCCTGGACTCGATGTAACGGTAAACCCAACGAATGCTCAAAAACACGCCGGCGGATGTCAGCTTGCACCCGGTTTACTGCTTTGGTTGCGTACCAGCGACCCCACAAATGAACCAGCGTGCGCACAACGGTTATGGTCGCGACGCAACCGGCGATCAACCACAGCAAACCCATCCTCGACAGCTCGGGAAGGAACGCTGACAACCCAGTCGGAATTGGTAGCGGCGGTTCGGTCAGGACGTAATCGATAGCGAATTTCGTACCTGCTGGTGGTATCAATCCCAACAACGTCGAGATTGTGAGCGTGCAAAGCGCAAAGATGACCTTGCCGCGATGTCCTGCCAGCAGCCCCCAAAACTGGCTCAAGAGTTGCCAAAACGAGCGTTGACGTGCAGCACCTCCGGTTTTCTGGTCGTGGGAACCCTGCTCCTGCGTTCGACGCTCTGCAATCTCGTCAAGATAATCTCGAAAGCGTTGACGGCTGGTCGGATTGGGCATGAATCTCTCGTCGGGAATCAAGTTTGGGGGTGCATTTGACTCTAGTAACCGACAGTCCATTTGAGTCATCCGGCAGGCCAGGAAATCCTGATTACATCGCCGCCATTGACGTTCACCAGGAAGATGACGATCTACCAAGCGGTCACTTGGAGATCATGCAATTCGAAACCTAGATTCCGGGCTGGGAGCTGTCGGAACATAAAAAAAGCTCGTCAATCCAGTTTTAACCACTGGCAGGACGCTGAAAAAGTCGGTAACTGGATGATCGTAGCGATTTTCAAATGTGTTTTTCAAGAATCAGTTGTTGATTTAGTCTTTTAGCCAGCATGATCGGCTTACTTTTCGGTCGGATCCTCGCTGGTCATCGAAATGTGCAGCACGAGTTTCCTTGCTTCCGGTTCGATCAGAATCGGATCGTTGTCGTAGCCTTTGTCGGCACCCAGGGTCGTTGGAGAATCGCCATGCTCAGACTTGAAACAACCTGCCATTTCATGTTCCGCTTCGTATTCCGCTATCGCGTTGGCCTCGGCGTCCCTTGCCTCAGCCATTGAACCATTGCGATTCTCGGCCAGTTGTCGTGTGCTACCGACGGAATCAAGCGCCCTCAATAAAAGAGCCTTCAACAATCATTCTGGCGGGACGCTTGGACCGCCAAACTTGCTATGCGCCGATGAAAAAAATCGTCCATCGTCGACAGTATTCCATCGACCCGTGTTTCAATCGCGAAGTTGATGATCCGATCGAATCCGGGATTCTGCAACGATCGTGAAAAAATCTGACTCTGATTGTTTTCTCGATCGCGCATTCTCATTTCCGTGATTTGAGGTTGGTAAAGTAACAAATCCGAGACTTTTTCAGCACCTTGCCAGGAACTGTGAGCGCATGCGTCAGCTCCCCTCATTTGACTCGATTCGAAATTTTTGGCGGTGCCAACGACGGCAGGGAGATTAAAGCTCTGTTCCATCGGCAGGGAGGAATTCAGGGTTTGATTTGAAGTGGAATTGTTTGCGCTCGGGTGTCCAAATGTAACGGGCTACCGAAGAGAAGATTTGGCTCAATCGAGGTCCGACGCTGGGCGCGATGTGCACAAATGACACATTCCGACGTTTGCCGAGTGGCAAAACGTATTCGGATTATGTGACCAGGGAAGTACCGGATCCGGGGACGGCAGGATCCCCGTACCTGGCATGGTGTTATTCATGTTGCGTCATCGCCGCGCTTCATTGTCAATCGTTGGTTTGGGCAATACCCATCGCAGTTGCGATTCCCTGTTTTCATGAGATGCAAACTCCAGAAATCGATCCTTGGCTGAATCCTCCGGACGCCAATCCCCTGGAGTGACCAGGCCTACTTGGATCCGGTGATCAGTCGCAACAGATCCCCAATGGTTCGATGGCATTCCAGCGGGTGCCGCAAGGGACGATCGGTCAATACGTCATACTGATTTTTGCGCCCCACTTTGTGGCGAAGGAGATAGCCCTCTTCCTCCAGTTCCTGGATGATGCGTTGCACGGCTCGTTCGGTAATTCCAACCTGTTCGGCAACCGCGCGAAGAATCATGCCGGGGTTTGCATGCAACGCAATCAGCACGTGCGCATGGTTGGTCAGAAATGTCCAGCGATGCGAGCCCGCGTCCTTGGAGGTTGTCGCTGGAGACTTTCTCTTGCTGCGAGACTGCTTCTTGGAATTCGTTTTCACTGGGCTCTATCCCACAATTGAGTTTCGGGAGGTCAAGGCTTCGGCCGGGACTTATTTTCGCGTGTTCATGTTCCGACAGGAACCTCAACCTCCCATTGGAGGGGTTATGCATCGGCTTCTCGACGCCGACCTCCGGCTCTCACTGACGCCAGTATAGCCTGATTTTTCACGAATTAAAATTCGTGAAAATGAATTCTGTAAAAAACCAAGCGTTTTGTCGGGTTTGGTAACTTTTCCCTGATGTCAAGGAATACAAATCCCCGAAACCTCTATTGACGAAACATAATTCGTGTATAAAGTGTCGCGATATATAAGTCGCGTAAATTTGGCCATTTAAAATCAAGGTTTTCGATGAATACGGCCCACTTCCTGGTCACCCTTCCGGTCTTGCTGCTGTGGGGAATGGTCTTGGTTCCCAATCGAGTTGCGAACTCGAAATTTAACCTGTTTCGGAGTGTGGTGACCACGATTGCGGCGATCCAATTTGTCATCAGTGCTGTGATGTTGACCGCAAAGGTAGTTGGCTTTGCTCCGGTCGAGCACTGCGGGTTGGTGGAATTTTCGGGTAACGACGCAGTGGCCCTGACGCTGTATTTCGACCATTTGGCGTTGATGATGCTGACCCTCGTCAGCTTCGTGGGGTGGGTGATCTGCCAATATTCGGTCCGCTATCTTGATGGCGAAGCCACTCAAGGCCGCTATTTTCGCTGGACCGCTTTCGCCATCGGCTCGGTTTCCCTGATGGTCGTTTCAGGCAACCTGTTGATGTTCATGACGGCTTGGGTGATGACCAGCTTTGCGTTACATAAGCTGCTGCTGCACTACAGTCATCGGCCGGCGGCCCGCCGCGCTGCATGGACGAAGTTCGCGATCAGCCGAATTGGTGACGTCGCGCTCGTCGGTGCGACCGTTCTGCTGTACGTTCAATTTAAGACACTGGATTTCGTGCAGCTGTTTGATGCTGCGGCGACGCAGTCACAACTCGGAGGCGAGCCGGCCGCGGGGGTGAGTGTGGCGGCATTCTTACTGGTGATCGGCGCGGTGACGAAATCAGCTCAACTGCCGTTCCATACCTGGTTGCCACTCACGATGGAAACGCCAACGCCTGTTTCGGCTTTGATGCACGCCGGGATCGTGAACGCTGGTGGTTATCTCATCATTCGCATGAGTCCGATTGTGGTTCTCCAGCCCTGGTCGATGACGTTGTTAGCGATCGTTGGCGGCGGGACTGCATGTTTTGGCGCGGCCGTAATGACGACTCAAACGAGCGTCAAGAAGAAGCTGGCCTATTCGACCATCGCGCAGATGGGTTTCATGTTGCTGCAGTGTGGCCTGGGTGCATTTTCAGCCGCGATGCTGCATATCCTGGCCCACTCGTTGTACAAAGCCCACGCATTCCTCAGTAGTGGCAGCGTAATGCAGCTGCGCAGCGCGACAAATGGAGCTGCCAAGTTGAATATGCCGTTGACTTGGATCAAGTTGCTTGCTGTCGGGTTGGCCGTAGCCGCCATGGTCGGGACTTCGTTCCTGATGTTCGGGGTCGACCTGCGGTCGAAACCCGGCGGGATCATTGTGGCCGGAGTTCTCTGTCTGGCACTGACGCAGTGGTTGGGTCAGGTTTTGCGGTCTGGCCGGACTCGATTACTGGTCCCTGCGGCGGTCGGGGTGGCTGCTCTCTGTCTCGTTTATGTTGCCAGTTTTGTTGCCGTTGACAAAATGATCGCCGGTAGCCTGCCAACGCCAACCGTTCCGGCATTCAGTCGGCTGCTCAACGGTTGGTTGCTGCTTGGTTTTGTTGCCTTGCTGGCTTTGCAAATCGCGGTTTCCTCATCGCGTCGACCAGCCTGGCTCAATGCTTGCTACGTCCATGTTGCCAATGGCTTTTACGTTGAAAATCATTTGCGGCGACAGTTGAGAAAAACCAGTCAGACGCTCGGAAAGGTCAACCAGAATCTAAACCCGCACGCCACCACGACTCCGTAGTTCTTGGTCAAGGTTTGATGAAAGGGTCAACCGTTCTGGCAGTAGTCGCAGTTGACCAACCAGTAACCGTAGCTACTGCCAAAACAGCTGGAATCTCAACCCGTATCGTCAAACCGGAAGCACACCCGGCGCTGCAACACGATTGTTTCGTCCACGATTACCGGCAGGCAAATTGATTATCGGTGAGTGTCACCGAGAGACCACAACCAACCAATGAAATTCAAATCAGGGAATAATATGAGTGACTTGGATCAGGCCAAATATTCTAAGCATCGTGATTCAATTGTTTCCGATAGCGATCCCCGGACGACCGGGCAATTGAAGAAAATGATCAAACAGGTGAGTGAGGTGGTGGCCCCGGTGTGGCCGTTGAAAGACTATGTCGCAGTGAATCCCTACTTCGGTATCCACGAGCGCAAGTTCATGGACGCAAGGGCATTCCTGAAAGTCTTTTCCGATTGCGAAACCCTGATGCCGGTCAGCTATTACGCCCATCAGTACCAACAGTCGAGTTTTGACCGAAGCGATCTCACCGCGGCGATCGCTGAATTACCCGAAGCCGGTTTGAGTTCCCAGCTATCAATCGACGAAATCGCAGCGCAATTGGAATGCGAAATCACGGAACACTCGACGCTCGACCAACCAGCACCGGAGCCGAACTCCTACCGGTGCGTCAAGACGATCGCGGAAATCGCGACGGAATCGGGGTCTGTCGACTGGACCGAAGCGATTCGTGACGAGGTGACCAAATGTTGCGCAGCTCATTACGACGATGGGCAGGCAAGTTGGAAAAGTCCATGGCGGGATTTGCCGCTGTTCCAGGCCTGGCGTTCGATGTCGATTCACGACCGCAGTGTGGAGTCGCTGGGGATGATTGGGTTTCGCGATTACGTTCAACGAATGCCGGACACAGCCGAGCTCGCGATCCTGTACTCGCTGCGGCGGATGAACGTCCCGCAACCGTTGTGGCCGACATTCATGTTATGTCAAGCCTTTTCGATTCCAGGCTGGAGCGCTTGGACCAAGTATCAAGATGCGGAATCAAACCAACCCGACAGCGACGATTTCCAGGCGTTATTGGCGATGCGATTGGCCTACGACGCGGTGCTCGGCGAGACGATTGGGATCTCCGGGCAGTGGGACGAATTCGTTCGTGACGATGCCGTTCGCTTTCCGATGCCAACGTCCGGTAACGATTCGGTATTGCGGTATATCCTGCTGCGGGCGAGTGAAATCGGTTTTCGTAAATCGCTGCTGGGGTCGCTTCATTCAGCGATGACATCCCCTGCGGAGACATCGAGAAAACTGGCACAGATGGTGTTTTGTATCGACGTGAGATCGGAACGCATCCGGCGCCAGATCGAGTCCGTAACCGACGATGTGGAGACATTTGGTTTCGCCGGATTTTTTGGAATGCCGATCGCCTGTCGCGCGATCAGCGAGCCCGAGTGCGTGGCGCATTTGCCGGTCCTCCTGAAACCCCAATTCGTTGTCAGCGAGGGTGTTGCTGACGGTGGTGATTTTGTTAACGAAGCACGCCAGTGCCCGGAACAGCAACTCCAAATAAACCGCGTCGAGATCCGGTCGTGGCGTAAACTCTGGCGCGGGTTCCAGACATCGGCCGTCGGCTGTTTTTCCTTCGTGGAAACCACCGGCGCGTTTTTTGGGTTGAAACTTCTGCGGCGCGTGCTCGGATGGCCATCATCGGATTCGGCCAAGTGCGATGGCGTTGCAACTGCAGACCGCCACCGGATCGGGCCAACGTTGCAAGGGCTGGCCGAACAGGGGATCACGCTGCAACGGCAAATCGAACTGGTCGAGGGAATGCTCACCAACCTGGGAATACGGCAGGATTTTGGCCGATTGATCGTTCTGTGCGGGCATGCCAGCCAGACCGAGAATAACCCGTTGTCGGCGGGGCTGGATTGTGGTGCCTGTGGCGGGCATTCGGGGGAACCCAATGCTCGATTCGCGGCCCTGTTGGCCAACCGGCCCGAGATCCGTGCGGCGCTTCGCGAGAAGGGCATTGTGATTCCTGCAGATACGCATTTTCTCGGGGCCATTCATAATACAACGACTGACGCCATTGAGTTCTTTGACTTGCAGCAGCTGCCCGCAACTCATCAATCCGATTTGGAAAAACTGCGTGAAGCGACGACGGTTGCGTCCGCCCAGACCCGGTTGGAACGGATGCCGATCGTGGCGAGCAAAACGCTCTCGGATCTGATGCGCCGGGCGGCAGACTGGTCCGAAGTTCGACCCGAATGGGGCTTGGCGGGTAACGCGGCCTTGATCGTCGCGCCACGAGCGATGACTCTGGGCGCGAACCTGAACGGGCGATCGTTCCTGCACAGCTATGACCACCAGCTTGACCCGGACGGCAAGGTGTTGGAGTTGATCATGACCGCGCCGATGATCGTTGCCAACTGGATCAACATGCAGTACTACGCTTCCACGGTTGATAACCATCACTTTGGAAGCGGTAACAAGACCGTGCATAACGTGGTCGGGCAGTTTGGCGTACTGTCGGGTAACGGCGGGGATTTGAGAACCGGGTTGCCTTGGCAATCATTGCATACCGGCGACGCCTATCAGCATTTACCGGTGCGGCTGCAGGTTGTGATCGCAGCTCCCCGGTCGGCGATCGAGCGCGTCATTGCAAAACACGAGCTTGTCGCGAGCCTGGTCACCAACGGCTGGCTGCACCTGTTGGCAATCGAGCAGGACAACCACCGCTATCGCTACACCGCCAATGAAACCTGGGAACGGATCTGAATCGGCGTGCATCGAAATGTCTGCCGGTACTTCCGGCAGCTTCGGCCTTTATCGCCGACAGGATTCGCTCGCCATGCAAGTTTCGGATCGTGCTGTTTCGTTCCTGGTTTCTGCGCATTACGAACGTGGTGCTATCAAGTATAGCGCCGTCAAACGACTCAATCCCTGCATCCAAACGCGTTTGCAGTGCGGCGCTGGCTTGGCTTTTTTCCGGCTTTAATGGCGATTCAACCCATCAACTGCTTGATCGAGCCGGTTTGAGGCAGTTTCTTGCGTGACATCTCCGGGTCAAGATCACCGTAGTGTTTGATCGGATTGCCATGGGAGTTCAGCAACGTGGTGTACCAGTTTCCGAGGGTTTGGTGACCTTCGTTTCCGTGGTAAGGCAAGCGTACATAGCGGCCCGAAATATTCAGGTTGCAGTTGTTGCCGGCCATGATCAGAAACGGTGACTCCGACCCAATACCGTGATGAGTTTCGCCATTCTCGGGAAAGTACATGATCATCGTGTTATCAAACATCGTTCCGTTCCCCTCGGGAACCTGCTGTAGTGCCTCGACGATTGACTTGATCTGATTCACGTGGCTGATCCGAATTTGCTCCCGTGTCTTCCAGGCGGGCACACCTCCGAATGCTTCGTCGTGCCCCAACGGATGGATGCCGACGCGATCGGTTTCATTTCCGGGGAGACCAGTGATCGGTGTCCCCAAGTCATCAATGGTGTACGTAACGACGTTGGTCAAACCTGCCTTGAGAGCAGCGATCAAAACCTCGGTCATGGCCGCTTGCTTCTCGGGTGTGCTCGCATTGGGGCCTCCGTCTGCATGTACTGGGTCAAGTTCAGGCAGAAATTCGGCCAGTGATCCGGAAAGCTTGATCAGTTCCGAGTTGCGCTGGCGGATTGCGTCAATCGAATTGATCTGCAGCTCCTGGCGTTGCCTTTCATGACCTTTGATGCTGCCGACTTTCAACCCTTCTTTGGTTTGCAAGAACGAAAGCATGTCATTATCCGAGTTGACTGCGTCCGGGTTGAGAACCGATTTGAACAGTTCATTTCGAGCGGTTTCCGGGTCGGCATAGCAATAATTTCGCGTCTGCGGTGCGGGAGCGGAGTAACCGTCGACAATGCCCGTCCGGCCCCCGGCAAATGAAAGTTCGACGTGCCCAAACGGCGAAGGGAACAGCCTTGCCAATTCAAAATCGACCGTGGCTCGTTTGATGGCGCTGAGCGTATTTCGATTCGACTTGAAGCAGCCCATGACGGACGAGAATGACCAGTGGACGTTTTCGCTCATCTTCGCCGAAAGTCCCTGCAGGATGGTCATGTGCTCCTTGTGCGCATCCAATCCCCGCAACCACTTGGGCAGTTCGTGCTTGTCCAGACTGACTGCGAATGGTTGTTTTTTCTCGTCCAGGGCTTTGTCACTGTCTGAAAAGCTGCGCAACGCCATTTCGAGCGGTCGGATGCCGCTGGACTTTCGAATGAAAATGAAGCGCTTCGGGACAGCTTGGGAGTGGGGCGCGGCGAATAACTGATCGAAGGACGGAGCCAAGGCCATCGCTCCCAGGCCGAGTGCGGACGTTTTCAGGAAGTCTTTTCTGTTGAGCATGGATTCAGTCCGTGATGGTCTTGCGAAAAATGAAGGAATCGGAGGTCAACAGCGATACGATGACGGCATCGAAACTGCCATCGCTATCGACGTAGGCCTGTTCGGCATCGATCAACGCCTTCGAATCCGAAAGAGTCTCATTGCGACCCATAAAATATCGAAAGGCATAGCGGATGATCGATTGACGTACCCTTCGTGATTTTGCGAGCCGTTGGGCCATGTCTATCGCGCCTCGTACTTCGCCATCCAACGAATCATCTCCAGTGCCGTCAAGATACCCGGTCGTATCAATCGCTCGCGTCCTGTAAATGTCTTGAGTATCGACGAGGTGGTCGCCACGTTGTTCTGGGCCCTTCTGGATCAGGTTGTCTGGATGTTCGAGGGATTCTTCCAAACGGTATCGGCCAAAGTCATCGTAGGCTTCGAACGCATAGCCCAGTGGATTCATGTACTGGTGACATTTCCAGCAATAGTTTGTTTCCGTCGCACTGGCCAGCCGCTCGCGTAGCGTCCTGAGGTGATCCTCGGGGATGGCGGCATCGACCGTGATCGGTACGTCGGGAATGGTGCCAGCCAGTAATTTCTCTCGTACCCATTTTCCGCGGTTGACCGGATCGGTTTCGGTGTTCTTGGCATGAGCGATCAGCCAGGCCGGGTGGGTCAACAGGCCTTTGCGATTGGCGACTTTGGCGGGTTGCTTTGTTTGATAGTCCCAGTGATCCAGCTGCAAGTTGAAAAACCTGGCGACATTGTATCCGCTCATGAAATCGTTGCCGTAACCTCGATAAAGGTCATACGGTGCCGCCTCCATTTGCCCTTTGTCGAGTCGGGCCGTGATCGTCGTCATCGACTTCTTGAACAACTGAATTGTCGTTCCTTGACGGTTTCTCGCATCCAATTTGTCCGGATCAACGCTCCGCATCTTCACTTCTTTCAGAAACTCTTGATGCTTCAGGAGATCTTCCTTCTTGAAGTTTTGCCAGTCCAGGTCTTTAAAATGGGAATAAATGCGTTTGATCCTGTCGGAGGCGGCCTGCATCCGCGTATTGTCTCCGTCGTGATAAACGAAAAAATCTTCTGTGGTCAGCAATTCCTCGAATACGTTTTGGTCCTTTTCCAGAATGTATTCGACAATGCGATCGGTCTCGCTGAGAAGTCGCGCTGTTGCGTTCCCCAACCGATCCCCGCCGAATCGCTTCTCGTCCTTGAAAATGGTAATGGCTTTGGGGTAGCCAAAGAATTCGCGAACGAACCGGAGTTTTCGAATTGCCGTGTCGGTGGTGTTGTCCGGATAGTTTTTGTCTTCCAGGATGGGATCGATCAGGTAGTAAACGTCTCTACTTTTCAGGATCCGCATCACTTCCCGTTTGTAATCTTCTCGGGTATTGAGTTGGCCACTTTCGGCGGCTTCGACCAACACTTCGTCGGGACTCTGGTCCGTCAACGCGTAGGCGATGGCGTAACTGGCGTCACGAGGAGAGAGCAATCGCCGGCCGTGCTCGTCGGGTACTCCGCTGCCGAATTCCTGGCGATAGACAAATTCGCTCGTCAGGACAAACGTCTGAATGAGTTTTTGAACCGCTTTCAGGTTGCCGAGTTTGTTGATGTAGGATCTGGTCAGGGCAACGTACTCCCCGGTTTCCGCGTTATCGAGAGACCGCTCAAAAATCAGCCGACTCAGCTGCTCCACCAGCTTACGCAGTTGTTCGTCGGAGGGTGGGCCGGCTGCAAATCGTTCCTGCACGAACTCTCGCTCCCATTGAGCCATGCACTTGTCGATGAGCTCGGCATAATGATCGCCTTGCTTCCGATGCTTCCTGATCGTGGCATGGATAATTTCCATCTCATCGTCGTCAAGTGGTTGATAGTCGCGCAATTTGAATTTGCGACGATTCTTTTCCAGGTTTGCGCGAATCTCAGGCAGATAATCCCGAAGAATCGTCATGCGTCCCTGAATATCTCGTTCATGGTCGCCATGGTAAAACCAGGTGCGCTCACACAATTCCCGAACGTCCTCGTCCGATTTGTTCTCGTGTTCCGGGTTGAGCAGAACCTGATAGACGGTATCTTCCCCTGCCAGGTTCTCCAGCAGCTTCAGTGCGACATGCGCAGGCGCCTTTTTGTAGGTTTCCCCTGCCTCGAGTGCCTTGACCTCGTTCAGCGCAACCGGAACAAACTGGGGCAGCAGCCATGCTTGTTGGCGGCCGTAAGAATCGTCGCAGAGCCTGGCGATAAAGTCTTCGAGAAACTGCCGACGAACCGCCAGTGTTGCTTGATGTCCGTTCTCCAACGCCATGATTTCGGTAATGGCAGGTAGATACTTGGCGTTGCGCTTCACGAGATGGCCGGTGATAAATTCCGACGTCTTTTGGGCATTCGTCAGCATACTCGACAAATGGCCACCCGAGAGGTCGATGTCGGCATAGTATCTCACCCCGGATCGATTGGGCAGCAGAAAGGGATTGGTGAGGCTGAAACTGCGGAACCGGTGGCTACCCAACACCGGTACTTTTTGCCCTTTTCGATTTGCCCGTGTATTGCCTTGCAGGATTCGCTGAAACTTCGCGTTGAAGATAAACTCGCTGATCAACCACTGTCGATCGTAAGTGAATCCGGGCAAATTCTTGAATTCACCCGAGAAGAGTTTGTCGTGATCCACATAGTTTGCAAACTCAGGCCTCTGTAATTTCTTCTCCAGCGTTGACGCCTTGTGCTTGTGGAGTTCTATCGACACCCAATCTGCCAACCGCATTCGCTCCACCGCCGTCGGTTGCGCTTCGTCCTCTGGTGGCATTCGCTCCAGAAAGAGCTGTTCCTGCGCTCGGTTGAGCAAGTCGAGTCGCGCCTCCAGTCCCAGCGCCGCGATCGCGTCCAGTCGCACATCCCCTTCGGCCGAGTCGTCGCTGTGGCAATCCAGGCAGCGTTGGCCAAGAACCTGGGAGACGTCGCTGGGGATTTTGAAGTTATCGTCGGCTCGCGCGGACGCGGGAAACGATACAGCAATGGAAAACGCGAGAAATCGAAGCAGCATATGGCGTATCTATGGAGATTCAGTTTGAAATTCGGCAATTGACAAACCAATCCAAGCTGGTGCCGACGGTGGTCGCTGGTGGGAGTCGGTACCGGGATGGATTCAACTCTCGCCCTTTCGCGGTTCGAGAAATCATCCTCGGCCATTCAAAGCCCATTTCAGTATAGCATGCCCAAGATCCTCGATGCAGATGAAAGCGAATTCCGATGGGGTCTGGTCTTCATTGACGTGAAACGCCACCTCCAGATTCAGGCAGAGCAGAGCCGTGCCCGGCATTCAGGAGGATCTGTCATGCCAATTTGCCGGCCGAGATTTTCTGCCGATGTTTGCCCGGAGATTCATGCCAGCTTGCCAGGATGAGACAGTCTCCGTCGGTACTGAACCGTGCATTGGAAGACAGGACGGGAAACTTGTGCGATGCGACCTACCTCCCGGTGTCCACGGTTCATAGCCTCGCAGTTCGATCGTGGCTGACCGTTGCCAACGTCTTGCCTTCAGGCAAAAAAGAGCCACCGAATTTACGATTCGACTGCCGGCGAATCCAATGTTCCCGCAGGGTCAAAAAGCTCGAACGAGGGAATTGGCAATGAAACTCTGGCACGCCACACGTTGCAAGTCCGATACTTCAGCTGAGATCAAAGCCGATGTCGGCTGGAAACAGGATAAGCCAGCCTGTCCTCGCTTACATCGCGCAGCGGGAATCAGACCAATTGACACATTGGTCGGTCAAAAGTGAAGCCACGAGCGGATTTATGCAGCGCGATGATAGGATCGAAGCAATCCGCCCACTCGCTCCGTCGTTTCAATCTTCATCCTGAAATCAGGTGGAGGGCTTGGCGATTCGATCAGCTTGTTTGTCAATCCTTGGTGATTGCACTCCCCGCGGTAATGATCCAGATATTGGCGTACAGCCGTATTGACAGTGGCTGAATCCCATTCATGCGACGATCCCTAGTCGGAAAGGTCTAAAACGACCGACTAACGGTCCTTGATCATGCCAGCGGCCAGGAATCCGCTACGCCATCCTCTCACTGAACCTGTTCAAAGACAGGAAACGTTGGCACAAAGGAAACCAGGGTTTTGGGCCCGTTGAGAAACAAAAAGCATAATCGAAGAAATTCTTCGATTTACTTTGGCACGAATTGACCGAAAAATCGCATTATTGTTGTCGAAGCTGCGATACTAGGTGAGTTGTCGGAATCACGGCTCAAAGCAGTTGCGCTCAAAAGTTAGTCCAGGATTTCAATCCATTTTCATCCGAAGGCTTAATCATGATTCGCGTATCAATTCATTGGCTTATGGCAATTTCAGTTCTTGGTTTTCTATCGTCTACTGCCGTTTCCCAACAGTTCAACGGTGTGGAATCCAAAAATGTGGACAAATATGTGAAGTACGCGGAATCGCTGATAACCCGATACGATGAAGACAAAGATGGAAAGTTAAATGAGACTGAGTCCAAAAAAATGCGGCGACCGCCAGCAGGAGCCGACGTGAACGATGACGGATTTATTACGAAGGCAGAACTGATCGGAAGTTTGAGCGGGACAAATAAACCACCGAGCAGCAGCCGGACAAGCGATGACGCCCCGGGTTCAAGACCGCAGTCGAATTCCAGCGCTCAGCCAAATTACGCAAAGTTCGAGAAGTACGCGGAATCGCTGTTAACCCGATACGATAAAGACAAAGATGGAAAGTTAAATGAGGCTGAGTCCAAAAAAATGCGGCAACTGCCAGCAGGAGCCGACGTGAATGAAGACGGACTTATCACCGAGGCGGAACTTGTAGGCTACCTGCTACTTAGCAAGTATGACTCGAATAAAGATGGAACATTGAGTCGCGCCGAACTGGTTGAAAGCTTGAAAAAACCAATGAACCCCAGACCAAAAAATGACGGCGGAGTGGCGCCTGGATCTTCGCCAAATTCTTTTAGATCCAGTAGCCGAGCAAAGTACGAAAAGTACGTTGACTCGTTATTAAACCAATACGACGAAGACAGGGATGGTCAGTTAAGTCAAGAGGAGCAAAGGAAAATGAGACGACCACCCTCTGAAGCAGACATTAACAACGATGGCTTGGTTAGTCGGGATGAGTGGATCAACTATTTGTCAGATGTTTCCTCAAATCGTTTGAGCCCGGGTCCGAAGACCGACCCTGCCAAGGGCCAAACAGACAATAGCGGTTTTTGGAAATTCACCAGTCGATTAATAATGGCTTTGCTTTTCTTTTTTTGAGCCGTTATCGTCACGATCGGCGAGCTCCGGGATCTCCTTTGGCGTTTCTTTAACTGCGGGTCAAACTCACCGGATCTGTTCATTCGAGTCGGTCGAAGAACCGGTTTACTCAACCGTTTTTGAATTCTCCGAAATACGACCGGGCGTCTTGAAAAAGGCAGATCGCCAGATTGAGCGATCTTGACGTTTTTGGACAATCGGCATATTTCGTCAAGCCTGGATTTGCCGCAAGCGTCTTTTCTGATGTGAGGAAACGTCCTGCAAGAATTGCATGTCCTTCAGCGCTGCCTCGCGATCACTGGTCGACAGGACGTCAAAGAACTAATTCCGGCACTCAAGCGCAGTTTCCTGCATCACATTATCAACTCCACCCCTCGATGGCAGTAGAAACCGGGCGAACCGGCGGATCACGGGAATATGCCGGGCCAGCCATGCGACGAATTCGTCTTATTGTTGTTCTCGGACCGAACTGTTTCGGAGATTTTGGTCTGGTTGTTCCGTCGCTTTTCATCTCTTGAGAACAAGGTGTTCTTTATAGATATTCCACGAGCTCGTGGATTTACCAAATCCTCTGCAAGAAAACCACAATTAATTTGGATCGTACCTCATTGACGAAAAAAATCGGAGCCAAGAACAACCTGTGGATTCCACGGCGGCGATAAGTGCGGGCCATATCTCCAGTCGCAGCTGGTTGTCCGGGGCTTCGACCAGATTAACAGCCGGTTACGTATCGAGTTTCTGGCGTTGGAGGTTTTCGATTTACCTGCGGTCGGCCAAACAATTGACAACCGCTTGGCAATCCAACCACATCGAACGCAGACTCCATTGTGATTTGGGCAATCGGGTCTGATGAAACCTTCGGTTTTTCTCCCAACGACCGAACGGAAAAGCGGAGCAGTTCAGGAAAGAAGCAGACTTGTCATGTCACACCCAAGTCGTTTCTGGGGGAATCGACCGCCAGCGAGATACTCGAGCATTTTGTAAACGTCATTCAGCTCGAATTTGCCGACCAGGTTGTCAGGCGGGACGGATGGCGTCACCAGTGGCCTCGCACGATTTCGTCGTGGGCGATACGCTTGTTCAGCCGCCGACCTGTGTAAAGCGTGATGTCGGATTTTGGGGCCAAGGGTGTGTCCACCTGGACGAGTGGAAAAACGGTCCGCTAACCGCGCATGCACTGATCAATCCTGCCAGAGCAGCCACGCTGGCCGCGTTGCGGAAACGACCCGGGCGGAATCGCCGTCACTTCGATTACCTGACCTCGCCAGTCTGTCCGAACATTCATTCGTTCGCGCGAATTGCTGAATGATCGGCCGCGTCATTGATCACACGAAGAGCATCTTCCAGGGTCTCAACAGACTGGATCTTGGTTTCAATTTGCTGAGACTCGACAACGGACAAATCGGAGGCAATCGTTTCAACGAGCAATCGCAGGGCTTGTGAATGCGACCTGTCGCGAATCCGGTGCAAATCGAACGAAACAGGGGACAGCCCGTTCCCCAAGTTGGCCATCAGCTGAAACGAGTTCAACGTCGAACTCAGATTATCCAATTGGAACAGGTTAAGCTCATTGTCAATGAGCTTGGGCGGCGTTTGATGCATCAGGACCAGTTGCGTGCTCATCGTAGTCAAGTCTGAACAATTGTATTCGACATACCATGTGTTCGGAGAAAATATCACAACGACTGGGTATGGCAAGTTCTCGATTGCAGGTGTTTTGGACCGGCCAAACCCATTACCCCATTTGAGTGCCAGGAAACCGAGCAATGCGATGCATACCGCAATTCCAACACCCCCGATCAATGTTGGTGCCTTTCGAAAGTGGCTGATTTGTGAGATTGAAAGTACGTCCAAAAAACAATGGTCGAAAGCCCAAGTCGGTATCCTGTCGCGTCATGCAATCAGCGGCTGCCTTGAACTTGATCAAATTAATTGCCGGAGACATTGTCTTCAAGCACCAAACCCATTTTTTTGGCAATCTCGCCGCTGCCCTACAAACCTGGTGTCCTCCATGCGTCGGCTCCGGCACCAACGTCACGAGCGAGCCGTTCGTTGAAATAACTGCATTGACGTATGCACTTGTCGTATCTTTCCCGCGCTTGGCCGTTGAATTGAGCAAGACGCTTGGAATCACATTCAACGGATACGATCTTTGGATTTTCATGGGCTTCGTTTTTGCGGATTTCCCGAATGCCGATGCTTATCGCGAGGCGATGGGGAGGGTGGCGTATTGGCGATCGACGAACTGACGCTTCCAGAACCCATTGGTATGACTGATCGTCGCGATGTCGATGCGGTTATCACCGTTGTCACTTTCCAGGTCATAAAGCTGCGTCGGCTTTCCCTTGCTCGTATGCAACTTCCAATTCCCTGAGCGAATCGCAGCTGGTCATCAGAGCGGCTCGCGAAAAAGTGTAGACCGGAGCAGCCACGTAAAAGCTGGTTGGCCGGGAACCTTCCAACGCCATCTGGTCGATGCGTGGTGTGCTGACGTGTTCCGCACCGTAGCAACTGAGATCGCCATAACCTTGGTCGTCGGTGAAGATGATGACGAGGTTGGGCTGGTCGGCGGCGGTGAGAGTTTGGGCCACTCGCAGACAAACGAAACTGATGAGTTTTGGAATGTCCATATCTGGCTCAGTTGTCACGGCTGAGCCCTGCTTTTGCTGGATCAGTTTTTTCTCGAACGATTTTGGGACGGCGGAACTGGTGGCTGAGTTGGTCGTTGTTCGAGTGGGTCAAAGAATCGCATGTTTTTCCCAACGCGATCGAAATCGCCGAGATCGTCACGCATATTCTCGGCCAGTGCCAGCAGTCGCTGGACAACCTGGGGATGCTGCTCTGATACGTCGGTCGTTTCACCGATGTCGGCCTCCAGATCAACCAGGAACGGTTTCTCGAATCCGACTCGATCATCCGGAGCGATGTGACTGTTGCGGCTGAATGGGGCTGCTCCGACTGGATTCATCTCGCGTGGCAGATGCAGCTTCCAGTTTCCCTGACGCACCGCCTGCAGATGCACGCGCAGGTAATAGAAGTACGCCTTGTCGGGATTGACTTGGTCGAATTCGCCGTGGACAAGATGCCGGATGTCTTCGCCATCGATGACGCGATCAGGCGGAACCTCGGCTCCAGACAGAGCGGCAAACGTGGGCAAGATGTCCATCGTTGTCGCGATGGCATCACAGGTCGTTTTCGCTGGCACACGGCCTGGTCCCCAGAGAATCGCGGGAACTCGGACTCCCCCTTCAAACGTGGAAACTTTACCGCTTCGCAGTGGCCCTGCTGATCCTCCATGATCGCCCGACAGGTGCCCGTCTGCATGGTCTTTGTTCTTGATCAGCCACGGACCGTTGTCGCTTGTGAACAGGACATACGTGTTGTCTGACAGCTTCAAATTGTTGATCGCATCCAGAATCCGTCCGACATTGAAATCAATTTCCTCGATCACGTCGCCATACAGGCCGCGTTGGCTTTTTCCTTTGAACTTCGCAGACGCATCCAAACGCGTATGTGGCATCGTGTGAGGTATGTAGACGAAGAATGGCTGCTTCTGGTTCTGTTCGATGAAGGCGATTGCCTCATCGGTATAACGCTGAGTCAACGTCGCCATGTTCGTGTCGGGTTCGATCAATTCTTCATTCCGGTACAGATTCGCCACGCGATCGTTACTGGTGGGTGTTCCGTAGAAGTAGTCGAAGCCCTGGCGAGTCGGGAACAGGTCCATAAAGAAGCCCGACTGTACATGCTTGGCCAAATCCCATTTGCCGAAACAGGCGGTGGCATAACCTTTCTTTTTTAGCACTTCGGCGATTGTGATTTCGTCCTCATGCAGAATGGGATGAACTTGCTTGGTGTGGCCTCGTTCGGCGACCCGCATCGGATAGCAGCCGGTCATCAATGCCGCTCGCGATGGACCACAGATGGGCTGCGCGTAGAAACTCGTGAATTTCATTCCCTGCTCAGCCATTTCGTCC
This sequence comes from Planctomycetaceae bacterium, assembly GCA_024642205.1. Lineage (GTDB taxonomy): Bacteria > Planctomycetota > Planctomycetia > Pirellulales > Pirellulaceae > Mariniblastus. The sequence continues at coordinate 19,283 of JAHEBQ010000016.1, read as the reverse complement.
AGCCGCGGAGTTCGGATGTCAGGCGAACCAAAGCAGCCGACATCCTCGTAGCCTTGGTCATCGGTGAAGATGATCACGAAGTTGGGCGGGTGTTCAGCTGCGTAGACTACCGTAGTAATCCACATCGCAGCCAACAGGAAGAGATAAATTTGGTTCTTCATATGTCGATTCCTAACGTAGCGGAACTCGTCAAGAGTTTCGATTTATCCTGCCGTGCACCGAAAGTCTTGACGACTTCCGCTACTACTGTGGTCCTGGGGCATCGTATTTGGGGTCGGGTGTGCGATAGCAGGCCGTTCGTTTGAGAAAGTCCATTGTGACCCACACTTCATCCCATCCTCGTTCACCGAAAAGTCGTACCAGCGGTGCGCCTGGTAAGAGGCAACCGGTGTAAGGATGCTCCGCGAATTTATCGATACCAACGAGGCTTTTACGCTCAGGATTACGCGCGATGTACTCGGCGACGTCTTCGATTGCCGACCGCTCGAGTTCATCCTCTTTGAGAACGTGGTCGTATGGTTGACGTTGGAACTCGAAACCAATTCGCTTCAGCGAGTCATTCATGTTCTTCCGAAAATGCTTCATGGCCGGCAACTGATCGGCAGAGATTGACAACCCAGCCCAAAGCAAGTGCATATGATCGGGCATTAAAGTATAGATCGGGCATGCAAACTGATAACGAAAAGCCGAATGCGTTAGCAGTTCCCGAAACCGGTATAGAAACTTTGCATCCAGCCAGCCGGTACGTCGTTTGTCAATTGTCAGTACCCAGTGCACCCACGCTTCGCCCCGGTAATACTCGGGAGGAAGTCGCTTCAGTCGTTGAGGTTGGGTAGCGGTCATCAAACTATCTTAGCGGAACTCGTGGAAAGATTCGATTTATCTATCGTAGCGGAACTCGTGGAGAGTTTCGTTTTATCTGTCGTAGTTTTATCTGTCATACACCGAAAGTCTTGACGACTTCCGCTACATTGTTTGGCCAAATGTTGTACTTATCGAGACCGGTCAAACTGAAAGCGTGGCTTGACCTCTGGAGGCAGCGGTCCGGCATTCTCCGCACGGTATTTTGACAAGCACTCGAAGTTGGGCTTCTCCGGGAGCGTCGCATTCCAGGCCTGAAGCTTCTCTAGCAGTTCGTCGGCGATCTCAGGATGTGCGTCCTTCAAATTGTTCTTTTCCAAAGGATCTTTGTTCACCTCGTAAAGCTCAAGCACCTCGAAACCAGTACTGGTCAGCAGCCGCCACTTTCCATCCAGGATCGAAAAGACAGGACCTTTGCTGCCTGGAATGCCTTTCCAAAACAACGGCTGGTCGCGCAATGAAAGTTGGGAACCCTGCAACGCCGCCAGTTGGCTCATGCCGTCCGGTTCGTAGCCATCAGGCATGTTTGCCCCTGCGATTTCGCAGAACGTTGGCAGCAGGTCGACGGCGGAGATCCACGAAACGTCATCGATCGCACCCGCCTTGATCTTTCCCGGCCAGCGGGCGATGAAGGGAACTCCGATCCCGCCTTGAAGGATGGACTTCTTGCGTCCATTGCGACCACCGGTTGTTCCTACGCTGCAGCCAATTCCAAACCCCTCGCCGGTCGCGGAATCGTACATGGTGGCAATCTTGCCGCCCCGACCACTGCCGGCCGGACCATTATCCGAACTAAATATCACCAGCGTATTGTCGGTCAGCTTTAACCGGTCCAATGCATTGAGCAGTTCGCCGATCCGGTCGTCGGCATGTGAAAGCACAGACGCATAGACATTGTCAGCATCATCCAGCTCTGGAAATCGCCGACGAAATTCCGGCAGAGTGTGATGCGGTGTATGCGGCTCGTGCATCCAGAGGTTGATAAAGAATGGCATGCTCACGGCGGCGTTCTTTTCGATAAAGGCAATCGCGCGAGCGGCGTCCTCGTGGACCGGCATTTGTTCGCCAGCGCAATTGAAGGCACCGTACTCGTCGTACCCATAGCCCGTTGGCAACGGTGAATCAGGGATCATGTTGTTGGCCAGATGCCATTTTCCAAAGTGTGCCGTCGCGTATCCAGCCGACTGCAGCATCTTCGGAAGTGTCGGCGCCTTTGGGTTAAGCCAGTCCGGCATACCACGATTCGCGTTACTCCTGACCGCCGCGAAATGGCCGTCGATGCTGTAACGCGCGGGGAAATGGCCGGTCATCACAGCGGTGCGGCTCGGAGAACATACGCCGCTGGCGACAGTGAAACGATGGAAGTCGGTACCTTCCCTGGCAAGCCGGTCGATATTTGGCGTCTTTAAATACGGATGCCCGTGGCAGCCGAGATCGCCCCACCCCCAGTCGTCGGTAAAGATGAACAGAATGTTTGGCTTGGCTGCATCATCTGGTCGCTCTGCAGAGAAAACCGTATGAGTCGACAGCAGAAGAACGCTCAGTATCTGCACCAGTAAGTTTGGTTTCATTGATCTACTTCGAATGTGATAGATGTGGGTTTTAAGAATCGGGTTTGAAACTTCGTCAGCCTGCGGCGCTAGCCGCGGACTGCCATAATCCTGGAGCCTGGGAAGTTTATGAATCCGATTGATCTCGGTCACGATTTTCTGTTGTTTCCGCTGTGCCGGCGAAGGCTTGCGCCCAAGCCACTGGTAAAAGGCCCGCAGCGGTGACTTCCCGCACGCGGCACAGAATGGTGATTGGCCAGCATTTTCGATGGGCTGCGATGAACTTCAGCTTCAAATGTTTGCTTTGGCAAAGTAGGCATTCGCTTTTTTTAAAATTTCTCTTTCCATCCTGAGTTGGCGATTTTGTTCGTGTAAACGCTTGAGTTCCGCCTCCACCGAAGGGTTCTGGTCGATTTCGGCCTGGAGAGTGCCATCGGCTACAATGGCTTTCTTCCAGTTGTGGATCAGTGTGTCCCGAATGCCAAGATCTCGCGCTACTTGGCAATACGACAGGCCCTGTTCGATCACCTTCTAAACTGCTGCAAGTTTGTACTCGCGGCTGAATGTCTGTCGCGTCCGTTTCATGAATCTTCCATTTGTCATACAATCTTGACATAAGAAGACGCACCGTCTACCAACTCTGGGGAACTTCAATTCTTCAATACCGTAAAATGCACTCCACCGTGAATGTACCGAACGCCGAGAAGGAATTGCCCACATGAATCAACCACAAGAAGTCAATTCCGCTCGAGTATCTTCAGAGGAACAAAAGAAGGAACGTTTTTTGATCCGTCACGGGACTCAGGCTTGATCCACTCCGCCTCCATACCGAGCCCAGGTAAAACTCGGCTCGAACAAAAACAGGCCAGGAAGTTCATTCTTCCGGGCCTCGTTTTTTGCGCCAAGTATCGTGAGATTTTATCGGTTTCCGAAAAGTGGGCCGGCGAATTTCACAGAACGCACCCGGCCCAAAATCACCACCAAAAAGGCTCAATGTCACGGGATACACTTCCAATGCGTCCTGTGAAAGAAAATGCTGAAAAAATAGGGGTGAGATGAGTTGGGCCCAAGATGGTGTTTTATTAGGAGACGGCGGTAGCAATCTGCTGCAAAACCCGCGTCCTGCGACTTGAAAACACACAATCGCGTCGCGAGTGCTGGTCGGCTATAGTCTTGCTTATGACTGACGTGACACAAATCCTTAACGCGATCCAGCAAGGCGACCCCTCGGCGTCCGACCAGCTGCTCCCTCTTGTATACGAGGAGCTACGTGTTTTGGCCCGTCAGCGGTTAACGAACGAAAAACCGGGGCAGACGCTGCAGGCGACAGCCTTGGTACATGAGGCCTATCTCCGGCTCGTCGGGAAGGAAAACGATGCCAGCTGGGACAATCGTGGCCATTTCTTTGCGGCAGCGGCCGAGGCCATGCGACGGATTGTGATTGAAATCGCTCGCCAGAAAAAAGGGCCCAAACGCGGGGGGCACCTGCAGCGGGTTTCATTGACTGGGATCGAACCGGCCATTAACGGTATCGACATCGACATGCTGGGGTTGGACGAGGCGCTGCAGGAACTTGAAAAGCAGGACGAACGCCAGGCCTTGTTAGTCAAACTGAGGTTTTTCGCTGGTCTCTCGCATGCGGAAGCTGCCGACGCATTAGGTGTTTCGACCTCAACTGCGGACAACGACTGGGCTTACGCCAAAACCTGGTTGCGCGTTCAACTTGGCGGCTAACGCCTGCACGAAATCCAATTTCAAGAAAAATTGATTTTTCGCTGGGTCGGTCGGCACCAACTTTCGCATTGATCTATAGGTCACTTTCGACCTGGAAATTGCCATGAAGACCATTCAACTTAATGACGCCCAGATCTTCAACGTCGCCCGGAAGATCCCACCTGGCGAGGGAAGAAACTGTTATTTGGAGCAGGCGTGCGGAGTTGATACGGAAGTCCGGAAACGAGTCGACGTCCTGTTGGACGCCTACCAGCCCGAAGACCGATTCCTGGAAGGCCAGGCCATTGCGTTAGATCTGACGCGTGTCGAGACACGTCCCCAGGATTTTGAGGAAAACCACGAGTGGATCGGCCCCTACAAGCTACTTGAAGTCATCGGCGAAGGCGGAATGGGAACGGTCTACATGGCCGAGCAGACCGAGCCGGTCAAACGCCGCGTCGCGCTGAAACTGATCAAGACGGGGATGGACACCCGGCAGGTGATCGCCCGCTTCGAAGCCGAGCGGCAGGCCTTGGCGCTGATGGACCACCCCAATATCGCCAAAGTCCACGATGCCGGGGCTACCGATGCAGGGCGGCCGTATTTCGTAATGGAACTGGTCAAGGGGAAACCGATCACGGAATTCTGTGACGAACTGCGATTGGATATCGAAGCGCGATTAAAGCTGTTTCAAAAGGTTTGCCAAGCGGTACAGCACGCCCATCAGAAAGGGATCATCCACAGGGACTTGAAGCCCTCTAACGTGATGGTCGCAATGTACGACGACCAATCGGTCCCGAAAGTGATCGACTTCGGTGTGGCAAAGGCGACGGGTGACGAGTTGACCGAGCAGACGATGTTCACCCGGTTTGGGCAGATCGTGGGGACCCTGGAATACATGTCTCCCGAGCAGGCCCAGTTCAACAACCTGGACATCGACACCCGCAGTGACATCTATTCACTGGGCGCGATCTTCTACGAATTGCTTGCCGGCGAGCCGCCTTTCGAACGCGAGAAGATCAAGTCTCAGGCGTTGGATGAAACGCTGCGGATGATTCGTGAGGACGAACCGACCAAACCGAGCACCAGGTTGAGCGCCGTTCAGAAAGCCAAACAAACAGCGGCGAATCGCCTGACCTCACCTGAGAAGCTGGGTTCAAAACTCCGCGGCGATCTCGACTGGATCGTGATGAAAGCGCTGGAGAAAGATCGGACGCGGCGGTACCAAACCGCAAGCGTTTTGACTGACGATATCGACCGCTACCTAAACTATCAGCCGGTCCTGGCAATGCCACCGAAGTTGACTTATCGTCTGCGCAAATTTATCGGGCGGAACAAAACCGCCGTCAGCCTGGCAATATTGGTGATCTCGGCATTGTGCATTGGACTGATTGTCTCAATCAACTTCAATCAGGCCATTCGTGAACAGAAAAACATTGCAGAAGCGAAAACAACAATTGCCAAACAGGAAGCTGAGAATGCTACCGCAATTGCCCGCTTTATGGTCGACGATTTTCTGGCGCTAACAACGGTAGAGGGCCAGTTTCGTTTTGATGACCAGTCATCCATTCAGCTGGGGCGAGATTCCACTCTCAGGCAATTGTTGCTGCGGGCGGGCGAGAAGTTGAATGGGCAAAAAGAACTGAACCCGAAGACGGAATCGCAATTGCATTGGATTGTTGGCTCCAGCTTAATGGAATTTGCACATTACAACGATTCGATACAACACTTGCGTCGAGCTCTTTCGACTTGTGTCCAAAGGCCAGATCATGATCCAACAGAACGAGTCAAAATCTCGAACTCTTTGACGCTTTCTTACGTGGAATCAGGACTATATCTCGATGCTCTGAAACTGGCCGATGAGACATATCAGTTCGCTCGCCGAGCAACTGGCATTCAACCCAACCAGTTGGTGGACAGTTTGCGGCTGCTGGCCAAAGCCAATGAGAAGGTTGGGAACTACCCGGAGGCAGTTTCGCTATTCGAGCAAGCGCTAGATCAACGAGAAGCGTTGAACGGGATTAAGAACCGCGAAACGATCGCCAGCCTGAACGATCTCGCCCATTGCATGTATCTTGCAAGCGAGTTCAACCAGGCGCTCGAGCAGCAGTCCGCCGCTGTAGCTTTGGCGGTTGAACATCTCGATGCGTTTGACCCAGTCTCATTGCGATCGATTCGCAACTTGGCCGATATTCATGGTCAATTGGGCGACGTTGATCGGGCGGTCGAACTTCTTGACACCGCAATCACTCAGTTGCGGGACACGCTAGGCGACGATCATTCTCAAACCGTGGCAACCGCGAATTCACTCGCGACTTGCCTGACCAAATCTGGCCGAATTGAAGATGCTAAGGAAATTCTGGAACGAAATCTCGAATGGTGCAACCGCAAACTGGGAATCGAGCATCCAAATACGATTACCTGTTTGAACAATCTCGGCACTGCCTATGCGCAAAATAAGGAGTATGACCTTGCCGAAAAAGCATTTCGAGATGCCTTAAGCTCTAGCGAAAGTCGGCTTGGCAACACGCATCCCCAAACACTTAACGCGAGGCAGAACCTGGCCGCTGTTTTCAATATGCAGCGAAAGTGGGAGTCAGCGATACCCATGTTTGAACAGGTGTTGGCAAGCCAGCAGGAGTCGCTCGGCGAAGATCACATCAAGACACTGACGACATTGCACAATCTCGGGTATGCCTATTTCTACCTGGGAAGGTTGAAGGATGCCCGTGATGCATTGGAGGCTGCGCAGAAAATGAAAATCGACCGCATCGGGGCGAATAACCCAAGTACACTTCGCACGACGCGACTGCTATCCAGTGTCTATTGCAGACTTGGCAAAAATGATCGGTCCCTTGCTCTCGCTCGGAACGTCGTCGACATCATCTCAGCTGATCGATCCGATGACGATCCAGACGTGATGCAAATCCATTACTGGTTGGCAACTCAATATTGGGCGTGCGGTGAGTATGACAATGCGATTATGTTGTTGCAGCGGTTGAAAACACAACAGACAGCCAAGGCAAGTCGGGAACATCCTAAAACCGTAAAGTACATCGCCAACCTGGGAAAGAACCTGGCGGATGCCAAACGGTTTGAGGAAGCGATCGAGTATCTGGAAGAAGCTCACTCGTCGATTCAGAATAATCCGGAGCTGGTTTGGGTAACTCCAGTTTTGATTGGTGCCTACCTACAAACAGGGCGGGAGCAGTCCGCTTCAGAAATGGCAGACGAACATTTGTTGACCCTTCGTCGAGGGTACCCTAAAGACAGTGTTTCTCTGGCCTTGGAAATGAGACAGCTATGTGAGAACTACTTTATTCCAGCGCAAAAGTATGAGATTGCGAACTCGCTGCTTGAAGTGTATTCCGGAGTACTTGCCGAGAAACGCGACGGCTACTGGGTAACCTACAAGGCACAGTCGTTGCTCGGCGACACGCTTGTCGCGATGCGGAAATTTGATGAGGCAGAGCGAATTCTGCTGAAGAGTCATGATGGCCTTCTGGCGACGGCAAGCACGCAGGATCCGGTCCACAGGAATCGGTTCCTATCCAGTTCATTCGAACGACTGGTGAGGCTTTACGAAGCCAAACACCTTAAAGATCCGCAGGCTGGACATGACAAGCTGGCCGCTGAGTGGCGGGAAAGATGGGCCGAGTTCAAGCAGCACGATTGAGATCAAAAAAACGGGTCGATTCGTCCCAGCTACCAACCAAGTCGAATCGACCCCCGGGATGCAGTCAAACGAAATGTTCGCCCGCTTGGTGCATCTTGCAAATTATTTTAGTGCGAACGAGCAGGAGAATCGACAATGAAATGTCAATTGTTTCGTTTGCTGACAATAACTTTTTCAATGGTTGCTATGGCGGTGTTCGCCAGCTCTGCCCTGGCTCAGGGCAATAGCGGCAAGGGCGGTAAAGGTGGCGGCGGAGGAGGGGAGGAACCCCCAGTCGAAATCGGGATTGGCTATCGCGTCCACTGGCCTGATCTGCCACCGGAGACTCTGTGGGTTCATCCCTTGAACTTCGCGTTCGCCACCGATTCCAATGGCGACGCGACGGTGGCTTTGGTCGTCGGTTACTATCACAGAAATGATCGGGTTGGGCGGTCGGCGTTTGTCTACGATCACTTTGGCTTGATTGATCCGGACTCCACGTTCGCAGACTCCGATCCAAACAGCCCCTTGTATGATCCGGATACCGACAACCTGCCCATTGAAAGGAAGTTCTGGGACATCTTTGAGCTGATCGGCCCCGGCTATCCCGAAGGTCGAACCACGCCGCCTAGCTGGGTGCCAGGTACGCATCAGCAGTCGGCCTTTTACGGAGTCAATTCGAGCGGTCGCATCTGCGGCACTGTAAGAAGCGGACTTGGAAGAGATTCAATTGGATGCACAATCGATCTCGAACAAGAATCATTGACTTTAAAAGAGTTGCCCCCTTTCTATCCAGGTGCGGTTAGTACTTCCGCGTGGCGAGTGAACGAAGTGGGGGACATATTGTTGAGTGGCTATTTCACCAGCGAAGATCCTTCGCGCCAAATATCGGTTTACAACCCCGATTCTGACTATCTGATTCATGTCCGCAAAAATGCCGCCGAGCCGTACTTCTTTTACAGTGTCGGATGGCCAGAAATTGAGTTCAACAACATGTTGGAGGTTGTCGGCACAAGTGCGGTTGGTACCAGCAGAGGGCCTTTGCTTACGTACATGATTCAACAGAATGCGACTGACGCCAACGGTATCGGGTTGGCCTATACCGATAACGGTGGCGTCGAGTTCGATGAATTCAGCAGGCCAACGGCAATCAATGAATTCGGGCAATTCGGTGCTGACGCTTTGGTGCCAATGCGAAAAAACAGAGTAGAACGACATGCCGCCCGCATTAGCATAAGCGGTATTGTTCATGTTCAGTGGAGCCAAAAGATTAATTATCTTGCCTACGGACCATACGTTGATGACATAAACAACTCTGGGGATTTGGTTTGGCAAGACCAGGATAATCTGGGTGTCAGCTACTACCTTCACGAAGATGGAGACCCAGAGGTGTCCGGTGACGAGACTTTTGTCTCGGACTTTGAAAGCTTGATTATCGGGGATTCTGATCCATTGGGTGTTTTTGCGACGTCGGACCTGCAATGGGTTCGTGTTTCCGATCGTGACCGTTCGGACTTTGGATGGATTATTGGGAACGTACAAGTCGGCACGAACACTGATGGTAGCGATCGTGATGTGTTAGCCATTCTGATTCCGGAAATCTTGCCGTAGCCAGCTAACTGGAACGCTCAACAGCTGGTTGAGCACGGTCGACTACTAAGCGGGCCAATCACCGAACCCTGATCCCACCGGTCGGGGTTTTTTATTTCCACAACTCGCGCTGCTTGCGCCACGACACCGGATTTCCACGATGTAGTTGCCGCAAGCTCAGGCCATTCGGCCCATTACCAGTTAGCAACGCCTTGATGATATCGGGCGCCAACGAATGAGGCGGAGCACCCAAAGTGGAAACTCAACAATGACGCTTAACACGACCCAGCAGTGAGCCCAGTTGGTCACTGTGTAACCACGACTCGAAACCAGCGGGTCCATGTGCATCCCGGTACAAAACTCTTGAGGCCACACTTCCTGGTCAGTGTGTCATCGACACTCAAGAGGGAGGTTGCCGGAAGTGCTTTTTATAAAACGTCGAAAACGGCCAAGCCAAGTTCGTCGCGTGACCATTTCGCCTGCGAAAAAAATCGGTGAGAGGACGAGAAGTGCTTTTTCTCCAAAGTGTCTGCCGCAATAATAATCTGGGTAACCGGTCTACGTTGTGCCAACCCACATCCGGTTACTGATGCCATGTTTGACGAGATTACCAGCCGATTCAGACCGTTCTCGTCGACGTTTCGTCACGTTACACTCATCGAACAGGTTGACGGAGGACGGTGGCAGGATTTGATCACGTTCGGATGATACGAGACGCCGAGGTAATCCGGATACGGGATGCAAAATTTTCAATGTTTTTGGCACTTGCGGTCGGTTGTTTTCCAAGGAACTGACGGACCCGGCGAATGATGTTGGCCAGATCTGTTTTTTTGGGGGGAGGGGTTGATGGACTTTGGTGGAGGACTTGCAACTGGTATCGCGGTTGGGATGGGTTCCGGAGTTGCTACGGGTATTGCGACCGGCCGTTCGCAATTGAGGAAAGAAATACGTAGTCACATGGACCAAAGTGGCGTGACAATCCAGGACCGGTATGGCAAACCGATCAAGCTCGACGAGTTTCTGGAGGATGCCTGCGGGCCAGAAAAGGCGGATTGCTCGAAGTCCCGGGCGTGGGCCGTTGTTGCCGTGGGACTCGCAGTGCTGGTTGTACTTGCCGTCATGTTTTTGTTAATCAGGTAGCTGCGATTATCGGCTGTTTTCGTTGAGTCAATTTCTTGAGAATGCGATTGACATCAATTCTCGAAAACTCAACCGTTTCGTGCTGCGCGCGGCAATCGACCCTTTTGCTTTGGAGACTGACTCTTGATCCCAACACGCACGCCATCTCAGGATGGTCTACAGAATCGCCGTATGACAATTGGCACTTGGTAAATTGGTTACAATCAATTGTTGGTGGTTTATTCGTCACTCGAGTCGATTACGAGAGGCGACCACGAAGCTAACCATTGGCTGATCGGAGCCTGAAGATAAATAGGAGACGACGAATGGGTTGGGGTCGAACGCTACTTCTTGGCGATATTGGGAACCGAATGGACATCGGCGATGTTGAACGAGATGTTGCCAAACTAAAACGCGAACTTGATAATGCGTGTCGTCTGGATACGTCGCAAGAGGAACGGCTTGCTCATCTCGTCAATGAGAACGCCGAGCTAAAGCTCTACGTTTCGACAACTCTTCGACTGTTGCTTTCCAAAGGCATTATCAGCCAATCTGAAATTGAAATGATGGTTAATGAAATCGACTTTTCCGACGGTGAACGGGATGGCGGATTAGACGGGCCTATCGTGTAGTCGGAATGTTTGTCTTGGCAACCACCAGCGCGAGGTTTCCCCTTGCCGCGATCGAGAGCGTGGTGAAGGCTGGATTTCGAAGACTGTCCCGTACGTCAACTGCTTCGTGGCAAGAAACTACCGTAGAATACCGGAAAGCAAATAGAAACACCTGGAAGCGATTTCAAAACCCCAATGTGGCTTCCAGGCGGTCTCTGTGAGGACGCAAACCAGGCTCAAAGCGAAACCGGGCTGCCGTTTTCATGCGGTTTCATAACCACCTCCAGAGATCGGCGGTAACGAAGTGGAATTGTGGATTCAAGAAGTGGAATTGTGGATTCAATTTAGGAACATCCATGCGTATTAATCGAACAACATCGTTGATTGCCTACCTTCAGAGGGCCGTCGTGTCAGTTCGTGCCGGCGTAATCCTCGTGTTGCTGCTGGTGCATTTTGCTTTGCCAGGACAGTGTCTCCCGCAGATCCAATCAAATGAGGATGGCAGTACATTTGAGTTTACGCACGCCACGATGAGCGACGGCGTCAAAATCGGCTTGGCAGTGGGATATCCGAAAGGGTACGATCCGGCAGATCAGACCAAGGAATGGCCGGCCGTTCTAGAAATGAGCGGCTACCCTAGTCAGACGAAACCAGCCTCCCAAGAGGTGTACTCAGGACGCTATATTACTGTCAACGCCTCGCTGCGGGGTACGGGAGCTTCGGAAGGCTCATTCTCCTACATGAGCCAACGCAGTATCCAGGACGGGCATGAGGTGATTGAGCAATGGATTGTCAAGCAACCCTGGTCGGACGGAAACGTGGGAATCCATGGTCATTCCTGGTCGGGTCTGACCGGGTTTCGTATTGCGGCGACCAATCCACCGCACCTAAAAGCGGTCGTGGTTTCCGGCCTCTTTGACGATGCGACTCGTGGAATATCTGCCATTGGCGGCATTAGAAATATTGGATTCCCGGTTAAGTGGACCAGTAACTTCCAGAGGCCGGACGGCGTTTTTGGTTCGGACGAAGCTGCGGCTCAGAACCGAAGGCTCAGCAAATCAGAGAGCCGTGAAATTCGGGATGGTCATAATATTCAAACGGCACAAACCGGGGAGATCCCAACGACCTCAAATCGAATCCGACCGAAGACAAATCGCAGTCTTGCTGGCGATATACGTGCTCCCATCTTTATCCTTCATTCTTACCAGGACCATGAGACCGGGCCGAGTGGTGCGTGGCTCTTTGATTATCTCCCTGACGATATTTCGAAGAGGCTCTTGATATCCAACGGCCACCACGGCATGGCGCTGAGATTCATTCCCCTCCGGCGGGCTTGGCTGGACTTCTGGCTGAGAGGTGAGCGTAGCGATGTGTTTCCAGCTATCGACGATCCAAAGTCTCGTGTTCAAGCATTTTTCGAGGTCGAGAATCGTGCGGTGAAGCCGAACGATCCGCTACTTTCAAGTGACTTTCCTCTACCCGAGACACAATGGACGCGCTACTACCTCAACTCCGCTAACAAGCTTTCGACAGCGCCAGCAGACGCGAAAGATGACTCGAAAACTGATACGTATGAAGTTGTGAGCGACGCAACGGACGATAAACTTGATCGGCTGGAGTATCGTTTGAGCTTTGACAAGCCGACGGCAATTTGCGGCCCAATCACGTTGTCCTTGTGGGCCAGTTGCACAGCAGCAGACACGGATTTTTTCGGAGTCATTTCGGATATCGCTCCCAACGGTCGCGTTCGGCCCCTGCAACGTGGAATGCTGCGTGCATCTTTACGCTCACTTGACGAGGAGATGTCAAACTGGGTCAGCATTGATGGTGATCGTGTCTTGATCCGACCGTATCACATGCTCAGTGAGTCCCAGGATTTAGAGCCCGGAAAGCCTTATCGGTTCGAGATAGAGATCTTTCCGGTCGGACACGTATTTCGGGAAGGTCATCAGTTGTTATTGTCCATCAGCAAACCACCTATCAGCGATCCAGTGCCGTATCCCTGGGGAAGGAGAAAAAAGGCAATCATCAAGTCCGGTTCCTATATGTATGAGTCAGAGCAACCAAACAGTACCGTGACCATTCACCGCAGCGCGGAATATCCGTCAAGTGTTCTGTTGCCGCTGCTGCCCGTCCTGCCTCCGATTTCCGCGACGCTTCCGGCGTCGATCGACAAGCTGTGGGATAATTCAAACAAGTACTGAGCTGCTAAGCCTCATCCGTACAAACCGCAACAACCCAGGATGAGGTCTGAACCAGGCAGCGTGAATCGCAACAACCCGTGGTACGGCCTGAGTTTTTGACTCCCCAAAGAAACCGACGGTATTTTGACTGACCAAGGCCCAGGGGTTGGGTGGCGGTTTAGTTGTTTTTGCCACGACTGGTTCGCGGAATCCATGGCCAACCGCCTGCTAATTTTTCAAATCATCGTAATTTTGAACTTCAACTATTGGGGGCGGGGTGGTTGGTCGGACGGATGTCCAGGTTGGGATAAGGAAGAGCAGAGAGAGTAGCATAAACAACCCCAAGCTGGTTGACAGCATTCCTGGAGTGGTTTTGATCGAGCAGATGCCAAGGACGAAAGCAAGAAATCCCAAGACCAATACTAGAACGACGCCCGCCTGTGGATTCAGCCAGGTGATTTGATCTGCCAACATCAACACGGCTACGAAAATCAGACATCCAGCGACTCCGAGTCCAAGCCCAATCACACCATAGAGCGGGTTACGCATTTTGTTTTTCCTAATTAAAACAGGAGTTCACGAAGAGGTTCACGATGATATACACGGATTTTACCGATTGGTTACCAGCAAAATTGAAAAACTTGCGGAAACACTTTGGACACAAGGAACGACAGCGGCGATCGCAAAATCCCAGAAGAACAGGGCCGGAAATTCAAAACGCCCGGCAACCGATCACTCGGCGCCGGGCGCCCAATGCGTGTTAACTGGTTTGGCGTCTCTTTCCGTAGAAAAGAAACAAGCTCCCCTCATTTGACACGTTTCGGAACTTTCTGGCGGTGCCCCGTGCGGAAGGAAGGCAAACTTTACACGCTACAGTCACAATTGATGGCTTGGTTGATTGGTGTTCCTGACTTGATTCAACTCGGCAACATCGCGACGAGTTAGCGGGTTACTGTTCGATGAGATGAGTTTTTGGGACAACACAATAAATCTTACCGATAAATTTCAGAATTTAACGATAGGGGACAAAAACGAACGCTTGTTGGTTCGCATCGCGCCCGTGTTTTTGGTCGCCTTCTGTCGTATGGCCGGTTATCATCATCTTATTCCATCGACCTTCAGGCGATCTATCCGATGACCGACGTCACGCGTATTTTGAACCAGATTGAACAGGGTGATCCGAGTGCTGCCGAACATTTGTTGCCGCTCGTTTACGATGAACTGCGCAAATTAGCGGCAGCCAAAATGGCTAATGAGCAACCCGGGCAAACCCTGCAAGCCACGGCGTTGGTACACGAGGCGTACATTCGGCTCGTTGATGTCAACCAGGCTCAGCACTGGAACAGCCGCGGCCACTTTTTTGGTGCTGCAGCGGAGGCCATGCGCCGACTGTTGATTGATCATGCCCGCAAAAAGCAGGCGCTTCGACGGGGCGGCAATTTGCAGCGTCGAGAACTTTCCGAAAACGCATTGCCAGCAGAGAAACCGTTGGCCGATTGGGAGGCCATCAACGAAGCCCTCGACGAACTTGAAAACGAATTTCCCGAAATTGCGGCGATTGTCAAACTCAAGTATTTTTGTGGGCTCACCATTGACGAGATTGCCGATGCGCTGGGGATCTCGGTTTCTACAGTAAAACGCCATTGGATTTACGCCCGGGCACGGTTGCACTCGGAACTGGATCCAAACTCCTGATTGAATCCTGTCACATTTTTTTCAAGAAAATTCCATTCGCCTGAGCGCTTTTTGACCTGGAATCCGCACTAATCTCTGAGGAGACCAGAATATGGCGTCAGAGCAAAAAGAAGTTGAGCTGTTTGCCGCAGCTTTGGATTTGGAAGCATCTCAACGATTGGATTATCTTGACCGAGCCTGTGGAGACAACCTGGAACTGCGTAATCGCTTGCGTCGATACGTGCAGGCACACGAAGGCAGCAGCGGCCCGCTGGACCAACGTCCGGCCGAAATGACCAGTGCATTGGCAGACCTGGTCGCTAACTATCAAGTTGGTGACCAGATGGGTCTCTACAAACTACTGGAACAAATCGGTGTGGGCGGCATGGGTGTGGTATTCATGGCGGAACAGCGTGAACCGATTCGACGTACCGTCGCATTGAAGATCATCAAGCCAGGCATGGACTCGGCTCAGGTGATCGCACGGTTCGAAGCGGAGCGGCAGGCGCTGGCTCTGATGAACCATCCCAATATCGCCAAGGTGCTTGACGCAGGAACAACCAAAACCGGATTGCCCTATTTTGTGATGGAACTCGTCAAAGGGATTCCAGTCACCGAGTATTGCGACGAACATCGGTTGGATACTCGTCAACGGCTTGATCTGTTTATCACCGTTTGCCACGCCGTTCAACACGCCCATCAAAAAGGCTTGATTCATCGTGATTTGAAACCGTCCAATGTCCTGGTGGAGCTGCACGACGTGCACCCGGTTCCCAAAGTGATTGATTTCGGAGTTGCCAAAGCGACCAATCAGTCGTTGACCGAACGGACGCTCCATACGGGATTTTCGCAGATGATCGGAACTCCAATGTACATGAGTCCCGAACAAGCCCAATTGAGCGGCTTGGACGTCGACACGCGCAGCGATGTCTATTCGTTGGGAGTGATTTTGTACGAGCTTCTTACCGGAGAGACGCCGTTCGATCGCGATACGCTTCGCCAAGTTGGATTCGATGAAATGCGTCGTATTATTCGAGAGGACGAGCCGCGACGCCCCAGCCACATTATTAGTACGTTGGGCGCTGAAAAAGCGACGACTGTTTCCAGCCAACGCAGAACCGATCGACGCGGATTGACCGCCATGGTTCGCAATGAACTCGATTGGATCGTGATGAAGTCGTTGGAAAAGGAACGCACGCGGCGTTACGATTCGGCCAGGTCGATGGCGAGCGACATCGAACGCTATCTTGCCGGAGATGCAGTTCAGGCCCACCCACCGACTTGGCTTTATCGTGCGAAGAAACTGGCGTATCGCCACAAAGCGGCTCTGACAACTGTGTCGTTGATTGCTGCCGCACTTATCACGGCGACTCTGGTTAGCCTGAGTTATGCCCGCCAGACCCAGCTTGAATCGCGTCAGAAGGAGCAGGCTCTGCATGCCGCAGTAGAGAACTTTGATATCGCACTGGGAACGGTTCAGTCGATGCTGTTGGGACTTGTTGATGACAAGGTCGCCCGAGTCCCCATTTCGGCACGTAACCGTTTGCTGGAGGACGCCGAACAGTTGTTTGATCGACTGCTAAAATTCGATCCAGAGAATGTTGACGTTTTGTTACAGCGGGGACGTGTCTACGCGCATTTGCTTAAGCCAGAAGAGGCGCAACGTGATTTCGATTCCGCACTTCGAGTCGCCCCGGATAACGCGAATGTGCACGCGGAATTGGCACGGTTCAAGGGAGACAATCTGGATCCACGGTTTCGCAACGTTGAGCAAGCGCTCAAACATATTGAAAAAGCCATTGTTCAGGCTCCACAAAATACCGATTTCAAAATCTTGCAGGCGTCCTTGTTGCGAGAAACGCAGCCGGTTCAGGCAATGGAGATTCTTAATCTTGTTCTGGAGGAGAATCCGGGCTCCGCAAGAGCCCATCTCGGACGCTGCCTACTCCGTTGGGATCGAGGCGAGCAACAGCAAGCGAATGAGGACATCAGTCGGGCATTGGAAATCGATCCAGAATACGCGGCAGCCATGTCGTTTCATGCTCAGATGTTGTTCGCCGAAAATCGCGACCATGAAGCATTGGAAGCCTTTGACAAAGCTATCCGCCTGGATCCCTATGATCCGGTTAGCTACCTGGGCCGCGCCGAGTTGTTGAGAAAGACCGGTGACATGACAAAGGCAATGCAGGATTTGGATATGGCGCAGCGGATTGCGCCGTCTTTTCCCGCTTCCTACGTACGACGCGCGGGATTGCGAACACAGCAAGGCATGCTGAATGAATCTTTGGAAGATCTCAATCGCGTTGTTGCCGCTCAACCAAAAAATTACCAGAAGCGTGAACAGCGGGCAGAGGTCCTGCTTAAGCTAGGTCAATACGAGGATGCGCTTCAAGATCTTGACGTTTTTCTTTCCAAAATTAAAGACCGTTACCACGTTTACAAACGACGTGCCGTTGCTAGGTTTTACCTCGGCGACGTCGATGGTGCGCTCGACGACCTCGCCATGGCGCTGGAGTTAAACCCAAACGACCCCAGCACAATACGATGGATCCCCCCGCGACTGTGGTTGACGAACGCGAACGCCGACCAGCGAAAGCAGCTGATGGATTTGGCAAGTCAAACGGTGGTGAAAAATCCAATCGGCCAAATCCGGGCTTGGGCATATGCGGATCAAGCTTCCCTCAATTTTGCCTGGGGGCAGCGCGAGCTTGGTGAAGCGAATTGTCGGCTGGCAATCGAAGAATGTCCTATGTTGGGGTGGGCGTGGTACTTGCTCGCGGTATCGAATCTCGAGCAAGACAATGTTGCTGCGTTTCTTGATTTATGCAGTCGATCTGAGCCTCATTTGGAGAGTTTGCAGGGAGACGGTGCCTGGCCCGACTATGCGGCTTGGATCTTCACGTTGAAGCCGGAATCGACCAACGACTATTCAAAGGTCGTCGCCGCAGCAGAAAAGTTTCTGGAGTACTCGTTGAAACGCGACGAATGGTGGTCGTCTGCTCCGGGTGATGTCGGAGATGTTTGGCTTCGTGAACAGATCCTTGGATCGCTCCTCTACCGTGCAGGAAAGCCGGAAAAGGCGCTCCCGCATCTGCAAACTGCAGCCCTCCGATTCAATCACATTTCACAATGGCCTCCCTACTCATACTTTTTCCTGGCGATGATTTTTGCCGAAAATGGAGATGAGGCCCAAGCACAGCACTGGATGGCACGTGGAGCCCAGTTGGCTGACGATTCCAAATCGGCAGATTCCAAATATCACTGGTATGATCAATTCATTTTGCAAATGTTGGCAAAAGAAACCGCGGCGACCGTAGCCAAATATGCCGCCAAATAGCGGACCAAGTTAAGCCTTCTGGTTGTGGTGAGACGAGGGCTTTGCCGCCGGTTTCCATCGTTCAACGAGGCAACGCAATTTGTGCACCGCGTCCAACGGGTGCCTCAAGCCCGCCGTCGCCTTTTTTGGCAAATTCTTCCTGATTCTTGGACCAAATCACGGGCAGAACACGCACTGTAATTGAGGCGATGAGTTTTCCAGCGGATTCGCCGTCAACAAAGCAGATGCTCACACGCACACCGTCAACAAATGACCTGGAGAAAAGAAATGTCGCGACTAAATCAACTGGCCAATTCGATTCCTTGGGCGATCCTGTTCGCCTTGATTTCAACGCAACTAGCCAACGCCCAAGCGTATCATCTGGAACAGCTGCCGATTCCTGAAGGCTGGTACGTGAACGACTTCAACAATCAGGGCTTCGTCGTCGGGCATTCACGGTTCACCAACGGTGAAACGGTGGTCCTCTATGACCATCAGGGAGTGCTGGGGACAGCAGGGAAGACGTGGTCGTTGGATGAGTTAATTACTCTACCGGGAGAATATTCACCGGGGGGGATTATGGACATCAACAACTTGGGACAGTTCGTCGCTGTTTCGACACCGGCAGGTGGACTCCGCGAATTTTTTCTTGTTGATTTAATGGACTCAAATGGTGACGTCTTAGTTGACGCAGAAGGCAATCCCGCTCCCACCTGGAAATACCTCAATCTGCCAACATCGAGTTATACGTATGCGCGGCAAGTCAACGATTTCGGCCAAGTATTGGGCACTTTCGTCGATGATACGTCGAGTAACATTTATTATCCTTATGCATTTCTCCAAGACTCCAACAACCCAAATACCACGCCAGTCGTCTTAACTGATCCTTCGAATGGAATGCCTATCGTAGTTACTTCACCCGAACTTCTACGTCTGAACAACTGGGGGCAAGTCTCCGGCAACGTCCTAACCGGAGGAATCTCGGGAGCCTACGGTGTAACCAAGGGGTTT